>PEAD01000013.1 GCA_002753335.1 Nitrospirae bacterium MYbin3
AAATCGAGGTGAAAAATGTTGACTTAAAAATGCGGAAGAAATAAGATAAATAAAATGGTGGTCTCGATTATCTGGGATTGAATTGGTCTCGGTTACTTGGGACGTGACAGCCAGGGAATTGGTAAGAACAAGAATTGAGCTTAGATCTGGAGATAAGGTACTCTTTGCCCCTGTAGAGGATATTGAAGGCAATGACTATGCAAGGGTTACAAGTATTGTTGAGTTGAATGCCTGATCTATATTAATTTTTTAAGATCAAAACTATCGTAATCCTTATATCTTCTTAGATAAAAACTACTCAGAAAGTTGCACCAATAATGTGGTGGTTTTATAGCCCTGATATTCATGCACATTGATTGACATTTCATGCAAGAGCACATATAATTACGGTAACAAGGAGGTATTTTATCATGGCTATACTTCAGGTCCGGGACATAGATGACAGGCTGTACTCTTCTCTTAAAGATATTGCTAGATCGGAGAATCGTTCTCTAAGCCAAGAGGTTATCTCTATTTTAGAGAAATATCTGTCAAACCCTGCTCTGTTCAGAAACAACCCCACCGCGGAATTTCTTGCTTTGTCAGAAGCATGGGATGACGATAGAACAGCGGATGACATTATAAAAGGAATCCGGGAACACCGCAAGAAAAGCAATCGTTTTGAGGCCAAAAATGCCATATTTGATTGACACAGACATTATTATCTATAGCATCAAGGGTAATAGTCTTGTTCAGAAGCGTTTTCTACAGAATGAAAAAATCCCAAAGGCGATTTCTGTAATTACATACGGCGAATTACTGTTTGGTGCCAAGAAGTCAAAAAATGTTGACAAGAACCTTGCTATCGTTTACAGGATTAAGGAACTATTCCCTGTCATTGCGATAGACAGAGCGATAATGGAAACCTTCAGTGATCTAAAAGCAAGGATACAAAAGAGCGGCAGCATTATTGATGATATGGATTTGCTTATAGCTTCTACTGCCCTGACGATGAATTACACATTGGTAACAAATAATGAAAAACATTTTAATAAGATTAAGGGCTTGAAGATAGAGAATTGGAATAAAGAATAAAACCTGCTGACAACAATATCTTGAAGGCGAATCGGTTTAGATAACAACTTCACAGTAACCTTTAACTGTGAGGTTTTCACTAGCTATCAAGATTTCTTTTTAAAATTTTTAGTCTCTGGAAAATACCGTCACAGGTCTTTTGCCGATTAAGATTTGCAGCCAAAATTCTAGAAGGTGAAATTATTGGTAGAAATGTTGATTGATGAGCTGCGGAAAAAATAGAGTTCACACTCTTGCTGCTTGGATGAGAATGCCTCTACAAATATTGATTTTGAGACACTGACAAATTCTGCGAATGGCAATTTATAACGGTTAGTCAGAAATCTTTTAGCGGAATTTGTCTTCTTTAATCCAAACTCTTGGGTATTGTTCGGGATAAAGTTTTTTAGCGCATTCTGAGCATATGCAATGCCTTTAAAGAAATAAGACTGCATCCTAATAATAATTTTTAAGTTCAAGTATTATTGATAAAAACATTATAATTTAGTTGCATTGTAAATTATGAATGGCATAACGTATTACGAGGAGGAGCGATTTATTCTTCTTGGGATGAGTTATACTCTTAGAATTTTGGTGGTTTGTAAAGATGAGGTGATAAGAATCATCTCTGCTCGTAGAGCAGCTCGCGCGGAGCAGAAATGTTATTGGAAAGGGGTGGTGAAATGAGAACAGAATACGATTTCTCGAAAGCACAGAAAAATCCATATGCTCGCAAACTCAAGCGGCAGGTTACTCTTTGGATGGATGAAGGTACAGTTAGTTACTTCAAGAGCCTTGCTCAGGAAATTGGTGTTCCTTACCAAACACTTATAAATCTGTATTTGAGGGATTGTGCCACATCGCATAAAAAACTTTCGCTGCAATGGAATCATGCATAAACTGGAAAATTATAATATTTATACTTGGAGCGTGAGGATGATTGCGATAGCACTTATTTTATGGACAGCAGTCTAAATTTATCCCGCCAAATAAGAAATCGAGGTAAAGGATGAAAAAAGAAGAGCAGCAACAGACAATTCTAATTGTGGATGATGAGCCTCTTATGCTTGAAGTCCTCTCTGAGATGCTGACTTCGCACGGGTTTGTCGTTGATGCGTTTGCTAATGGTCTGGAGGCTTACGAGCAATACAAAAAATACAACGGCTACGCTCTTATTATCTCCGACATGATAATGCCTGTAATGTCAGGTCTTGACCTTCTTAAAAAGCTCAGGCAAGAAGGCAGCGAGATTCCGTTCATAATTCTTAGCGGTTCGTATGATGTTTCTGCTGCTGTCGAGGCCATAAAATTGGGAGCAAGCGATTATGTTCTCAAAACTCAGGATGCCGAAGAAGCGGTCATCATCTCCATACAAAAGGCTCTCGAAAAACAGCAAATACTTAAGAGCAACCAGCGTTTGGCCATGGATCTTGCAGGAAAAACCAGGCAGTTGGAGACCTTTAATAATGTGCTTAAAATAACCGTGGACAAACTAACCAAGGTTGGGGCATCACTTATGTCAGAGAGAAGCCTCTCGAAGCTTTTAGATATGATTGTGAGAGAAGCGCGCGACGTTACCAATGCGGATGGAGGAACTCTTTATGTCATGGAGAACGACCTGCTTCATTTCAAAATATCGCAAAACAGATCATTGAACATTTTTCTGGGTGCTATTGACGGTGAACCTGCATTGTTCCCCCCTCTGGAGCTGAATAAAAATTATGTCTCTGCCTATGCGGCTATGGAAAAAGAGATTGTAAACATACCAGATGTTTATGAATCCGATAAATTTGACTTTACCGGTCCAAAGCGCTTCGATGCATCCGCAGGCTACAAGACAAAGTCCATGCTTGTGCTTCCTATGATCGACAGGGAAGGAACGGTGATAGGGGTGCTGCAGCTTATTAATTCGATAAATCCCGAGAATTCAGAGATAGTAGAATTTACCGAAGGCCTCACCGAGATCGCAAAGGCTTTAGCCTGTCAGGCTGCCGTCTGCATAGAAAATGCAAAAAGCTACGAAACTATCCAGAAGAAGAATATTGCTTTTGGACGCTTTGTCCCTAACCAGTTCCTTAATTTTCTTGGCAAGGAAGAAGTTGAGCATGTTAATCTCGGCGATGCTACTGAGCAGGAACTCTCGGTGCTCTTTTCTGACATCCGCCAGTTCACCAGCATCTCAGAAAAGCTCACTCCTGAAGAAAACTTTCGCTTTTTGAACGAATACCTTAGATATATTGGCCCCGTAATAACAAGCAACGGCGGTTTTATAGACAAATATATAGGCGATGCGATAATGGCGCTTTTCCCTGGCATACATTCCGGGGTTGCTGACGACGCTGTTATAGCTGCTATAGGAATGAGGCACAGTCTTTCCGAATACAATCTGGAAAGGAAAAAGACCGGACACTCAGCCATAGATATTGGTATTGGAATAAATACAGGCAGGATGACGCTGGGCACAATCGGGTTCGAAACCAGAATGGACAGCACCGTTATAGGGGACACCGTGAACCTCGCCTCTCGTATCGAGGGTATAACAAAGAAGTACAACATCCCTATTGTTATATCCGAATTTACTATAAGAAAGCTGAGGGAACCCGAAAAGTTTCATATCCGCGAACTGGACAAAGTAAGGGTAAAAGGCAAGGAGGAACCTATCACCGTTTATGAGATTTTTGATGCGGACCCTGAAAGCATAAAAGAAGCCAAGATAAAAAGCCTGAATGTTTACAACGAAGGCCTTTCTTTTTATAGAACCCATCGGTGGGAAGATGCTCTTAAGGTTTTTATCGAACTTGCTAAACTGTTGCCTGTGGATGATGTTGTAAAAATATACATTGAAAGATGCAGAAAATTTATCACAGCACCGCCAGAAAAGTCTGATGACTTGGTGGTGAGGCTGGGATAGAAAAAGTTCGTAAATGGTAAAAAAGAATAAAACAAAAGAAGAGTTGGTGCGCGGGATTGTCCTTATGCGCAGCAAATCAAAATCCCTCGAAAAAGATTTATCCAATCTGAAGAACAACTGGAGCGATTACGGTTTAAGCGCCGAGGCCTTTCAGTTAATGGCCGACTTTGCGCCTGTTTTTATCTGGGCATCGAAATCAAACAATATAGAGCGGTGCTATTTCAATAAGGTTTGGCTTGATTACAGGGGGAGGTCTTTTTCGGAAGAACAGGGGAGGGGGTGGCTTGAAGGAATGCATAAAGATGACTATAAAGCCTTCCGTGCTGTATGCTCTGGTGCCTACTCCGAAAAGAAGCCTTATAAAATAGAATATCGCATCAAAAGAAACGATGATGTTTTCCGTTGGGTTTTAGAGACTGGTGTTCCGCATTATTCGGCCGAGAATAAATTTGCAGGATATATAGGATCCTGCGTAGGCATAAGCGAACAGAAAGAGCTTGAAGAGAAGCTTTTTAAGATGGCTCATTACGATATTCTTACAGGTATTCCTAATCGTGGTCTGTTCATGGACAGGCTGAATCATGCTATCTCCAATGCCAAGCGGTACAAAACAAAAATTGCGCTTCTCTACATTGACCTGGATAGATTCAAATCTGTAAATGACGGATATGGGCACAAGGTTGGCGACATGCTATTGGTGGAGGCAGCCGGAAGGATAAATTCATGCGTGCGAGAGTCTGATACGGTTGCGCGGATGGGTGGGGATGAGTTTACCGTGATATTGCCCAATATTCACAGAAAAAAAGATGTTCTTCCTGTCGTAGATAAAATAGTAAAAAAGATTTCAAGACCCTTCGTCATATTGAATAATGAGTGCAGTATCGGTGCAAGCGTGGGAATCGGGTTTTATCCTGACGATGCAGTTGATCCAGATTCCCTGATTAAAAAAGCTGATGCCAATATGTACAGAAAGAAGCGGACTTGAATGGCGATGCCTAAACTTCAACGCAGATTTGTTGTTTCCCAGGCGGTTGCCTTCTCATAATCCTTAAATAACCGTTCTTTATTTTTGAACTGAGCTGAATGAATGATTCTTCTGCAGCCCTTCTCAGTTTCTCCAACCGATTCATGCAGCATCTCGTGGTAGATTACAAAAGCCAAGAAATAGCGCGGCACATTTTTTTTGTCAAGTACAGGGTTAATTCTTATCATATTTGAATTTCTGCTGTAGCTGCCCAACGTTCTTTTCCTGACAAAATATCTTGCACTCTTTGTCCCCCATGTGATTCGCGACTTAATCATTCCGCCAAAGTATTCCAGATTTATTTCATCAAAAATATCCTGAAGGTCATGATATTTCCCGGCAGTAATTACCGATACTCTTTTAGGATGTTTTTTTGTGATATGTTCTCTGTTTGTTCGGATAAAACTTCTAAAGTGGGGCATCGAAGCTTTTCTGTTTTTTAAGAATGAAACTATCTCGGCAATCACAGGCTCTCCGGAATAGAGAAACATCCGGTGAAGCCTTATCTGGGCTACACCGTTGATTGTCCTTACCGAAAGCATATTGGTTGAATTGTCCGTCAAAACAAGAGTTGCCGGCCTGCCAAGATTATCTTGAAAATGGCTGCGCAAAGAATCCTTATCATAGCCGAAATTAATAGATAGCTGTTTATCTGGAATGGCGCAAGGGGCTTTCTTCATCATGCTCTCGTCTATGTTTCTTTCGGCCTTAACGATACCAGGGTTGCACCCCATCCACCTGCGTCCTCTCCTGCTAACCTGTAAGAAATGACTTCAGGTATACGTCCTAAAATAACATGGACAGTCTTTCTCATCATTCCGCTGCCTTTGCCATGAATTATTCGTGCTTCAAAAATACCAATTTTCATGCATTCTGCAAGATAGTGCGGCAGCAACTCTTTTACTTCACTAGGTTGAAACATATGAAGATCAAGAACTCCGTCTATTGGGAGATTAACAATCTTGGTGCTATCGTCATCATAGCTTTTCAGCAGGGGATTGTTTTCCATGTCTGGTTTTCGGAATATTTGCACCTTGACCGAATATTTATTTTGTTTTAATGTGTAAGATGAATAATACGTTTATCAGGAGGATTTTACTATGAACAGAAATATTTTTTCAGCCGCTATTCTGATTTTTTCTTTTATAATTTCTCCCAATGCGTTGGTTTTTTCTGCAGAGGTAGAGTCTGCACCAAAAATCCGGAGCATTGTTCTTTATCCTGACAGCGCACTGATAAAAAAAGAGTCGGCAGTAGCGGTTAAGAAAGGTGAAAATATAATAAGCATTTCAGGACTGACCACAAATTTAACGGACGGCTCTGTTCAGGTGACCATTAAAGAAAAGGGTTCTGTAAAAATATCTGATGTAAGGGTTGAAAAGACGTATCTGCAGAAGACAGTTAACGATAAAATCGAGAACCTGCAGGTTAAGCTTGACAGCATCAACGACCTTATTAATACAAATTCAAACGAAATCCTGGCCATAAAAAGTTCGATAGAATTCTTAAAGAAGATAGTTCCATTTCCACAGAGCCAGAAGGTTACGCAATCCGAGGTTGAAACCCATGCAAAGTTTATCGAAAAGTCGTCATCGTCAAATTATGAGAGGGTAGCAAAATTAGAAAACAACATAAAGAAGCTTAATGAAGAAAAAAAGACGGTCGAAAATGAGCTTAAGAGTCTAAGATCGTCAAGGGATGAGAGCAAGACAATTAGAATTAAGCTGCTTTCTCAGGCTGACAACGAAATTAATTTAGGAGTTTCCTATATCGTCACAAAAGCAGGTTGGTCCCCGCATTATGATGTGCGCGCTGATTCTGCTTCAGGCAAGGTTGATATTGTCTGCTATGCGACGATAACCCAAGGCACCGGAGAAGACTGGAAGAATGCTGATATCGAGATCTCAACCGCAAGGCCTATTTATGGGCCTGCTCCGGAGCTGTCAGCATGGTATGTCGATATATATAAGCCCCGGACTCCCATTTATAAATCAAAGAGGTCGATGGAAGATGCTGACATGCAGATGATGAGCATGGAAAAGGCCTCTGCAATGGCCCCGGCGCCGCTATTCGAAGAGCCTAAGATCAAGACAGAGGCTACATCATTGAGCTTTATACTACCGGGCAAGATCAATATCCCGTCAGACAATCAGCCGCACAGGATATTGATAGCATCTGCGTCCAAAGAGGCAAAACTCGAATATTATGCGGTGCCCAAACTCTCTCGCTATGCTTATCTAAGGGCAGACATGAAGAACCCGTTTCCATTTCCGATTGTATCGGGGCAGATGAGTATGTTTCTTGATGAGCGGTTTGTGAATACAATAGTTGTTGATGAGCAGATACTTCCTGATGGCGAGATGAATTTGGCGCTTGGCATTGATGAAGGTATTAAGCTGGAGAGGAAGCTGCTGAAAAAGTTTACCCAATATTCTGGTGTGATTTCCAAGGGTGCGCAGGTAGGCTATGAATATACTATCGACATTGCCAGCGCAAAAGATAAAGAAATCGGTATTAACATAAGAGATAATTTTCCTGTTTCAAAAAATGAGCAGATAAAGGTTTTCCTCGACTCGCCCAAAAAGGAAGAGACCAAGCTCTCTGACGATGGGATAATATCGTGGGATTTAAAGCTGAGTCCCAATGATAAGAAGACCCTGAAAATAAAATTCAGGGTGGAATATGCGAAGAGTTTGAGGATTACGGGGTTGGAGTAGGCCCAATAATTGGGCTGAAACTGTAGAAATCCGCAGCAGTTGCATTACATTATGGCTGAATCAAAGCAAAGCTCTCCCAAGGTGTTACTGGTTTTATCGCTCTTTTTTGTGCTAGTCGGAGGTATGGTCATCGACCCTTTGGCAGGCTTTGCGTGCTTTGTTATGAGCGGCTTTCTTGCTTTGTTGTTATGTATGCATCGGATAAAAGCATTACGCTATAGTGCCTTTATCTTATTGGTTATTATTATTGCTCTCGCAGTGTCAAAGTTTCCTGAAGGAAAAAAACACCTCGAAGTTTACAAATCGAAAACGGTAAAAGGGAATGTAAAATAAGGTTGGCATTAACGTTTCTCTTCATTGACAGAATTTGAAAAGTTATGCTCAAATTAAAGATTAATTTATTTGAGGTGAGCAAGTGAAACCTGAATATCTGTTTTTCTGGATTGCGGTGGGAATGTATGGTATAAGCGCCTGCAGTTATATCTTCGGCATCATAGGGAAAAATGACAAACTTTTTGTCTTTGGTTTGTATAGCGCTTTAGCCGGATTTGTTCCTCATCTTTTTTCTATAGCCAACCGTTGGATGGAGACCGGCATAAGTCCTTTTATTATGATTTCTGAATCAATTAGTTTTGGAATTTTTGTTTCAATTCTTATATTTCTTATTTTCCAATTTACGGTTAAAAAGGTAAGGCCTTTGGGCGTTGTTGTTATGCCTGTTGCGTTTGTTCTTATGGGATGGGGCGGGACGCTTATTAAAGGGGCTGCTACTCAGATAGCACCTGCATTGCAGAGTGGCTGGATTTGGGTTCATATCATTGGGGCGGCGACCGGTTTTGGTGCAATACTTGTATCAGCAGGAATGGGAATGATGTATCTTTTAAAAGAGAAATATTCGGGCGGTATATACGAAAAGTTGCCTGAGTTGCAGGTCTTGGACAACCTCGGGTATCGTTTTGTTGCAGGCGGCTTTATCATGTATGGACTTATGATAATATCCGGCTGTTTCTGGGCTAATCAGGTTAAAGGCAGCTACTGGAACTGGGACCCTGTAGAGGTGTGGTCACTTATATCATGGCTCACATATGGGATATATCTGCATCTTAGAATAACCTTTGGATGGCGGGGCAGAAAATTAGCATGGTATGCATTGATTGCCCTTGCAGCTATGATAATAAGTTATTGGGGAATTCCTTTTGCTGTTGAAACATTTCACAGCGGTTTTAGAATAGAGCATTGATTTTTCAGGAGGTAAGATGTCGATACTTAAATATTTATGCTTGTTAATGATTGCCTTATTTATGATAGCAGCATGCACCAAAGACAAGAACGATAAGCAGGACGCTCCGAAATCCATACACAGTAATGTGGCCGAAACTTCAACCCCCGGCATTTCTGCTGCGATAAAAAATCAGAAGTGGCCTAATAGCCAATCTACAACAATAGGAACTGTTTTTGATTCGTACAAGCATTTAACGAAAAAGGAGTGGAGAGAATCCTCGTTGAAAAGCGGGCACTACACTATTGATTTCAGCGGATGGTTTGAAAAAAATACATTGAACGACAAAGATATTCAGGATGGAGTCATAGACAGAGGAGTTGGCGTGACGTTTGTGATAGAACCGAATGGGGCTTGGTATGTATTAATGGTGTCAAAGCTTGAGGTTAAGTCTGACGGCAAGCTGTATAGATATGAACAAAAAGACTCTACTGCGATTCTTGATAAGATTTATGCCAATAAAAAAATTAGCTTTTAAACACTTTACTGAGCGCTAGGCTATTAATATTGACAGCAATGCGCTGACAGGCTAAGGCCGATTATTAATTATGAAACTCTGCATTATCTTCCCTCCTTTGCCTTTTGGCTGGACTCCTGTGGCTCCGCCGAGCCTCGAATATATTGCCGCGCTTACGCGACGTGCTGATCCCGATATAGAAATAGAGTTAATCAGCGCCAGCGCCGATCCTAATGCTGTTGATAGCTTGGATTGTGACCTTGCCGCTATAAGTATTCTTACTCCGACTGCCGTAGGCGGCTATAAGATAGCAGAAAAGCTCAGGGCACGGGGAATTAAAGTTGTGTTTGGCAATATGCATGCCTCTGCCATGCCTGAGGAGGCCAAGTCGCATGGAGATGCTGTTGTGATTGGCGAGGCTGAATCGGTCTGGCCTGAAGTACTCCGTGATTTTAGGAATGGTCAGCTGAAACCTTTTTATCGCGGTGAACAGATTGTTCTTGATGAACTTCCTACACCTCTTTATGGTCTTCTTAAAGGCAAACGTAAGCATCAATTCAGAATTGTAAATACTTCACGCGGCTGTCCTTATAACTGTACCTTCTGCTCTGTTAAGCCTTTTTATGGAGCAAGGATTCGCTTCCGTCCTATTGAGCATGTTGTGCGTGATGTTGCGGCAATTCCCGAGAAGATGTATATAAACGGCGACGAGAATATCTGGTGGACAGGAAAGGCTGAACGCGCAATAGACCTTTTTACCGAACTCAAGGGCAGCGGAAAAAGATGGATGGGCTTTGGTAGTCTTGGGCCGGTGCTTTCTCCTGTTGGCCCTCGAATGTTGAAGGCTGCGAGGGAGTGCGGACTGCTTTCTCTTTGGGTTGGATGGGAGTCGATTTCGGATGAAGGCTTAAGATCTTTTGCTGCAGACGGCAAGATAGGTGTTGACCGTGAGAGAGCGGTAAAGACCCTCAGGGACCATGGCATTGATGTATCTCTGTTCTATATGGTAGGCAGCCGGCATGATTCGCTCGATGACTTTAAGCGTTCAATAGAGATTGCAGAAAGGCTTGGTGTGAGCATGCATCCTTCGCTTGTTGTTCCTTATCCGGGCACCAAGCTGCGTGAGCAGTACGAGCCGTATATTTATAAGGATTTGGGCTGGGAGTATTATAACGGCGCATATGCTTTGTTTGAACATCCGGACTTGGCAATGGCGCCCGAAATCCGCGAAGAGCTTTTTTTCGAAACTTCACTTGAACTGCTAAGTCTTGGCAGGGTTCTGCGGCATATGAAAAATGTTCCTATGCAGGGCTTTCCTCACGCTCATATTCTTTCGCTTATGTCGCAGATACCGGTAAGACATGGCATGAAGATAGCATATGAAAAGTGGAAGGCAGAAAAAGACTTAGTGTCAAAAAAGAGAGCTGGAGTTACTGCATCATAAGCAGCAGCCGTAAATGCTATGTCTAATCAATTGCCTTTAATTTAGGCAGTCCTGCCTGTTTTTTGTGCATTATGACAAGGCGATATAAAAGTCCAGAAATGTTTTGGAATATAACATGTTAAAATTAAAGCATTTCTAAAAAACGGTTGTTAAAATATTTATGGGCATATTTAATGCAAGCTTTTCTGACCGGTAACATAGAAACAAGCTAAGCATTAAATATTAAGGAGGCCATACCATATGTCAAAACTGCCCTTTGCTCCGATGAGCCCATCTGAAGCCGACAAAGAACGCCAGTGTTTAACAGAAGATGTTCTTAAGTTTATAGAGGCAGGGGTTGACTCTGATATTTCTGATTCTGTGTTCAAAGACTACTCGCTAAGGATGTTTGCCTTTCAGTATCAGGTAAATGCCATCTTTCGTGAATTTTGTGATGCAAAAAATGTTAAGCCTGGAGACATAGACCGTTGGGAAGATATCCCGATGGTTTACAATGATGTCTTCAAGACTCACCTTGTTGCCTCTTTTCCGCTCGAGAAATCTGTGATGGCCTGCCTGACCGGTGGAACAACCAGTCTTACACAGAGGGGACGCATATTCAGGGATGAGGATGGCAAGCGTTTGGTATTTTCGGCTAATAAAATGATGACAGGGTCGTATCTGTTCCCTGACTTCAAAGATGGCAAGCGCTGCCGCATTCTTATTCTTGCACCGAGCCCAGAGATGGCACCATCAATGGGCATGGCTATTGGCATGGACCAGACGCGTCAGGCATTTGGAACTTCAGACAGTAAATTTCTTCTCGGCAAGTCAGGAATACATATCAATGATCTGCTAAAGGCATTGCGTGAATCAGAGGCGAGCGGTGTTCCGATTGCACTGATAGGCGCTACCTCTGCGTTTATTTATTTCTTTCAGGCCTGCCGCCGCAAGAAGATGAAGTTTTGTTTGCCTTTGGGAAGCAGAATTTGCGATGGTGGAGGCTACCGCAATAGGTTCGGAGTTTTTACACGGGATGACTATTACAGTATGGTGCAGGAAATTTTCAGTATTTCCGATACTCACTGTGTCAACGTGCTTGGTGAAGCAGAAACTGCGACGAATCTTTTTGACGATTCACTTAGACGCTATGTCAAAGGCCAGCCTAAGCGTCAACGTACAAGGCCTGTACCGCCGTGGTCGCGTGTGTTAGCTATGAGCATTGATGATCTTAAGCCTCTGCCTGACGGAGAGGTTGGGCTTCTTGCCCATTGGGACTTGGCCAACGTGCCCACTGTTCTGGCTGTCATTACCGATAACCTCGGCTATACTACCGACAACGGCCGCGGCTGCGAAATGGTGGGCCGTGCAAAAATAGAAAACGGAAAGGTTTCACCGTTGCCTGATGAAAATGCAGGAAGCCCGATGGGCGACTCGGCAGTGTTTCGTATGCTTGAGAGATATGTGAACTTTTCTATCGAGCTGAAGATGGCGATGGCAAAAGACCCGAAGGCGCTGCCTAGTGTGCGCGAAGAGATCGAAGCTCGGCCGGGCTCTGTGGCATCCTGTCCGCAGGTGGTTGATGAGATACTCGTTGGGCAGGCAGATGCAGAGGCGGCTGAGTTGAGGGACCAATCATTAAATACATTCAAGGACCAGACAGAAAGACCGCTTGATTGGTACAAGAGTGAAGCTGACAAACAGGTTTTGGCTGACCATCCGGCAGGACTCAAGTCAGAAAATCAAGGCAAGAAGAGTGGTAAAAATTAAAAATAGAGGTATGAAGTGATATATACTATATTGAAATTGTTGCATGCAGGTTTTTGACTTGTTATGAAAAAGGCGCTGACTATTTTTATAGGGTTTGTTCATGATTTTGCAGCTGGATGTTGGGCAGCAACGGTATTAGGAGTTTACTGGCTGAGCTCGCAGACCTTTTCTGCTGAAGTCAACAGTGTTATATTCGGTTTGAAAAAACAACTTTTCTGGACAGGGATCATATGTGTGGTTGCTGTGTTTGCAACAGGTGCCGGAAGATCTTTCACTTATGTTGACAATGTTTATGGCCCTGATTCAGAAAAAATGAGAAAAAAAATGCTACTTATTAAGCATGTATTTTTGCTCCTTGTATTCGGAATCGGTATTTGGTGGCAATATTCTATGGTTTTTTAGCAGGTGTCGGTTCTTATTTAGAGTCTGTTCTAAAAAATTACTTGCTCATTGGTACTAAAATTGCTTAAAATAAACGGATGAATTTCTCGAAAAAGATAAAAAAGGTTCTTCTTATCACGCCCCCATACCATTCCGGCGTTGTAGAGTCAGCAGGAGTCTGGCTTAATGTTGGGTTTGTTTATATCGCAGGAAGCCTCAGGGCTGCGGGATATGACCCAATTTATTATGATGCTATGAGCCATTGGGACACTCTAGAAGTTATCGGAAAGAGGATAGAGACAGAAAAGCCTGACGTTGTTGCAACAACAGCTTTTACCGCAGGTATTGTTGATGCCTTGAAGGTTCTTAAGCTTGCCAAAGAGATTAATTCCTCGATAGTGACGGTAATCGGAAATGTTCATCCGACCTTCTGCTATGAGGAAATATTCAAAGACCATTATGCATATGTTGATTTCATTGTTCGCGGCGAGGGTGAGGAAACCCTTGTTGATTTGCTGAACACTATTAATGCCGGTGGACATATATCGAATGTCCAGAGCATAGTGTATAACGACGGCGGAAGCACGGTAGCTACACCATCCCGCGGCTATATTAAAGATCTTGATACACTTCCTCTTGCTTGGGACCTTGTTGAATGGCCTATTTACACTTACAAGACTATGGAAGATTCACGCCTTGCTATCGTTAGCTCTTCACGCGGCTGCAGCCAGCAGTGCAGCTTCTGTTCACAGCAGCTTTTCTGGAAGAGGAAATGGAGAGGCAGGTCGCCCGAGAATTTTGTTGGAGAGCTTGAGTTTTTGAGGGACAAGTATGGCGTAAATGTTGTTATGGTTTCTGATGAAACTCCAACACTCGACAGGCAGCGTTGGGAGCGGATACTTGATATGCTCATAGAGCGTCAGGTGGGCACAAAGATTCTTATGGAGACTCGTGTGGATGATATCCTGAGGGATGAGGATATTATGTGGAAGTACCAGAAGGCCAAGATCGACCATGTTTATCTTGGTGTTGAGGCTACGACCCAAGAGACACTCGATATTTTTAAAAAGGACATCAAGGTTGAGCAGTCAAAGAGGGCGCTTGATCTGATCAATGAATATAACATCGTTTCCGAAACATCATTCGTTCTTGGCATGCCGGATGACACTATAGAAAAGATACGCGAAACAGTCAATCTTGCCAGGTATTATAATCCTGATCTTGCTTTCTTCCTCGCAATTGCCCCATGGCCATATTCTGAGATTTATCCGATGCTCAAGCCGTATATCGAGGTGTGGGATTACAGCAAGTACAATCTTGTTGAGCCTGTGGTTAAGCCTAAAGCGATGACCCTTGATGAGGTGAGAAACGAGCTTGGTTTAGCATCGAAGAATTTTTATATGGATAAGATGATGAATCTTGAACGTCTTTCTCCAGAGAAGCAGGAGTTTATGGTCAAGGTTACAAAGATTATATCAACTAATTCCTACCTTAAAGAGCATATGCAGGGCGATATGCCGGAGGAGATTAAGAAAATGCTGGATAAAATCTCCTTTAAATCAAAAAAATAGTCGCATACTCTGGTTTGGCGATGGACTATAAAACCGAATTAATCGGTATTATTAAAGAACGCTCATACCAGTGCAGCGATGAGCCGATTTATAAACTTGCTTCTGGCGGTGTGAGCAAGTTTTATTTCAACATGAAGAAAACTACCATGTCGCCTGACGGTATGTTTATTATCGGCAAGCTTATTTTCGAGAAGATCAAAGAACTTGGGTTGTCGCCAGACGGAATCGGAGGACTTACTTTGGGCGCAGACCCTATAGCGTATGCCGTTGCAGGGCATTCATATCAGATGAAAGAGCCTATCAAGGCCTTTGTCATAAGGAAAGAACCCAAGGGGCACGGCCTGATGCTTCCGGTCGAGGGCAATGTGGATCCGGGCAATCATGTGGTCATAATAGACGATGTTGTTACTACAGGCGGCTCTACCATAAAGGCTATTAAGGCTGCGCGTGATTTTGGTCTTATAGTTGATGCTGTTATTGTTCTTATTGACAGATGCGAACAAAACGGCAGGCAGAACATAGAAGCGTTGGATTGTGCTGTTCATGATATTCTTAACATAAGAGATTTCCTTCCGTCACATTAGGTCTTGCTTCTCATATATCATTTATGGTTAAAGCAGTCTAATAAAAATGGTTGTGCTTTCGCATATACGCCCAATTTAACCGGCATATGAACAAACCAAATAATTCTTCGCTTACCCGCTTTGCCTGGCTCTCGATTTCTGCTGCGATAGCAACCATGGCGCTGAAAACTGCTGCATATCTGTTGACAGGCTCGGTTGGCCTTTTGTCAGATGCGATTGAATCCCTGGTCAATCTTGTAGGTGCGATAATGGCTCTGGCAATGCTTACTTTAGCAGCCCGTCCGGCTGACGATGATCATCATTATGGCCACAGCAAGGCAGAATACTTTTCGAGCGGGGTAGAAGGCACGCTGATACTTATAGCTGCCATCAGTATTGGTGTGGCGGCAGCACAGCGTCTTATTTCACCCAGACCGCTTGAGCAGGTAGGACTGGGGCTGGTGGTTTCTGTTGCAGCGTCGGTGGTGAACTTGGTTGTGGCTATTGTTTTGTTAAAAGCTGCGAAGAACTATGATTCAATAACTCTCAAAGCCAATGCGCATCATCTCTTGACTGATGTCTGGACATCAGCAGGTGTTATCGTCGCGGTTGCTGCAGTTGCTTTTACCGGATGGGAAAGGTTAGACCCCATTGTTGCAATCATTGTTGCCGGGAACATTGTCTGGTCAGGCATCCGCATTGTACGCGAGTCTGTATTAGGGCTTATGGATACTGCATTGCCGGTTGAAGAAATGAACGCCATAGAGAAGGTATTGGAACTGTATTGCGAAAAAGAGATAAAATGTCATGCACTTCGCACCCGCCAGTCAGGTTCCCATAGGTTTGTATCTCTCCATGTGCTTGTTCCCGGAGACTGGACTGTTGACCGCGGACATAAGCTGCTGGAAAGGATGGAGGCGGATATACGCTCTGCCTTGCCTAATGTTACGGTGATGACACATCTGGAATCGATACACGATCCTGCTTCATGGGATGATGCCCGCTTGGGGCATATCAAAAATACCGGCAGCAACTCCTAGCGCGGATAAATTCGATCATTGGCTGTCCAGCATAGACCTGATCTTGCCGAGCAGTTTATCAGGCGGGATAGGTTTCGAAAGGAAATCAACTTCTTCTTGCAGAATACCTCTTTTTGCGATAATCTCATCTGTGTAACCGCTTATGTATAAAACTTTTATGTCCTGCCTGAGGGCTTTAATCTCTTCGTATGCTGCCTTGCCGTTTTTTATCGGCATTATCACATCCATAATGACAAGGTTTATTGAATCTTTGTTTTCGACAAACCTCTTTACCGCTTCATCCCCGTTTCCTGCCTCTATTACTTTGTACCGGTATTCCTCAAGGTATATCCGGGTTATTTTTCTTGCCTGTGCATCGTCTTCGCATAACAGTATGCACTCTCCCTTGCCAGAAGGTATCGGTTGGGCATTTTCGATTTGATCCTCATAAGGTGTAATTGCTATAGGCAGGTATATAGTTAAAGTTGTGCCTAAGCCGGTGCTGCTATCGACCGAAATATGTCCCCCATGCTGCTTTACGATTCCATAGACCACCGCCAATCCAAGCCCGGTTCCTTTGCCAACCTCTTTTGTGGTGAAGAAAGGTTCGAAGATATTATCCTTTGTCTTTACGTCCATGCCGATGCCGGTGTCGGACACGATTAGCATCGCATACTGGCCTGTTTTCTCAAAAAGCTGGGCTTCAGCGTGGCTGCTGTCAATATCGACAACAGATGTCTGAATGGTCAAAACACCTCCGTTTGGCATCGCGTCACGCGCATTTGTGGCGAGATTCAACAGCACCTGTTCAATCTGTCCTGCATCTGCATTCACAGCAATATCCTCGCTGTTGAGCATAGTCTTTAGTTCTATATCTTCGCCTATGATTCTTCCGAGCATCTTCTGCACTCTTTCTACGATACTGTTTAGATCCAGCTGTCTGAGTTCGATCGTCTGTTTGCGGCTGAAGGCTAGAAGCCTCTGGGTTAGTTCGGCTGCACGTTTTGCGCCGTTGATAATTTCGAGCAGATATTCTTTGGAAGCTTCATCCTCTTGGATTCTTCGCAGGGCCATGGTGCCGAAGCCGATGATTGCGGTGAGTATATTGTTGAAGTCATGCGCAACACCTCCGGCGAGCGTGCCTATCGCCTCCATCTTTTGTGACTGCAAAAACTGAGATTGGAGTTTTTTCTGCTCTTCTTCAGCCTTTACCTGTTCTGTTATATCTTTTACAATGTGTATGAGCCCTATGATTATGTTGTTTTTGTCAAAGCGAGGCAGTGCCTTAATTTCCAGATGTTTATTCAGGTGTGGCTCAAATATTTTTGAGACGCTGGGTATGCCTGTTTTTAAAGAGCTGCAACTCGGGCATCCGTCAGGGGGACAGCCGGTACCATGATATGATTGAAAACATTTTTGTTTTAGAATCGTAAAAAAAGGCAGCCCAAGCATTTCTACAGCTGCTTTGTTGGCACGGATTATATTGAAGTCAGCATCATGAATGGTTATGGCGTCGTTGATCGTATCAAAGATCTCTTCCCATTCTTGTTTTGCATTGATGTTATTTGTTTCTGATTCGAGTCTTTCGATTTGTGCTCGCAGTTGCTGCAGCTCTGCAATTAATTGTTGTTTTGATTTTTCCTCGTCGGTCATTTTTTCATCCTCATTGAGTGCAACCCCCTTACTTTAATTTTACGCCTCATCTGAAACTAAAGCAAATTTTATTATTGCCATGACATCTGTAAAATGCTATGCTTTTAGGCAATTATGAGCGAAGCAGGGAAGCTGACTAAAGAGTTTACGGGCAGTCGATCACCAACTCGACAGCAGGATTTTCTCCGTGCACTGGGTGTGGCGGTGCTGTATTATCTGATTGCACGGGTGAGTCTGTTGTTTATTATTCAGCCCGAAGGATTTGCGGTAATATGGCCCCCCAGCGGTTTTATCCTTGCGGTTTTGCTTCTGACAGAACGCCGGTCATGGCTTATCACGATGACTGCTGTTTTTATGGCGGTTGTGCTGGCAAATCTGTACGCAGGGAATACGTTTGGGGTTAGTTTTGGATTTGCTTTAGCAAATTCGGTTGAGCCTCTTATTGCTGCATCGCTTTTAAACCGCTTTGTCACAACTCCAATCAGGTTCAACAAGATCAGGGATATAACAGGCTTCTGTCTGGTGGCTGTGATGGTAAGCAATGCCTTTACAGCGTTAGTTGGTGCTGCTGTTCCTGCCCTTGGTAAGGGAACACCATATTGGCGGGCATGGCTGGTTTGGTTTGTTGAAGACGGTGTTGGAATGCTGATTCTCACGCCGCTTATTGTGACCTTGGCGAGAGAAAGAGTAAATATTTTTAAAAACTCTGGGTTGATAGAGTTTGCCGCATTGCTTGGAGCTATCGCTGCCGTAACTTTGCTTAGCTTTGGTTTTGCACCTGAGAGGCTGAGTATCATCATGCGTCCTGAGCTTGTTATGCCTCTGCTTATATTGATGGCTATTCGTTTTAAGGTAGCAGGCGCAGCCTTAGCCTTATTATTGGTCGCGCTGCTCAGCATTCTGCTTACAAAGTTAGGCATGGGGCCTTTTACCGTATCCGGACATACGACTTCTCTGGGGATAATATCTCTTCAGGTGTCTCTGTGGATAGCGAGCTTTGCAATATTGATTCTGGCTGCAACTATTGTTGAGCGGGAAGCTCTGAGCAACTCTCTTAAGAAAAGCCAGCTTTTGCTTAATGAAACAGAACAGATCGGAAAGGTGGGCGGCTGGGAGTTTAACATTGACACAGGTGAGCAGACATGGACCGAAGAGATATATAACATCCATGAACTGGATAGAGCACATAACCCTACCGTGGAACGAGGAGTTGAATTCTACACGCCGGCGTCAAAGCCAATTATTCAAGCTGCTGTGCAGCGTGCTATCGAGTGCAGCGAGCCATTTGATCTGGAGCTCGATATAATTACCGCCAAAGGCAATCTTAAGAGTGTTCATGCAATAGGAAGAGCGGATATAGAGCACCGCAGAGTTTATGGCTTCTTTCAAGATATCACAGAGCGCAAAAGGACGGACGAACAGATAAAACGCTCACTTGAGGAAAAGACCGTGATGCTTAAGGAGATTCATCACAGGGTGAAGAACAACATGCAAGTTATTTACAGCCTATTGAGCCTTCAGGCAAAGAGCATTGCCGACGAGACTGTTCGCGACAACCTGGAAGAGAGCAAGAACAGGGTAAAATCTATGGCGATGATACATGAAAGGCTTTATCGGTCTGCGGACTTGGCCCATATCGAGTTCAAAGACTATCTGAAGAGTCTTGCAGGCAGTATTGCCAATACATACAGAATTCATGATGTTGCGATATCTGTGGATATGGAACCTGTTTTTCTTGATGTTAATATGGGCATACCCTGTGGGCTGATCGTGAACGAGCTGTTATCAAACAGCCTGAAATATGCCTTTCCTGAAGGCAAAAAAGGAACGGTCAAAGTTGGTATAAACAGAGATGGCGAAGGGAATTATGTATTGTTTGTTGAGGACAACGGGATAGGCTTTCCTGCGGAGATCGACTTTCTCAATACCAAAACGCTTGGGCTCGAGCTGGTAAAGGGTCTGACCCGCCAGATCAATGGAAAAGCAGAGCTTTCAAGGGGAGCGGGAACGAGGTTCAGCATAACCTTCCCGGACAGCGCAGACACGGGAGGACAACAAAATGGATAATTATCCCACAGAAGCCAAAAGGATTTTGGTGGTTGAAGACGAAATTGTTACCGCAATGGATCTAAAATCCAATCTTGTTAACCTCGGCTACGAAGTCTATGAAATTGCCTCTAACGGGAATGATGCGATACGCATGGCGAACGAATTTCGTCCTGATCTGGTTCTTATGGATATTCGTCTCAACGGCCCGATGAGCGGCATAGAAGCTGCAGAAGAAATACGCAAGTCCTGTTCAATTCCTATTGTTTATATGACCGCCCACACCGATGTTGAAACTATCGAAAAAGCTAAAATAACAGAACCCTTTGGATATATTACCAAGCCCTGTGATAATAGCACGCTCATGAGCACAATAGAAGTAGCGCTATATAAATCTGAGTCGGATGCCCGTCGCAGAAAGGCCGAGAAGGCTTTGGAAGAGAGTGAAGCGCGATACCGGCGCATTACTGAAGGACTCACCGACTATCAGTATTCGGTGAGGATAGAAAACGGACGTGCTGTAGAGACTAAGCATAGTGCTGCCTGCGCTGCGTTAACCGGATATACGGCTGAAGAGTTTGCTGCTGATCCGTATTTATGGATCAGTATGGTGGTGGATGAGGACCGTGATCTGATAATCAAGCGTGTGGAGCAGATTTTAGCTGGCAGGGATATTCAGCCTATCGAGCATCGGCTCATACGCAAAGACGGCGCCCTGCGCTGGGTGAGAGACAATATTATTATTTATAAGGACCCTTCAGGTCGTCTAATGTCATATGACGGAGTGGTCAAGGATATCACCGAGCGAAAAAAACTGGAAGAGCAGCTGCTTCAGTCGCAGAAGATGGAGGCGATAGGTGTGCTTGCCGGAGGTGTGGCACATGATTTCAATAACATACTTATGTCGGTAATCGGCTATGGGACAATGGCTAAAAAAAGGCTCAAAGATGATGCTGAAACAAAAGAATTTGTGGAAGAGATGCTCGCAGGGGCGAATCGTGCCGCTGAGCTCACGCGCGGACTGCTTGCCTTCAGCCGTAAGCAGGTAATAATTCCTAAAGAGAATAATCTTAATGTCATAGTCAAAAACCTAGAGAGGACGCTTCGCAGAATTATGGGTGAGGGAATAGAGTTAAAGACCGTTTTTATCGACAGGGATATTATGGTGAAGGTTGATGAGGGGCAGATAGACAAGGTGCTGCTGAACCTTGCTACCAACGCCAGTGATGCGATGCCTGATGGAGGGTATCTGATAATTGGCACAGATATGGTCAATATTGATGACAGCTATTCCGAGGCTAATCTTTTTGAGAACAAAGGCTGGCATGCTGTATTGACGGTATCTGATACAGGCAGGGGCATGGATTTAAAGACAAGACAAAATATATTCGAACCGTTTTTCACCACAAAGGGAATTGGAAAGGCAACAGGACTTGGCTTGGCAATGGCTTACGGAATAATCAAGCAGCATGGCGGAAATATAACGGTTGACAGTGAACTGGGCAAAGGTACGACCTTCAGAATATACCTGCCTATGATGTAGACAACAGAGCAGCAACGGTTTACAGCTTCATCTCTTTTTCTATAATAGGTGCAAAAGGTTTGGGTTGGTGATTTATAAATTTATTGAACTGAGTAACAAACTCTATGTAAGCGTCAGTTACAACTTTGCCGTCTTTGATAAATGGATTGTGCCGCTGAATTGCCACCTTTTCCATATCCATGCACATAGATTCCGACGACGCAAGTCTTTGCAGTTCTTCTGCCGTTTTTTCATCGAGCATTATTGTTCCATACTCCTTTTTAGCTCATCGAATACTGATCTCATATCAAGAATAGCACAATATTTTTCTATAAGCAGCCAGTCGGTCTTTTCTGCTCGAAGGTAAAGGAGAGTTTTAATATCCTCTGTATCGATCGCAAGCCTTTTGGGATTGTTTTTTATAGCCTGCAATTTCAGTCCAATAATGTCTTCTGGAATTAGCGTTCTAATTTTTATCTCCCCGTCAAATATATCTTTGAGTTCAGATCGTTCAAGCATCCCCACACTGGCTTCTCGAAAGGCATGAAGGAAATCAACTTCACCTAAAACGCGTAGCGGAGAAATATACTGCGAAACATTTTCGCTCTTATGCCTGCAGTCGTATCCGAGTCCCAGCATTATAGTGTCTATCTTTTCAATATCATCAAGACTCACTAAAAAATCGAGATCAACAGTTGCTCTCGAGCCGCCCCACAGTCCTATAGCAAATCCGCCCATAAGTGCATAGCGAATGTTATGCTTCTGAAAAGCGGCGAGGAGATGCGAGATAATATTTTTAAAATCCATATATCAAATAATACTGTTTTCGTCGGAGTCAGTGTCAACTAAAACAAAAGGGTCAGCAAACTAAGTTTGCTGACCCTTTACATGTTGTTTTTTTGTTGCTTACTTAACTGCGTCTTTCAGTGTTTTGCCTGCTGTGAATTTGGGGACTTTGCGTGCAGCAATTTTGATCTCTTTGCCGGTCTGAGGGTTGCGGCCTTTTCTTGCCTTCCTCTTCGAAACAGAGAAGCTGCCGAAGCCGATAAGGATGACCTTCTGTCCCTTTTTAAGAGTGGCCTTGATTGCCTCAATTGTTGCATCGATTGCTTTGCCTGCTGCTGCCTTCGAAAGGTCTGAGTCTTTTGCTACCTTCTCGATGAGTTCTTGCTTTGTCATGAATACTACCTCCGATAATATTTTTAGATGCAATAAAGTATCAACTTTTATAAAGAACTGTCAATAGAATTATTTGCTCAGCAGCTCGGAGCTTGTGAGGTAAGCAGTTTTTTGTGATAATAGATGTACAGATGACAGAGGAAAAATTACCGGTTTTGGCGGCAAGGACTGTGGGCTGGTGTGTTTATGCACTGGACTGCAGGGGAAAGATTTATATCGGCATTACAAACGATCTTTCTAAGAGGCTGCAAACACACGCTTCAGGAAAGGGCAGCCGCTTTGTAAGATCTCATCTTCCGTTTACGGTTATAGGCCAAATTGAATGTGAAACACGCTCCGAGGCGCTTAAGCTTGAGGCTCACCTTAAAAAACTGCGCAGGTCCGAGAAGCTTAGCGTATTTGGAAACATACGCTAAGCTCTTGGTAAATGTGCTGCGGGTGTATTATTTTTTTACCGAAATAAGTTCTACTTCAAAAATAAGCACAGCATTAGGTCCTATCTGCTGTCCTGCTCCCTGCTCACCATAGGCCAGTTTGGAGGGGATGAAAAGCTGCCATTTTGCGCCGGGCTTCATCAACTGCAGCGCCTCGGTCCATCCAGCGATAACTTGGTTTACACCGAATTCAGCAGGTTTGCCTCTGCGGTATGAACTGTCAAACTCTGTGCCGTTTATAAGCGTGCCGCGATAATGCACCGACACAGTATCTGATGCTTTAGGCGATTCACCTTTTCCGTCTGATATGATTTTATACTGCAGCCCGCTTGGAAGGGTCTTTACTCCGGGTTTCTTTTTGTTGGCTTCAAGAAACTGCTCTCCTTCTTTGCTGTTTTTGCCTGCGGATTCTTTTCTCTGTTTTTCATGCTTTGACCTTACTTCGTTTTGAATATCGGCTTTGCTCGCATTTATTTCGCTTTCGCTCAAAAGCGGCTTGCTGCCTGACATGGCATCCTTAAACCCTTTGATGAAGGAGTCCTGATCGATAGATATGCCCTGGGCTTTTAGGCTGTTTCCGACATCCAGCCCCACGCTGTAGCTGTTTTTGCTTTTCTGTGTTTTGAGGCCGTTCTTTTCTGCAGCAAATGCCTGCGAAGCGATAACAGCCAGTGTTAAAACAATCGAAAGCCAAAATTTCATTCTCATATTCCCTCCAGTTTTTATTATAGTGTGGAGAAGTCAGTTTATTGCTCTTGCGAGCTCTCCGAAATCTCTTATTGAGCTGAAGCCTTTTGCTTCGGGTGATTCTTTTTTAGAGTTGCCGCGTGCTTTAAAAAAGATATGCTTTATCCCAAATCTTTTTGCGGTATGAAGTATCTCGATAGTATCGTCAATAAACAGCGCGGTGTGCTTGTCAAAACCTAATAGGCGCTCGGTCTTTTCCCAGAACTCGATCATCTCTTTCGGATAGCCTATTTCGAAAGAGGTTACGCATCTGTCAAAATATCCTCCTATCTCTGTTTTTTTCAGCTTAATGTCGAGCACTTTATAATGGGCGTTAGTGAGCATGTAAACTTTTTTATTTTGTCTCTTCAGAGCTTTTAGAAAATCCTCTACGTGGGGATGCACCTCAATGAGATGCTTTATCTGCTCTTTCAGCGCAGGGATGTCGAGGTTCAACTCCCGCGACCAGAAATCTATATCGGTCCAGTTGAGAGTGCCTTCATGCGTCTTGTAAAGCGCAAGCAGAACTTCTTTTGCTTTGCCGAATGTTACATTATGCTTCTCTGAATATTTTTCGGGGACAAGGTGCTCCCAGAAATAATCGTCGAAATATTTGTCCAGAAGAGTGCCGTCCATATCGAGGAGAACGACGCTGATTTCGGAGAAGTCTATCAATCCTCTCCTCTGTACCATGCATAATCTATGTGGTCTTTAGTCCGGTTGTAGATGAACTCAAGCAAACTCTTGAGTTCGAAAAATATCTCATCATAGAGGTCGTCATCGAGTATTTCTGCAGAATCGATATCATAATAATAAGATATCTCAAACTCCCTGCCGGTCTCTTCTCCATCGAATATTTCTTTTGAAACAAGCACCGGTTCTATGTCAGGAAATTCCGCTTCAATTTCGCGCAGTATTTTTTTTATGTCCGGAACCTCTTTCATTATAGGAAAGAGCACCGTGAACTCGATCTCTATAGAAGTGTCAACATCGGTGGCTTCATCTTCTTCGAGGTTTTCCTCATGAATAGTCATTCCTGTCTGAAACGCGTCATAAGTCAGCTCGGCCGTAGCAGAGACATAATAGGGCGGCTCTTTGTCAGGAAGTCCGAAGAAAAACTTGCATTCACGGTCAAGGGTAAACTGTTCGATCATAACCTGCATATTAAATATTTCAAGGTGCTCTTTTGCCACATCAGCCATTTTCATCTGTACTTCTTCAAATCTCGGCATCAAACCTCCGCTTGCTTAAATTGATTTGAAATTATAACATGAAATATGTCGTTGCTGTCCGAGAAGGTTGTTGTTGTTTCAGGCGGGACAAGGGGTCTTGGCAGAAGCATTGTATTGTCCTTTCTTGAAAACGGCTGTTTTGTAGCTTTCAACTATATTGTTTCTGAGGTTTCTGCAAATTCTATAACAAAAGAGTTTGGCAGCAAAGTGCTTGCAATTAAATGCGATGTGAGAAGTTCTGCCCAGATAGGAGCTATGGCTGAAACGGTTGTTCAAAAATGGGGCGGGGCGGATATTTTAATAAATAATGCCGGAATAGTATCAGATTCTCCTCTTGTCAGGCAGGATGAAAAGCAATGGGATGATGTTATTTCTGTGAACCTTAAGGGCGCTTTCAGAATGACCAAGGCCTTTGCGCCGCTTATCCGCTGCGGAGGCCATATAATAAATATATCCTCCTATTCAGGAATAAAGGGCCAGAGAGGTCAGGCCGCATACAGCGCATCTAAGGCTGCACTGATTGGTTTTACAAAATCGCTTGCGCATGAATTGGCAGTCGGGGGAATAATGGTCAACGCGGTTTTTCCGGGCTATATGCTTACGGATATGGGCGCTTCATCCCTGGTTGCTGCTGAAGCTGCAAAAGCAGAAAGCCTGAAGGGAACCCTTTCCGACCCTCAGGAGGCTGCATCATTCATACGTTTTCTGTCAGGTGCGAAAAATATTACCGGACAGGTTTTTTCTATTGATTCGAGAATAATTTAAATTCAGCGTGCTATAATTCTATACAAACCTACATTAAAATATTCATTTCAAGGAGCCTCGAATGAAACTAAAAACCTTAATTTTAGCCTGTACCTTGTCAATTTCGATAATCGCCTCTGCTGCTTATGGTGCGGACAAGGCAGCCAGTCCGGGCATGTCATCACCTCACGGGGGAATGGGGGCGCCTGAAGATGCCGGTTCTATTACAGGCAAAGTGGTAGAGACTATGGACAGCGGAGGCTATACATATGTGCGCATCGAGAAAGATGGCAAGAAGATATGGCTTGCCATGCCCACAACAAAGGTGACAAAAGGCAAGACCATGACTTTTTCTGCCGGCGGCAAGATGATGAATTTTGAGAGCAAGACGCTCAAGCGCACCTTCACCGAGATTATTTTTTCGGGCGGGCCTATAGGTCAGCAGAAGCCATCTGTAGGCGGTGCATCAACAGGCAGCAAAAACAAGGTGATCAGCATATCAGACCATATAAAGGTAGAAAAGGCATCAGGAGCTAACGCATACACAATAGGAGATCTGTATAAAAACAAAGTTAAGCTTGATAAAAAAGAAGTTGTAGTAAGGGGGAAAGTGGTAAAGGTATCGAGCGGGATTATGGGCACGAACTGGATTCATATTCAGGACGGAAGCGGAAACCGTAAAAAGGGCAGCCATGACCTCGTCGTAACGTCCGATGACAAGCCAACCGTGGGTGATACGGTTACTGCTACCGGCACGCTGAGCAAGGATAAGGATTTCGGCGGAGGTTACAAATACGATCTCATAATTGAAAAAGCAGGGTTGGTTCCATATTAGACAATGATGTTTGCCGTCGCGGCTTCAAGCCGCGACGGCGATTAGTTTATACCCCAAAAATCAGAATTCTGCCTTTTTATTTTCCGAAGTTCACCTTAGGTGCAGCTTTCTCGGCCTCAGGAATATCGTAATAAGTCGCTTGGTAAACATTTGCGATAGCTGCTATTAATCTGCCGAAGAATGACCTTGTATATGTATTCAGCACCTTGACCACATCGTTGTAGCGTTTTCTCTCGACCGCAATTCTGTTTTCTGTTCCTTCAAGGCTGTCCTGCAGTTTAAGGAAGGATTCATTCGCCTTGAGATTTGGATAGGTTTCTTTAAGCACGAGCAGTCTTGAAAGAAAACCTTCGAGCTGATTGGATGCCGCGATTTGGTCTTTCGGTGTCTTTGCCTGAAAATACTGAGTCCTTGCCGCTGCAATGTTTTCGAATAGGCCTTTTTCATGCGATGCGTAGCCTTTTACCGTTTCAACGAGATTCGGTATCAGATCGTATCTTCGCTTTAGCTGGTTTTCGACCTGCGCCCATTGGGCCTTTACCTGCTCGTCCATTGCTACGATTTGGTTGTACTCACCTATGACCCACATGCCCACAAAGACCCCGACTAAAAGCAGTAGCCCTAGAACTACGATTGCTATTTTTGCTGCATTGCCCATAAAATTTCCTCCTTTATTTTGCTGTATTAACTTACCAATCTCCAGATGCGCCGCCGCCGCCGAAGCCGCCGCCACCCCCGCCGCCAAAGCCCCCACCGCCGCCGGACCAGCCGCCTGCGTTTCGGCTGAAGATGAGCGCCAAAAGCGTATTATAGATTATGTTGATGAAAATGTATGAAAACAGGCTCGGATTTTTGATGAACAGCACAAGCGCCAATACAAAAAGTATTGCGGCAAGGATTATCGTAAACGTAGAATCTTTTTTTTGTGCAGGCTGCCGCTGCATTTTGGTTTTTGTTTGAGGCTTTGGCATTCCGGTTATTTCTATGTTATCCTTAGCCGCAATCGTCCGGGTTATTGCTGTGACAGCGCTGAAAAGACCTCCGGTATAGTCGCCTTTTCTAAAATGCGGAACCATATGCTCCCTGCCTACAGATCCCACGAAGCCATCCGGCAGTATGCCTTCAAGCCCGTATCCGACTTCTATGCGATATTTTTTTTCTTTCAACGCGACTGTTATTAGTGCGCCGTTGTCTTTGCCCTTTTGCCCTGTTTTCCATTTTTCTGCCATTCTCAAGCTAAAACCTGCGATGTCTTCTCCGTCAAGGCTTTGAACAGTCAGAACCATAATCTGGGCCGTTGTTTTTTGTTCGAGTTCTCTGAGATAGGCATTCATCTGCTGCTCTTTTGAGTCTTCGACTATTCCGGCAAGGTCTGTCACATAGTTTTGGGGTTTAGCTGGAGGTTCAGGTACGGCGGCAAAAGAAGCGTTTATGACAATAAGACAGAACACAAGCGTCAGTAACAACTGAAGCATCATAAATGCTGATAGATAAAAATTATTGCGTCTGTGGTGCGGCAGCATTTGGGATATCATCCACAATTGTGCCGAGCGCCTCGGCCGCTTTGTAATAGTGTTCGAAGATGGCATGCGCTTCATCTTTTTTGGGCTTAATCTGGCCCGACTTGATAGTCAGCACCTTTTCAAATATTCCCTTTTCTATTCCAGACAAAGCCTGAAGGGTGTTCAGCACTTCAATCCGCTTTACAGGAGGCTCCTGTCCTTTTAAAAATATTAATGCTCTGAGAACCGGCATGATTCCGGTAATGGAGCGCGATAAAAGCGTTGTGATTCGCTCATCGCTGCCGAGCGATGATATATAGTCCTGCCTGAGAGCTATAAGCCTTCTCTTCATCTCCTGCTCGCACTGGAGCCTTAAATAGGAACGCTCAATGGTTATGCCGGACAGAATGTCTTCACCATATACTGTGACATGTATTTGTTTCAGGTCGAGAAACTCGACAGGGAAGACATCTAGCGACTGCATTATGTAGTCAGGAGTGAGCATAAGCGGGGCCGCGATTTTTTTCTTGCCGTATTTTGCACCGAGTGGGGCTAAAAATCTGGCGAAAGACAGATCCATGTTTTTTAAAATAACCAAACTATTTATATCTGAGGAATTATCATCAAAGTCAGGTGTTACGGAGCTTCCTACAACATGGACAGAGTGGATACCGTGCCCGTAGTTTTTGATTATCTCGGATAAGAAAGGGGTCAGTCTTTCCGAAACCGATGGTTTGAGTGCATTCATATATAGCTCATTCATAGTTAAAATTATATCATACTCAATGCATTCCGGCCTGAGCCTCAGCATTTCCGCGCTTCATAATCCATACGAGTGGAAGAGTGATCAGCATAACTGCGCTTACGAGGTAAAAGGCGTCATTGAACGCAAGCATCGATACTTGTCGTAAGAGTTCTTTGTAGATTATGCCGAGGCTGCTCATTTCGGCAGAGCCCTGATCCAAGCCATAATATTGAAAGAGCTGCGTGCTGTTTGAGGTTGCGATTTGGTAGTTTGTGTCAAAGGGTGTCAGGTGTTCCACAAGCCGGGATTGATGGAACTGTTGCCTGCGCGCTAATACTGTTGTGACAAAGGCCACCCCGAAGCTGCCGCCCAGATTTCTTAGAAGGTTGTAAATGGAGGTGGCGTTTGCCATCTGTTCTTTTGGTATGGTCGAAAGCGTTAGTGTGGTAAGCGGGATGAAGAGGAAGCCCATGCCTACGCCCAGGACTATCCTTGGCCAGAGGAGCGTGTAAAAGTCAGCGTGCAGATTGAACTGAGCCATAAGATAGACCGAATAAGCAGAGACTATAATCCCGAATGTCAGTAGGCCTTTGGGATTGACCTTTGTGACCAGTCTGCCTGCTATGGGCATCGCGATGAGGGTCGCTATGCCTCCGGGGCCGAGCACCATGCCTGCGAGCGTGGCGGTGTATCCCATCAAGCTCTGCAGGAAGATAGGCAGCAGAACGATGCTTGCTAACAGGTTGAAGAACGCAAAAAACATTACGATATTGCCTGTTGTGAAGGAAAGATTTTTAAAGGTTTTTAAATCAAGTATTGGATGTTCGGCAAAATATTCCACAATCAGGAATGCGGTGAGCGACAAGCTTGAGACCACGGTCATCCTGAAAATGAAATCTGAGGTAAACCAGTTTTCCTGCTGTCCCTTGTCCAGCACTATCTGGAGGCTGCCGAGGCCCACCGCAAGCAGGATGAGGCCCCAGTAATCTATTTTCATTTTCATCTTCTTCATGTATGGAGGGTCTGATATAAAAAACATCACCATTAAAATCGAGATTATGCCAAATGGGATATTGACGAAGAATATCCAGTGCCACGACCAGTTGTCCGTAATCCATCCGCCGAGAAGCGGGCCTACTATGGGGCCGAACATTATGCCCACGCCGAATACAGCCATGGCTATACCGTGCTGCTGAGGCGGGAATGTTTCAAGCAGTATTGACTGAGATATCGGCTGCATGGCGCCGCCGCCTATGCCCTGAAGTATCCTGAAAAAGATAAGGCTTTGCAGGTTCCAAGCAGAGCCGCAAAGAAATGAGCTTACGGTGAAAAGCGTTATCGAGAATATAAGGTATCTTTTCCTTCCGAACATTCTGCTGAGCCAGCCGGTCATGGGGATTATGATTGCATTGGATACGAGGTAAGAGGTTATGGACCATGTTGCTTCGTCTATTCCGGCTGAGAGGCTGCCTCGTATGTGGTCTAGCGCGACATTCACTACCGAGGTATCTATTATCTCGATAAGCGTGGGCAGCATGACGGTCAATGCAATAATCCATTTGTTCATCTTAAGATTTTTTTATCAGTTCAAAAAGCAATACGTCTATTTCATCAATAAGCTCTTTGAATCTTCCACCGTAGCTTTTGGATGAAGAAAACAGGTTTGTGCGCAGGGCTTGAATTTCTGGGTCGCTGCATTTCTCATAGGTGATGTGGCCCTGCTGCATAGCCATACGTTCTTTAAAAAGCAGCGTCTTGGCGTCTTTGACAAAGGGTATAAGCAGGCTGCGCAGTCTTGCAATGCGTTCTACATAATCCTGAGAAGCCGGCTTTTTGTTTTCTATCTCTGATGAAATCTCTTTCAGAAGCATGTATAGCGTGCAGTATTCCAAGCCGCGCACACCTCTTCGCCACTGAAGGAGCATCGGGTTTCTCCAGAACCATAAGAAGTTTCTTTCGCCGAATTCGATCAGGTGTTTTGCTATTGCTTCGAGTCTTGAAATATCATGTTGTTTTAAACTGCTGATAGTCGATGAGGTTTCATCATTTTTATTGTTTGCAGAGGCTTCTGTTTCTGCAAGGTGCTGCCAAAGATTTTTTAATATGATGATACCGTTATCATCGCCGGGGCTGTCGAAATGCACAAGAGACAGAACAACTTTCCCTGAACCGTAAGCTCCTTCTACCACAGCAGGTTCTCCGGTAAGTCTTGCTGGATTAAGGTTGATGCCGTAAATCTCTTCGAATCGTTTCCATTCCTCGTTCGAAGCCACATCTCCAACATTGATGTCAGAGCTGAACGCATCAGGCATAGCTTCGCTGTAAGATGCAATTGTCTTGATCGAGTCATCAGCAGCAACGAACTGCGAAGGCCACCATGCATGAAATACTTTGTCTTTTAGCCCCTGCAAGATTTTATGTTCGCTTGTGTTCAGTCGTATCTTGCCGCTGAAGCTGGGCACCCTGTCTTTGGTCGGCATTCTGTTTATGTTTGCGATACCGATGCCGTCAAGGGTTGCGAGACCTGCTCCTCCGCAAAAACCGAGGTAATTTCCGCCCGAGCTTACAAAGCTACGTATAGCTTCGGCCCCTTCATCGCCTAGGGTTTTAAGTTTGTTTGAAGCCCAGCCTCCCGGCACAAACAGCATCCGGTAATTTGAAAGCACGCCTTTTTTGATGTCATCAGATCTTATGATATTGAACGGGAGTGAGGCTCTTTTCAAGGCCCGGACAGACATAATTCCCCACAAGAACGACTCATCCCATAGCAGGGCTGCGGCTGTTTTATCGTGTTTGTTTGAGTTTTGCTTCATATCCGCGCGGGGTGATAATGCGATTGTTCCAGACAAGTGTTTTTGAATTCCCGATAATGACCGTGGTCTGCATGTCTATTTCGTGCGAAAGCATATCATTGAGGTTTGTAATCACAACACTCTCATCAGGCCTCATTGCGGCTTTTACTATTCCGACAGGAGTGCTTTTGCTTCTGTGCTTCATTATTATATCTCTTGCGATGTTTATGTGCTCAACTCTTCCCCTGCTTTTGGGGTTGTAGAGGACTATTACGAAATCCGCGGCAGAAGCGGCTTCGAGCCGCTTCTCGATCAGCCCCCAATTTGTCAGTCTGTCCGAGAGGCTTATGCAGGCGAAGTCATGCATTAAAGGCGCGCCAAGTCTTGATGCGCATGCGTTCAATGCCGAGATGCCCGGTATTACTTCAACAGGAAGGTCGGCTGCATTTTTTTCTTTCAGTATTTCTAAAGTGAGTCCTGCCATCGCATAAATGCCGGGATCCCCTCCGCTTATCACCGCCACCTTTTTGCCTTCCAAAGCAAGCTCTACCGCTTTTCGGCAGCGTTCGGTCTCTTTTGTCATTCCTGTAGAATGGATTTCTTTAGAGCGCAGCAGTTGAGGTATGAGTTCAAGGTAGGTGTCGTAGCCGACAATGGCATCGGCCTTTCGTATCGCGTTCTGCGCGTAAGGCGTTATGTGGTCTATGCCTCCGGGGCCTGTACCAACTATAAATATTGCCCCGGGTTGAAATAGCCGCGCCTGTTTGCCGGACGACTCAGCTATTGCGATAGTAACATTTCCCATTTTTTGCTTTGTCACGACAAGGCTGTCTGTGTCTGAAGCTAATAAAGCTGCCGGTTCAGAAACGGCGTATGCGCCGGTGGCTTTGAACACCGTCTTCGATTTTTTGATGCCCTTTACGGAGTTTAGCTCTTCCGGCCGGAAGCTATGTACAGGCAGATTGTATTTTTTTGCAAAGGCGGCGAGTCCCGGTTCCTTGGCCTTAATATCGATAGTTGCTGCGGCGCTGACCGAGAGAAAAGAAAGGTTGTTTTCTTCGATCACTTCCCAAACCGCACTTTCAATCTCATCCATGGATGTCCCGCTGTTGCAGCCTATGCCTATTATCAAATTTTTGGGCCTGAGGTATAGCTGATCTTTTGCCCTGCAGCCGCAGTTGGCAATGGTTTTCTTGTTGGTAATGAGTAGGTCTGCAAAGCGAGGTTCTGCATTGAGAAAATCTTCCGGAAGCTTTATATCAATTTCGGAATATACACGAAGGGTTCCGCTGTTCAGGAACCTGACAGCTGTTTGAGGAAGTTTGTCCCACTCTTCAATTATCAGGTTGTTTTCGGCAGCCCACAAATCAAGGGAGGGGAGATTGTTTGCGTCAGATGCGGTTGTCACAACAGCTTCTGCACAGAGATAACCCGCAAGCTCTTGGGTGAATCTATTTGCGCCGCCTAAATGGCCGCTTAAAAGGCTCACCACATGATTACCCGCCTCATCCAGCACGAGCACAGCCGGGTCTGTTCGCTTGTCCTTGATAAAAGGCGCAATCGTTCTTACAACAATACCGCTTGCCATGATAAACACAAGTGCTTTTGTATTTTCCCATAGATTTTCAACCGATTCAGCATTGAATTTAATAACCTCTGCATCAGGATAAAATCCTTTTATCTTTTGGGCGAGGGTGAGGCCTTTGTTGGTTATATAAAAAATTGCTATGGACATGTTAGTTTGTACCCACGATACTTTGCCTTTTCACTGGATTTTATTTGAATGATTTGCTTCCAGTAATTTTACCACAAAAAAAATATTGTGAAGACGGACTATTGTATAATCTTATTAGCAGCCATATGGTGAGGGTTCTTATGAGAATGAAGCTACTTATGTTTGCTGTAATTGTATGCCTGCTTATATCTGCTGGAATTTGCGCTGCTGCTAAAAACAAATATATTGACCCTCGCGCTTGCTCTATAAAAATAACCAGCAATCCCTCAGGAGCAAAAATCTATGGGAGCGGCATTCGTTTGCAAAACAGAACACCATATACAATGGCCGATCTGGTGCCGGGCAGTTATAAAATAGAGTTAATCAAGGACGGATATAAGGAATACAAAACCACCGTAAAAGTGGCTGCAGGAGAAGAAGCTGAAGTAAATGCAGTCCTTGAGAAAGTGACAGATACAGAAAATATTAATGCAGACAGATAAGTGAAATATAGCTGCAAATAGTTGATCAGGTTTTCTCAAAACTCTTTACAAAAACTTTACCAAAAGTTAACCTTATACTTACCTCTCGTTCTGTTAAGCTCCATATAGTCCTGTTCTAGTTTCTTTGCACCTTTCAAGAGGTGCGGGGTCACTTTTTCCTATCGGTAGTTTTGCTTTCTTGGGGGGTATTCATACCGGCGTCATTATAAACCGCAGTAGAATTAATGAAGCTGCCGAAACCGCTTCTGGGGAGAAAAATGAAAACCTTATTTTCGATCACCATCGTCACTATCCTGTTTTTGTCTGGATGCGCTACCCCCTATGAACTTCATAGCGCTGCTGTCCTTGGTTATGAAAACAGGGCAGAGAGCTTGATCGCAAAGGGGGCCAATGTGAATGAATGGGACAGAGGCGGTAACACTCCCCTGATGCATGCTGTTTCGCAAGGCAAAGCAAAGATCGCAAAGTTGTTAATTGACAATGGCGCCAACATGAATGTCAGATACAGTGACGGCAATACACTTCTTTGTACTGCAATCATTCTTGGTTATACAGAAATTACCAATATGCTCATCTCCAAAGGCGCTGATGTGAATGCTAGGACCACAAACGGCATTCACACTCCCCTTAGTTGGGCGATCCATAAAGAGAATATAAAAGTCGCAAAGCTGCTCATTGAGAAAGGCGCAGATGTAAATGACAGGAAGAGTATCGGCGGCAACACCCATCTAATGAGTGCAGCCTATTTAAGCAACATAAAGGTCGCAAAGTTGCTCATTGACAACGGTGCCGATGTGAATGCCGAGAATCGTGGCTGGACTCCTCTGATGTTCGCAAAAACTAAAGAAATGGCCAATTTTCTTATCTCAAACGGCGCCGATATGAATGCCCGACTTAGTGATGGGAGAACTGCTGAAGAGATTTGTCTTAATAATATTAGGAGCCATGAGCTTGCACAACAGCAGGAGGCAGAACAGAAACAGCAGCAGGATGCTGCACGGCAGCGCCAGCAAGAGGAGGCCGCACAGCAACAGCAACAACAAGCATCGAGTAATCAGGGGAGTTCAGGCGGTGGCTCAGGCTTTGTAGGCTCGTTGTTCAATGCGTTCGGTGCAGGTGCTATGAATAACGTCGCCAGCAAGATTCGGGCAGAAAATACGATAGGCAGCCGCATAATGGGCGATACCATGTCCAGCATGGCAAACAAGGTTGCCAATAATGATACGTCTTCGACTGTTGGCGGCGGGGTTGGCGACACGGTTTTTAAGGGCACAATGAACAGTCTTCTTGATAAGCAGGACAGTGTGATGCAAAGCATTCCGGGCAGTTCAGGATTGAAAATGGCTTCGCAGGCATACACAAATACAATTCGTGATGAAGTTGACAGAAAAGTTCAGCAGCGCCAACAAACAGAGACTTATGCAGAAAATAACAGCTCAGGTGAAAGCAATACACAGTCCGACTGTTTAAATAGACTGTCCGGCGCTTGGGAACATCCGGTTGGGGGCAGATGGGAGTTTCAAGACAATAAAGCCCGGATGGTTTTAAATGCAAGGAACTATGGCTCAGCAGCCAAGCAGATCACCGAAATGGCGATCTTTGCCTGTGAAGGCAGCACCATGAAATACAAGCTGGTGCGTGCTGCTTTAATCAACACAGTTGATCCCAGCATGGCCTATGACAAAACACCGGCCAATACACCGAATTTGCCTAAATGGTCCAAGACGCACACGCAGGCATACTCAATCTCGGGCAATGCCTTGAAGTTTGGAAATTATACCTACATGAAGCAATAGAAATAACTGGACAACATGGTAAAGGAGAAAATGAAAAATTCGTTATCTTTAGCAATATTTGTTTCAGCCATTGTTGTGTTGGTGTTTGGTGGGTGTGACAGAAACCGCACTGCCCATAACCGGATCGAGGCGCTGACTGCCACGGCGCAGTCTGATGGTACGCTTTATTTCACCGGAAAGTATCAAGGTGATGCGGTGCGTTTCTCTTATCATGGACCTATCGGACAGGGCAAATGGTACGTTTATAGCGGCACTCCGGGCAACCGAACACGGGCCACCATCAGCGACAAAGGCGGCCTGCAGGAGATTCTGTCGGTGGATAAGGGCGAGCGAATGACGGTCAACTATGTCGGCAATAAACGTATCGAATACCGCAACTACTCAAGCGCAGGGAAGTTCGTGTTTGGATCGGTGCTTTATCCGAAAGGCAATAAATGGATGCAGGGATTGATGTTTACGGAGGCGTTTGCGGGCTATGACAATCTTGTCAATGTCACAGACGTAACAGCGCAAGTGACCAGAGACTTGGCCAATACGAACAAATCTATTTCCAAAGCTGCGGCCGGGTTTGATCTTATTCCTACAGCCTACGCAGCTAATTGCGACAACGGATGCAGGACGTTTGCCGGAGTTGTTTGGGATATGGCAAAAACAGTAGGCTGGAACGGCTTGACCACGATGACCGGAATTGCCGCGGCCACTCTTGGAGCTGCAGAAACCGGCACGGTGATAACAACTGTGGGTGGGGCCGTAATTGAAGGAGCTGTTGCCGCACTTTCATCACCCGTTGTTGTGGGCGTTATAATCGGTTCTCTTGCCTATGACAAGAAGGACATAATAAAAGAAAAGTTCAACAATATCGCTGCGGTAGTCAGCGCTTTTGCCGGAAATGAGCGCAATAATATTCAGATCACCGATTCCGCACCCTCAAAAGAGAATTCCGATGATTACAAGGCATTTTCAAGCCCGACTTCTTTCAGCACTATAGCTTCCCCGGTTGTGCCGGAGACAAAAACAGCATCGAAAACTCCAGCAATAGCAAAGGTGCCCGAAACAACAAAGACCCAGACAACAGTCCAGGCTTCGATTAAAACTCCATCTAAAACTCCATCTAAAACTCCATCTAAAACTCCGGTTACGGCTTCACTACCGGCTCCAAAGAATTTCACCGCAACCGGCAGCGAAACGACAGTCAATACCAAAACTCGCAGGGGCAACGACCCTGAACTTATCGGCACATTCAAGGGATTAAGCAAAAATGCTATGGGTAGAAAAATGATATTCTCCGGAAACGAACTGGTTATCTCTATCAGTGAATGTTCTGTGAGATCTTCCTATGTGACAACGATGATTGATGGGATCAAATACATAACGCAAACGTCGTTATCAGACAGTCCGCCCTCTTGCGGCGGCGCTATGGGCATAAAATACGCAGCGTCATACAGCATATCCGGCAGCACTCTTACCATCACAAATACAAATGAAGTCACAACCGTGTATGAAAGGCAGTAGTACCGTATCAGGATTGGAGCTGGCGATACCTGCAGCCACTTTTTTTTGAGGCCCTTTCATTTTGATGCTTTCAGTGCAATATCCATGTCCAAGACAAACTGCTTGGCGTATTGTTTAAAAAACTTTTTAATGGTTTCCCATTTTATTTTTCGCTCTATATATACAGGATCCGGATTGGAGTCAGCATCCGAGAAATAGACAAGCGCCTTACCTATATGGATAGGATTGACTCTTTCTTTCCCGAATCTTTTGACCGTATGATTAGCTATTTTATAAAAGGGTGTTGTTTGAAGGATAAAATACAGATCTGCAAAATCTCTCTTTGTGCCTCTTTGGATGATGGCAATCATCTTCATCGCAGCGATATCAAAAATACTGGCTATAAGCACATCTTTATATGCTATAGGGGTGACAAACGGATAGTCGTACTGAAAAAGCGAGAACTTCACCCCGTCTATATCTGCAATCAAAAAACCTTCACCCTCTGACAGAACTCTGAAATTCAAACCAGTTTTTCTGATAGCCGAAATAAGAGAATCTGTAGAAAAATCTTTGTTTGTGAAGAAATCCAAATCCACAGACAGTCTATGTCCGATTTGTAATGAAAGCGCTGTCCCGCCTGCCAGAACCCCCTGATATTTTATAATGATGCCTTTAATCGCCCTAAAAACTTTCCATCCGTTTTTAGGCAGACATTCTTTATGCAGTGTTGTTTTCAAACCATATATCCCAGAAATTCTTTGATTTCTCACTTATTGATCTGCTCACATTAAGCACATCAAGGATTTTTTGTGCCGGATACACCTTTTGCATCCAGTTAAGGGCGTTCAGATCTCCAAGCTCCAAAATCCTTTCTATGATGTATCTGGCGTTTTTGTTGATGTTAATATTAGCAAGGCTGGTATCCCAAAACAGGCTGCGAAAACGGACCGGAACTCTTTTTGCCTCATCATTATCCCTCAGAAATTTAATGGCCTTAGGGCTGTCAACAGTGCCGAGATACTTGTGGACCACCTTTTGCCCCTCTCTTGTGACAAGGTAGGCATAGTTGCCTTTACCGATCTTTTTTATAGCCACGCTCATGTCTAATTATACCACATTGTTAGGTAAAACAATACAAAAAACAACAGACATGATTAATGACTGAGGTTACGGTTTGATATAGGCGTTCAGTCCGATGGTAACGAACTTGTCGTTCACCTTTGCTGTTGTGACTGCATTTCCACGTGTGCTGGCAACTACCAGAGTTTTGCCAGATGCTGATGGGGTAGGGGTTTCCAGATCGATTTCGATAAAAAGCTTGTTGTCTTTAATTTCAACTTTCATTGCCATGGTGTAGTTTCTCCTTGCTGGAATTATTGTTCATCTATTATATATTATCGCTTAAGCAACTTTTTCGTTGCTGGCAAAAGGTAAAAATGTTATTCGATATCTATAGACTTTTTGTATTGGCACTTAAATCTTTCTTCTCTAGAAGCGAATTCATAGGTGAGTTTATTGCCTTTCAAAACCATTATTTCTGTTACGACCCCATTGTATTTCTTCTCAGGACATTTCGAGCGGGTCGTTTTATTTATAAAAATGTTTGCGGATTTTTGATATGACCAGACATATTTGCATCCGCCTTTAACCACATCTTTGACCTTTGAAACATCCTTCATATTCATAGGCCATGTATGACGAGCTCCAAAAAGAAAAACTCTTCCCCGATTATTTTCATGGACTATCGTTTGCAGGCTTCCGGTAGGACATTTTTTAGGGCCTGAAATAAACTCATAGTCGCCTTCAAGTTCGGCCCTGACAGAATTGCACAGAAATAAAACAGACAATAAAATAGATAGGCTAAATATTTTTAGCATTGTCACTTTAGGCTTCGGAACTAAGCACGACCCTGTTCTTACCGGTAGTTTTTGCTTTATAGAGGGCCTTGTCAGAAGAGAGGACAATATCTTTTACATTAAGCGCATCCTCAGGGCATGTAGAGACGCCGATGCTGACGGTGACCTTAATTTTATGTACTCCTTCTTGAAAAATAGTGAGCTCTACTGTGTCTCGTATTCTCTCGGCCACATACCTGCCGCTCTTTGAGTCGCTGGCCGGCAGGATTACTCCCAGCTCTTCCCCTCCGTAGCGGAACGCAAAATCGTCTTCTCTTATTGAAGCCATGATGCATTGTGAGACCCCCTTTAGCACGGTATCTCCTGCAACATGCCCATAGGTGTCGTTAACCTTCTTGAAATTGTCTATATCTATCATCAGTAGTGTCAGCTTGTCGCCAAACTGCTCATAGTCAACGAATTTTTTCTCTACATAGTATTTAAAGTGTCTCTTGGTATAAAGGCCGGTCAGCTCATCCGTTGTTGCCATATGGTAGAGGCGCGCATTTTCGAATGCTATTGTTATATGTCCGGCCATGATCGTTATAAGATCGTGCTTCTGCGAATCGAAAGTCCCTGTGGTTTTTCCCACGCAAATAAGCGCCAGTAGTATGCTGTTTTTTTCGAGCGGAATGTATATCCGTTTTCTGTCCTCGGACATCTCGGTAGCAGAAAACTCTTTGCCCATCCAGCGTTTGAGGACATTCTTGAGCGGATCTCCATCATTTATTTTTTTTCTCGTGACTTCGCTGTCTGCATTATTCCATTCGCTGGCGCTGTAATCGGAGGCGACTTTGGGTATTATGATGAAGACTTCGTCCGCATCGAGCGACTCTTTGATAATGTCCATGGTGATATGTTTCAGCTCATCCATCTCGATGGATTTGCTGAGACGTTCTATCATGTTGTAGAGGAAGGTGCGGTCCGCATTCTGGCTGATTATCTCCCGGATGTATTTATTTAAAAAAGCTGAAATGAATGGCAAGAGAAAACAGAAGCACACAAATCCTGACCCGAAAATTATAAGCTCAAGCCTGCTAATAAGTGAGTAGGTGCTTTCAAGAGACTGGTCTATTATCAGCTTGCCATTTATGCGTTGTGACTCAGGATGACAGCCGTAGCATGACTTCTCGTTATAGATCACCATTATGTTCCTGTGAATCTTTTTCCCGTCCTGTTCCAGAATTATGGTGCTCTGTGATGGGGGCTTATTGTCTTTATGGTGGCAGCCGGTGCAGGATATGTTGCTGAGCCTATCCATGGTCTGCCCGATCTCTCTTTTGTCGGATGAGTATTTGACCTTACCGCTCCTGTTTAATATGAAGGCCCTTAATATGGAACTGTTGTCTGACTTTATCTCTTCGAGCGTATTCTGGATCATTCCGGTAGTGCGCATCAGCATCAGTTTTTTGACGCTCGATTTTACGGCGTTGCCTAATTCTCTTGTTTTTACGGCGCTGTTGTTCAGCAGGTCATTGCGCAGAGTCATAACTATGAAAAACACGGTAACTGCCATCGAAAACGACAGGATGACTATTATCCCTGCCAGTATCTTGTTTTTAAGAGGGAACAGCCAGTCTATGTCTTTCTGTCCGGAGCTTTGCATTATCTGAAAAGTGTATGGGGCTTAGTTTTCATCACTATCGAAATTATATCATATGATTGTGAGGTAAAAGCATATCAAATAGTTTACGAAAAATGGTATTTTATCCGATGTCAGAAAAAACTAAAAAGAGCGATCTTATTATCGAAGAACTGAAAAAACGGCGGGCAAGAGAGAAGGTTGTTGATGTTGAAGAAGATACAGTAAAGATAGTGGTCTTTACTGTTATGAATGCCTATTATGCTTTTTATGGGGAAGATGTAAAAGAGGTGCTTATCCCTCCTGAAATATTCTATGTTCCGGGATCTCCTGAGCATATTTTGGGAGTTATAAATGTGAGGGGCGATATAGAGTCTGTGCTGAATATAAATGGTTTTCTCGGACTTCCATCTTCTGAGGTTACACAAAAAACGCGTATAGTAATTGTTGAAAAAAACGGAGTGCGTTCCGGAATTCAGATAGACTCTGTGGAGGATGTGATAGATCTGCCTGAGTCTTCGATAAAACCGCCGTTGTGTACGCTGGATAAGAAGGCAAGGGAATTTGTGAGCGGCGAGATGGTTTATAATGGCCGGGATGTGGTTCTGCTTAATGTTGGATCTATATTCGGAATGTTTTAGCTATGGGTAATTCAGATGAGCACGCACAGTTTATTGATTCTCTTGAGCTCCTTCTTTTTTGCATAGATGGGATTAAGTTAGGGATAGATGCAACTCAGATTGAGGCGTTGCTTAAAATTGAAGATGCCGAGGCCGAGGGCATTAAACTTATAAGGTTTGATGAAATCGCAGCTTTTGCAGGAAGAAAATTATCTTATAAAGAGCCGCGACAGCTGCTTCTTAAGACCGGTGAAGCTATAATCACAGAACAGCCTTACGACATTATAAATATTGATATTGATGCAATCAGGCCGCTACCCTCTCTTTTTTGCAGCTCTCAATCTGCTGGCGGCGCTGTATGGGGAGCCGCAATACTGGATGCTGAAATTATTATGCTTGTCGATTTTTCAGGAGTTGGGTCATCGTGTGCTTTAGCGCACACATCGCAAATAGTTAACTAAATGGCTACATTAAACATCACATAGGGGGCGATATGAGTCTTAATCTAAAATGGCTGTTCAATGCCGAAAAATTTAACGGTATTATCAAAAGAATCTCGGACATTATATCGGTAACAAGCCGTAGGGCTGATGAGATTACTCATTCTATAGAGGAGCAGTCCAATACCGCTTCGCAGCTTTCGGCGGCAGTGGCCGAGATTACCTCGACAATGGAAGAGCTGTCAGCCTCTTCTACGCAGATAGCCGAACATTCCAAGTCTGTGGTGGATATAGCTAATAAGACGTGGGAGGATACCAAGAAGGGCGCCAAGGCTGTTGAAGGCGTCATAATGAAAATGAGCGAGATAAGCAACGACAACGAGGAAAATATAAAGGAGATTGTTGACCTTGGGAAAAAATCGAAGGAGATAACCAAGGTGATGGAGATAATTAATACAATTGCTGACCAGACAAAGCTTATAGCCTTTAATGCCGCGCTTGAGGCTGCCAGTGCAGGAGAGTCGGGCAAAAGGTTTGGGGTTGTGGCGGTAGAAATCAGAAGGCTGGCGGACAGCGTCATGGATTCGACCGAAGAAATAGCAACCAAGGTGAATGAGATACAGGAGGCTATAAACCGTCTTGTTATGAATTCTGAGAAAGGATCTAAGGGGATACAGGATGGAATGAGCATGTCGGCAGAGACCGCATCACTTCTGATCGATATAGTTGAAGCCGCACAGGAAACCACAACTTCGGCTAAGCAGATTTCGCTTTCAACCCAGCAGCAAAAGACCGCGAGCAATCAGGTTGTGGTTGCGTTAAGGGAGATTGTGGCAGGCACCGGGCAGACATCTAATTCAACAAGCAGAATAATTGCTATAAGCAGGGAGATGTCGATGCTGGCAGAGGAAATGAAACGGCTGCTTGATGATTCAGGACTCAATGAATCCGGCAGTTCAGACGCGTCCTAGCGAAGAGTGGTTATGAGCAAAATAAAGGTTCTTGTTGTTGATGACAGCAAACTGGCGCGTGAGATGATATCTGCTGTGCTATCCACCGACAGCGATATAGAGGTGGTTGGAGAGGCCTGCGACGGAAGTGAAGCGGTTAAAAAGGTCAGGGAGCTTAGTCCTGATATAGTTACTATGGATATAGAGATGCCGGTTATGAACGGTCTTGATGCCATAGAAAATATTATGGCCGATGCCGCTGTGCCTATACTTGTTGTTACAACCAGGGGCGACGCACAGACCGCATACGCCGCTATATCAAAAGGCGCTCTTGATATGATACAGAAGCCGGACCTGAATCCTGACAGTGCAAATGAGTTTATAGGAAAGATTAAGCTTCTTTCGAAAATAAAAGTTATTACGCATATAGGCGGAAAGCTGCACAGGGCGAATGCTTCTACGGACAGGGGGGAGCAAAAATTAAATTTCTCGGGCAGTGACAGGGTAATAGCCATAGCTTCTTCAACAGGCGGGCCGGAGGCCCTTTCGGTTGTTCTGTCTGCACTGCCTGCTAGCCTGCCATGTCCTATTACGGTGGCGCAGCACATTTCTGATGGATTTGTTGCCGGCATGGTGGAGTGGCTGAAGAAGATAATAAGGCTTAAAATAAAAGTTGCTGAGGAAGGCGATATTTTGGAGGCCGGAACTGTATATGTATCGCCGTCCGAGAAGCATATGGAAATAAGCAGCGCAAAAAGGGTTTCTTTACGGAACAGGAGCCCCAAAGACATATACAGACCTTCCTGTGATACATTGTTGTCGTCGGCTGCGCGTGTATATGGCGGCAAGAGCATAGGCGTCATACTTACAGGGATGGGCAATGACGGCCCGTTAGGAATGAAGATGATAAAAGATTCCGGCGGGGCGACCATAGCGCAGGATGCTAAGACGTCGGTGGTTTATGGGATGAACAAAGTCGCTATCGACAGCGGATGTATAGACAGTGTGCTCCCGATTGATAGTATATCGGCCGGAATTATTAATCTGCTAAGTAAATAACAATGGACATTGCCCCTTTTAAAGAAATTTTAAAAGAGAGGTGCGGACTTCATTTTGAAGAGGTAAGGACCGCAAAGCTCGAGAGCGCAGTCTATGCCAGAATGTCTGACAGCGGTATTATGTCTACTGATGACTATCTGCAGAAAATATTGCACGATGCGGACGAGTTCAATAAACTCGTCAATATGGTCACAATTAACGAAACATATTTTCTAAGGGAGCGGGCTCATCTAAAACTGCTTGTTGACCGGTTGATTCCTGAAATGCTTAATGCCGGGCAAGATCAATCTATCAGGATACTTATCGCGGGCTGCTCTACAGGCGAGGAGCCTTATTCTATAATGATTGAGCTGTTCGAAAAATATAAAAATTCGGCCTCTAAACTTGTATCTGTGATAGGCTTTGATATAGACACCGATGCTGTAGGAAAGGCGGTAGAAGGTGTTTACGGCCCTTCATCTTTCAGGAATATGCATGACAGTGTCAGGGATAAATATTTTGATCATGCAGGGGAAAACACTTTCAGGATTAAAGATTTTATAAAAGAATCGGTGCGTTTGCGTGTGGCGAATCTGCATGAAGAAGAATTCCCGGATGAGTTTAGCTCTGTTGACATTATTTTTTACAGGAATGTATCGATTTATTTCGACACGGATACACAGAAGAAGATATTTACCAATCTGGCCCGCTTGCTAAAAAAAGGAGGCTATCTTTTTGTAAGCGCCACAGAGACGTTTGCCCATAATATCGGGGTATTGAGCTTAGTGGAACTTGATGGATCCTTCCTCTATCATAAAGGGGATATTATAGCTATTGAAGACAGAAGGAAGCGGTCCAGAACTATTTCTGAGCCTGCACCCTCTGCTGCTCCGGTAAAAAATAATTTTTCGAGCGGACAGCTTAGTGCTGCTCTGCATCAGTTTACCGAAAAATTTGGAACGGATAAGCGTGCATCTCATGACCTGTTTGATAAGGCTTTATCATTTGCAAAAGACAAGCAGTACGAGAAAGCGGTTGCAGAACTGGACCGGCTGATAAGCCATGAGCCTTCTTTTGCAAAGGCGTATATACTCAAGGCAGGCGTGCTGATAAACATGAAAAGGCTGGATGAGGCGTGCGATAGCTGTCTTAAATGCATTGATTTTGAAAAGTGGTGTCTTGAGGCCTATCTGCTGCTGGGCTTTATAGCAAAGATAAAAAATGATAATGACACCGCGCTCAGGAGATTTAAAGATGCGCTGTATATCGAGTCTTCATGCTGGCTGGCCCATTTTTATATGGCAGAGATTTACAACCTGATAGGAGAAAAAAACAGCTCCTGCCGTGAGTATGAAATAACAGAGAAGCTCCTTGAAAAAGGGAATACCGGCGATCACGGCATAAATTATTTTCCTATTTATTTTGACAGGGAGCAGATGACACATCTTTGCAGGCATAACATAACAAAACTAAAGGGGATTAAGGCGGCTTAATGGCTATTGATCTTAAAAAATTCATTGGAAGGTTCATAGAAGAGGCCAAGGAGCATCTTGATAAGCTTGGTCAGGGAATCATGGATCTTGAAAAGTCTCCTGAAGACAGCGAAAATATCAACTCTATATTCCGCTCTGCACATACCATAAAAGGTTCGTCGCGAATGATGAATCTTACCCCGATAACCGAGGTGGCGCATAAGCTCGAAGATGTTCTAGGCAGTCTTCGTGACAAGAAGATAAAGCCTTCGGCTCGGCTGTCAGATTTGCTCCTCAGCGCGGTTGATGCTATTTCGGCTATGGTCGAGATGGTGGCTTCGGGCAAGGAGATTGCCGCAGACAACACAGCGCTTTGCGAAAGCCTTGTTCGGGCTGCAGAGAAAGGCTCTTCAGATATGCCGGAAGAGCTGACAGCTCAGCCCAAAGACAGCTTGGTTGAAGAAAAGAAACCGACGGCCGCACCTGCTGTCGAAGACCATTCAAATATTGCGGCCCCTGATGCCAGGCAAAAAGTGCAGGAGACCTTCAAGATAAAGGCTGATAAACTGGATGATCTTATCAAGCTGATGGGTGAGATAGTGTCAGGCCAGAGCAGGCTTAGGCAGAGGCTCGGCGATGCAAAGGAAATAGAATCTATGGCCGCAAAGCAGTTGGCCGGAATAGAGGCTAAGGCGGCGCAGGGCGGTCTTGCAGAAGTTGCTGCTTCCTCTAAGTCTTTATTTGCAAGCATTAAAAAGCTGGTTGCGGATCTAAAAGATGATGTGAATATTTACGAACTGCTTACTGATGATCTTCAGGGCAAGACAGTGATGATGAGGATGGTACCGCTTTCAACCGCATTGGATTCTTTTCGCAGGATGGTGCGTGACATGTCGCGCTCTATAGGAAAAGAAGTAGAGATTATCATAGAAGGCGACAATATAGAACTCGACAAAAAGATTGTCGAGAAGATAGGCGATCCTTTGGTGCACATGATCAGAAACTCGATAGACCACGGGATAGAAAAGCCTGAGGAGCGTATCAACAAAGGCAAGCCCCTAAAAGGGAATATAAGACTTTCTGCGGTTTATGATGCCGGAAGCGTGCTTATAGAGATAGCGGATGACGGAGCAGGGCTGCCTTTGGAGAAGATAAAAGAAAAGGCGGTCAGAAAAAAAATATTCGCAGAAGAGGAAGCCAACGCGCTGAGAGAGTCCGAACTTATAGACCTTATTTTCCATCCTGGATTCAGCACCAGCGAGATAATTACGGATATATCAGGCAGAGGCGTCGGCATGGATGTGGTGAGAAAATATATTATCGAAGATATGAAGGGGTCTATAAGGGTCGAAACTCAAAAGGATAAAGGCACGAATTTTTTTATAAGACTGCCGCTTACGCTGGCGGTTATGAGGCTGCTTCTCATATCATCATCCGGCTATATTTTTGCGGTTTCTGCTCATTATGTAAAAGAGGTTATCAGGGCGTCTGAGGACGAATTTATGACCGTAGTGGATAAAAAAGCGCTCAAACTGAGGAACGAATTCATTCCTGTTGTCAATATGGCGGAGCTCTTAAAGCTTCCAGCGGACAGGAAAAAACATGCAAGAAATAATGCGGCAGGAATGCTTATCTTGCTGACTCAGGTGGGCGATGAAAAGTTGGGTCTGATAATAGATGATCTGCTTGATGAAGAAGATATGGTGATAAAATCTCTTCCGGGGCATTTGAAGGGTATTCGCTTTGTCTCTGGCTTTACAGTTACCGGCAAAAACGAGATTATCAATGTGCTGCATATCCCGGCTGTTATAGAGGCTGCTTCTGAGGTGAAAGAGCGCAGGACCGAAATAAAGACCGCCGCGGCTGCCGGAGCCAGCATTCTTGTTATAGACGATTCCCTGAACACAAGAGAAATAGAAAAAAGCATACTTGAGTCGTATGGCTACTCGGTAACCTTGGCCGAAGACGGTCTTGACGGTTTCGAAAAGGCGATGAGAGGTAAGTTTGACGCTGTTATAACCGACGTAGAGATGCCGCGTCTTGATGGTTTTTCTTTGACAGAAAAATTGAGAATGGAAGAAGCCTATAAACATACGCCTATAATCATAGTAACCTCGAGGCAGAAGGAAGAGGATAAGAGGCGCGGTATTTCGGTAGGGGCTGATGCGTATATAATAAAGGGTTCGTTTGAGCGTTCTAATCTGATAGAAACGATTCAGAATCTTATAGGATAAGGCGGGGGAGAGAATGTTAGGTAAAAAGGTTGATATAAAGGACAAGCTGAAGAGGCTTGCTGAGTCATACGCAAAGCAGCTGCCGGCAAAGTCCGAAGAAATAGGAAGCTTTTTCGAAAAGGTGCTGTCCGAAACCAGCGCTGGAAATGATATTAAAAGTCTATGCCGAATGGTTCATACACTCAAGGGCTCGAGCGCATCTTTCGGCTATTTGCAGGTCAGACAGGCGGCGTTATCACTTGAGGATCGTCTAAAGAAGGTTGATGCTGATGGTTCTCTGCCTGATAATGCTGTTGCTGAAATCAGGACTCTTATTGGGGAGCTGAAAAATACCTGTGCTGATCCGATTCTAAGTGATTCGACACCCTCAGACGGTGAGCAACAGTCTGCAGCATCCTCTGATGCTGCCGCCAAGGAAAAGTACGAAACAGATGATTCAAGACTTGTGTATGTTGTAGAACCTGATCAGGATCAGCTTAATAATTTTGCGCTTCAGCTCAGGCAGTTCAGATATGATGTTAAGGTTTTTACCAACCTTCAGGATATGAAAGACGAAGTGCTTAAACTCGCTCCGGCGGTTATAATCGTTGACGTAGTTTCACCCGAAGGAACCTGTTCTGGAACAGATGCCATAGTTGCAATAAATAAAGGCCGGGCTGTCCAAATTCCATTAGTTTTTATTTCGGGACGGGTTGATATAGAAGCAAGGATCGAAGCTGTGCGGGCCGGTGCCAGTGCTTACTTTGTAAAGCCTGTGAATATTATAGAGTTTGTTGAAAAGTTGGAAAAGATTACCACTCACGAAGAAGTTGAGGCGTACAGAGTGCTTATAGTTGATGACGATCCGGATCTTGCGGATTATCATTCTACGATACTTTCAGATGCAGGGATGTCCACATTCATAGTCACAAACCCGATGCAGATATTTCAGCCGCTTATAGAGTTCAGGCCGGACCTGATTTTAATGGACATGTATATGCCTTACTGCAGCGGGATGGAGCTTGCCAAGGCGATACGCCAGATAGGTACTTATTTCAGCATACCTATAGTTTACCTTTCTGGAGAGACTGATATGGATATGCAGATATCCGCAATGAGCATGGGGGGGGGATGATTCCTCACAAAACCGATAAAGCCGGAGCATCTTTTGGCATCGGTGGCTATCAGGGCAGAGAGGATGAGGATAATAAGGTCGTTTATGGAAAGAGATAGTCTAACCGGACTCTTCAACCATACCAAGGCAAAGAAGGAGCTTGATATATCGGTATCCAGATCAGAAAGGAGCAGTGGCGAGCTTTGTTTTGCGATGGTGGATATAGATAAATTTAAATCGGTCAACGACACATACGGACATCCTGTCGGAGACAGGGTGATAATTGCACTCTCACGTCTTTTACAGCAGAGGCTAAGGAAAACCGATATCATAGGACGCTACGGCGGTGAGGAATTTGCTGTTGTTCTGCCCGATACAGATGCAGCATCCGCTTTTAGGGTTCTTAATGATATACGAGAAATTTTTTCTGGAATCAGATATCAGGTGGATAACGGAGATTTTGCGGCCACATTCAGCTGCGGCATAGCCTCAATTAAAGACTATAGAGGTTCTGCTGAAATAGGAAATGCAGCAGACAGAGCCTTGTATGAAGCCAAGAACAGCGGCAGGAACAGGGTGATAATTGCAGGGAATAAGGAATAGAATTTTTATGCAGGAGGTTATTCATGGCAGATGAACCCATCAGGATATTATTGGCGGATGATGATGACTTTGTGAGGGAGATGATGGGGATGATCCTTGAAGATCAGGGATACGAGGTTGTTGCTGCAGAGGACGGAGCTGAGGCCCTCGAAAAACTGGCTGCAGACAGCGGCATCAAGCTGGTGGTGTCTGATATGAATATGCCTAAAACAACCGGGTTGGAGCTTGTTAAGGAGGTTAGAAAACGTGGCAATCCCGTGCCTATAATAATATTGAGCGCATTCGGAGAGCTTGATGTTGTTGATGAGGCGGTTGCGTGTGGGGCTACAAGCTATGTGCTTAAGGATGAGAACATTCAGGACAAAATAATTGAATCAATTTCTAAAATTTTAAACTAGCGGATTTTGTGATTTCCCAAGGAGGAATAGTTAAAAGATGAAAATACTTGTAGCTGATGATTCTATGTTAATGCGGGATATAATCAAAGAGAGTCTTCTTGAGACTTTTTCAGGAGCTGAGGTTTTTGAGGCCGGCAACGGCAAGGATGTCCAGAAGATACTTTTAAAAGAAAAGGTGGATATTGTGTTATGCGATTGGGAGATGCCAGAGATGAGCGGCATAGAGGTTTTAAAATGGGTGCGCAGCACTCCTGATTTAGCGACACTACCGTTTATTATGGTTACCGGAACAACGGACAAGGAACATGTGGTGGAATGCATAAAGTCCGGAGTTACCGATTATGCTGTAAAGCCGGTTACTCCAGATATGCTGTGCAATAAGATCAGCAAGGCGTTAAAAATTAAAGTGCAATAGATAACAGATGAAAGTCCGCAAGAAAGGCATGTCAGGACTAAGTCTGACGGCGCTATCCGTTTTTTTTATCGTTTCTTTTTTAATCGGCTGCAGTGCCGAAAAGGTTCATCTTAAAATAGGCGACACTGCTCCCAAGGCTGTTCTTAAGGATTTGAAAGGTTCAAATGTATCGCTGCCTGATGACTTTAAGGGTAAGCTTGTTGTTCTCAGGTTTTGGGCCGACTGGTGCAAATCCTGTGAAATAGAAATGCCCGCGCTCGACAGAGTGTATAAAAAACATGTCCAAAAGAATATTGTTATATTGGCGATAAATGTTGGACAGACAAAAGAGATTGCGGAGGATTACGCAAGAAAGCTTGAACTGTCATATCCTGTTCTGCTCGACCAGTCTTCTAAGATCGCAAAAAGTTATGGAGTTGTCGGACTTCCTACTACTATAATCATAGACCGTGACGGCAGGCTTAAAAAGAAGATAATTGGCGAAACCGGCGGCGAGGCTTTGGAAAAGATAATCGCTGAGCTTTTGTTATAAAACAGCCTTAAAATTTACGGAGGTATTTATGAGAAAGATTTTTGTTTTTATCACAGCGGTATTTCTTTTGATTTTTGCAGCAACAGCAATGGCAGACACAAAAGATTTTAAAAACTGCAAATACTGCGGTATGGACAGGGAAAAGTATGCGCATTCACGGCTGCTTATCGAATACGATGACGGCACTTTTGTAGGAACATGCAGTGTGCATTGCGCGGCTGTTGACCTTGCGATGAGCATGGATAAAACTCCCAAGTCTATTAAGGTTGGCGACTATAACACCAAGCAGCTTATCGATGCCGAAAAAGCTGTATGGGTTATGGGCGGAGATAAGGGCGGTGTTATGACAAAGGTCGCGAAGTGGGCTTTTCAAAAGAAGGATGCCGCTAATAAATTTGTAAAGAATCATGGTGGTAATATTACAAACTTCGAGGGTGTTATGAGGGCTACATATACGGATATGTATCAGGATTCAAAGATGATACGTGAAAAGAGAAAGGCCACCAAAAAGAAGATGATGGACGAAGGGCACACACATGACTGTATGCACAACGAGAATCATCAGTGTGATCATCCTGATCATAAAAATGACCATAAGAGCCATAAGCATAACCATAACCACGACCAGAAACAGGAAACTAAACAGGAACAGAAGCAGAAACAGGATGACAAGACACATAAACATTGAAAGGGGCATCTTTTGACAAGATACAGCCCGCTGCGGTTTTATGGATGGGTTCTTGTATTTTGTTTTCTTGCGGTCTACGGCGTGCATGCTGCAGAACTCAAAACAGTAAAGCCTGCTCCAAAAGAGAAATGCCCTGTGTGCGGGATGTTTGTTTCTAAGTATCCTGACTTTGCTGCGGGCGTGGTATTTAAAGACGGCTCATACGCAGTTTTTGACGGTTCAAAAGATATGTTTAAGTATTTTTTCAACCTGAAGAAATACAACCCATCCAAGAAAGCCGAAGATATTGAGTCTATGTTTGTAACCGAATATTATGGGTTGACAACTGTGGATGCGCGCAAGGCTTTTTTTGTTTTCGGCAGCGATATTCACGGTCCTATGGGCAGGGAGCTCATCCCTTTCGAAAAAATGCCTGATGCTGCATCTTTTATGAAAGACCACAGAGGCAAGAGAATACTGAAGTTCGGTGAAATCACTCCAGATATTATCAGGAAGCTGGATTAACGTGTAGCGATGCGCAGGCCTGACAGGTTTTTGTTTTATATTGGCGCAAATATTTTTATAATAGCCGTTATGTTTATTCACTCTTTTGCGGCTACGCGAAATATCGAGCAGGTTTTTGCAAAGAAGATAGAGCTGGTTAAACGCTACGGCCTTACGGATTTATGTATCTTTACCGAGGCGCGTTATACAAGACATCCTTCTCAGGCCGATCTTAATACGCCTTTTCAGGACTATCCTTTGTCGTTCGAGCATTTCCCTTCAGGTTCGATAATATCTCCTCCCGAACATCTAAGGTTAGGTATGAAGAATGAATAGTCGTATAGAAATTCAGCGCAACATTCTCGATTTTACTTTATCTTCACTGCTCAGAAGAAAAACAAAGAACGCGGTTCTTATGGTTGTGTTTACTATTGTTGTATTTATGCTTGCTTCTATAATTTTCTTTACCAATGCTGTTAAACGCGAGGCTGTTGCTGTGCTTCAGAATTCACCAGATATAGTTGTTCAGCGTCTTTCGGCCGGCCGGCATGATTTGATTCCTGCTGACTATATTAAAACAATTACGGATATGAAGGGAGTTGTATCAGTAAAGGGAAGGCATTGGGGATATTATTTTGAGCCTGCTGCGAGCGCAAATTTTACTCTGGTAGTGCCTGATGACGGAGGTGAAGAGGGCAGGATAGTTGCGGGCAAAGGCGTTTCGAGGACTATGAGGGCAGGGGATGGAGATATACTGCCGCTTAAAAGCTACAAGGGTGAATGGGTGGTGCTTTCTATCAAAGGCGTGCTCAAATCCGATTCGGAGCTTGTTTCGTCAGATCTTATCGAGATTTCTGAAAAAGATTTCAGGAAAATTTTCGGCATACCTAAGGACAGGTTTACGGACTTATCTGTCACCGTGAGAAATCCTAAAGAAACACTTACGATAGCCAAGAAGATAAAGGATTCTTTTCCTGATACACGGCCTATATTGCGCAGCGAGGTCTTGAGAACCTACGATTCTCTTTTTAACTGGAGGAGCGGTCTTTTGCTTATCATTGCGGCAGGCGCGGTTTTGGCATTCATAATCTTTGCGTTTGACCGTGCCTCCGGTTTGAGCGCCGAGGAGAGAAGAGAAATTGGGATTTTGAAGGCGATAGGCTGGGAGACCTCGGATGTTATAGCTTTTAAATTCTGGGAAGGTTTGGTCATATCGTTGTCATCGTTTATGGCAGGAATTATTTTGGCTTACTTTCATGTTTTTGTTGCTTATGCTCCATTGTTCGAGCCTGTGCTTAAAGGTTGGGCGGTGCTATATCCTGAATTCAGGCTTGTGCCTTTCATAGACCCTTTTCAGATAGCTACGCTCTTCTTTTTGACTGTGCTGCCATACACCGCAGCTACGATAATCCCCTCCTGGAGGTCTGCGGTTGTGGATCCTGACCAGATAATGAGGTCGCAATGATTTCTGTAGTCGATGTGCGCAAGGTTTTCAATGCCGGAAAAGCGAATGAGTATATTGCGCTTGACGGTGTTCAACTTGATATAGAAAAGGGACGTATTACTGTAATCAAAGGGCCCAGCGGTTCGGGAAAGACCACGCTGCTTAGCGTAATCGGATGCATGGCCCGGCCGAGTTCAGGCAGGATAAGGCTTTCTGGCGTTTCCGTTGAGGGTATTCCGGATGATGAAGGATATGTAGAAACCACGAGCCTGCCCGAAAGATTTCTGACCCAGATAAGACGCAAGACCTTCGGGTTTATATTTCAGCAATACAATCTTGTAGCGGGTATGACCGTAATAGAGAACGTGATGCTTCCCGCCTATCCTACTGGAGAGGCATATTCTGCTGTCAGGAATAGGGCAGAGGATTTGCTTAAGATATTCGGTCTTTATAGCCGGCTTGATGCCAAGGTTCAATGGCTTTCGGGCGGAGAGTCCCAGCGGGTCAGCATTGTGAGGGCGCTGATAAACAATCCTTCGGGCATAATAGCGGACGAGCCTACTGCCCACCTCGACACAAAGCTTTCGTCAGAGTTCATGAATATTATTGAATCGCTCAACCGTGAAGGCAGAACAATAATCATAGCGAGCCATGACCCCGTGGTCTGCGAATCTTCGGTTATACACAGGGTTGTTGAAATGCGTGACGGAAAAGTCATTCGGTGATCCTTCATCCGGCCATAATCGCGCTTTACCTGTCTTCGTTTATCTCGGTTGCGCTTCTGATATATTCCTCCAGTTTTGCCGCGATGATTTTACGGAAGTGGGATATAGGAAGCGGCAGCGAACTTCAGCTTTCTCTTGAGCGCCGCACCTATCTGATATCTGTAATACTGAGCTACCTGTTTTTTTTTCAGTTTCTTTCTCTGTTTCTATTCATCTATACCGCCGACAATCTGCATAACCTTTTTACAGGCTCGATGTGTGCTGCCGGCACTTTGAATGTAAATCAATATGGCTACCCTGTTTTAGTCCTGAAAATAGTTAATTTTATCCTTGCCGGAGTCTGGCTGATAATAAATCGGATTGATATTAGTGCTCATGATTATCCTCTGATAAAGAATAAGTATTCTTTGCTTCTATTTGTAGCTCCGTTAATGATTGCCGAGTCTGCACTTCAAACAGCTTATTTTATGGGCCTGAATGCTGATGTTATAACTTCCTGCTGTGGCAGCCTTTTCAGTTCTGATTCTACGAATATAACCTCCGAGATAGCATCTCTTCCTAGCCTGCAGGCAAAGGCTGTATTTTATATTTCTATGACATTGACCTTAGCAGCCGGAATCGTTCTTTGTTACAAGAACAAGGGAGGACTCTTGTTTTCAATTCTCTCATTATTATCGTTCGTAATTTCTGTGGCTGCGCTTATCTCATTTATTTCATTATATTATTATGAGCTTCCGACGCATCACTGCCCCTTTTGTATCCTGCAGTCCGAATACGGTTACGCCGGATACTATCTATACCTCACACTCCTTTGCGGTGTGGTTACCGGCATTGGGGCCGGAATTGCCGGAAGGTTTTCGAATATCAAAAGTCTTGCTCCTGTAATTCTGGTGATTCAAAAAAAACTGATTATCGCATCTCTTTTGTCTTACGGTATTTTCACTGCGATTGTAACTCTAAAAATGATTCTTTCGGATTTCATTTTGGAAGGGTATTAAGTTTTGATATAATTCTTATCTGTGGAAAAAGATCACTAATTTTATAAGGAGGGCAGAAATATGTCATCAGGCGGATTTCATGTGCATGGTCCCCATGATCATGAACTGGAGCATGCAAAACATGGTGGAGGTCATGGCGGCCATGGAGAGCATGGAGGCTCTGCAATGGTTAACCAGATTGCGATATTTACAGCGATTATCGCCACTATCGGGGCGATTTTTTCGTATATGGGCGGCGCTACTCAAGCTAATGCCGGAATATACAAAAACAATGCTGCCATAAAGAAGACCGAGGCGTCCAACCAGTGGAACTATTTTCAGGCCAAGAGCACCAAGCAGTCATTGGCCGAAATGTCCCGCGACCTCTCACCTGTGAACAAAAAAGAGTACTACCAAGCTAAGGTTGACCGTTATGAAAAGGAAAAATCAGATATAAAGGCAGTTGCGGACAAACTGGAGGCAGAGGCTTTGCAATGGGACAAGCGCAGTGATGAACAGATGCATCAGCATCATCGTTGGGCACAGGCTACAACTATATTGCAGGTATCCATTGCGATGGCGGCCATTGCGCTGCTCACAAAAAAGAAGTGGCTGGAATATATAATGTTCGGTGTTGCTGTTCTCGGTCTTGCAGTGGGCGTGCTGGCCATGTTTCATATCTGAAAATTGCCCCATAAAGCGCTTACTGTTGGCTCTGGCTAATGATTTTGGGGGTTTAATCATCGTAATGCACTGTTTTTTAAGTCTAAATTAACTTTACAATTTATTTACAACTATTAACTGCAACTTTACACTGTTTGGATGTACAATTTATCAATGATTATTCCAATACATCAAAAGGAGGTATATAATTTTTTCTTTACGGGCTTTGCCCTAATTAAATTCCTAAGGAGGGAACATGAGTAAAAGGATTTTAATTGCTGTTCTGGTTTTAGCGGTTGTAATGGTTGGCGGTGTTTATTTTAACACGGTTGATGCAAAACCTAAAGCCGCCGATGCAAAAAAGGTTTCTGAAAAGGATGTAAAGGTTGAATCATGCTATGGCTGTCATGGACCGGTCAAGGAACTTCACAAGATGGGCAAGCACGCAGGCATCAACTGTTCAAAATGCCACAGCGGTCTTGAGAAGCATCTTGCAAATCCCGGCAAAGACACAAGACCGAAGACAGACCTGTCCTGGCAGGCTTGCGGCCAGTGCCACAAAGAGCAGATGGACAGTTTTAACAAGCAGGCAACCCACCGCCCTGCAAGAGACGAGAAGTCCCAGATTACCGGAAGGTCTCCAAATCCTTACTGGGACAAACTGATGATGGGGCATGGTTTCACAAAGGAGCATAACCTTACAAGAAGCCACACAAACATGCTTACAGACCATCTGGTTGTTGACAGGGCTTACGGTGGAAGATTCCAGCCTAAAGAGGGATGGAACTATCTATTCCAGTCAGGCAAGGCATGGGACATGCTTTTTGACAAATATCCTGACAACAAAGATCACAAACCTCTTATTCCTCAGAGCGCAGCAGCAGCCAACCCTGTATGCCTGCATTGCAAGACACAGGACCAGATTCTTGACTGGGCATATATGGGCGATGCAGACAAGGGCGCAAAGTGGTCGCGCAGTTCCAAAGTTACTGAGTTTGCGAAAGACCTGAACCACGCGCTTAACTGCTTTATGTGCCACGATCCTCATGCTGCAAAACCGAGAGTTGTAAGAGACGGCTTGATAGAGGCACTCACAAGGGATTCAAAAGACACCCTCTGGCACAAAGACCCGAAACGCACAAAGATCGATGTTAAGACTATGGGCGTAAGGGGCTTTGAGAGGAAGATAGCTATTCTGGACAAGTATGATACAAGGCTGCAGTGCGGCCAGTGCCATGTTGAGTACAACTGCAACCCCGGCACCGACACGAAGACGGGCAAGCCGGTAACAATGGCAGACAGAAGGACGAACCACTTCCCTTATAAGGATGTGTTCGATCTTTATGAGCATTATAAGAATCAGATCAATTTCTTGGATTTTAAACATGCTTTGACAGGCGGACTTCTCTGGAAGGCACAGCATCCTGAAGCAGAGACCTACTACAACTCTAAGCACGGTAAGGCCGGTGTAGGCTGCGATGCATGCCACACGCCTAAGGTAAAGGACAAGAAGACCGGCAAGGTTTACACTTCACACTTTGCTGTTACTCCTAAAGTCCAGTTGAAGGAGACCTGCCTCAAGTGTCATCCTAAGTGGACCGAAGCCCAAGCATTGTATTCGATTGACTCGATCAAGGCTTACGGCAGGGGCAAGATGAGAAAGGCCGAGTTCTGGCTCTCAGCTGTCATTGACAAGATAGTTGAAGGCAAAAAAGCCGGTCTTGCTGAAGATGTAATTGCCAAGGCCCAAGACCACCACCTTAAAGCCCATATCCTTTGGGAATATTGGACCGCCGAGAATTCTGACGGATTCCACAATCCTGAGATGGCAAGAGAATCCCTTGCTAGATCCATGGATGAATCACAGGCAGGAATCAAGGTCATCAACGACGCTTTAGCTGCAAAGAAGTAGATTCTTTATTGAAGGCGGGGCTTTAAGCCCCGCCTTCATATTATTAATCAGTTAAAAATACACGGAGAGGGTGAGCCCATGAAAAAGCTGTCGGTACTAGGTGCATTAACTTTATTTTTTATATCATTTTTATACGCCGCAACGGCTCAGAGCCACAACAACAGCGCTCCGAACATGGAATGCTTAAGCTGCCATGACGGAGATATTCAGGCAGGCATGGTTTCGATTCAGGGCATTCCTAAAAATTACAAGCCCGGAAAAGTCTATACGATGAGCGTGGTTGTAAAAAGCAACCTTGAAAGTTTAGGTGAAATCAAAGGCGGCTTTGCCTTAGAGGCGGATAAGGGCACGCTTGTTGTTAAAGACAAAAAGAACACTCAATTGATAGACGGCTTTCTGACTCATACGCAGGAAGGCTCGCATTTCAGGAAATGGACTTTTTCATGGAAGGCGCCTGAAGATAAATCTGATGCAAGCATAAGCCTGATGGCGGTTGCATCAAATGGCGACTATTCTTCACAGGGCGACCATGTTGGAACAGGAAGCTATACTATAAAATTCGGAAAATAGAACGGATGCCGCGGCCTGTATGGGCAGGCGGTATTCCGGACTTAAGATATAAAGGAGGCATCAAATGCAACTTTCAAGAAGAGATTTCTTAAGGGCAAGCGCGATTGCAGCGGCAGCAGCAGCCGCCGGCATTGCCAAGCCTGACATGCTTTATGCTGTATCAGTGAAGCAGGTTCCGATAGGACAGTGCAGATACTGCGCCATAGGCTGCACAATGATTGCGGATTGCGAGACGGATGGCTCAGGAAAGGTCACTAAGGTTATCGCGATAAAGGGCGACCTTAAGAGCCCTGTAAATAAAGGCGTTCTCTGCACCAAGGGCTTTTATCTGCATAAGGCTATCGCATATAAAGACAGGCCTAAAGGGGCTCTTATCAGGAAGGAATGGATAAATCCCAAAACCGGCAAGCCCGATTTTGTTAACTCTCCAAGGGTTCTGACAGGACTGACTACAAAGGACCCTAAAGGCATGAAGCCTTCAGAAGTGGATATGAAGGAAAATTTTGTGCTTGTGCCTTGGGAAGATGCTATTGAGTTTGTAGCCAACTCAGTCGAAACCTCTGTCAAGGAGCACGGCAAGCACAGCGTGGCATATTACGGCAGCGGCCAGCTAGGTACGGAAGAAACCCATATAATGAACAAAGTTTTTAAAGGCGGAGGCGGTCTTGCAAACAACGCTATCGAAGGCCAGCCAAGAACCTGTATGGCTTCTGCTGTTGTGGGCTACCTTTATACGTTTGGAAAAGACGAACCTTACGGATGCCTTGATGATATTGATGTTCCTGATCCTGATTTCGGAAAGCATGCGGACACCTTCTTTCTAATCGGGAGCAATACTGCCGAAGCGCATCCGATTCTTTTCAATAGAATGGCTGCTTTGAAGGCAAAGAACCCTGACAAGGTCAAGGTGATTTTGGCGGACCCGAGAAAGACACGCTCCGGAACCATAGCTGATTTGTGGCTGCCGTTTGCCACCGGCAGAGACCTGCTTTTGATAAATTCTATCGCATATATTATTGCCCATGAGCTTGATGGCGCAAAAGGCGATGTTGAAAAAGGCACCGTGACCTCAAAGTGGAAATATCTGGACAGGAAGTTCATCGAAAGGCATGTCAGCTTCGGCATACATGAGGATGTTAAGAAAACATGGATTAAGACTGTTTACGGTGGAACGAGGGAATCGGCTTGGGACCTGACTTACAGCGCAGAGCCGCGCAAAACTTATCCTAATTTGAAGAACAAATATGCTGATGAAGCAGCAATAATGAAAGACCTGTACAAAGGTTTTGCCGCATTCCTAAAATTTTTAGAGGACTACAAGCCCGAAAAGGTTTCGGACCTTATATTTGAAGGGGAATCCCCGCTCGTTTACGACAGGCCTACCAAGACATGGAAGAAGATAAGCGGACCTGAGGCTTTAAGGCTTGCTGCTAAATGGTTTGCAGAGGGATACACTCTTTCTGCATGGTGCATGGGTGTTAACCAGAAGCTTCAGGGCACATGGACCAATGCCTCTTTGCATATGCTCCATCTCATAACAGGCAAAACCGTAAAGCCCGGCAGACATTCTTACAGCTTAACAGGACAGCCGAACGCATGCGGCGGCATAAGGGCGCCCGGAGCACTATGCCATGCTCTGCCTTACGGAAGGCTTGTTGCCAACCCTGTTCATAGAGGGCAGGTCGAAAAGATATGGCATGACCGTGCATCGGCATATCTTAAGAAAAATGGAATGGCCGAGGCTGATGCAAAAAAAGAGACCGATAAAATAAAGATTCACGATAAGCCGGGACCACATACTATAGAGATGTTCAGAAGGCTTGGTGCAGGGCAGATAAAGGTGCAGTTTATCTCGACAGTCAACGCTGGGCAGAGTCTGCCTTATTCATGGCCTTACAGACTTGCCTGCGCAGCTGCTCATAAAGGTCAGGCATGGCCGCTGGTTGTGACGCTTGAAGCCTTTCCCAACGCTACCACAATGGTGTCTGACGTTGTTCTCGGAGCATCGAGCTGGTATGAAAAGGAGTTTGTGTTCGGCAATCTCGAAAGACGGTATCAGGTGATTAAACAGGTTATCGAACCTTATGGAAACACGATTCCTGATCACACTATCTTTGCTCTGATAATGAGAAGGCTTGAAGAAAAAGGCCTTGTTCCAAAGGGGCATATATCACAGTTCTGGCCGGCTGAGTATGACGGCAAGGACTGGATGAAAAAGACGATCGAAGCGGCCAAGACAAAAGACTGGAACAGGAAGTTCTCGTCGAACATCTGGACCGAGCTGATGGAACTGTCAAAGGGCACAGGTTATGATTTCAGCGGCATGAACCGCAAGATGCTGCTCGAACAGAACCACGGCTACAGGATCCCGCTGCCTGCCGAATATCATACCAGCGAAGATGTTAAAAAGAGATATGACAAATACCAGTCAAAGATCCAGTATGCTTATCCTTATGATCCGCATATAGACAAGATAACCGGACTGTATCTCAAGAATATGAAGGAGTTCAATCCTGCATACGGAGCGTGGCTTGAGAAGAATATCAGCGATATGAAAGTTGATGAGGCGTATCATAAAGAGCACAACCTTCCAAAGGGCTGGTACGCAAGCTTCTACAACTCTAATGCCTTTATCAACGGGATGGTTGATATACCTACACCTGACGGCAAGACGAGAAAGGCGCCCGGATGGGATGGCAGGGCAATCGCATGGGCAAATCCTTGGTGGGCCTGCAAATTTGACGGCAAACAGTTTGTGAAGCACAAAACCGTCGAAGTTGTTGAGCGCAAATTTGTGGCTGCGAAGGTGAACGAGACGAGTGTTGCGCCATATGAACAGACCGCCAAGTACACAGTGAATGTTATAGGCGACCCGAACTCCAACACCAATGCGTTGAAGAATATCGCGCTCAGTCCGGCAGAATTCCACAATCTGCGCCACGAATATACGAAGGCTGACGGCGGCAAGCTGCTTATAATCGACACTACCGACTATAAGTACGGAGCCTGCACAGGCAGAGTAGTTGAGCATTGGCATACAGGCAGTATGACAACAAGGGTTCCCGAGCTTGCCAGGGCTGTGCCGGGTGCGTATGTGGAGATGAGCGAAATTTTAGCTAAGAAGTTGAGCATTAAGAATGGAGATGCGGTTATAGTTGAATCTCCGAGAGGGAAAATCCAGCTTCCTGCAAAGGTTCTGGATGTAAGCAAGGCTACGGGCGGGCCGCGCCACGATTATGTTTTTGTGCCGTTCTTTGACGAGTACAAGATGATAAACATGATTATGCGGGATGCCTTTGACCCGTTCAGCTTCCAGCCTGACTACAAGATGTTCGCTGTTAAGATTTACAAGGGCAAGACCAAGACGGCGCAGGCCGAGCCCGGCAAAATTGTAGGCTAATATTTAAACTTAAAGGCGGAGCCGGATTTATCAGTCCTGCTCCGCTTTTTTTCTGCTAAGCGTTAGAGGAATAAAATTGACCAGAAGAGATTTTATAAAGATGTCTGTTTCGGGCGGCCTTGTCCTTGCGTCAGGATTGATGGTGCCGGGGCGGGGGCTTTTGCATGCTGCAAAAGAAGAATTTGAAGGGCCGCTGCCGAATATTGATGTAGGCGGTATAATCAGGCCTCCCGGCGCTTTGCCGGAAAAGGAGTTCAGGGCAAAATGCGTAAGCTGCGGCGTTTGCGTGAATACATGCCATGTTATGAAATACGATGCTATTGCGGTTTCGGGCCTGAAAGACCTGACCAATTTCGGCACTCCGTACATCAAGGATATGAGGGACTTTCCATGCGCTCTCTGCATGGAATGCCCGCCCCTATGCCCCACAGGGGCGTTGAAGCCTCTGCAGAAAGAAAAGGTTTCAATGGGCACTGCATTGATAGACTTCTCTCTCTGCTTCGGATGGAACGGTGATGTCTGTCTTTCTTGCAGCAAGGCATGCCCGCTTGGCGCAACGGTATTTGATTTCTACAACGGCGAGTGGGGCAACCAGCCGTATATCAATGAAGGCTGCGTTGGCTGCGGACTGTGCGTGAAATATTGCCCTATCGGCGGCTCTGCCATAAAGGTTGTGACAAAACAAAAATATAATAATCTAAAAGATAGCTACAAGGCTGATTTCAAATCCCTGATTTCTTTGAAAAGCGAAGAGCGCTACAATGTTGTTTATGGCCAGAACCTTCCTAAAATAATGGAGCGCGGAAGAATGGTGGAACGTGAGTACAGATAAAAAACTGCCATTATCAAAGCTCAGGCGTTTGGTGATGTTCGGTATTCTTATTTTGTTTCTGCTTCAGTTTGTGAATATCAAACTCTTGGTAGGCGGACTTACAGGCTCGGCTGTGCTATGGTCTCTGAATCTCATAGATGTTTTTGCCTACATTGAGAGTCTTGTTGCATCGCTTGATTTTACGAAAGAGTCTTTTATCGCGGTGCTTGCGGTGTCAGGGCTCTATCTGATTTTCGGAAGGGCTTTCTGCGGATGGGTATGCCCGATGGATTTTCTATATGAAATTATTGATCGTGTTAAGAAGCCCCAATTATCAGGATTGCAGAAGATTTCAGCAAAGATACCTCCTCAGACCGGATATATCATTGCGGCCTTTTTGCTGTTTGTTTCGTGTTTGATAGGCATCCCGGTTTTTTCGAACTATGCATCGCATCTGACCAATTTTTTCAGGGCGCTTACAGGTGTTGTTTCTTTAATCTTGGATTTGCCGGTTGGTAAAGATGTTGTTATATATTCGATTGCGGTTATCTTATTTCTGCTGCTTTTTGAGTTTTTTTTCCCTCGTCTTTGGTGCAGGGCGCTCTGTCCTGTAGGAAAGGTTTACGGTCTTTTCAATAAGGTCAGTCTTTTAAGAATAGGGTTTGTGGAGGGTCGTCAGTGCGGTGAGTGTATGCTGTGTGACCAGACATGTTACATGAATGTTAAGATAGCTATGAATATAGACAAGCCGGCGCTGCGTGATTCAAACTGTATATACTGCGGCAGATGCAGCGAGGGCTGCGAAACCAAGAGTCGTCTGATAAAATTAAAACTCTGGAGGTAGTGGATGATTTTTTCTAGCGGATTCATAGAGGCTGATGATGACAATAGTGTACAGACGGTTATAGATGAACTTCAAAAAAGAAACATGGAGGTCACAGGGGTAAAAAATGAAAAGATAGTGTTTCTTGTTGAGCGGGAAACTACCGGAGAAGTCAAGGCAGCACTTGATTCTCTGAAAAGCATAGATGGCGTAAGGAGCGTATATCTGGCGTATTACAGCCTTGATGGAGGCGATGAAGTAGAAGGTGGAGCCGCATTTATAGAAACCGAAGCTGTTTCTTAAGCGGTGTTGGCTTGTTTGAAATTGAATGTATAGCGGTGCTGTGTGATAAAATATCCGCACCATATCTCAAAGGAGAATCAATATGAAGATAAGTGTATTGTTAAGAATAGTGCTGGCTGCATTACTCGTTTTTTCTTTGTTGAGCACAGTATCTGTTTTTTATTCATTGAACCAGATGCAGGCTGACGGAGATGTGGTCAACTATGCCGGAAGACAGAGGGCCATATCGCAGAGACTCACAAAGATGGTTTATGCAAAGCAGCATGGCATCGACACTAGCGCCGATATTGCCAAATTCACGGGTATGCTCGACAGGATAGTAAAAGGTTTGGTTGACGGTGATGCTGAGTGGAAACTCCCTAAGGCTGATGATGAGAAATTCATAGCAAAGATGAAAGAGATGGACAGCGCATGGAAGGGCTTTAAGGAGACGGTGGCCAAGGTGGATAGTGACAAGTCCGCTCTTGAGAAGCTTTATAAAGACAGCGAAAATGTATTGAAGATAGCTGATGAAGCGACAACCCTTGCGGCCGGCGTATCCGAAGGCAAGGTCAAAGGGCTTAAGACTGTACAGGTCACACTATTTGTGATAAACCTGATAATCTTGGCTGTAGTTTTGGTGATGATACAAAAGAAGATCACCGCGCCACTTGCAGGACTTTCTGCTAAAGTTGAGGAGATAGCAAAGGGTGACCTCACCGTAACGATTGATTATTCAGGCATGGACGAGGTGGGTGTTCTGGCCTCTAATATGAACACAATGGTCGGCACGATCAAAAAGATGATCGGCGGAATAGTCAGGTCATCAAGCAATGTTGTATCGGCCGTTGATGTTTTGAAAGCTAGTTCGGAGAAGACAACCGAAGGCGCTAGAAACCAGTCGGGACAGGCGCAGCAGATAGCAGCCGCTGCCGAAGAGATGAGCCAGACTATAACAGATATCGCCCGCAACGCGTCTGTAGCTTCAGAGACATCCGCGAACGCGATGAGTGTTGCCAACAAAGGCAGCGAGGTGGCGAACGGAGCTGTAGAGACGGTCAACAGGGTTTATACTTCAACTGTGGAACTGGCGACAATGGTTGATAAACTTAACGGCAGGGTGGGAGAAATCGGAGACATAGTAAATGTCATTAAGGACATAGCTGACCAGACCAATCTGCTTGCTTTGAACGCGGCTATCGAAGCGGCTCGCGCAGGCGAACAGGGCAGGGGGTTTGCGGTTGTAGCTGACGAGGTGAGAAAGCTGGCCGAAAGGACTATCAAGGCAACTGTAGAGATTTCTGACAAGATAGGCGCGGTGCAGTTGGAGTCTGATCAGACCACAAAATCTATGGAAGAGGCTTCGGGCGAGGTGGCTAAGGCGACAGAGTTTATCAGAGAGGTCGGCGATACTCTCGGAAGCATAGTGGAGGCGGTGCATAAGGTTCGTGACCAGATAACCCAGATAGCCACCGCTGTTGAAGAACAGTCGGCCGCATCTGAAGAAGTTGCTAAGAATATAGAAAAGACATCAAACATCGCAAGCCAGATGGAAAATATGTCCTCTAATGTCATGGATGAGGTTAATAAGCTGAACGGCATTGCCGGCGAGTTGAGGAACTCTACAACCGGCTTTAGGGTTTAGCAATAATTGTAGTACAGTTACTGAACCTCCCCAAGCTCTCTCTGGGGGAGGTTCACTTATTTTTCTGTCCCACCGCCCAGTGCTTTGTAGAGTGTTACCAGATTGGTAATACCGGAAAGACGAATAGCTATTAATCCCTGCTGCGCATTATAAAGCGAGCGCTGAGAGTCCAGAACGGTCAGGTAGCTGTCGATCCCGTTTTTATAGCGCACATCAGATAGCCGATAACTCGCGGCTGAGGATTCCACAAGGGATTGCTGCGCTGCGAGTTGATCTCCAAGTGTGCCTCGCTGGGCCAGTGCATCTGCAACCTCCCTGAACGCTGTTTGAATAGCCTTCTCATATCTGGAAAGAAAGATTTGACGGTCGATTTCTGTGACTCTTGCATTTGCTCTTATCCTGCCTGAATCGAAGATCGGCATTGTGATTTGAGGCGCAAAGCTCCATGCCTCGTTAATCCCATTGAAAAGGGTGGACAGCTGGTCACTTGCCAGACCAATGCTGGTTGTGAGGGCGATGCGCGGGAAGAAAGCGGCTCGTGCCGCGCCAATATTGGCGTTGGATGCCTTCAACAGGTGCTCAGCCTGCATAATATCAGGGCGGCGCTGCAGAACTTCGGAGGGCAGACCTGCGCTGAGTTCTTTAAACTCGGCAATCTGACTTAGCCCAGACGGCAGGAGTTCAGGCGGCAAGTATGAGCCAACCACCAGCGCCAGTGCGTTTTCATCCTGTGCTGCTAGGCTTTTGAATCGGGCTACATCTACCCGTGCCGAATCAACAGCAGTCTGGCCTTGACGGAGGTCAAGCTCTGAAGATGCCCCTGCTTCGAAGCGGCGCTTGATGAGATTATATGAAGCCTGCCGATTCTCCAGAGTATCCTTAGCGATTTTAAGACGCTCTTTGTCCGCGGCAAGTGTCATGTAGCTATTTGCAACTTCGGCTATCAGGCTTATATGTATGCTGCGGTGAGCCTCTTCTGTGGCTAGGAACTCCTCCAGTGCGCGGTCTTTCAGGCTTCTGATGCGGCCAAAAAGATCGAGTTCGTATGAACTGAAACCCAGGCTGATTCCGTACTGGTGTGTTGTTATAGACTGCCCTTTATTGGAGAGCGGTCTGGGTATTTCCTGCGCCGTACCACTCGCAGTTGCATTCACAGAAGGCAGGAGGTCTGCGCGTTGGATCTGGTACTGTGACCGCATTTTTTCGATATTTAGGGCCGCTATCTTTAAATCACGATTGTTATTCAGTGCTAGGTAGATAACCTTTATAAGCCGCTCATCGGTGAAAAAGTTTTTCCATGATACATCTGCGGCCAAATTCCCGGGCTGCTTTGTTGGTTCATTTTTGTAGGCTTCTCCTGAAGGCCATGCTTCAGGAACCGGGGCATCAGGCCGTGAATAATTCGGGGCCAAACTGAAACACCCTGCAAGGGTAAGCATTGCAGCAATGGCAATACTAAGGCTTATCCCCATTCGTTTCATATTAAATAACCTCCTGAATGACTTTTGGGGACGACTCCTGTTTTTTTGCGATGAGGCGTGAGACCAGAACAAAGAAGAAAGGAATGAAGATCAGGTCTATGAAAGTAGCTGAAAGAAGACCTCCTGTAACGGCTGTGCCTATAGCGTTCTGGGCTGCTGCGCCGGCGCCCTTTGTAAGCGCTAGCGGTAAGGTGCCAAAAAAGAATGCCAGTGAGGTCATGATAACAGGCCGCAGTCTTATCTTTATCGCTGTTAGTGTGGCTTCAACCAACTCGTGGCCTTGGCTCAGCTGATCCTTTATGAACTGAATGATCAATATTGCATTTTTTGTAGAAAGTCCCACCGTGGTAAGCAGCCCTATTTGCAGATAGATGTCGTTGGGCAGCACTCGCAACTTCACGGCGGTGACCGCGCCAACCAGACCAAGCGGCAGCATTAACATATTTACAAAAGGTATTGTGATACTTTCGTACAGAGCGGCCACAGAAAGAAATACAACCAGCAGAGAGATGGCATAGAGTGCAGGCGCCTGTGCGCCGGCATTTTTTTCTTCATAAGACAGTCCGGTCCATTCGTATCCGATACCGACCGGAAGTTGTGCAACCATCTTTTCTACTTCAGCCATCGCTTCACCGGTGCTTACCCCAGGCGCTGCCTGCCCCAGTAGCTCTACGGACGGGATGCCGTTATAGCGTTCAAGCCGCGGTGAGCCATACTGCCAGCGCGCGGTTGAAAAGGCTGAGAACGGTACCATGTCGCCTTTTTTATTGCTTACATACCAGCGGTTGATGTCTTCAGGGAGCATCCTGTATTTGGCGTCTGACTGGAGAAAAACCTTCTTGACCCTTCCGTTCTGGATAAAATCGTTTACGTACGCGCTTCCCCAGGCTGTGGCTAGCACGTTGTTGATATCCGAGAGAGAGACGCCAAGGGCACCGGCCCTCACATCATCAATATCCAATTTGAACTGTGGCGAATCATCCTGTCCATTGGGACGAACCGCGATCAGTTTCGGATTTTTCATTGCCATGCCAAGGAGCTGGTTGCGTGCCTCCATAAGCTTTTCATGCCCCAGTCCGCCCCGGTCCTGCAGCTGAATATCAAATCCGTTTGCAACACCGAGCTCCAATACCGCCGGTGGTGAAAAGGCGAAGGCCATACCGTCCTTAATTTTCGAAAATGACTTCATTGCCCGGCCTGCAATTGCCGGCGCTTTAAGGTCAGGTGTTTTGCGCAGGTTCCAGTGCTTCAGCTTTACCCACGCCAGCCCCATGTTCTGGCCACGGCCTGCAAAACTGAATCCGGCCACAGTGATGATTCCCTCAACTGTTTTGCTTTCATCTTCTATGAAGTGGCGCTCAATCTGGCGCAGCGTCTGTATGGTTCTCTCCTGTGTAGCGCCTGCAGGCAGCTGGACCTGGCAGATAAGAAATCCCTGGTCTTCATCAGGCAGGAAAGAGGTGGGGAGATTCAGAAAAAAATAGACCATGGCCGCAACTATCAAGCTGTATATGATCAAATAGCGTATCGGTTTGCCAAAGGACCGGCCGACTACCCCTTCATATTTTTCCCTGCTGCGGTCAAAAAGATTGTTGAACCTGCAGAAGAACCCTTTTAACCAGCCTGCATCACCGGGATGGCAGCCTCTTTCGATAGGCTTCAGCATGGTGGCGCAGAGTGCCGGGGTAAGAATCATAGCCACTAATACCGACAGAATCATGGCAGAGATAATCGTTATCGAGAACTGGCGGTATATGACGCCGGTAGAGCCTCCGAAAAAGGCCATCGGCAGAAAGACGGCAGTCAGCACGGTGGCAATACCCCAGAGGGCGCTCGTGATCTGCCCCATGGACTTGATGGTGGCGTCGCGGGGCGACAACCCCTCTTCGGACATGATACGCTCCACATTCTCAACTACGACAATAGCGTCGTCCACTAGAAGTCCGATTACTATGACAAGTGCGAACATGGTCAGAGTGTTGATCGAAAAACCTGCGGCTGCCAGCACGCCCATAGTGCCCAGAAGCACGACCGGCACAGCAATGGTCGGGATCAGGGTCGCCCTGAAGTTCTGCAGGAAGAGGTACATGATCAGAAAGACTAGACATATCGCCACTGCAAGCGTCTCGACAACTTCATTGATAGAGATTTTCACAAAAGGGGTGGAGTCGTAAGGATAGACCACCTTCATACCTTTCGGGAAATATTTGGATAACTCTGCCATCTTTGCCTTTACCCGATCACCTGTTTCAAGCGCGTTAGCTCCGGCAGCAAGGCGGACAGCCATCCCTCCTAAGGGTTTGCCGTTGTAAAAAGACTTTAGTTCATAGCTCTCGGTACCGATTCTGCTTTCAGCAACATCTTTGAGCCTTACTGTGGAACCGTCGGTGTTTGTGCGCAGGATAATGGCATCGAACTGATCGTTTGTCTGCAACAGGGCGCGGGCGTTGATGGTCGCGTTTAGCTGCTGTCCCGGCGTGGCAGGATTGCCGCCGAACTGTCCGGCCGAAACCTGGACATTCTGGGACTGCAGCGCTGCTATTACGTCATTGGTGGTCATGTGAAAGTTGTTCAGTTTTGCCGGATTAAGCCATATCCTCATAGCGTTTTGGGTGCCGAACAGCATTAACTCCCCTACGCCGTCAAGGCGGCTGATGATGTCCTGTAGATTGGAAACCATATAGTCGGTCAGGGCATTGCGGTCCATCGAGCCGTCTTCAGATACAAGCCCTATAATAAGCAGGAAATTCCTTGTGGATTTGACCACCTGTATGCCCTGCCGCTGTACGATCTGCGGCAGCAGCGGCACGGCAAGTTGCAGCTTGTTCTGGACCTGCACCTGCGCGATGTTGGGGTCAGTACCTGCCTTGAATGTCAGGGTAATCGAGACCGCCCCGGCCGAGTCGCTCGTTGAAGACATGTATATCAGGTTGTCAATACCGTTTAGTTTCTGCTCTATCACCTGTGTGACCGTATCCTGGACTGTCTGTGCTGATGCGCCGGGATAATTAGCGTTAATCGCAATCTGCGGCGGCGCTATTGCCGGATACTGCGAGACCGGAAGCGTTTTTATCGAAAGCAGACCGGCCAGCATAACCATGATGGCGATAACCCAAGCGAATATCGGGCGGTTTATGAAAAATTTAGGCATGATGGTATCCTCTATTTATTTGCAGGCATAGCTTTTTGAGCGCTCGGAGCTGGAGTCTCATTCGCCTTGCCTCCGAACGGAACAGCCTTCACAGGTGTTCCGGGGCGGGCCTTTTGCAGCCCCTCAAGTATGACACGGTCGCCTGCTTTCAGTCCGTCACTCACCAACCAATTATCGCCGACAGTCCTGACGACCTTAATGACCTGCGGCTCGACCTTTTCTTCGCTGCCGACAAGCATAACCATGGCATTGCCTGCCTGGTTGCGTGTAACTCCTCTCTGAGGTACCAAAATGGCATGCTCGTTTACACCTTCTTCCATGTGAGCTCGTACAAACATACCCGGCAGCAGGATATGTTTGGGGTTTGGAAATATCGCGCGGAGCGTTATCGAGCCGGTGCTTGGGTCAACGGTGATTTCGGAAAACTTAAGTGTGCCGCTCAGCGGATAGGCGCTGCCGTCTTCCAGAATCAAGCTGACTTTTGCCTGTGATGATTTATTATTTTTAAGCATCCCATTGGCGAGGTTTTGTTTCAGGCGCAGCAGTTCTGAGCTGGACTGCGTGACATCCACATATATTGAACTGATCTCCTGTATGGTGGCCAGAGCAGCGGGCTGATTGGCAGTGACCAGAGCGCCTTCTGTTACGGATGATCTGCCGATGCGTCCGGATATAGGGGCGGTCACTTTAGTATAGGCCAGATTAATCCGCGCAGTCTCTAATGCTGCCTTGGCAGCCTCTATATCAGCCTCAGCCAGTTTAAGCGCGGCGCTTATGTCATCAAAGTCCTGCTGACTGACCGCATTGATTTTTACAAGTTCACGATATCGTTCTGATTTCAGCCGGATCGGGTTGAGGTTGGCTTCAGACTTCGCAAGAGATGCCTTTGCGCTGTTATAGGCGGCTTGGTATGCAGCAGGATCTATCTGATAGAGTACCTCACCCGCTTTTACATCAGCGCCTTCTGTGAACAGCCGCTTCTGGATTATGCCGCTTACCTGCGGTCTCACTTCTGCAGTAAGATATGCGGAGGTGCGGCCTGAGAGTTCTGTTGTAAGCGCTGCGCGCTGCGGCTGAACCGTAATAACTCCCACCTCTGGAATAGGCGGTGCTGGCGGAGCTGCATTGGAGCTTTGATTCTTGCATGCAGTGGAAAACATTGCGGTGCATATAATAGCCAAGACAAATGTAAGTTTTATTTTGCCTTTGGTCGTCAAGTAAATCTTTGAGAATATCATTTGAGTTTCTCCTTGTTTCGAGATAGAAAATTTTATTTTAAAATATATCGTAAATAATATGTATGAATTATAGTTTTTCATTATGTCAATTTGTCTGATTGATAATTATTTTCTCTAATGGTATTCTTTTCAGACTATGAAAAAAACAACTATCAATAAAAATTCAATCGCTTCTGCTATGGATGTCAGCGGCAAAGAGCTGTTCAGCATAGACCTGCACCATAAATATCTCTTTTTCAGAAGAACCAGAATTGTGGCCACAATCGGCCCTGCAACTTCGTCCCCTGCTATGATCAGAAAGCTTATAGTCGGCGGATTGAATGTGGCGAGGATCAACTTTTCACACGGAAACCATGAGGATCATCTTAAGGTAATACGCACGATCAGAAAAATATCGGGTGAACTGCGGAAGACCGTGGCTATAATGGGCGATCTTTGCGGCCCCAAGGTCAGGGTTGGTGAATTCAAGGGCGGCTCGATAATTTTAAAAGATAACTCTACCATAAACATTACTGCCGAGAAATGCATAGGCGATGAAACTACTATTCCGTCGCAATATAAGCGGATAGTGAGCGAAGCCTCTGTGGGTGCCCGTATTTTGCTGGATGACGGGAATCTTGAGCTGAAGGTTATTTCGAAAAGCGATAAGATGCTTAAGGCCAAAATCCTTAGGGGCGGTGTGCTTAAGAACCATAAGGGAATGAACCTTCCTGATACAGAGATGAAGATTTCTGCGCTGACCGAAAAGGACAAAAAAGATCTGGTTTGCTGCATAAAGGGCGGGGTTGATTATGTAGCTCTCTCTTTTGTTAGAGCAGTATCCGATATAGCCGAGTTAAAGAATTTATTGAACCGCAACAAATCAGATATAGGAGTTATTGCCAAGATCGAAAAGCCTGAAGCTCTTGAAAATATCAATGAGATAGTTTCTCTTGCTGATGGCATTATGATAGCGAGGGGAGATCTCGGAGTTGAACTACCGGCCAAGAAAGTCCCGCTTATACAGAACAAGCTTATAGAGATCGCAAACCTGCACAACAAGCCGGTTATAGTTGCCACTCAGATGCTCGAAAGCATGATAGAACATTCCCGGCCTACAAGGGCCGAGGTGACTGATGTTGCTGCCGCCTGTTTATCTGGGGCAGATGCTGTTATGCTTTCTGCAGAAACCGCATCCGGAAAATATCCTTAAAGAACCTTTGAAATGATGGACTCGATACTTCGTGAAACCGAGGCATATCAGTTTTTTGCGCGAGGAGGCTTGTTTAAAGGCACAGCGCACTGCAGGGACAGCCACCTGCAAAACGCATTAAGCACCTCAATAGCTCAGCTTTCTAGAGACTTGATGGTCAGATGCATATTCGTGCCAAGTCTTTCGGGCACAACAGCAAGCGCTATTTCTTCAGACCGTCCTGCTGCTCCGATTTTTGTCCTTACATCGTCAGAGAAAGTTTGCAGAAAGCTTGAGCTTCTATGGGGAGTATTCTCTCACCTTGTGGACAAGAAGCTGAAAGAAAGTGATTATGTGGCGTACGGAGAAGCTCTTTTGAAAAAGATGGGGCTTGCAAAACAGGGAGACTTTATCCTGATGCTTTCCAAGATAGGAAAAGCAGGAACCGACACAAAGGCTATAACTATACACAAGATTAATTGATTATAAAATGCAGATTCCTGTAATAGAACCGGGCTGTATTCCGCCCGATCCTGTATCCCCAGATTCGCTTAAAGGCATTCCGAGACAGCAGACCAATCCTGCGCGTCGCAGTATAGAAAACTGGAAAGGTTTTGTTGAACACCTGCGTTCTCAGAGTGTCCTTGTCAGGGAAGAAAAGAGCGAAAGTTCTGTATTTGTTACCGATGCTGGAGGACTTGCATTCGGTTTGCCGCATGGAGTTGTCAGGCCGAATTCTGCCGAAGATATTTCAAAGTTGCTAAAGGCTGCGCAGCGGTTCAGAGTGCCGGTGACCGTTAGAGGCGGCGGACTTACGACAGAGGGAGAATCGGTAGCGTTCGGCGGTATCCTGCTGGATATGAGTTCTCTGAATAAAGTGTTGGAAATAGACACCAAGGCGATGACCGTTCGCACACAGGCAGGTATTTTCTGGCACCAACTTGCAGAGATATTGAGACGCGAAGGCATGGACTATCTTTCGGCGCCTCTTAATCTCACAGCTTCTGTGGGCGGCACTCTCGGAGTGGGCGGTATAGATGTGAATTCGCCACGGCTTGGATGCAGCTGTGATCAAGCTATAGAACTGCAGGTTGTTACTCCAACAGGAGATATTATGCACTGTTCCGAAACCGAGAACCCTGAACTCTTTGAGAGAGTGCTTTTAGGATACGGTCAGTTTGGAGTTATAACAGAAGCTGTATTGAAGATACGCAAGTTCAGTCCGCTTACGATGCAGTATTATTATTACGCTTCGCTTACAACTGCTATTGAAGATCTGCAGATGTTATCAAAGGCTGACGCGGCAGATTATGCAGGAATCCTCACTATACTTGACAGGGCAATCACGCTGCTTGTGGCGTTTGACAGCGACGAGCGCCAAAAAGATTTTGAGAAAAAATGGAAACCTAAGCTGCGCGGCCATGGAGAGTTCGGCTTCGGGTTGTTGATGGCAAAATACTATCTGCTCCGTCCATGGAAGATAGAAGAAGCGCTCTATATTGTGAGCAGGCGTTTTACGCTTTTCCCTGAGTTTAACCGGGCCGAATTTATGCGTGATGGAAAGATAATAGACAGGACGGTTGTGTTTTCGCGTGCGGTTTGGAAGTTCTGGGGAGGCCGTCAAATGGTAATTCCCGACCTTTCGGCAAAGGCAGAAAAGTTTGCCGAGGCTGTTGAGCGCGGCAATGCCGTATGCCGCAAATATTTTAAATACTACACACTTTACTGCGTAGGCATTAAGCTTAAGGGCAACCTGCCGCGTTATGAAATGTCATGCATTCCTCCTGATGCCTCTGATATCGCTTACGGCTGTGAGTTTGAGCCTATGCTGAGAGATACCGACTACAGCCGCGATTACCTGCAATCGTTTAAAAATGAGATTTACGATATCGGAGTTGACATGGGCTTGAGCTACTATCGTTTTGGCGGCATGATGAAGGGCTATATCCGGAGCGTGTTCGGTGATGAACTGGTGGAAAAGCATCTGGCAATGAAAAAAGCGGCTGACCCGGCAATGATACTTAATCCGGATGTGATATTTTAATGGGCATTAAAAAGAAGATAAAAGGCTATGAATCCTGCAGCGGCTGCGGTGTATGTCTTCTGGTCTGCCCCTTATGGAGATCCACCGGCTCCATGGCCTATACCCGCAAAGGCAGGGCTAAAGCGATGCAGGGTGGTGTTGCACCTGAGGATATAGCATCTTCGATAGACGCATGTTTTATGTGCGGTTCGTGCGAGCCTGCATGTCCTGAGGGGATAGATATTGTTGGCATGAATCTGGAACAGCGCCGCAGACTCAACGAATCAAGAAGCTCTTATCCGGCATGGTATCCTAAAAACGAGATTCATACCTCATCCAGAAACAGCAAGCTTCCGCAAACCAATACAATATTGATGGCAGGGCGTAATTTAGATGGAGATATAAAAATAGTCGAAAATATAGTTAGCCTTTTGGGTGGGGATAAAAGCATTGCTATTTCTGATGATGACGGCAGAGATATTGCGGCCGCTGTCGAAGCTGGGTTGCCGGTGCCGCCAGAGCGCATTGCACTTTTTATTTCACTTCTTCGCAATGCAAAGAATCTGATAGTGTCAGAGGGAATACTTCATCGTCAGCTCAGGGAGTGGCTTCCGGCTAAAAAGGTTATGGGTATAGGAGAAGCGTTGCTGAACATTCAGTCTATACGCAAAGCTCTGGGTCCTGACGATATTTTTATAGTTGAGAGCAGAGGGTATCATTCAGATTTTGAAAGGCTTGTAAAGTTTTATGACCGTCTACGGAAGGATACCGGATGCCTGATGAATCTCGATCTGCAGCGGATAGCGATACCCACAGGGGCCTCAAGCCTCAGAGGAGCGCACAACAGAAAGACGGCCGGATGCAGCGAGCATTCCGCATGGATACTGAAGGGAAGAAAATTTAAGCGCATAGTGGTTGAGGATCTCTCCGACATAGAAGTCTTTCAAGAGATTACGGATGTTCCGGTTGTTCACCTAAGCATGATTGTAAAATGAACGAGATAATAACCGATGTTGTGATTGTGGGATCAAGCCTTGCCGCCTCCGGCTGCGCTAAGAGGCTTGTGGATGCAGGTTTTGATGTTATTGTGCTGGAGCGACATGCTCTGCCGAGGCACAAGGTATGCAGCGGCATACTTTCGCCGCGAGGCCATCGTTTTTTGTTCGAAAATTTCGGCCCTCTGCCCAGAGAAATACTGCATGAACCTACTTTCTGCAAAGGGGTAACTTTTCATTTCCCTAGCATGGTATCTATTCCAATGGATTTCTTCGGAGGCCCGACACCGCATCTTAATCGCCAATTTTCGGACTACTGGGCTATAAAAAGAAGTGGTGCGGCTGTGCATGAGAAAACAACCTTTGAAAGCCTTCAAGATGATGGAAAATCTGTAAATATAATCGCTAAGAAAGCTGGGGCTGAAATCCGCTATAAAGCCCGTTTTGTGGTGGGTGCTGATGGCCCTAAATCGAGGGTCAGACATTCGGTTTATCCTGATTACAATAAGACTATTCCATGGTTCATGGTAGGGCAGAAGTTTCAGGCTGTTATAGAATGTCCTCTCGATGACGACTATTTTCATTTCTGGTTTCACCCTGAGCTGGGGTATTACACATGGAGCCATGCCCGCAACGGCAGGCAGATATTGGGTGTGGGGTTCCCCTTAGGCGGAAACCTTCATCGTTACCATGCGAATGTTGAAGAGTATGTGAGAAACAAGCATGGTGTGAAACTCGAAAAAGCTGAAGAGCTTGAGGGCTGCTCTCACAACTTCGGGCCTTCGCTTATAAACCGCTATGTTTTCGGCAAAGGCAATGTTTTGATCACCGGACAGGCGGCAGGTTTTTTCAACATGATCGCCGAGGGCATGAGCTGTGCTCTTCATTCAGGAGCTATTGCGGGAGAGTCTATTGTTGAGGCGGCTCAAAGCAACAGGCCGGTTCAGCAGGTATATCGCAGTCTTATAGCCTCTGAAGTCCGTCGCTGCACCGACCAATGGAACCCTTTTAGGATTATATTCAGCAATCCGCATGAGGCCGATTTTAAAGCCGCGCTTTTTAAACTCGACAAGCAAGATCAAAAACTGGTGCTCAAAGATATATGGCGCTTTCTAAAGATATATGCGCCATATAAATGGGGCAGACAGATCCTTTCGCAATCACTGATAAGAGAGATAAACGGCGAATATCTGCCGAGCCGCTGGCTTTAAATGATTTGATTGCGATAAGGTTTTTAGGCTAACATTTACAGATGAAAAGTAATCCATTGCATGTAGGTCTTGCCCTGTCTCTTCAATTATTAAAATATGATGTGCGTTTTAATATCCCTCTGATAGGTTGGGACAAAAATTCCTTTATAGTTGCCAAGTTTCCGGATTTAAGGGAAGTGCCAATTTCGATTGCTCGTGCTGATGGGTGCATAATCAGATTTGTAAAAGATGGTGAAATTTTCGGATTTAAAACTGAGGTTCTCTCATTCCAGTTCTTTCCAGCCCCGATAATGTATTTTAAATATCCCGACAAATTCAGCAAGATGGAGCTGAGAAGGCACAAAAGATTTAGGGTTAATATACCGGCTAGGATAATGCATCTTAAAAGGACAACTGCAGAAGATGCATCAATCGTTGACATAAGCGAGGCCGGATGCCAGGTAAAGCTCAGTTCTTCTGAAGATCATGTGCTTGAAACAAGCGATTTGCTTTACATAACCTTCAGCTTAATGGGTAAAAACCTTGAGCTTGACTGCGTTCTAAGAAATTATAGAAGCGTTGATAACAGCAAGCGGCTTGGCATAGAGTTCAACTCGCTATCAGGTGAAAAAGCTGAGCTGGTAAAATCCATTATAGCCATGATGCAGGAAGCCGCCTGACAGGACAGATTTTTGTCCAATGCTATTAAGAGCCGTTTATCCCTCGACTATTCCTTTTTCTTCCCACATAAACCAGTTGCCGCTGTCTTTAAGGAAGTTGTAGGTATTCGCAAAAATCGTATAGTGCTCCTCTTCTTCGGATGCCAGAAGGTTAAACAGCTCTTTTTCTTTGTCTGATGCTGCGCCGGCGGCAGATTGTTTGTAGAATTCCTTGCCTTCTCTTTCCATCTCCATAGCGATCTTAAAGGCTTCAAGCTCATCGGAAGAGGCTTCGGCCCTCTGCAGCATCTCATTTTTCATGCTCTCAAAAACAGTATTGATAGATTTCATCGGAGCTGATGCATCAGAGGCTGAGAACTCATTTTTGTTGATCAGCTTGTTTATTATTTCAAGATGCCTTTTCTCGTCTTCCACTATCGAGAGGAACATTTTTTTCCCTACAGCATTTTTTGTTTTTTCGGAAGCCTCTCTGTAAAACTTTATCGCGTCAGATTCCATTTTCGCTGCTGTCTGAAGTGCGCTCATTTTTTATCCTCCGTAGTTAAATTTTTTCAAATACATCTTTTGCAGCGCCGCAGACAGGGCAGGTCCAGTCCTCAGGAAGCTTCTCAAATGGCGTTCCTGAAGCTACTCCTGTGTCCTCGTCTCCTTTTGCAGGATCATACTCATAACCACACAGACTGCATTTCCACTTTTCCATGTTTCCTCCGTATTATTTTGGATTTTTAAACTTTGCTTATTTAGACCTTAAGTAGAGCTGGATTAGTGTGGGGAATGAAAACAGCTCCCATAAACTCCCGCATGAACTCAGGGTCATCATACATCTGTTTGTATGTAATTTTAGCAGTAATAGCGTTTATCTTTCCAATCAGGCTGCTGTCCTTAAGCAGCATAAACGCGCCTGTCAGTGAAGAATTGCCGAGCGGCTTTATAATTGAGGCAGGCCATTCAGGAAGCATGCCTATCGCAGCCGCTTTAGAGGCGTTTATGCCTGTGCCGAGAGCGCCAGAAACATAGACATTCTTTATCTCACCGAAACTCAGGCCTACAGAACGGAGCAGTGTGAGAAGCAGTGTGAACATTGCGGCCTTGGATTTAAGGAAGTTGTTGATTTCGATTTGCCTTATATGCAGTCGGTCCGAACCGTTGCAGTTTATCTTGTACGCAGGCTCGTCTCCGATATTCAGTACATTGGGCGAAGCTGTATCGAGTTTTCCTGTTTGGTCAACTATTCCTGATTTGTACATCTCATATAAGAGGCTTACCATGCCAGAACCGCATATCCCTTCCGGCTGCGCTTCATCAAAGGTTTTACATGAGCATTTGCCGTTGTTTATTTCTATGTCATAAATCACTCCGTTTTTTGCCCTCTTGCCGATTACAGAAATGCCCTCTTCCAGCGCAGGGCCTGCAGCTCCGGCTGCGACTATCATCCACTCGCTGTTGCCGACCACAATCTCTGCATTAGTGCCGACATCAATAAGCACAGAAATGTTGTTTGATTCTTCCATGCCTGATGCTACTATTCCGGAGATTATGTCGCCGCCCACATAGCTGCCTGCATTTGGGAATACATAAACAATCGCTTCGGCATTTATGGTCAGTCCTAAATCTGCTGCATTAAAAAATCCGGGTGTTCTCACAACAGGGACGAAGGGCAGGGCGGGTATGGCGCTTATGTCGAGGCCAAGGAAAAAATGTGTCATAACCGTATTGCCTGCTACCGTAGCTGCATGTATGTCATCCAACGCAATACCTGTCTTTGAACAGATAGCTGACAGCAGTTCATTTATGCCTTTTAGAAGTTCAGAGTAAACTTTATCGCAGGATAAGGACATGGCATGATGCATGCGGGTTAGAATATCGCAGCCATATTTAATTTGAGGGTTTTCGATGCTTGTTTCGATAACTTTCTTCTGCGTTATGTTGTCGAATAAAATTGCTGCTATGTTCGTTGTACCCAAGTCCAAAGCAACAGAATATGATCTGTCTTTTCTTATATCTATTATTTTCTGTCCCGAAATATCCTGACCGATAATTAATGAAAGTTCCTGCGGAAAAGGTCTTTTGTGAAGATCCAGTTTTTTAAGGATTCCTAAAGGGATATGCAGGCTGTCAATTCCGAGCGAATCATTGATTCTCTGGTCGTCCGCCCGCCTGTCATCATTTGAAGGAGTGGGCAGAAACACAGTTTTCTGAAACACGAGACAAGACATATTTGAATTGCTCTATTTTTCTTTGAGGATTCTTTTGTTAGGTTTTCCTGTTCTGTACGGGAACTCATCGAGTATTTCATCGAACAGATGCGGAGCGGTTCTTCGAATATCTGAGTTGTAATCCTCTATATCTCCCTCACCGCGCCAGAATATGCTGTTTTTGTCAGTCCGGCCTGCTTGAGAAGGTTTTGAAAAAAATATTTTTATTGAATTGTGATATGCGGTGTCTGTGTATCCTCCCACAACTTGCGGTCTAAGTTCGTATTTGCCGGCTGTTTGTTCTGTCACCTGCACATTGGTTCCGGCTGCTGTTCCTGAATAGGTCTTGGTGTCGCCCGGTATGTATTGAGGCAGGTATTGTGTAGTGGGCGGGATGTAATATTTTACGGGAGTGGTGTGAAAGTCGAGGTTTACTATAAATTCAGGAGCAGTATCGTCGTTTACAAAACCCCTTCTCGCAAGTTTCTCTTTAAGAATTGATGTGAGCTCTTTTGCCAGCAAGGGGTTTTCTTTGTCTGCGGTCTCTATCCTGAATTTCCTGAATATAGAGAGGTTTTGATCAGGATCGGAATAAATCTTTACTTCCATCTTCAGCGATGAGCATCCGTAGATTAATAGAGCAATTATAAGGGCGATAATTATCCTGAGGGCAGTTCTCATTTCTGCTCCTCCTTCTGCTCGGCATCGTTTTTTTCGAGTTTTACCTTAGCTATTCTTTGGCCCACCATTTCTATTATTCTCAGTTTTTTGTCCTCGAAATCCACGATGTCTCCGTTTTGAGGTATCCTCTGAAGTGCGTCCATTATGTATCCGCCGAGTGTTTCATACTCAGGCGATTCCGGCAGCTCTATGTTGTAGTCGTCTTTTAGATCGCTTATGCTGATAGAAGCATCTATGATCATCGTGCCGTCGGTCAGTTGTATTACAGGACTCTCGGTGTCGTACTCGTCTCGTATCTCGCAAACAATCTCTTCTATTAAATCTTCGAGTGTGACAAGTCCTGATACTCCTCCGTATTCGTCTATGACCACCGCCATATGGATTCTCTTTTTCTGCATCTCTTTAAGAAGTATGCTTATCTTCATCGTTTCGGGGATGAAGAACGGCGGTTTGACTATCTTATGTATGCTTGTAGGCTCAGATTTATGAAGGATGTTGTAGAAATCTTTGGCGTACAGGATTCCCCGCACATCATTTATGTCTTTGCCGATTACAGGGTAGCGCGAGAATTTTTCTTCTGCGATTATCGATTTAACCTCGTCAGATTTCATATGAATGCCTATTGTTAGCATCTGCGGAGCAGGCACCATCACCTCTTTGACAGAGGTGTCTGTAAATTCAAATACGCTGTGGATAAGTTTTTTTTCTTCGGGTTCGAATACTCCCTGCTCACCGCCTTCTTCTATCAGGAGTTTCACTTCCTCTTCAGAAATATAGGCCCTCTCTGTGAAAGACTTTTTGCCGAACGGCCTCAAGATTATATTTGTGCTTACAGTAAGTATTTTTACGAACATGCTTGCCAGAAGTGAGAATTTCTTTATTAGCGGGGCGGTGAAAAGCCCGATGCCTTCAGGGTTAGATAGCGCAATAGATTTTGGTATCAACTCTCCAAAAACAAGAGAAAAATAAGTTATGACTAAAACCACTATGCCTAATGAAATCGCTTCGCTCGAAATAGAAATCAAGTGTATTGGTATGCTTTGAATAGCGGGCTTTATCACCTGAATAGCTGCTGCGCCGCCTATAGCCGAAGCAATCGCTCCGGACATGGTTACGCCTATCTGAATTGCGGCAAGGAACCTGTCAGGGTTTTCCCTCAATGCGTTGAGGGTTTTAGCGTTTGGAACGTCTTCCTCAAGCAGTTGCCTGATACGGCTTCTTCTAAGTGTAACTACAGCAATCTCTGCGGCGGCGAAGAAACCGTTGATAATAATAAAGACTGATATCAGCAGTATGTCAGGGAGCATTTTTTTATTTCAATGAAAAGTCGGCCTGCCATAAAAGCAGGCGTTTCCCGGCTGAGGGTAAGGGGTTTCGGTCAAAATATGCCTTTTATTTCTTTTTGGATGCTTCCCGTGCAATAGCAACCGTGCCTGTCCTGATAAACTCTTTTATGCCCATAGGCTTTACAAGTTCGAGGAAGGCTTCTATTTTTTTTACATCGCCGGTTATTTCTATGGTGTAAGTGTTGGGGCTTGAATCGATGATCCTCCCCCTGAAAATCTCGGCAAGCCTTAGAGCTTCGGCCTTGCTTTCCTGCCGCGGAGATATTTTTATCAGCACCATCTCCCTTTCGACATGATCCATTTCGGTCAGGTCGGTTACTTTAATCACATCGATGAGCTTGTGCAGTTGCTTGATTATCTGCTCTATTATCCAATCGTCTCCTGTGGTAACGATCGTCATGATAGATATCTGTGGGTCTGTAGTTACGGCTACAGAAAGGCTTTCGATATTGTAGCCTCTGCCGCTGAAGAGCCCCGAAACCCTCGAAAGAACACCGAATTTATTTTCTACAAGGACAGAAATAGTATGTCTCATTTAGCTTCCTCCTACTTTACGGCCTTAAGCTTTTTTTCGGCCTTAGTCTCTTTTACCTCAAAGAGCATATTATCGATAGATGCCCCGGCAGGAACCATCGGATAGACCTTCTCGTGCCAATCTATAACGAAGTCCATGAACACAGGCCTCTTTACCTTGAACGCCTCTTTAAGCACCGGCTCGACCTCGCCTGGCTTGGACGCTCTCAGCCCCACTGCTCCGTAAGCATGGGCAAGTTCAACAAAATCCGGAACCACGTCAAGGTTTGTGTGAGAGTATCTCTCCTGAAAGAAGAGCTCTTGCCACTGCCGAACCATTCCTAAATAACGGTTGTTCAGTATCGCAACCTTCACAGGCAGTTTGTATATTACGGCAGTTGCAAGTTCCTGAATATTCATTTGGATGCTCCCGTCCCCTGCAATATCGATTACCAGCTTGTTTGGAAAGGCCAACTGTGCTCCAATAGCGGCAGGGAAGCCATAGCCCATTGTACCAAGCCCGCCTGAGGTTAACCAATGTCTTGGCTTGTCCAGCTTGTAAAACTGCGCTGCCCACATCTGGTTCTGGCCGACTTCGGTTGTAATTATAGCGTCGCCTTTGGTCAGCTCATGAATTTTTTCGACCACGAACTGAGGCTTGATAACATCTGTAGTATGCGTGTAAGAAAGCGGATGCTCTTTTTTCCAAGCTGCAATCTGTTTGAGCCATGCTTTTCTTATTTCATGCCACTGTTCCTGTATCTGTTCCTTCAGCACTTTATTGAGCTGCAGTAAGACTTTCTTGACGTCTCCGACTATCGGTATATCTACCGCAACATTCTTTCTTATGGATGTTGGATCGATGTCGATATGTATTATTCTGGCGTTAGGAGCGAAGCCTTCTATTTTCCCCGTTACCCTGTCGTCAAAGCGCATTCCAATAGCAATAAGCAGATCCGAATCCTGCACCGATTTGTTGGCGTAGTATGTTCCATGCATTCCGAGCATTCCTAAAGACAGGTCGTGTGATCCGGGGAAGCTGCCTAGTCCCATCAAAGTCATGGTCACAGGGATGTTGCACAGCTCAGCAAATTCTTTCAGCTCGTGAGAGGCCTCGGATATTACGCATCCGCCTCCGGCCACTATGACCGGTTTCTTTGCCTTAGCTATTTCGTGTGCAGCCTTGTCTATCATCCATTTGTTGCCTTCGTAAGTAGGGTTGTAGCTTCTGATATGGACTTTGTCAGGCCATACAAAATCTGCCTTGCTTGAGGTCACATCTTTAGGCAGGTCTATGAGAACAGGACCGGGCCTGCCCGATGTAGCTATATGAAAGGCCTCTTTAATAGCCTTGGCCAGTTCGCTTACATCTTTTACGAGGATATTGTATTTGGTGCAGGGCCTTGTTATTCCTATGATGTCAGCTTCCTGAAACGCGTCATTCCCGATAAGGCTTGTGGGAACCTGACCGGTAAGAATGACCATCGGGATGGAATCCATCGCCGCTGTTGCTATGCCGGTTACGGTATTGGTTGCGCCGGGGCCTGATGTTACAAGAGCGACGCCTGCTTTGCCTGTTGCCCTCGCGTAGCCGTCAGCCGCATGCACCGCGCCCTGCTCATGTCTGGTAAGGAAAAGTTTCAGATCTTTTTCGTCATGCAGGAGGTCGAATATATTGAGAATCACGCCCCCGGGGTATCCGAAGATGTGTTTAACCCCTTCACGCTTTAAAGACTCGATAAGTATTTCTGCTCCGGTAATCTTCATCCTATGCACCTCGCTGTAAGAAGCGTTTTTATAAAACTATGAATTAATAAAATACCACAGTTTTTGATAATAATTCCATGCTGTTATCTTGGCATAACTATTTCTAATTATTGTCGGCATAAGTTTATATGTTAAAATTTAAAGTATCTGAATAATCGCCCCATAATTACCGAACTGCTAAAGGAACACGGCTTTCTTCATGGCGCTTTTAATGCAATGACGACATCTATGAGAGGAAATCAAAACAATGATTAAGCAACCGCAGGCTTCATTATTCGATTTGGTCATGTGTCTTTCGGAGGCTATTGACCTAGTTGATTTAACTTTGGCAGGACACCATAAGAAAGTTGCGTATATCGGAAGCTGTTTGGGCGCCGAGATGAAACTCCTGTTATCGCAGCAGACGAATCTGATTCTTGCGGGCGCTTTGCATGATATCGGTGCGCTCTCTTTATCCGAAAGGATGAATACTCTGAGATTTGATTTTCAGGATAAAAGCAATCTTCATGCCGAGCTTGGAGAAAGGCTTTTGGCCACTTTCCCGCCTTTTGTAAAGCTGCTGCCGATAGTCCGATACCATCATG
>PEAD01000037.1 GCA_002753335.1 Nitrospirae bacterium MYbin3
CTGAGAAGGTTCATCATCCACAATCAGAATATTAGTATTTCCCATATCCATTACCTCCCAAACTGACTATTTTAAAAATCAACCACAGAGCACTCAGAGAAAAGCTTTGAAATAAAAAAACAAAATAATTTTACAGGCGCACAGAGCAAAAGAATCTGTTAGTTTCTCTCTGTGTCCTCTGTGGTTGATTTTTAAAATAGTCAGTTTGGGAGGTAATGGATATGGGAAATACTAATATTCTGATTGTGGATGATGAACCTTCTCAGTTGTTGATCGCAAAGACGATTGTAAGAGGGCTGTATCCTGATATTAAGATAGAAGAGACCGGCAACGGCATGGCCGCCATTAAAAAGATGTCGGATAAGAGTTATGATTTAATCCTATGCGATATGATGCTGCCGGATATCACCGGAGAAAAGATACTGGAGTTTGTAAGAGGGCATGATAAATTGAGCAACGTGCCTTTTATAATCATGACCTCATCAACCGATAAGCAGTTCATTATCAACGCGGCCAAGCTTAGGGTTACGGACTATGTGATCAAGCCCTTGACCACCGAAAAAATAGCGGCCAAGCTGAAGAAAGTTTTACCTAACGCGTAGTTTTTAGTTTTCGATCAGGCGCTTTAGGCGCATTGAATGAATTTTCTTAAATGCTCCGCCATTTTTATATCGGTTTTGAGAATATGTTCCGAAAACCAGCAGGCAAGCTCTCTTGAGACTTCATCTATCAAATCCGGTGTTATCAGCATCTTCTGCCTAAGCCTGAAAATATATTTTACGTAGTGCGAATGCTCGTCACGATGCCTCTCAAAGTCAGGGTAATTCGTTTTGAGCATCAGGCTCTCTTCCAGCGTGAAGTGGTCGAAGATATAGTCTGTTAAGTATGAAATGGCTTCGGACATGGCCTTTGTGTTTTCATTTTCGATCTCTGCCATAAGATAAGTGATCTTTGTCATGAGCTCCTTATGCTGTATGTCCAGAATATCGTTGCCTGTCCTGAGTTCGTCATTCCATCCGTAGCTGCAAGTTCCCATTAAATGCCTCCCTTTTCAAACTCTTTGACTACGAGGCCCACCTCTTCTTTAAGCCTCGGCAACAAGCCTTTGTTTGTTTCAAGATGATTCTCCCTTGCGGCAAGCTCCATCTGAAAGGCCAGCTCTTGAAGTGTGGCTGCGCCCACAGACCCTGCCATCGATTTCAGCGAGTGTGACTGGCGCTGAACCAACTCCATGACGCCTTCATTTATTGCCTGTTCCAGCGTTTCTATCAATATGGGAGCTCGCTCCACAAAGATCTTGTGGATTTTCGCCAGAAGCTCTTCGTCACCGCCAAGCAGTTCGAGGGCCGCATCAGTATTCACAACTTTTTCTGCGCGGCTGTGCTGTGGCGCAGCCGCTGTGTTTAAGCGGCGTCCTTTTTTGAGAAAACAGCGCTGTATTGTTTCGTAGAATTCGGATGCCTTCAGCGGCTTGGCGATATATTCATCCATGCCAGCCTCAAGGCATTTCTTTCTGTCTTCCTGCATTACATTAGCGGTCATCGCAATAATAGGAATATCAATGTTGTAAGGGGCGGCTCTCAATATGCGTGTTGCCTCAAGCCCGTCCATCTCGGGCATCTGCATGTCCATCAGCACCAGATCGAAATGCATCTGCTGTATCGCTTCTACCGCCTCTTTACCGTTCTGTACCACAAAGACTGCATGCCCATGTTTTTCGAGCAGCCGCACAGCCAATATCTGATTGAGGCTGTTGTCTTCTGCCAGAAGAATATTCAAGCGGCCCAGCGTGGTAATTTCGCTGGCAATGTCTATTACAGGCGCTTGTTCAGGCTCATTCGCGGTTTCAAAAACCGCATTGAACGAAAAAGTACTCCCTTGTCCCTGTATGCTTTTTACCCATATTCTGCCTTGCATCATTTCAACAATCTTCTTTGATATGCTAAGGCCGAGTCCTGTGCCGCCGTATTTTCTTGTAATCGTGCCGTCAGCCTGTGAGAAGCTTTCGAATATAGCCTCCTGTTTTTCTGGAGATATTCCTATGCCGGTATCTATGACGCTAAACGTAAGGGTTATCTCTTTATCCGAATTTGACTCCTCTGTATGATGGATTTCAAGACGTATCTCACCCTTTTCTGTAAATTTAAAGGCATTCCCGAGAAGGTTTATAAGCACCTGCTTAAGCCTGCCCGAATCGCCTTTTAGCCATCGTGGCAGATTAGGGGCTATTGAGTAAGAAAAAAAGACAGACTTTTTCAGCATCTCTGAATGGAATATCTCGGAAGCGCTCGAAACAACCGTTTCAAGGTCAAAAACAGTGCGGTCCAGCTCCAGCTTGCCCGCCTCAATTTTCGAAAAATCGAGTATGTCGTTTATTATTGTCAGAAGAGAAGATGCAGCCTGCACCACCGCCGAAATATATCCCTTCTGTTCGGTTGTAAGGCTGGTTGCATAGGCAAGTTCGCTCATGCCTATTATGGCGTTCATAGGGGTCCGTATCTCATGGCTCATATTCGCCAGAAACTCACTTTTTGCGATGCTTGCGGCCTCGGCAGCCTTTTTTGCACGTATAAGCTCTTCTTCTATCAGCTTGCGCTTGCTTATGTCTTCTTTGACCGCAACATAATTGGTGATCTTGTTTTCGGTGTTCATCACAGGCGCTATGGTGGCGTACTCCCAATACAGCTCGCCCTTTTTGTTTTTATTGCAGATCTCACCGATCCATTCCCTGCCTGAAGTTAAGGTTGCCCACATTTCGGTAAAAAACTCGGGCGGGTGGATTCCTGATTTTAAAATCCTTGGATTTTGTCCTATAGCTTCTTCGGCCGCATATCCTGTAACTATCTCGAACTGCGGGTTAACAAATTCTATCGTGCCTTTTATATCAGTTATGACAACCGCAGAGGCGCTTTGCCTTATAGCCTGCGAAAGTTTCTGAAGCTCCGACATTGCCAGTTTGCGCTCCGTAATATCGCGGACTGTTGCAACAACAACCAGCTCTTCCGAAAGCTCCATACTGTCCAAAAATATGTCCGCATAAAACTCTGAGCCGTCATCCTGCCGGCGCACCTTCCACTCAAAATTCTGGGGCTCGCCTTTAAGCGCCTTTTCCCATAGAGAAGGAACATTGTCCAAAGGATTTTCTTTGCTTGAAAGGTCATCAACAATATTCAGATTAAGCGCATCCTTGCGCGTGACTCCGAACATGTCGAGAGCCCGCTTGTTGATGTCTATAATGCGGTTATGCCTGTCACGGATAATTACCGCGTCATGCATATGATCGAAAAACCTGCGGAGTGCGTACTCCGATTTTTGCAGGGTGTCTTTGTGTATCTGCTGATCCTCCTGGACAATAAAGGCACCGATAATTATAAGCACAAATAGGAGTGTAGTTCCGATGCCCAGCATTCGCGACAGTACATGATTTGTCAATTGTCCGATAATAACAAGAGACATCTTTGTGTTGCCGATTCCCCCAATCATAATATGGTCTTGCGGATTCTTGTAATGGACAGACTGTCCATTTATCGGTTTTTCGGGCAAAAGAGCGGGAGCATTAGACAAGGGATACTGCCCCGAATTTTTCAGAAGAGCCCGTTTTTCATCAGAAAGCGGCCATAACGAGCGCATGACAAGATCGTGATTTGAAGCATCAAGTATTATTCCGTTTGAATCTATTAGGAAGTAATGATCGCCGCCGTCAAACGCCTCTAATGTAGCATCTAAGGTGTATTTGACAACCGCCACGCCGGTGATTTCCCCTGAATGGCTGCGGATGGGATGGCTCGAAAAATAGCCCGGCTTTTTTGAGGTAATGCCCATAGCCACATAAGAAGATTTCTTGCCTTTTATCGCCTCGGTGAAATAGGGGCGCATATGGTAAGATTTGCCGAGGAAGCTTGCACCTGTATTGCGATTGGATGATGCGATTGTAAGACCTTTGCTGTTTAGTAGATAGACTATTATCTCTTTAGACAACCTGCTGTACCTGTCAATATCAGCATTCACCGTATTGATATTCAAACCGCCTCCGGACGGGGTCATCGATTTCAGAGAAGGGGTTTCTGATACTATTTTAGCCAGGTTGTCAATAGTCCTAAGTTCAGAAGAAAGTGCTATCTGATTATATTTTATCTGAGCGCTTCCTCGGGACAGATCAGAGTTTAATCCGATCTGTTCAAAATGCTGTGTTATTATCCAGCCTGCAGCGAGTATTGATATAAGAGCAAAAGCCAGCAGCCGGCTCATGAGGTTGTGATAAGAAGCTTCTTCAGGCTGTAGCGACTTGATATGGCAGGAGCGATAGCGCTGCCAAAAAGCTATGGTGATGATTATTGCCAGAAGGCCACGAAACACCTGAATCGGAATACCGAAGGCTGAGGTGAACGATTTGTAATTTATAAGCGATGCAGGGAAAAAGGGAGCGGATGGTGTTATAACCCCTTCGGCCAAAGCATAAAAAAACATAGCCAGGGCCGAATAAACCAGCCATCGCGAACCATCTAGAGGCTCCGGTTTTTTTGAGTAGCGGAATAAAACCCATGCCGACCATATTCCTCCGGGCAGCGCTAAGGCATAGCGGCAGGATGCCTTGAAGCCGTCCAATCCTGCTAATGCGCCCGAGAACGCCAATGCAAGAAAAGGCACTAAAACCCACGCTGGGATTATCTTACCCTGCAGTTCAGAAGCTCCTTTTCTTGCAAACTCGATTAGAATAATAAAAGAAACCGACATCAGCACCAGCCGCATTAGGCTGAATGTTTCATTATCCACAAAGGTGACAGACAGCATGCTCAGCCACTCGTTGATGCCGTGAACCAGGCCAAACATGCTTAGCCAGGCCCAGCATCCCCAAGAAAGGCCTTTGTCAACGCGGGAAAGGGCCTTTGTTACTCCTGCAAGCAGAATAAAGGTAAGACCATAGAGGAAATAAACATAGTCGATCTGCTCTAAAAAGAAATTATTGCCCATATTGATAATTATAGAACTAACATAGTGGAATTGTCAGTGGTTTCGTTTTATAATTAGCGATGGAATATTCTGCAGACGAAATTCTTAAGCGGTTTAAAAACAACGCAATTTCGGGTGTTCTGCTTTGGACCCTGCCGATTGTTGTATCACTTTTCTGGAACCTTGATCAACATAACCAGACGGTGATAGAGCTTGCAAAAACCCAGGCGCGCACAGCTTTTCAGAAAGACCTTGTCTATCGTTCCTGGTCTGTAAATAATTCTGCTGTTTATGTTCCTGTTTCAGAGCACACCCCGCCCAATCCTCATCTAAGCCATATAAAAAATAGGGATATAACTTCAAATGACGGGCAGAGGCTTACTTTGATCAACGCCGCGTATATGAACAGGCAGGTATTTGAAATAGAAAAAACCATGAAAGGAGTAACGAGCAGGCTTACCAGCCCTAATCCGCTGAATCCGGTTAACGAGCCTGATGAATGGGAGAAAAAAGCCCTGCAGGGTTTTAGCGCTGATGTCAAAGAAATAAGCTCGACAGAAACTGTGAACGGGCAACAATATTTAAGGTTTATTATGCCTTTTTATGTTGAGGAAAGTTGTCTTAAGTGCCATTACGTGCAGGGCTACAAAATCGGAGAACTGCGCGGGGGCTTAAGCATCTCGGTGCCTATGACGCCAATAATCAATCTAACCGGCAAGCATTACAGTACAATATGGATAGGACATGTACTGATATGGCTGTTGGGCGTTGTATTTATATTTGTTAAGGGCAGAGACACGATGCGGAATGCCCGAGCCATTTATGAAAGCGAATTGGAAGCGCAGAAAGCTAGGGAAGCGGCTGAGGAGGCAAATATAGCCAAATCAAGGTTTCTCGCAAATACAAGCCACGAGATTCGCACCCCGATGAATGCGGTGATAGGACTTACGGACCTTGTGCTCGAATCGAAGCTTTCTGAGGAACAGCGGAAGCATCTCGAAATGGTAAAGGAATCTGCAAATATACTGCTCACACTGCTTAACGAAATTCTGGACCTCTCGAAGATAGAGGCGGGGAAGTTCGAAATGGACAATCAGGATTTCGACCTCTATTCCACACTATCAACCACGATAGCGATATTTCTTGGTCAGGCCCGTAAGAAAGGAATAGGCCTTGATTACAAAATTGATAATGATGTGCCGCGAATTATCAAAGGAGACTCTCTCAGGCTGGCCCAGATACTGATAAATCTCATAGGCAACGCGATCAAGTTTACAGAAAAGGGAGAGGTGATATGCGAGGTCAGCAATCTGCAATCAGATGACAGCAGGTTTGTATCTCTTAACTTTGCTGTAAAGGACACTGGCATAGGCATAGCGAAAGATAGGGTGGCATATATATTTGATGCCTTCACTCAGGCGGATGCAGGCACAGCAAGAAGATTCGGGGGCAGCGGGCTTGGGCTCACAATAACTAAAAAGCTTGTTGAACTTATGAACGGAAAAATCCGGGTCGAAAGCGAACCGGGACAGGGAAGCTCCTTTTTCTTTAGCCTGAAATTTGAGCCCGGAGACCCTTTTAACATAGACAAGCAGTCGGCCATGGAGCCTGTTCTGAGCACCGCTGCAGTGCAGGCTGCAGCAGAGCTGCACTCGTCCGTAAGAAGGCTGAAAATACTTGTGGTCGAAGATAATTTTATGAATCAGGTTCTGATGACAAATATACTCGAAAAATACGGCCACTTGGCGGTCATTGCAAATAGCGGCAGGATGGCCATAGAGCTTTTGAAGAAGGATAAATTCGACCTTGTTCTGATGGATGTGAATATGCCAGAAATGGACGGGCTCGAAACCACTCGGATAATAAGGACATCAAATCCTGATGAACTCGATGCGAACATTTCTATCATCGCCACAACAGCTTCGGCCATGAAGGAAGACAGGGAGCGCTGTCTTGAGGCAGGAATGAACGGTTATGTGACAAAACCCATCAATGTAGGTGAACTGATAAGGACTATCCGCGAATTTATACCCGAGGCGTATTTAACCAAAATACAGTCGGATACTGGCTCTTACGAAAAGCATGACAGCGTGATAAATGTTTCTGAGGCTATTGACAGGCTTGGCGGGAGTCTTGATCTTTTTGTGCAGGTTACCCGCCTTTTTATCGAAAAGGCCCCGCTGCAGATGAAGGAGCTGTCCGAGTCTTTTTCTTTAGGTGATTTGAAGTCAGTAGAAAGGTTTGCGCATAATATGAAGGCTGCAGCCGGCACTATAGGCGCTTATTCTTTAAGAGACATAGCTGCTCATCTCGAGAGCGCTGTAAAAAGCAGCCCGGACAAACTGGATCAGATATTCCCTGCTCTGGAAGAGGAGCTTAAAAAAGTTCTGGAAGAACTTGCCGAAGCTGATATGGAAAATTAAAGGATTGTTGAAATGGATAAATCAAATCATTATAGACAACTGACAGAAGTAACTCATGGGCTCTCTGTTTTGTATGTGGAAGACGAGGAGATATCTCGGACTATCGTCGAATCCAAACTCAAGGTCATGTTCAAGAATGTGATTTTAGCCGAAGACGGAGAAGAAGGGCTCAGAAAATTCAGGGAAAATCAGGTGGACCTGATACTCACAGATAATCTTATGCCGAGGATGAACGGTCTTGATATGATCATGGAAATACGTACAAAAGATATAAAGACGCCCATAATCCTGATAACGGCATTCATGGATACAGATTTCCTTATAAAGGCCATAAATCTCGGAGTCACGCAGTTTATAGCAAAGCCGGTCAATTTTGACAACCTCTATAATGCCATAGAAATCGCGGTGCAGCGGGTCATAATAGAAAATGTTATGCAGAAGTCCCGCGAGCAGGAGCTTGAACTGCTCAGGTATCAGGAGAAGTATCATTCGGCGCAGCAGGAGCGGGCCTTCAGAAAAGAGCTTAATATCATCAAGAACGACCTGCATCTGAAAAGGCTTGATTTTGAGGGCAGCAATGGGGTTAGAACCGAGTGGCTTTTTGATCTTTATTACAAACCTCTCGATATACTCAGCGGCGACAGCTATTCGGTCAGGGAGATAGGCGAGGGAAGGGTGCTGATATTTCTGGTTGATGCCATGGGCAAGGGCCTTTCGGCTTCGGTCACCACAATTGTATCCACTTCATTCGTGAATTATTTTGTGGATGAGTCTCGCGCGTATGGGAAGTTCAGTTTTGAGGATCTGGTCAACACCTATCTGAAATACATAAGGCGCGAGCTTCTGGAAGACGAAATCGTCAGCGTAACGTTTGCCTATATCGATTTCCCGAATGAGTTTATGGACACCGCGATATTTTCGATGCCTTCGATTATGCTGCAGACGACCGACGGCGAGGTCATATCGATTGCCGGCAAGAACATGCCTGTAATGAAGTTTATCGACCCCCCGGTGATCGACAGGCACAATATCTCAAACATCAAGAAAATCCTTGTTTACAGCGACGGCTTGAACGAGAGCCTCAAAGGCACCGATTCTTTATATCAGGAGTTTCTTAAGAGCGACTTCAGGGATTCTGAGAACAAGAACGAACTGCTCGAAAAGTTTTCGCTGAAGATAGAAAAGCCTGATGATGATGTAACCTTTATTTTCCTTAAAAAGATGACTGCGGTCGAAAAATGGTACAAGGAGTTCATTATCGATACTCGCCTTGAGGAGCTCGACAAGATGTCAGCCGCGGTTGAAGATGTTTTGACCGGTGTTATCCTTCATGATGAATCGAGAACTACGCTTATAAACTCCTTTGTTGAGATACTGATGAACGCATCTTCACATGGCAATCTGAACATCGATTCCAAGCTTAAGAACAGGCTGATAAAAAACGGTGAGTACGAGGACTATCTTCTTAACGTGCAGAAGGATAACGACAGAAAGATCCGCGTTAATGTATCTGTTTGCGGGGACAACCTTAAGGAGTTCCTTGTTATCAGGGTCTGTGATGAGGGCAAAGGGTTTGATGCCGCGCTTCTGCACGAGGGCTTTCTTGACGCCTCTCTGCTCAACGGCAGAGGGATCAGTATAGCGAAGAGTTTTGTGGACGAAATATACTATAATAAGGCCGGCAACGAAGTAACACTAATAAGACAGCTCATGAGGAGGTAGTCATGGAAGTAAAGACCAGCGGTTCGGAATTGACGATAACCGGAAACATCAAAAGCATCGAGGATTATCTCGAAATCAAGAAGGCGGTGCGTGTTTTGATAGATGGGGGGGCGCAAGCCATAACGGTCAAGATTCCTGAATCTCTATCGATGACATCCTCGGTAATAGGGTTTTTCCTGAAGCTTGTGCGCGCTGACAATATCAAGATAGACATGTTTGTAAAAGACGACAGGCTTATGAGCCTGCTCGATACGCTTAACCTCACCACAATCTTCAATATACGCAAGATGTAACCAATATTTGAGAGATGTCATGGCAGCTCTGTTACGGGCAAGGTGCCTGAATGTAATTCTTTTTTTTGTCATATTTTCTGTTGCCTTTGCTTTTGCGCAGCCTGCGCTTTCCCAGACCATTGTCCTCAATACTGCCAACGACCCACCCAATTCAACTGACGACCATACCGGCATATGCGAAAGGGTAATGACCGAGGCATTCAGACGGATAGGCATAAAACTGAAGATTGTAGATCTGCCTTCGGAGCGAGCGCTGATAAATGCAAACGAGGGGATAGAGGACGGTAATTTTGCAAGGGTCGAAGGGCTTGAAAAACTATATCCAAATCTCATACGCATCTCGGAGACTATAACCACATTTGAGTTTGTAGCTTTCTCTAAAAAAGCCTCATTCAAGACTCTGGGCTGGGACAGCCTGAGGCCATACAATATCGGCATCATCACCGGATGGAAAATACTCGAAAATAATATTGCAGGTGTTAAGTCTCTCACAAAGGTCAGGGACGAAAAGCTGCTCTTCAACCTGCTGCTCAGCGAAAAAGCTGATGTTGTTGTTTATGACCGGATGCAGGGCAAGTTTGTGCTCAAACAACTCGGAGCTAAAGACATCAAAATTTTACAGCCGCCGCTTGCAGTAAAAGGCATGTATCCTTATCTCCATAAGCGCCACGCTGATCTGGTGCCGAAGCTGGAGCAGGTGCTCAGGACGATGAAGAAAGACGGCACATTCAAAAAAATTGTGGGAGAGGTGCTGAGCGACCTCTCTCTAAGGGAGTAGCCGGTGCTTAGCCGGTCTAAAAATTCTATTGCGTATAAAATGACCTTTGCTGTGCTGGTCTTCAGTCTTGCTTTAACCGCTATTTCGGCCTTAATCCTGCTTGCCATGCACCATAACGAATCGATGGATAATATTGAAAACGATCTTCTCCAGATGAGAGAATCGAACATCCCGGGCATTAGCGCAAGCCTCTGGGTAATGGATATGCAGCAGCTTCAGGTCCAGCTGAACTCACTTCTGAACATTCCCCATGTTGTCCATGTGAAGATCGAGTCAAAAGGCAACATAGCGGCATCTGCCGGAACAGCAAGTCAGGGAAGGTCATTGCATCGGGCAATACCGCTGAATTACATATTCAATAATAAGACAATGCATTTGGGCACGCTGCATATACAAGTGGGCCTGACCGATATTTATAAAGACCTGTTCACAAGGACCTCGGTCAGATTGTTGTTTCAGATTGCTCAGATATTGCTCGTGTCCGGTTTTATACTTTATATTTTCGGTCTTATCGTGACAGACCGCCTGTCGGTGATAGAGGACTACATGAAGGGGCTTGATACCGACAGACTGGGCATTCCGATAGACTTGCCTAAGCCGCGAATTTTCAGGAGCGAAGATGAACTGGATCATGTGGCGGATGTTATGACCACAATAGGGGCCAACCTAAAGAATGCCTTCCGTGAACTTGAGACAGAGAAAGAGCGCCTTGCTGTTACGCTCCGCTCCATAGGCGATGGGGTTATTGCCACAGACACCCAAGGCAAGGTGGTAATGATGAACAAGATTGCCGAAGACTTTACAGGCTGGCTCAATGAAGATGCGGCAGGGAAGCCTTTAACCGAAGTGTTTAATATAATCAACGAAACCACCCGTGAGCAATGCGATAACCCTGTGAACAGAGTGCTTGAGACCGGATTTATCGTAGGGCTCGCAAACCATACAGTGCTTATAAGTAAAAACGGTTCAGAGATCATAATTGCGGACAGCGCAGCCCCTATAAGAGACCGCGAGAGCATAATAATAGGTGTTGTGCTTGTATTCCGGGATATAACAGACCAGTACAAAATGGAAACAGAAATGCAGAAAATACAGAAGCTCGAATCGCTCGGTCTGCTTGCCGGAGGCATAGCGCATGACTTCAACAATCTTCTGACAGCGATAATGGGCAATGTCAGTCTTGCCCGGATGCAAATAGGCAATGAACATAAAGCCGCAGGAAGGCTCAGCGAAGCCGAAAAGGCGACTCAGCGTGCTACTGACCTTACACAGCAGCTGCTCACTTTTGCAAAAGGCGGAGCGCCGATCAAGAGCCTGACATGTATAGCTAATGTGGTCAAAGAGGCGGTCGGCTTCGCGCTGTCGGGGTCCAACGTAAAATGCAAATATATAATTCCGGAAGAATTGTGGGCTACCGAGATCGACAGAGGACAGATGGTGCAGGTATTCAACAACCTTACCATTAATGCCATTCATGCCATGCCGGGCGGAGGCAGGATAGAAATACATTTTGAAAATGTAAGGCTCTCGTCTGACCAACTGCCGGATCTGCGGCAGGGCAATTATGTGAAGATCTCCTTCAGGGACAACGGCACAGGCATTCCAGAAGGGCATCTGACCAAGATATTCGATCCCTACTTCACCACCAAAAGCCAGGGCAGCGGGCTAGGCCTTGCTGTCACATTCTCTATAATCAGCAAGCATGGCGGACATGTCACGGTTGATCCCGGACATGGAGTCGGGGCCACATTTTTCATCTACCTGCCGGCAGCAATAAGCAGTGTCTGCGAGGAAGAAAACATTTCTGCTTCCATATTCACCGGCCACGGAAGAGTGCTTGTTATGGATGACGAAGCGATAGTAAGGGATGTTGTCGGACAGATGCTGGATTCTCTTGGATATGAGGTGGGGTTTGCGAAAGATGGGGCAGATGCTCTTGAAGAATATGCCAAAGCCAAAGATGAGCAGAGGCCTTACAGTATTGTGATAATGGATCTTACTATTCCTGGCGGTATGGGAGGAAAAGAAGCCGTAAAAAAACTCCTCGAGGCTGATCCCAATGCAATAGTGGTAGTATCAAGCGGTTATTCGACAGACCCGATAATGGCCGACTATAGGCAATACGGTTTTAAGGGCGTGATCACAAAGCCTTACAATGTGGATCAAATGAGCGGGGTTCTAGCAAAACTTGTCACATCTTAACTTTAAGCCGGCATAGAAGCAGACTCTATCCTTTTTTAAACATCTTTTTCAGTTCAGGCATTGTGATAATTATTTTTGTCGGCCTGCCGTGCGGGCATCTGTCTGGATATTCGGTTTCTGAAAGATTTTTTAGGATCTCGGCAACCCTGGTTTTGTCAGGCGCCTCTTTTTTCCCGCGTATGGAGCTGTGGCATGCAAGCCTTGCAGCTACAGCTTTTCCGGCTGAGCTTGCAGCCTCGATGACCAGACCGTCATTCTGCCATGAATCCTTGTTTAAAAGGGAGTCTGCTGCATCCGAGATCAGTGAATCGATGTCCGCATCGCTCAGGAACTCGGGCAGGCTTCTTACGATGACGCTTCCTTTTCCAAAGTCTTCTACCTCAATTCCTAGCCGCTTCAAGAGGTCGAGATTTTCGATTATAACTTTGTAAGCCCCTGCTTCAAGCCCAGTCTGCCTCGGAAAAAGCAGATGGTGAGGCATCAGCCCGACCTGTTTCAAAAGCCGCTCGTAATTTATCCTCTCATGAGCAGCGTGATAATCTAAAAGCATAAGCCCCTCGGCGCAGCGCAGCGCGATAAAGGTATCGCCGAGGTAGATAGGCTCTATCTCGGATGCGAAATCCGAATATAAGGCGCCTTGAGGTTCGGCAACAGACCAAGCATCAGGCCGGAATATTTGAGCGTAGTCAATCGGTGATGAGCCGCCTCCCGAAAAATCATGGCAAGGTTTTGCGTATCCCTTTTCTTCAAAAGGAGGCGGTGAGGTCTTATGCCCGCTTTTTCTTAGCGCTTCGTTCACCGCCAGCTGAACAAAACTTACTATGCTGCTTTTGTCTGCAAATCTCACCTCACGCTTTGCAGGATGCACATTGAAGTCAACCTTTGCAGGACTTATATCGATAAATACAAAAAAGACGGGATGCTTATCCTTGGGCATAATGTTCTCATAGGCTTTGTAAACAGCATACGATACGGCCGCGTCTTTAACAGGACGCCTGTTTATAAAAACATACTGGTTGGTTTTGTTGTTTCTGAAATTAGATGGGCTGCCCGCAAACACTTTTGCAGAAATATCGCTCCCATGTCTGTCTGATTCGTTGAGTTCGTCAACAAACTCTTTGCCGAAGATCTGGACCAAGCGTTCCCGCAAAGATTTTGCAGAAGGCGCAAGCAGGGTTTCAGAGCCGTCGATCATCAATGTAAAAGATATTTCAAAATGAGAGATCGATTCCTGAGTTACGGCATTTACAATGTGGTAGGTTTCGGTGCTGTCGGTTTTTAGAAACTTGCGGCGCGCCGGAGTATTGTAGAAAATATCTTTTATTTCGATCGAGGTGCCTGTCATCGGACAGTCGCGAATATCTCGTATTTCTCCGCCTTCTATCTCTAAACATGTGCCTGTTTCACCCGCAAGGGCGGTTGACAGCTTTACCTTTGCAACGGATGCTATGGATGAAAGGGCTTCTCCCCTGAATCCCATGGTCCGGATGTTGAAGAGGTCATCCTCATTTTTGATTTTGCTTGTTGCATACCTTTCAAAAGCAAGCATGGCATCATCCCGCGACATGCCTGTCCCGTTGTCCGATATGCGTATGAGTCTCCTGCCCGCTTTTTCGATATCTACCTGAATGTTTGTGGCAAGGGCGTCTATAGAGTTTTCGAGCAGTTCCTTTACGACAGAGGCTGGCCTCTCCACCACCTCTCCGGCAGCTATCTTATTTCTCAGTAGTTCTGGAAGGACGCTAATAACCGACATGATTTTTGCTATCTTCTGCCCAGAAAATCTCTTGGTTTGCCTGCACCTTTATGAGGACCGACAAGGCCGTCTCTCTCGAACTCCTCCATGATATTTGCTGCCCTGTTGTAGCCTATCTTAAACCTGCGCTGAATTGAAGAGATCGAGATTTCTCCCACAGATCCGGCAAATTCAACAGCCTTTTCATAAAGCTCGTCACGGCCTTCGGCATCGCCCTCTCCATCTCCGCCCTCGTTAAGGACTATACTCTGGAAGGCGGTGTATTCCGGCCTTCCCTGAGCTTTGACCACATTGACCACATCCTTGACTTCGGTCTCGCTCACATAAGCGCCGTGAATCCTGACTATTTTTACGCCCGGGATCATAAAGAGCATATCGCCCATGCCTAAAAGCTTCTCAGCACCCTGTGAATCAAGGATAGTCCTTGAATCGATCCTTGAGGTAACCTGAAAAGATATGCGCGCAGGGAAATTCGCTTTTATCAATCCGGTAATAACATCAACCGAAGGCCTCTGGGTGGCGAGTATTAGATGTATTCCTGATGCCCTCGCCATCTGTGCAAGTCTTGCTATCGCTGTTTCTACATCGCTTGGCGCTGTGAACATCAGGTCAGCGAGCTCATCTATAATCACCACGATGAACGGAAGCCGTTCTCCCTCTTCGGCCAGCTTGTTGTAGGTTTCGATATTGCGAGTGCCCTTTTCTGCAAGCAGCTTGTAGCGCCGCTCCATCTCGAACACCACCTTTTTAAGAGCCTCTGAAGCCTCTTTGGGGCTGGTTATGACAGGTGAGATAAGGTGCGGTATGTCGGCGTAAGTGGAGAGCTCAAGCAGCTTGGGATCGATCATAAGCATTTTTACTTCATCGGGCGATGCCTTGTAAAGCAGGCTCATTATCATAGCGTTGACCGATACGCTTTTGCCAGAGCCTGTTGCGCCCGCAACCAAGAGGTGGGGCATTCTCGCAAGGTCGGTCACCATAGGGTTGCCGAATATATCTTTGCCGAGAGCAAGGGTCAAAAGAGAAGAGCTTTTTCTGAAGCTGTCGGATGCGATTATCTCTTTGAACGAAACCGTGGCGCGCTGTTTGTTCGGCACTTCCAATCCTATTGCGGCCTTTCCGGATATCGGATAAACCCTTATGCTTGGGGCTCTCAGCGATAGCGCAAGGTCATCAGTTAATGATATGATTCTGCTTATCTTAACGCCTGCGGCAGGCTCAAATTCATACATCGTAACAACCGGGCCGGGATGCGCCTGCTTTATTTTGCCCTCAACCTTAAAATCCAAAAGCTTCTTTTCAAGGCCTGAGGCTGCAGAATTCATCTCATCTCTCGAGGGCGGAGCTGTTCCCTCCCCATCATTCAATAAATTGAGCGATGGCAGAATGTAGCCTTCGGCCGCATCATCGGCTGTGCTTTCAACAGGCTCATTCTGTATTGCCAAAACCCTGCTGCGCTGCCTCTTCTTTGGTTCACGAACAGGTTCAGGCTGCTCTTCCGCAAGGTCTTCAGGAACAATCAGCGGTTCAGGAGCAAAGATATGTTCAGGGATCAGCAACCCGTTTGTCGAAAGGTCCGAAGCCGGAACATTCGCCATAGTGGCGGATGGGTCATCAGGCTCGGGCTCGGAGATTTCTTTTGCTTTTTTGTTCATGAAGAAAGCTATCGGAGAAACCGGGCTCACCATAAAAACAGAAACGATAAGCAGCGCGATGCTTACAATATAGGCGCCGATAACAGAAAGCAGGCTCTCAAGCAGCCGTGCTATTAAGACGCCTATGATGCCTCCTGCCTCATCTATTTTAAGATTAAGCGATTTGCAGAGCAGCTGCGCAAAAACCGCAGAGGCTGACAGAAAAACAAAGGCACCCGAACACTGCATAATATTTTTAGGCCGGTCCAGTATTCGTTTGATGCCATACGCCAGCATGAAAAAAGGAACTGTGTATCCTGCAAGTCCGATGAGAGACATTATGATATCCGAAATATATGCGCCCACAATTCCGCCGTAGTTTCTAACCGGCGCGTTGGAAAAGGTGAAGAGCGCATTGTCCCATCTGCTGTAGCTGAAGACCGCCACACCTGCGTATATACTTCCGAGCACAGCAAGTATGCCTTTTAGCTCCTGAATGCGTTTTTCCCTGCTGTGGGGCGTCTGATTATCGTTTTCTCTTTCGCCGTTCATCTTACTGCATCCTGAAATAGGCGGCCACTATGACCGCTGCGAGCGCGAACCTGTAGTAAACGAATACGTTGAGAGGATTTTTCCTGAGATATGCCAGCAAGAATTTAATCGCGAAAAAACCTGATACAAAAGCGGCCAGAAAACCGGCTGTGAACATATCCAGATTGTATGCCTCAGGGCTTTTTATCAGTTTCCTGCATTCCAGCAGGGTTGCGCCTGCAATCACCGGCGTTGAGAGCAGAAAAGAGAAACGCGCGGCAGACTCCCTTGAAAGCCCCCTGAAAAGCCCTGCTGTTATGGTGATGCCTGACCTCGATACTCCGGGTATTAGTGCTAAAGCTTGAGCGACTCCTATAAACATCGCATCCCTAAACGAGACCGATTCGCGATTTTTGGCAGAATGTTTTTCAACAGCAAGCATCACCGCTCCGAAGCCGATCAACGTAGCTACCATGATAAGCGGGTTTCTGAGTTGATGCTCGATGAAGCTTTTGAAAAGGATCCCGACCGCTCCTGCAGGAACAATGGCAGCAAGAATATAGCAGAGCTTTTGGCGTTCTTTGGTCAAGAGTTCGAGCCAGTCTTTATAAAAGCATACGAGCAGGGCAAGCAGGGTGCCGCCATGCAAGGCCACATCAAAGGTGAGCGAATCGATCTCTCCGTGCCAGCCAAAAAACCATGGAAACAATATAAGGTGTGCTGTGCTGCTTACCGGGAAGAATTCGGTCAGGCCCTGTACTATGCCGAGAATGATAGATCTTTGTATTTCCTGATCCACAGAATTTACAGCGAGACTTTGCCTGCTTGAGCCAGCGCCCTGAGGTCCTGAGTGATCTGGCTAGAAAAGGGATTCAGCTCCCAAGCCTTTCTCATAGCATTTATGGCGCTTTCTTTCTCTCCGAGTTCTAGATAGGCCTTGCCCATATTGTAGTAGGCATTTGCATTGTCGCTGTTTATCTTCAAAATCTCTGAATACAGTATTATGGCGTCATTCGGCCGGTTCAAGGCTCGATAGGCTTCGGCAAGGCTCATCATTATCGTTATGTCGGAAGAGTTCTTTTTATGAGCCTTTAATAGGGTTTCAAGGGCCTTCTCGTTTTCGTTTTTCCCTAAATACATCTCTCCCAAAAGGTGGAGCGATGCCGAGGCATCTTCCCGCAAATCAGATTGTGCGGTAGAGAGGACCGTTTCGGCCATCTCTACATCGCCTGTCTTCTTATAGAGCTTGCTGAGCGCGATAAGCCTTTCGCTGTTTGCAGGGCTGATGCTATGCGCTATCTTGTAATACTTCAACGCAGACTCTATGTCGCCTAGCGATTCGTATATAGAGCCGAGAGAGTTGTAGGCTTTTACATACATAGGTTTTATTTCGATAGCCTGTTTGAACGAGCTTATCGCCGCATTAACATCTCCTCTTGCGAGCGCCAGCTGGCCGAAGGAATAAGAAACTGTGGCGTTGTCGGGAGTAAGCCCCGAGGCTTTAGTGAGCTCTTCTTCGGCCTTATCAAACTTTTTTGCCTCCATGTTCTGTTTGAAATTTTTCATGAAAATGTCGTACATCGAAGGATTGAATTTCTTGCCGAGCATCTTGGCCATCTTATCTTCAAGCGTCGCCATGACAAAAGGCTTTACTATATAGTCGTTGGCAGCGCCTTCAGCAGCGCGGGCTATCATATCTTTTCGTGCCTCGGCCGTTATGAAGATGAAACTTAGCTTGTCGTATTTTTTGTTCTCTTTCAATGTATTGAAAAGCTCAACTCCGGTCATCTCGGGCATATTTATATCGCAGATCGCAACGTCAATATCTTTGATCTTAAGAAATTCGAGCGCTTTTTTTCCGTTTTCTGCCAGAAATATATTTTTGAACCCCATTCTGGTGAGCATATTTTTTACGGTTTGGCGCATGGTGGCCTCATCGTCTATAATGAGGCAGTTAACGCCTAGATACTGTAGTGGCACACCCATTTAGCTGTATTCTCCGGGAAGTTTTTCGGGCAGTGTAAGCTTAAATGTGGCGCCTCCGCCCGGCGTATCTTCGATCCATATCCTGCCGCCGTGCGCGGTTACAACGAGCTTGCAGAAGGTAAGACCGAGGCCTGTGGTGGCCTTTCTCTGGCTGGTTTCGGAATGCACCTGAAAGAATTTTTCGAAGATCTTTTCTTTGAACTCGTCCTGAACCCCGGTGCCCTGGTCCGATATGCTTATTACGGATTCATGCTTGTCTGCATCGTAATGCAGAATTACATTCATGACCGCGCCTTCAGGCGAGTAGTCGATCGCGTTGAAAAGAAGATTTGCGAGCACCCTGCCGATAAGGCTTTCGTCAATGTAGCAGATGTGCGAAGCCCCTTCAATATTGAGCTGGATGTTCCTCTGGTTGAGGCTGTTCTTGCATGAAGAGGTCTCTCTGTTTATAAGGTCGTAAATGTCAACCTCGTCCCGGTAGATCTTCACTTTGCCGTCTTCCAGTTTAGAGACATCAAGTATGTTCATGACCATCCTCTGAAGCTTGTATATGTCGGAGGTCGCTATATTCAGGTATTCGAGCTGAAGCTCTGTGAGCTCTTCATAACTGAGCATGTCGAGGTTGGCCATTATTGTGCTTATCGGGCCTTTGAGGTCATGAACAATAAAGTTTACGAGGTCGGTCTTTAGCCCGTCCGCTTCCTGAAGCTGTCTGAACATCTCTTCGTTTTTCGCCAGCTTTGATTCAAGGAGCCCTTTGCCCTGAATCGCATATATATAAGGCGCTATATGCCGTGCAAGCTTGATTGCAGAAGCCTCCTGTTCCACCGACAGGGACACACCGTTGTTTGGATCGCTCAAAATGAGCACCCCAAGCCTTTTATCCAGAAAACTGAAGGGGATGTTTATCGAATAATGGCACTTGAATTTTGAGGCCTCAAGCGGCTGAAAATAAGAGAGCGTTTCGGGATTTGTTGTAAGCGGTGTGTTGTCAAGAAGCGCTCTTGTAGAAATGGTCACATCAGACAGCTTGCGTTTGCTTCCTATAAGTTCGCGCTTTGTTGAAGCGACAACCTCAAGCGCCTGCTCCTCGCTATTTACCGCCATTACCGAACATCGTGCAACTGAGAATGTTGCGGCAAGAAAATCCACCATCTCAAGCAGGTTGTCATTAAAAGAGTTCTCATGCCTGAGCAGCAGTTCCTCGATTATATACACGCTTATTTCTGTATGTTCATTTTGCATAGCTTTAATAGTATATCAAATAAAACCGCATTTTATTTAAATTTCGAAGATAAGAGGCATTATCATCGGTCTTCTGTCCATTCTGCTTCTAAAGTGTTTTTTCAGGGCGGCGCGGAGTTTTGCAGAGATGTGTGATATATCGCTTTTAAGGTTTTCATCAAGCTCCGAAAGTGTGTGTGCGGTCAATTCTCTGACTTCGTTCAAAAGGTCCTGAGAAGCATCCTCAAAAATAAATCCCCACTTTATTATTTCTGGGCCGAATATTATCTTTTTTGTTGCCTGTTCCATGCATAGATGCACAATCACAATGCCGTCTTCACCCAGCTGCTTTCTGTCTCTGAGCACAACGTCCTCTACCGCAGGAGAGCCTTTGCCGTCGATCAAAACTCTTCCCGAGTTCACCCGGCCTTTTACGGCTGCGCCTTCGCCTGCTATTTCAAGGACTGCGCCGTCTTCGAGGATAAATATGTTTTCGGAAGGGATGCCCGATTTTTCGGCCAGGCGCGCATGGTATTTCAGGTGGCGGTACTCGCCATGAATAGGCATGAAGTAGCGCGGCTTCACCATATTCATCATAAGCTTAAGCTCTTCTTTTGAGGCATGGCCCGAGACATGTATCTCCGAAACTTTTTCGTATATCACGTCGGCGCCTTTGCGCATAAGATGATTGATGATCTTCCCGATAGAGCGTTCGTTGCCGGGTATCATCTTGGCCGAAAGTATTACGGTATCACCCTCTTTTATTTTTATCTCTTTGTGTTCGCCTGCTGCGATTCTGGACAGCACGCTCATAGGCTCGCCCTGGCTGCCGGTGGTTATTATCACAACCTTGCTGTCGTCCATGTCTTTAAGCTTGTCCAGCTTTACCCATGTTTCTGCCGGTATCTTTAGGTATCCGAGCTCCAGAGCTATCTGCGAATTGGTGACCATGCTTCTGCCGCACATCATCACACGCCTTCCGAACTGCCGGGCCACGTCTATGACCTGCTGAATCCTGTGTATGTTTGAGGCGAAGGTGGCTATTATGATCCGGCCGGTTTTTTTGTAGAAGATATCTTCAAAGGCCCTTCTGACCTCTTTTTCGGAGAATGTGAAACCGCCTTTTTCTGCGTTTGTGCTGTCAGAGAGCATAAGGACTACGCCGTTTTCACCATACTCCGCAAATTTATGAAAGTCCATAAGCTCGCCGTCCACAGGAGTGGGATCGAGCTTGAAGTCTCCTGTATGGATAACATTTCCGATCGGCGTCTGAATGCCGAGAGCTACACCGTCCACTATGCTGTGTGTAACTCTGATGAATTCGACCCTGAAAACACCGAGCTGAATAGTGCCTCTCGGTTTGACCGGAACCATAGAAACATTTTCGATTTTGTATTCATCAAGTTTGTCGCGCACCAGAGCGAGTGTAAGTGGAGTGCCGTACACCGGAGCCTTAAGCTCTTTTAGCAGAAAAGGAAGCGCCCCGGTATGGTCTTCATGGCCGTGCGTCAGAATTATTCCCCTTAGCTTATCCTTATGTTCAAGCACATACGAAAAGTCGGGGATAACGAAATCGATTCCGGGCATATCATCTTCAGGAAACATAAGCCCTGCGTCAACAAGGAACATGTCATCGCCGTAACGGAATAGGGTCATGTTGAGGCCAATCTCCTCGACTCCGCCGAAAGGGATGACACAAAGAGAATCGCTGCTCATCTGATAGTCAGGGATACTGTTTTTTGAGGCTGTCGGTAAATCCGGGATCATCTCCAGCGATCTACAAGGTCGTCCATTGCAACTTCTCCATCAAGCACCTGCTGCAGCATAGCTTTTTGCGAAGGCAGGTCGGCCTTGGATTCCTTTACTCTCCGTATCGGCTGCTCGATGTTTAGAAACGCATCTACAACAGAAGGATCGAACTGTTTAGCGCGCTGTTCTTTTATGTATTCAAAGGCCTTGCCGACATCCCATGCTTTTTTATAAACCCTTTCGGACGTCAGGGCGTCGAAAACATCCGCCACAGCCACAATCCTTCCCGAAATAGGGATGAGATCTTTATCAAGCTTGAAAGGATATCCCAAACCGTCCCATCTTTCATGGTGGCTCACCGCTATCTCTTTTGCAAGCTCCATCAACGGAAGCGTGGTGCCGCTGAGTATCTTGCCTCCTATAACAGTATGCAGCTTGATTATATCGTGTTCACTGTCTGTGAGCTTGTCTGTCTTAAGGAGTATGTTGTCCGGGATGCCTATCTTGCCGACATCATGCATCGGAGAAGCGTAGCGCATCATCATAGCCTGATCCAAATTCATGCCGAGTTCTTCGGATATAAGGTTTACATAATCCGAAATCCTTTCAACATGCATGCCGGTCTCGTTGTCTCTGAATTCCGAAGCCCTGCCCAGTCTGTGCACTATCTCTATCTGCGTGTGTTCGAGCATGCGCATTTTCTCATGCAGGTTCGATTCAAGGAAATCGAGGGAAGTGTTCAGGAATTCGTCCCTCTCTTTCAGCTTGAGCATGTTATAAACCCGGGCCTTAAGCTCCTCAACAAAGAAGGGCTTGGTTACATAGTCGTCGGCGCCGACAGAGAGCGCGCGTATAATGCTCTGTTTGTCGCTTAGTGCAGAGAGGATTATTACCGGGAAATATGTCTTGCTTCTGGCTTCTTTAAGCGCTTCAAGCACCGCAAAGCCGTCCATAACAGGCATCATAAGGTCGAGGATAAGCAGATCCGGAACTCCGCTTTTGTCTACAAGGTCCAAAAGCTCTTTGCCGTGCAGGGCCTGTCCTATTGTAAGGTTTGGATCATTTTTAAAAACAGCCTCGACAAGCTCTATGTTTGTTTCAACATCATCAACAACATAAATAGTTCTCTTATGCATCAATTGCTCCTGCCTCTTTCGTCCGTTCCCAATTTTTTATTTCTTAGCCTCAGTGAATTCCCTACCACCGAAACCGAGCTGAACGCCATTGCTGCCGAAGCTATCATAGGGTTAAGCAAAGGGCCTCCAAAAAGGTAAAGTATGCCGGCCGCAACCGGTATGCCAATTACATTATAAAAGAAAGCCCAGAACAAATTCTGCTTTATTGTTTTTATTGTAAGCCGGCTTAGCTTAATGGCATCAACCACACCGTGCAGGGAGCTTCTCATCAAAGTGATGTCCGAGGCCTCAATCGCAATGTCGGTGCCGGTTCCCATCGCTATTCCGACATCCGCTTCCGCAAGAGCGGGGGCGTCGTTTATGCCGTCGCCGACCATCGCCGTAATTTTGCCCTCAGCCTTTATTTTTTTCACAGCTTCTGCTTTCTGGTCAGGCAGTACATCGGCTATGAACCGGGATGTACCCACTGCGCGGGCTATTGCGGCCGCGGTGGTTTCATGGTCTCCGGTTAGCATGATGGTTTCTATGCCCATGGCATTGAGTTCTTTTATTGTCTCTATTGATCCATCTTTTAAAGTGTCTGCTATCGCAAAAACCCCCTCTACAGAACGGTTGACAACGAAAAAGACCGGGGTCTTTGCTTCGGAGGATATTTTATCCGCCATTATTCCGGCTACCGACAGGTCGATTCCCTCTTTTTCGATAAGGGTTCTGTTGCCCATAAGTATATCGAGAGAGCCGGTGTATTCAGGAGCCTGAACCATGATTTTTGCTTTGACACCGCCCCCCGGAATTGCGACGAATTCAACAGGCTCTAAAAGTTCGATGCCATTTTCAACAGCCCTTCTGACTATGGCCTGTCCTATCGGATGCTCCGATCTTTTTTCGGCCGAGGCTGCTATCTGAAGCATGCTAAAAGCCGGTCCCCGCTGTTCCGGGGCCGATTTTTTTGTGACGGCTT
>PEAD01000038.1 GCA_002753335.1 Nitrospirae bacterium MYbin3
TCGGATTCGGTAACATAGGCTCCCCCTTTAAGTTAGTGCCTATGTTATTGCACTTATTATGCCTACACTATCCCCTATACCTCACATAGTGCGTTCGCCCTGATTACCTCTGTGCTCTCTGTGGTAAATGCCTTTTTTTTAGGATAATATAAGCAGAACATTTTGAGTTATAATTACCTGATGGATAAAAAAAGCACCGACAAGAAAAATCCCTGTCCGGACTGCGAATTCTGCCAGTTCTGCAGCGACACGCGCTGCGGTATGTGCAGGCCATCACCCAAGAAAAAAAAGAAAGACTGCTGCAAAAAAGAAGACAAGCCGCTATTCAGGACATACTAGTAAAATACATATAAACTCAGGAGGACTCAAAAAAATGAAGGTAATCGCATTCAACGGCAGCGCACGCAAGGACGGAAACACAGCAATACTTATCAATCTGGTATTTGACGAACTGAAAAACGAAGGCATAGAAACAGAGATGTACCAGCTTGCGGGCAAGCAGATAGGCGGCTGCATAGCCTGCTTTAAATGCTTCGCAAATAAAAACAAGCGCTGCGCTGTTGAAAAAGACATAGCCAACGAATGCATAGAAAAAATGCTTGAAGCGGACGGGATAATACTGGGATCGCCCACATATTTTGCGGATGTTTCGGCAAGCATGAAGGCGCTGATTGAACGCGCCGGCATGGTTGCAAGGGCTAATGGAGATATGTTCAAACGCAAAGCCGGAGCAGGAGTTGTGGCGGTAAGGCGGGCAGGCGCAACAAGCGTATTCAGCTCGCTGAACTATTTCTTTTTCATCGGACAGATGGTTGTGCCGGGATCAAACTACTGGAATTTAGGCATCGGCCGAGAGGTAGGAGAGGTGAGCAACGACAACGAAGGTGTGCAAACCATGAAAAACCTTGGACAGAATATGGCGTGGCTTTTGAAGAAGATAAACAGTTAGCGGACACCCATAATATTTTCGAGAACCTTTTTGTAATCGGCGGATGCTTCTTTGAGCATCCGCTGTTCTGTATATATTTCGGCTCGAAGCAGATAAACAGAATAGTCATTCGGCATCTTTGCGATTGCAGATGAGAATGCATCAAGCGATTCCTTAACCTGTCCTTTTTTGCCGAGCGTATAAGCCATATAATATTCCGAAGGAAGGTAGGCTCCTGACTTCACAGCGTTTTGAAGCAGTTCTATCGCCTCTACCAACCTACCGTTTTTTGAAAGCAGATATCCGAGCCTTGACATAACTGCTGCGCTTTCAGGGTCATTGGCAAGCCCTTTGCGCAGAACAGCTTCGGCCTCGGCATATTTTTGTTCGAGTTCGTAGAGTTTAGAAAGTTCGATGTATGGCATCATGTATTTAGGGTCTTTATCCGTAGCCTTATTAAAAAACGGATAGGCCATTTCGTATCTCTTTTTTTTCACAAATTCGATGGCAAGGTTCAGGTCAGAAATCGCATCGTACCTTGCTTTGTAGCCTGTTTTCGGCTTCTCGCGGGGAGCCTCTCCAGCGAGTTCTGCAAGATATTCGAACATCTCTTCACTTCTCAGCAGACCCTATCCGGGCAGTTCGTACGCCACCTTTCCACCTGACAGCACAACGGTTGACGGAAGCGCAATAACTCCGTAATCGTGAAATACTTTAAGACCTTCGTCAATAAGGATTGGAAAAGATATTTTCAGCCCACCTGCAAATGCCTTTATCTTGGCCACGTCATCGGCAGAAAGGGTCTGCTGCTCTGCGTTTATGCCGATTACCTGTATATTTCTGTCTGCGTATTTACGGTAGTATGCGTCAAACCTTTTAAGCGCATCAGGGGATCTGCCGCTCCATGTGGTCCAGAAAACAATTATCAGCGCCTTCTTCGATGAAAAATCCTGCAGGCCGTAGCTTTTCCCGTCAATATCCTTGAGTTTAAAATCGGGAGGTGTTTTGCCCACCTGAATAAGCTCGTCAGCAAAGACCGAAGAAGAAACAAGCATGGCAGCTATAAGAAAAATAGTTTTTATAAAAATCAACAGCAGCCCCTCCCCTTTTTATCGTCATTGATATATTACCCAACCACAAATTTTTAGGCAATTTATCGGAATTATTGAGGCAAAACCTGCTCTGGATTTTTTTAAAGCTATGATATAAACTAACCATATCCCCAAAACAGAAGGAGAAACAGCTATGCAAAAGAAACTAAAATCGTGTGTGAGGGTTGACAATAAAACTTATGACATTACCTCGCGCAGCAACATAGCGTTTCTTTTGGGTATAAAAAATGGCCGTCAGGCTTTAGTGAGATGGCTTAATGCTAACCAGCAGAACCCTGAGCATGAGCAGGTTTACGCTGCAGTTTCTGAATTTGTCGGTGGTCAGGGCAGGATATTTGAACCGGTTATAGCAACTGCAGCTATCGCAAGCTTTGTACTTACTCCAACGGTTGCGATGCCTCTGGTAAAACCTATGTCACCTGTTTGCAAAACCTGCCACAAAGACGGCATAAACGACCAGGGCATCGTTATGGCAAAAAAGATACCTGCGAAAACATACGCAAAAAAATCTGCTCCTAAAAAAGATATAACGAGCCTTACCTTTGTCAATTTAGGATCTACCGGCAGCGGTGTTGAAGAGATTAGCGATGTTGCGGACATTGGAGAAACCTCAAAAGGCAAGGTCATTGCGAGCTGGCTTAACTTTAGGGATGACAAGGGTATGCGCCAGATGAGCGAGTACGGAAGGCATGCACCAAAGGGCGCTGAGGTCGAATTCGGCCCTAAAGCATACACGCTAATAAAAAATGGCGTTGAATGGAGCATGAGAAACATTACCAGCATAAACGGAATAGAGGTAAATGAAAATATATTCATTGCTGAGTTCTATGTAAAACATGAAACCGACGACAGAAAATATCTTGCAAAGACAGAAAAAACCTCACCAACTACAAAGAAAGAGCAGAAGGCGGAGGATAAGATAGCAGAAGAAAAACCTGTGCTTGATAAAGTAGCTGAACCGGTTGAAGAGAAGCAAACAGCCCAAGTGGATAAAGAAATTGTTAAACCTGCAGAAGAAGCCAAGCAGGCCGATGCTCCAGAAAAGAAAGAACTCACGTTTGTCAACTTAGGCTCAACCGGACAAGGAATAGAAAAGGTCGGAGAAATTTATGAAACCGGAAATTCTGCAGAGGCAAAGGTAAGCTCAACACAGCTTATTTTCAGGAATGACAAAGGCATGCGCCTGATGAGCGGCATGGGCAAATATGCGCCTAAAGGTGCTGATATAGTATTGGGCGAAAAGGCATACAAGATGCTTAAAAACGGCGTAGAATGGAATATGAGAAGCGTAACAAGCATCAATGGAACAGAGATCAACGAGGCGGTTTTTATAGCCGAATATTTCATCAAAAAAGACTCAGCCTCACCTAAATATGTGGTAAAGCTGAAAGACCAAAGCCTGATGGCTAAGGCAGAAGCTGCTCCTGAGTACAACTTATACCAGTCAGCCACGGTTGAAAAGGCCCAAAAAAAGCATTTGGAAAGCGAAATATCCAAAGCCATTCAGAAGCCTCTCGATACAACCACCACAGCAGACGAGAAAACCAATGTATATGAGATGACTACGCGCTTGGGTGGCTTGACCATAAACCATACATTCAGGGGAAGCGGCAGCCTTACCATTCACGAGGTTTCGCTCAAATCATATCCTGAGGCAACTTTTCAGGAGGTGTTCACAGTTCCTCTGTCAGAAGTAAAAAAGGACATCGTAAAGTACAAATACGGTATGGATGGAAAGATAGAAAAAAATATAATGGTGATTCTTGCAAAGGAGCTTTCACCCATGTTCAGCAACAATATGGTGCGCCAGCTTCCTTCGCCTGACGGACGTTTTGTTACCGGCATTAAGATAATCGGTGATGATGAGTATCTTAAAAACATATATTTCGGTTTGAGCAACGGGCAGTGGTTTCCTTTGAATGACGATTTTCTGAGCAAGATACTGCTGTCTGAACCGATATACACGCAGGCTTTTAAAAGATAGTATCTAAAAAATTCCGGCTAAATTAAGGGAAGCAGGATTAGTTCTGCTTCCCTTTTTCATTGATATGAAAAAACAGGTACTGATCTTTTGCCTGAAGCTGTGTGTCATTTACAGGAAAGAAGGTTATAGCCCCTGACCTCTCGCTGACAAAATAATCAAAATTGCTTAAAAACGTGCCGCCAAGAAGATTCATCGCAGACTTAGGCACATAATGGATTTCTACATTCTTAAGCTCTATCGAACCCAATTTTACAGAGTCGGCAATAAATGAAAAAGACTCTACTGATCCGTTTGCTGACTCAGCCTTCAACCGCTTGCCGAATCTGGATATTCCTATTTTTCTTACGCCTTCGGAGTTAAGTACTATGTGTGATGCGCCTGTGTCGAAGACCATTTCAACCGGGACATTATTAATAAGCACTGTGATATATTTAAGACGGCTTGAGACTTTCTGGTAATATTTGACCGTTTCGGCAATAACTTCTGAGACCAAAACCAAACAGAACAAAACACAAAACGCAAAAAGTATGCGCCTCAAGAAATACCCCGTTTATAAAATTTTCTGTTAAACATATCAATAGGTTACGTTTAATAAGCATTAAACATGCCACATTGATATCTTGTTGATTTAAAAGGATTTATCGACAATTAAGTCATTTTTTTGACAGAATCAAGGCAAACAAAAGGTCAAAAAAACTACTTTTGGCGGGAAGCGAGCTTCTCTCTCAGGGCACGCTCAACAACTTCAGGAACCAGCCCTTTAACAGAACCTCCGAAAGATGCTATTTCTTTTACTATGGTTGAAGTGAGAAACGAATACTCCTGCGAAGGCATCATAAAAACAGTCTCGACATCGCTTGCAAGCCTCCTGTTCATCAAAGCAAGCTGCAGTTCATACTCAAAATCGGATATAGCCCTGAGTCCGCGCAAAATGCCTACGCCTTTTTGCTGCCTGACATATTCGACCAGAAGCCCGTCAAATGCTGATATCTCGACATTGTTAAAGCCTCGTGTAACTTCATTAATCAGCTCAAGACGCTCATCGAGCGAAAACAAAGGGTTCTTCTTATCGCTCGGCGCTACAGCTATCAAAATCTTGTCAAAAATCCTAAGGCCCCTCTCTATAATATCGAGATGCCCGTTTGTTACCGGATCAAAAGTACCGGGACATATGCCTAATCTCATTTATTTTCCCCCTTTGAATAAATGCTTAGAGCCGTATCGCCGTAGCGGTACGACCTAAAATGTTTGAGCTTTCCAAACTCCGCCGGTGAAGATTTTCTGGATGAATGCTCCCAGACTACAACTCCCGAATCCTTAAGCAAATCTTTAAGCCCTATCAATTCAAAAACCTCGTCGGTATCATCATAATCGTATGGTGGGTCTATAAAAATAATATCGAACTCCCGTTCCTCAACCTTTAGAAACCTTAAAACATCATCTTTTACAACTTCGGTTCTGTCAGCAAAACCGAAGCGTTCTACCATAGTTCTGATAGCCTTAAAACGGGCCTGATTACGCTCTACAAAAACCACATGTGCTGCTCCCCTGCTCAGAGACTCTAACCCCACAGCGCCTGTGCCGGAATACAGATCAAGAAAGTCACTGCCTGACACCTTATCGTACAGTATATTGAAAAGAGCCTGCCTTACTTTTGCTGAGGTCGGCCTCAAGTTATCTTCTGTTTTGCTTCCGAGAAGAGACTTGTTGAGGATAACCTTTCTGCCTTTAGCCGAACCTGCCGATATCCTCATTGCAACGGAGGATTAATAATACAGGCATCTTCATCGATGCTGTATCCAGAAATCTTTACAACCCTGCCTTCAACCGAAAGCCTCCCCTCAGCAAAAAGCCTTATCGCTTCGGGAAATATTTTATGCTCAAGCTTCAATATTCTTTTCGAGAGCGTATCTTCCGTATCATCAGGAGAAACCGGTACTGCAGCCTGTATGATAAGCGGGCCTGTATCCATTCCTTCATCAACAAAATGAACTGTGCATCCGCTTATCCTTACGCCGTATTCGGCAGCCTGCCCCTGTCCGTGGAGCCCCGGAAACGACGGCAGCAAGGCCGGGTGTATATTCATTATGCGGTTTGGAAACCTTGCGATTAAAGGCTTTCTGACAACACGCATGAAGCCTGCAAGGATCACAAGCTCCACACCTCGCGCAGAAAGCTCTTCGGCTATCTTTTCATAAAATACATCCTTATTTGTGAAATCTTTCGGATTGATGAACAGATGTTCAATTGAGTGCTTCTTAGCGCGTTCCGCAGCGTAAGCGTCAGGCTTGTCGGTAATAAGAAGTTTTACAGATGCTTTAAGCCTTCCGGCTTCTATAGCGTCAATTATTGATTGGAAATTTGAGCCCCTTCCGGATGCAAGAACTCCTAATTTAAGCATTTAGTCTAAGCGCCTCTGGGTTTTGCCTTCTGGACCTTGACCTTCCGGCCTTTCACGATCATCTCGTCAACAGATCTTATTATCTTATCAGCAATATCGCCCGGCACCTCTACAAACGTGAACTTTTCGAGGACATCTATCTTGCCTATAGTGCCGTAAGGTATCTTTGCCTCTGCCGAAATAGACTTTATTATATCCGCCACCTGTATCTTGTCTTTTCTTCCTATTGTGAGGAAAAGCCTGACCTTCTCCATTCTTTCGGGCTCTTCTGTGACAGAACCTGATTCCTTGATATCTCCGTAAGCCGCAAAAAGTGAGGCAGCAGCTATTTCCGCAAAGCTATAGGTTTCGGAAAGATTTTTAACCACATCCATATAAACACTATGGCTGTTTTCGGCAATTATCTCAGAAATATCTTTCTCAAGACTGCGCAGCTTGGCCTTTGCAACTTCCTGCTGAGAAGGCAGTTTCTTTTTGTCTATAACAGTTTTAGCGGTTTTCTCTATAAGCCTCAGACTTCTGTATTCGCGCGGAGTTACAAGGGTTATCGCAATGCCTGATTTACCTGCTCTGCCGGTCCTGCCTATTCTGTGTATGTAGCTGTCAGGGTTCTGCGGAATGCTGAAATTTATGACATGCGTGACATTCTGTATATCAAGGCCTCTTGCAGCAACATCGGTAGCAACAAGAACGTCAAGCCTTCCGGTCTTGAACTTTTTCATAACCTCGTCTCTCTGCGCCTGAGAAAAATCTCCATGCAGGGCATCTGCATTATATCCCATCTCCTGAAGCTTGCCGCTCACCTCGTCAACCTCTCGCTTTGTATGGCAGAAAGTAATCGCAAGCTCAGGCGCCTCAACATCCAAAAGCCGCGAAAGTGCATAAACCTTTTCGGACTCTCTCACTTCATAAAAAACCTGCTTTATTTTAGGGACAACAACATCTTTGGGGTTGACCTTTATCTTTTGAGGATTGACCATATACCTCTTGGATATATTGAGTATAGGCTGGGGCATTGTGGCCGAAAACAAAAGCGTCTGGCGCTCGGGCGGTGTGGTCTTAAGTATCGTCTCTATGTCCTCTATAAAGCCCATGTTGAGCATCTCATCAGCCTCGTCAAGCACCACAGTTTTAATAGCAGACAACGATATAGTCTTTCTGTTTATATGGTCAATGACGCGTCCCGGAGTGCCAACGATAACATCAACTCCCCTGCGAATATCCTTTATCTGCATCTCTATGGATTTTCCGCCATAAACAGGAAGCACCGTAACCTTCCTGTATTTGCCTATTTTGAAAAGCTCCTGAGAAACCTGCACCGCAAGCTCTCTTGTAGGCTCCAAAATTATGGCGGTCGGATTTTTGCCCTTAACACAGGTCTCGATTATAGGGATGCCAAAGGCAGCAGTCTTTCCTGTGCCTGTCAGCGCCTGTCCAATAACATCAACCCCCTTCATAATCTGGGGTATCGCCGCAATCTGTATAGGGGTTGGCTCTTCAAACCCCAACTCAGAAATAGCGGCCATAGTCTCTTTGCTCAACAGAAAATCTTCAAAATTCATCAACATAACCTCTCTTTATTTTTCAAGCCAAATAAAATCCCTCAGGGTCACTACAACTCCGCTGAGGGTTGAATGGACTCGGTTTAGATTGCATATTATATGTTTTAAGACCTAATACTGTCAACAAAAACAAACTCCAACGTGCTGAATTTAGGATATTTTCTAGTTGCATTTACCATCTAATTTAACTTAAAATTTTTAGATATATGCTTCAAAAAAAATGAAAGAGAGGTTTTGTATTATGAAATTCACATGTACGGTTTGCGGTTATGTTTTTGAAGGGGATAAGGCTCCTGACAACTGTCCACAGTGCGGCGCGCCTGCCTCAAAGTTTAATGCAGCAGGTGACGGATCGATGGCATGGGCAACAGAGCATGTTGTCGGTGTTGCAAAAGATGTTGACCCACGTGTTATTGAAGGGCTTCGCTGCAATTTCACAGGTGAATGCACAGAAGTAGGCATGTATCTGGCTATGTCCAGAGCGGCCGACAGACAGGGTTATCCTGAGGTGGCTGAGGCCTACAAGAGGATTGCCTTTGAAGAGGCTGAACATGCGGCAAAGTTCGCTGAACTGCTCGGTGAAGTTGTTTCTGCAGATACAAAAACAAACCTGAAGCTTAGAGTAGATGCCGAATATGGCGCAACGCAAGGCAAGCAGGATCTGGCAACATTGGCCAAGCAGCTCGGCTATGACGCTATTCATGACACTGTTCACGAAATGGCAAAAGATGAAGCCCGCCACGGAAAAGCGTTCAAAGGCCTTTTAGACCGTCACTTCAAATAAACAACCCCATCCCAACTCAGGCCAAGAGCATACCTCTTGGCCTGAGTTGAACATCCATAATGAACAAAGAGATAGAGCGTAAATTCCTGATAAAAGATTCTTCATGGGAAAAATCTGCTGACAAAGGGATAGCATATAGTCAGGGTTACCTGTGTCTGGATGAAGATAGAACCGTGCGGATTCGCACAGACGGAACAATAGGTTTTCTCACGATAAAAGGACGTGCTAAAGGAATTACCCGCAACGAATTCGAATACGAAATACCTGCAGATGATGCAGCGCAGATACTGAACCTTTTATGCATCAAGCCTTTGATAAAAAAAGTGCGCCACCTTGTAAAATACAAAAAACATTCTTGGGAAATAGACGTCTTTGCAGATGAAAATAAAGGCCTGGTAATAGCAGAGATCGAGCTGACCGACGAGAATGAGTCTTTTGAATTACCTGACTGGGCAGGAACTGAAGTTACTTATGATGCACGCTACCTTAACTCAAGCCTTGTGAAACACCCTTTTTCGGCGTGGGTATTATAATACAATGCTCTCCTGAAGAAAATACTGGTGTATCATATAAAAGTTTAATGGACTTACCGGCTTGTATTTAATAATGTAGAAGTATCCGCCGTCTTTTTCGGCCGACTTTATTTCTCTAAAGATCTCCCCTCCGCATACAGCTGTTTTTTTCTTTACTCTTCTTGTGGCCTTGGTCCTGTATTCGGTAAAAAGCTCGAACAAATGATTATCCATTCTAATCTGCTTATCAGTCTTAAATAGAAAGGCCTCATGGTTTATATTGACCAACTCACCTTCAATCGCACCTTGATTATCTGCGCCTTCTATTAACACCGTGGTTTTCTCATGCTCTATTCTATCCGAGACCCTTTTATCATCCTGAGGCGACTTACCCGAAACAAACCTGAAGATAAGCTTTGGAGTTTTAGTTGCCAGTTTTTGAAGCACGATCATCATGGTATAAAACATAAGACCTATTTCAAATATCAGGTTCTGCGACATATCAAGGAAGTGGTTGTCAATAAATGCCCTTATCTCCTTAGGGGTGCTGTGCGGTGTAAACAACTGTGAGTAGCCTATAAGCCCGGGATTAACAGCAAACCTCCTATCGTAGCCCTTGATATGCCTGCAAATTTTTTCGTATATCAACGGCCTTTCTGGTCTGGGCCCTATGAAATCCATTTCGCCCTTAAGCACATTTATAAGCTGCGGCAGTTCATCAATTCTGGTATCCCTCAGAAACTTTCCGAATTTAGTCTCGAGCTTCAGCTTAGGTGACACCAACTGGGCGCCAACCTTTGTTTCTGCATCCGGAACAAGTGACCGAAATTTATACATCATATAAGGTTTTTTATTTTTGCCCAGCCTGACGCCTTTATAAAAGATCGGTCCGCCATCCTGAAGCTTGACGATAAGGCCTATGACTATAAACATAGGCATAGAAAGCAAAAGAAAAAAAAGTGCAAAGAAAAAATTGAACGGCCTGTTAAGCCACAAAAAAGCCTTCGAGTATCCGGCCCGGAACTTGAACAGTTTAGAGAGTCTAACTAAAAAAGTCTGCTTAGGCATTGATAATTCTACCATTACTCACTGCAAATTTCCTGTAAAAAATCGAAGCAAAAATTTCATGCAGCAGATGAGAGGCGGGGTCTATGGTCCTCAACTATTACTGCGGTGCTGCCTTTGTCCGAATGTTCGAACAACTCAACCTTCCCGTCATTCCTCTGGACATATTCGCAGTTTTCCCTTTCCAGCTTAGGATAATACCTGCCGTCTATGTCCTCATACAGGTCCAGATTGTAGAGCGCATTGCCTCCCCGCCATTTTGCTGTAAGGCTCAATAACCCGTCGCTCTCGTACAAAGTATCCTTGCCGTTCTCATTCTTATAGCCAACAAAATATTTGCCCGACTCTTTATGGTAAACATCTGCATTAAGCCTGTAAAACTTGTCGCCAACCACCTCATAAAAATCATTGCCTATCACTCTGAAGACTTTTTCTGCCCTGCTGAGAACCCACTCAGAGGTCATAACGTCCGGACTGTGCGTGAGGATAACCTTATCCTTTTCCAAAACCGTGTGCTGAAGCCTGCTGTAATCGGTATGCACAACGCTGTTTCTTAGCGCAATATCGTGGACAGTTATCGCATTCTCAAAGGATTTGACAGCCTCAAGATAGCGTTGCTCGCTCCATACTCTCTCTATGTAGTCGTTCATATCTCCGTATATTACAGAAGCTGATTCAAATTCGCCCTCGGTCATAGAAACAGGAATCCTCTGCGTAATCTTCTCAGAATACAGCTGTTTCCAAAGTTCTATATCATGGGCTGTATCTGAGCTGAAAACCAGAGTCTCCTTGTCGGTTTTAAATCTAACGCCTATGCTCGGCACACCATGCCAGACCGGCGCGTTTATCGCCTCGATAGTAAATCCTTCAGGGTCTTTCAAAACAGAGTTCTTTTCATAAAAGACTTCAGATGAAAAAGGATAGAAGCTTTCGGGCTCAACCCATTCCTTGTAATCAGGGTCCTTAAACAGCAGCCTCGGCTTGCGGGTCCTTTTGCTGATTATTATCTTGGCCATATCAGGGCTGACCTCGCTGCCGTTGCTGTCGGCAACGTACAATCTGAAGCGTCCGGCGCCCTCATACCTCGATTCTATTTTGTATTTCGCAATAGGCCCCAAGGCATGGAATTCAATATAGTCTTCATAGGAAACATCCACAACACGCTTTGAATCAACAGAGAGGCTTCTCTCTAGTGCAGCTCCCGAACACCTTACAATATCCCTGTGTATGTCTTCGGAAGTAAGGAGGAACACCCTGTTCGGGATATCAGGCGCGTACATATTAAAAAGCGCCAGATCAGAAAACCACCTTTTATGGTCATCGTGGCAATGTGTGATAAGAAGGCCACGAACAGTCTTAAGCCCATGCCCGCCTATCTGCTGAAAGAGAGGGGAGCCGCAATCAAGCAGGTAACTCGACTGACCTATCGTAACCTGATACCCTATGCTTTTGCCCATACGCGAAAACGGGCCGTAATCACCAAGAACCCTTACAGTAATTCCTTCAGCAGACAACCAAAAATCCCTCCAACTTGAATTTTATTGAATATTTTAACATTGATTCTAATGTTTTGCGCGTCAGTGTAGTTTAAACTGAGCATCAAACGGGCAATCGCCGCACTTGCCCAAGCCGCAGGCCTTGGATATGCCCTGATGGCATAATGCAAAGTCATACTTAACAGGATCGACAGCATCAAACCGCTTAAGCGCTTCTGTAATCTCGACCGCCATTTTCCAGTCCTGCCCAGACCTTTTGGTAAAGCCCAGGCAGCGCGATATCCGCGCAATATGCGTATCGAGCGGGATCACAAGCCTGTCCTTGGGTATGCCTTTCCATATCCCGAAGTCTATATCCCTGTCCCTTATCATCCATCGCATAAAAAGATTCATACGCTTGCATGCGCTGCCATTTTGCGGCGAGGGCAGGAACTGAAGGAATCCGGACGGTTTGGTATTCTCTCCGTAAATCGGTGCGGTATCTATCTTTAAGAATGAATCAACCATGCCTTTCAGGCCGCTGAAAATTGTGGGTTCTGTTGGATTGAAATGTTTTTTAAAAACCGACTCGATGCTTCCGTACTTTTTTATCACAACACTCAAGACATAAAGCAGGCAGATAATATCTTCAGTTTCGTTAAAGCGGTATTTGAGATTGCCGATTTTTTTTCTGAGTTTTTTTGTATCAAAATCTGCCAAGAACTGATAAGGGCTGCTGCCCATAATATTGAACAGCTTTTCAAGCACGCTCTTAAAAAGCTCCACCTTGCCGTAAGCAAAACAGCTCGAGATAAAAGCGCCAATCTCTATATCTCGTGAATCGCTGAACCTGTGAGGAAACTCAATAGGGTCATTGGCTATGCGGCCCTGAAAATCGTAATCCGAGTATAGCCTTTCAAGTATCGGTTTGAGTTTCTTCATATCCCCAAAACAATCTCTCGGTCTTCGAGGTCAACCCTGTCTATCCGCACTCTTATTTCAGAAGCGATAGAATACCTTTTCTTCTTCCTCAAACCTTTAAGAACAAAACCTTTGGCATCGTATTCGTAATAATCGTCGGTCATGGCCGAAACATGCAGAAAGCCCTCGACAAAATAGTCCTTGAACCTGACCTTCAGGCCATGAGGCGTAACCGCCGTAACCTTGCCCTCAAACTCCTCGCCCACCCTGTCTTTCATAAACCAGACCCGCATAATATCGAGCACAGCCCGTTCTGCATCATCCGCAAGCCTCTCCATCTTGGATGAATGAAACGCAATGTCAGGCAACATCTCCTCAAGCTCGGCGATCCTATCCTCGCCAATCCCTCCATCTGTCAAAGCCTCACGAAGTATCCTGTGAACAACTAAATCAGGGTACCTCCGTATCGGCGAAGTAAAATGGCAATAACTCTCGGATGCAAGTCCGAAATGGCCGATGTTATGCGGCGAGTATTTGGCCTGTTTCAGGCTCCTCAAAACAATATGGTTTATTATCTCCTCCTGCGGTGTACCTTGCGCCTTGGACAGCAGATCGCAAAAATCCTTGCCCGCTCCCGAAGTCAGTCCTGGCAGCTTAAAGGCCGCAAAAAGTTCATCCAGCTTTTCTGCATCCGGTTCTTCGTGAACCCTGAACAAGGTCGGGATTTCCCTGCTTTCGAGATATTCGGCAACCGCTTCGTTGGCAGCTATCATAAATTCTTCGATGATCATATGCGCTACATTTCTTTCTGAGCGGATAATATCTTCCGGACGCCCCTGAAGGTCGAGCAGCACTTCCGGTTCTGGCAGATCAAAATCAAGACTGCCGCGTTTAATCCTGCCGCGTTTTAATTCATCAAAAAGCTCTTTCATCAGTTCAAAATTTTTGACAAGATAATCGTAGCGGCGCAGTTCAGCCTCATCATGCAATTCAACGATAGCATGAACAGAGGTGTAGGTCATGCGCTCGTTGCTGTTAATAATGCTCGGATAGAAACGGCTTGAAAGTTTTTTCCCCGATTCATCAAAATCCATTTCTGCCGTAAACGCAAGCCTGTCAACGCCCGGCTTAAGGCTGCATATATCCTCAGAAAGCTCTTTAGGCAACATCGGGATGACCCTGTCGGGAAAATAAATACTGGTGCCCCTCTGGCGAGCCTCTATGTCTATTGCTGAATCCCAATCTACAAAATGGCCAACATCAGCGATATGAACCCACAATCTGAACCATTGTCCCTTCTTCTCTATAGAAACAGCATCATCAAAATCTTTGGCGCTCTCGCCGTCTATAGTAACCGTGAGCAGATCGCGTAAGTCCTTCCTGTTATCCGTTTTTAAAGCATTAGAATAAAGCCTCTTGGCCTCTGCCACCACCGCTTTAGGAAATGTTTTAGGCAGATTTAGCTCCTCTATAACTCCCTCAATATCGTCTGCAGGGGTCTCAGGCTTTTTAAGAATCCTGACCACCCTGCCTGTGGGTAGCCGCTTTTCATCAGGGTAATGGATAATCTCTGCGATAACACGGTCGCCGTCCTTCGCCTTTCCTGAATCCTTGGGAGCGATATAAAAGTCGCACTGTATATTTCTGCTTTTGGGTATTACAAAATAGCCTCTCCTGCCTGAATCGAATGTGCCTGTTATGCGCGTTTGCGCCCTTTCCAGAATACGGATAATCCTGCCTTCGCGCCGCTGCCTGTTTTCGAGCCGCGCAACAACCCTGTCGTTGTTCATTGCGCCTAGCGCAGCCCGGGCAGGAATAAAAATATCGCGCTCCCCCGGCTTTTCGGAGATCACAAAGCCGTATCCGCCCTTGTGCGCCTCGAAGCTGCCGGATACCAAGCTCACCTGTTCGGCTTGGCAATAAAGACCTTTGCTAGTCCTCACGATCAAATCTTCCTGTATAAGCTCGCGCAGAAGCCTTTTCATCCTTCTCCTTTCGGGAGCTGGAAGGGCCAGTTTTTGAGCTATCTCCATGAAACTGAGAGGCTTTGAAATGTTGCCTAAAAATTGTTTTAAAAACTCTTTGGATATCATTCTGCTTATCTTTACAAAAAAGCATCGGCAAAGTAAAATCAAGGAATGAAAACAGCAAGGCTGGCGCTGTGCCAGATAAATCCTAATGTTGGGGACATACAAGGCAATACGGACAAGATAATACAATGGATAGGAAAGGCCTCTGCCTGTCAGCCGGACATAATAATATTCCCTGAACTCGCGATAACCGGATACCCGCCCGAAGACCTTCTTCTAAAACCACAGTTCATAAAAGACAATATAGAGGGACTATCCAGAATAGTTCCGGCCGTGGGAGATTTCCTTGCAATAGTAGGCTTTGTGGACAAAAAGGATGACATCTACAATGCCGCCGCACTTATTTATCAAGGCTCTGTCATCGACATTTATCACAAGATACATCTTCCAAACTACGGTGTTTTTGACGAGTTGAGATATTTCAGAGCAGGGACGCGCAGGACTGTTTACCGCATCAGAGATATTTCTTTTGGCATAAATATCTGCGAAGACATATGGCATCCGGAAGGCCCGGCAGCAGTGCAGTCCCTTGCCGGAGCCGAGTTGATAATAAACATAAACGCATCGCCCTTTCACATAAGCAAAACAAAACTTAGGGATAAAATGCTTTCGACTCGTGCTATCGACAATACTGTGACTATAGCTTATCTGAACACCGTTGGAGGGCAGGACGAACTTGTGTTTGACGGCAACAGCCTTATTGTGGATCATAACGGCGAAATAATGGCCTCGGCAAAAGGCTTTGAAGAAGACCTTGTTGTTACTGACATAGATCTGGAGCCTGTTTTCGTAAAACGTACTCACGACCCGGTTAGGCATCAGTTGGCGTCCGAACTTTCAAAAGACCGTTATGAAGAAATACAGATCAACAAAGAAATAGTTGCAAAAAAACAATTAATAGACATTCAAAAAAAAGAAAAAATCGACGATGAAGAAGAAATATTCAGAGCGCTCGTTTTGGGCACAAAAGATTATGTTCTGAAAAACGGATTCAGCAAGGTATGTATTGGGCTCAGCGGCGGCATCGATTCTGCGCTTGTAGCCGCAATCGCTGTTCAGGCCCTCGGCAAAGAAAACGTTACCGGCGTATTCATGCCTTCGCAATACACCTCTGAATTAAGCGGAACGGATATGAGCGAACTGTCCGACAACTTGGGCATTAAAACAATAGAGATACCTATTGCCGGAATCTTTGAAACCTATCTGACCGCGCTGGAAACTCATTTTAAGAACAACAAACCGGACACAACCGAAGAAAATCTTCAGGCCCGCATAAGAGGCAATCTGCTTATGGCTCTATCCAATAAATTCGGAATGCTGGTACTCACAACAGGAAATAAATCCGAGATGAGCGTAGGCTATGCTACACTATACGGAGATATGGCGGGCGGCTTTGCGGTCATAAAAGACCTGCCTAAAACCATAGTTTATAAAGTCAGTATTTGGTTTAATAAAAAGAACGGCAAAAACATGATTCCCAAAAGCATAATCCAAAAAGAGCCTACGGCAGAACTCAGACCTAATCAGAAAGATACAGACTCACTGCCGCCTTACGACGAGCTTGACCCGGTATTGAAAGCTTATGTCGAAGACGATAAGTGCTTTGATGAAATCGCAGGTGTTATCTGCACTGGAGAAAATGCGAGAAAAGTAATAAGAATGGTTGATATCAATGAGTACAAACGCAGGCAGGCTCCGCCCGGCATAAAGATAACAGAAAGGGCGTTCGGCAGGGACAGAAGGGTTCCGATAACCAACGGTTACAGGCAAAGATAAAAATGCTCAAAACAAAAAAAACAATTCTGATTGCAGCCTGTCTATGTTTTTTATCAGTTTCATCCAGCGCTTTTGCCGCTGACAATCCGCAAAAACCTCAATCACAGTTCCAGTTCAAAAAGAACGAAGATGTAAAACAGATTGCGCCTAGAAAGCCGGTAAAAATAAAGCTCCACCGCTCCGCAAACGGAGCATACAACTGGGATTTAACAGGCGACAATGTTGACGACATAATCAGGGCGGATGCGCGCTTGAGAAAACAGCTCAAGGTGGAGTAATATTTTTAGCTCACTACCTACAACAGAAAACCCGGAGGACTAAATATGGAAAAATTTTCTATCCGCGAAGTGCTCGAACAGGCTGTACAGACCGAAAAACTCGGTTATCAGTTCTACACAGCCATCGCCCAAAAATTCAAAGATGATGAGGAACTGGTAAAACTGTTCAACACCTTGGCCCAAAAAGAACTCATCCACGAAAAGACATTCACAGAAATCAAAAATATGCTAGGTGACTCAGACCCCGAGGGATGGGAAGATGTTTCACAGTATCTGCGAGCGATAGTCGAATCGGAATTTTTCCTAGGCAAGAACAAAGCGCTGCCATCGATGGACATAATCACCTCTGTTAAAGATGCGATAAATTTCGCTATGGGGTTTGAGAAAGAGACTCTCCTCTATTTCTACGGAATCAGGAGCGCGGTAAAAGAAAAAGACCTTGTTGACGAAATCATTAACGAAGAGAAAAGCCATATAATGTGGCTGAGTTCATTCAAGCATACCTTTCTCAAAAAATAGATGCAGCAGTGGCTCAAGATTGGAGCGTTCGAGCTTCATTGGCTGAACGGCGGACTGTTTGAACTGGACGGCGGCTCCATGTTCGGGGTGGTGCCGCGAGTGCTATGGGGAAAAAAATATCCGCATGATGAAAACAATTATATAAAGCTCACCAATTCACCAATTCTCATAAAGACCGGCCGCGAATTAATCCTGATAGAAAGCGGGCTCGGCAATAAGTTGACCGATAAACAAAAACAGATATTCCGCGTAAAAGAGGACTGGAACATTCTGAACGATTTGGCAGCACTCGGAATAGAACGCGGCGACATAAATTTTGTAATCCTCACACATTACGACTTTGACCATGCAGGCGGCGTAGTAATGCTGGAAAAAAATGGACAACTCGGACTGACCTTCCCGAACGCAAAACATATAGTGCAAAAAGCCGAATGGAATGATGCTGTAAACCCGAACAAACGCTCGATAAACACCTACTGGCCTATCAATGTTGAAACTCTGAAAGAGAGTAAAAATGTTGAACTGGCGGACGGCAATTCAGAAGTTGTGAATGGGGTCAGCGTAATTCATACAATGGGACATACCAAGGGGCATCAGGCGGTGAGCATCGAATCACAAGGAGAGAAAGCCCTTCACATGGCAGACCTGCTTCCGACACATGCCCATTCAAATCCACTCTGGATTATGGCCTACGACAACTTTCCGCTCGATGCGATAGACGCAAAAGAGAAGCTTTTAAATGATGGAATAGCAGAAAATGTTTGGTTCACATTTTACCACGACGCATTTATGAAGGCCTGCAGACTCGATACGAAAGGCAACGTAACCGAAAGATTCGAATAGATAACCGTATCTGTAGGTCAATCTCAAAAAGAGGAGACTCTCATGAAGAACCCAAGAAGCGCTGTATTTAGTCTGTTTTTTTTAATTATGTTGTGCCTTCAACTATTTGCCACTCAGCCTGTTGCCATTGCAGGAGAAACCATTCGCATAAACGGATCGGGCAGTGGACTGGATATGATGATGCCGCTCATGGATGCATACCTTAAATCTAAAAAAGGGATCACATTCGAAATAGAAAAGCCGCTCGGAAGTTCGGGAGCGATAAAAGCGCTTATTGCCGGTTACCTTGATATTGCTGTATCGAGCAAACCACTAAAGCCTGAAGAGACTGCACAGGGATGCAAAATGAGATATTACGGCAAAACCCCGCTAACAATCGTAACCAATGCAACTAACACCAAAAAGAATATTGCTACCAAAGAACTTGAAGATATATATTCTGGACTTACGCGGAAATGGCCCAATGGTGATACTATTAGGCCGGTATTGCGACCGGTTGAGGATATCGACACCAAAATACTTAAGGGATTTTCTCCCGGAATGGCCGAGGCGATCAACAAAGCAAACGTTCAGCGTGGCATGATAATCGCCGTGACCGATCCAGAATCTAATGATGCAGTTGCAAAGACTATAGGCAGTATCGGGGCATCCGGCCTCACCGGAGTATTGACAGGCAAATGGAAGCTTAATGTCCTTTCCCTGAACGGAGTTATGCCAAGCACCAAAACCCTTTCTGACGGCAGCTATCCTCTTGCCAAAGAGGTAAACTTTGTTGTGACAGAAAAACTTTCTGAAGCAGCAACAAAATTCCTTAATTTCATTTATTCCGAAAAAGGGCGCGCAATTGCCGAAAAATCTGGTGTATTTGTAAAAACAGACGCCCAATAATGATTTCTTCTATATCTCGCACATTATCTTTACTGTCAGGAATAATCTCGCTGTTTGTTGCGCTTGCTATTCCCGGAGTTTATTTCACAGTGTCATACCAATATGTATTGGGAAGCATAGACGCTGAGATTGAATACTCTGCCAAGATGGTCGAAAGCCTTATAATCAACAATCCCAAATCATGGCAGTTCGAAGAAATCCGGTTAAGCGAAATCCTTCAACGCCGCATTGCCCACGATTCCAAAAATATCCACGATTCTCGAATAATCAGAGACATAAAGGGAAACATACTGGCCAAGACAGAGGATAAACCTTCGTTTCCGACAGCCACATTGACTGAACCTATTTATGATTCGGGCAATGTGGTTGCATTCATCGAAATCAAACATTCGTTGTTCCCTTATATATATCAGACGGCTGTCGTATCAGCATTGTCTATTCTGTTAGCAGTAATAATATTCCTGCTTTTTCGTTTTTTCCCTCAACGCGCTATAGAGAACTCATACCGGATAATTAAAGAACACGAGAAACTTCTTGAGCAGGCTGCAATTCATTCTGATCAAATGGCTGTGCAAGCTGACGCTGCAAACAAAGCCAAAAGTGAGTTTCTGGCCAACATGAGCCACGAGATACGCACTCCGATGAACGGAGTTATAGGAATGATCGGGCTTTTGTTGGACACGAAACTGGATGAAGACCAGCGGCGCTATGCAGAAATTGTGCGCAATAGCGGCGAATTGCTGTTGTCGCTATTGAACGATATTCTTGACTTATCAAAGATCGAGGCAGGCAAGCTTGATCTGGAGATTATAGACTTTGATTTGCGCTCTCTCTTTGACGATTTTTCGGCTATGATGGGACAAAGGGCCTATGATAAAGAATTAGAGTTCATCTGTGCTGCGTCTCCGGATATACCGGCCCTTCTCCGCGGTGACCCTGGACGCCTGCGCCAGATACTCACAAACCTTACGGGCAATGCTTTAAAGTTTACTTCTCAGGGAGAGATTGCTGTCCGTGCCACCATGGAGTCAGAAACCGACAGCGATGTCTTTATACGCTTTTCTATAAAAGACACAGGCATCGGCATTCCTGAATCTAAGCAAGCTCTTCTGTTTCAAAAGTTCACACAAGCCGATTCATCTACTACGCGGCAGTATGGAGGCACCGGATTGGGACTGGCTATTTCGAAGCAGCTTGCAGAAATGATGGGTGGCTCAATCGGCATCGTAAGCGTTGAAGGGCAGGGATCTGAGTTCTGGTTCACAGCCCGTTTTGCCAAGCAGGCTGAACAGAAGCGTGAGCTCCCGCTGCTTGCCGAAATACGTGGAACACATGTCCTTGTTGTGGATGATAATGCAACGAACCGCGAAGTATTGACAATCCAGTTGTCAGCTTGGGGTGTCCGCTCAGAAAGCGCTATAAGCGGACCATTGGCATTACAGGAACTCTATAAGGCAAAAGAAACCGGAGATCCATTCCGTATAGCTATTATCGACATGCATATGCCGGGCATGGATGGCCCGACACTGGCCAGAATGATAAAGACGGATGAGAAGCTGAATGAAACCAGCTTGGTGCTTTGCTGTTCCATTGGACAAAGAGGCGACGCTAAGCGCATGAAAGAGATTGGGTTTGCCGCATACCTGGTCAAGCCGCTGCGTAACAAGGAGATAGTTGAATGTCTTGCCGCCGTGCTTTCAGGCGAGGTTTCTGCTGAACCTGAGCATCAGCAGCCACTAATTACGCGCCACACTATTCGTGAGATTCGCCGAAGCATGGTTCGCATACTGCTGGCAGAAGACAACATAACAAATCAGCAGGTGGCCATTGGCATACTTAAAAAGCTGGGCTTAAAGGCTGATGTTGTGGGAAATGGAACAGAAGCTGTCAACGCTTTAAAAAACAGCTCTTACGACTTGGTGCTTATGGACTGTCAGATGCCGGAGATGGACGGTTATGAAGCGTCATGCCAAATCAGGAATCCCGGCTCAGCAGTCATCAATCACCATATTCCGATTATCGCAATGACCGCAAATGCCATGCAGGGTGATCGTGAAAAATGCCTCGAAGCAGGGATGAACGACTATGTATCAAAACCGGTCTCACCCAAAGAATTAGCAGAAGCGCTCGATAAATGGCTGCCCAAGGATACCGCAGAAATATTGGAGAAAACCATCGGCAAGCCTGAAGATGCAGCTGAAAACAAAGACGTAGATTCTAAAGACAGCCCCAAAGAATCTGTGTTTAACATCGCTAACATGCTCGAAAATCAGATGGGGGATGAAGAGAGCACCATTAATATAATCAAGATTTATCTTTCGGAGATACCCAATCATATTAAAACTTTAAGAGGCTATCTTGCGCGGTCAGAAATTAAAGATGTCGTTAGAATGACGCACTCCATTAAGGGTGCATCAGCGGTTGTCTTCTGTGAGAATATGCGGGCTTTAGCCTTAGAAATGGAACAGGCAGCTACTGCCGGCAACATCGAGGCTGTTGCTGCGCACCTTCCGGAACTGGATAAACAGTTTGCCATAGCAAAAAAGGCGATCGAAAACTATCTTGCATCTAAGCATTAAGGTTAATTGGTGCCTACTACACCTCTGGAATAATCTGATCATATTGCTGCAGCAACTCCACCTGAGTCTGTTTTCTAATCTCGTAAAGATGATCGAAATTCCTGATACAAAGTTGAACCAGTTCCGTATCCAAAGAACTGCCTGACAACGAAGTCAACACCCCT
>PEAD01000014.1 GCA_002753335.1 Nitrospirae bacterium MYbin3
CAGGGGGGGGGTGGCGGCAAATCAAGGTGTGGCAAGGGCTTTCATTGAGGTATTCGGTCTAAGCGATCTTTTTATTCCGCCCGATTTTGCTTTAATGGGAGCTATTGGCGCGGCTATGAAGGATATTGACGACCGCAATTTTAATGAATTCGATTTAAGAAAACTCGAAGCTTTTCTCGATGCCGGTTTTGCTGAAGAAGGGTATAAGGCATTGATTCATGACGGCGATGATTTTTTTGACAGACATTCGTCCGTTCATTATGCATGCTGCGGGAATATGTCCAACAAAAAAGAGAAGTCTGCGATAGAAGCTTATTTGGGTATTGATATAGGCTCTATAAGCACGAATCTTGCGGTTATAGACAATAAGGGCACTCTGCTTGCGAAGCGTTATCTTATGACCGCAGGCAGGCCGATAGAAGCTGTGATGCAGGGATTTTCGGAGATTTATGAGGAGCTCGGCGACGGCGTCAATATTGCCGGCGTTGGAACGACCGGATCCGGAAGATACATGATAGCCGATTATGTTGGGGCTGACATAGTAAAAAACGAGATTACGGCACAGGCTACAGCCGCAATTTTCATAGACCCTGAGGTGGATACGATTTTGGAGATAGGCGGGCAGGACTCGAAATATATTTCGATCAAGGACGGCATAATCGTTGACTTTGAGATGAACAAGGCGTGCGCTGCAGGAACAGGCTCGTTTTTGGAAGAGCAGGCAGAGAAGCTCAGCATTTCGGTTAAAGGCGAGTTTGCTGACGCGGCGTTTGGCGCAGAGAGCCCTTGCAGACTGGGTGAGCGCTGCACAGTGTTTATGGAAAACTCTCTTATGGCGAACCTTCAAAAAGGCGCTCCTAAAGACAATCTGCTTGCAGGACTCGCGTACTCCATTGTTCAGAACTACATAAACAGGGTTGTTTCAGGCAGACCTATAGGCAAACGAATATTTTTTCAGGGCGGTGTGGCTTTCAACAAGGCTGTTGTAGCGGCGTTCGAGAGGTATCTTGATAGAAAAGTTACGGTGCCGGCTAACCATGATGTTACCGGTGCAATCGGAATGGCGCTTATTGCTATGAAGCATAAGCAGTCGAATAAAGGCGCAACAAAGTTCAAGGGATTCGGGCTTTCCGAACGCAAGTATGAGATAAACTCTTTTGAGTGCAAAGGCTGTCCGAATGTCTGCGAGATAAACAGGGTAAAAGTTCAGGATGATGACGGACATCTTTTTTACGGAGGCCGCTGTGAAAAATATGATGTAAGAAAGGCCTCAAAAAGCGGACTGCCCGATCTTTTTGCGTTCAGGGACGAAGAACTCTGGAAATCGCATGAGGCTTATGTTTCGAATAAGCGCAACGGCAAGCCTCCGCGTGCGAAGGTTGGGGTTCCTTACATTTTTTATCTTCACGATTATCTTCCGTTCTGGACATCTGTTTTGTGGGAGCTTGGGTTTGAGGTTGAGGTGTCTCCCAAGACCAACAAGCAGACGGTGAATCTTGGGGTAGAGAATGTCCTGTCTGAGGCCTGTTTCCCGGTAAAAGTGGCTCATGGACATATAAAGTATCTGGTGGACATCGGAGTGGATGCGGTTTTTGTGCCGAGCTTTGTATGTTTAAACAGCAACGGGGCTGAGTACAAGAGAGGGCTTGCCTGCCCGCATATCCAGTCTATACCTTATGTTTCCAAGGCTGCGATAAAAGGTGTGAACATGATTTCGCCTGTTATAGACAGCGGCCGCGGAGCCGGTTTTGTGGGTGATGCTATTTATAATTCTCTGAAGTGCTATGGCGTAAGCCGCAAGGGTGTATCTAACGCAATGGACAAAGCTTTTATGGCTCAGAAAGGTTTTGTGAGAAGCATAAAAAACAAAGGCGCTGAGATTATTGCTGCTTGTTCAGCTGATATTCCTATTCTGGCGATTGTTGGTCGGGCATACAATTCGTTTGATTCTGGAGTAAATCTCGATATCCCCAAAAAACTGGCGCAGATAAATGTGCTTTCGATTCCTATGGATTTTCTTCCTATAGAGGAGGAACAGGTTTCGGAACAGTGGCCCGGCATGTACTGGCGTTCGGGCCAGAGAATTCTAAAGGCGGCGCGGTTTGTCAGGAAAACGCCCGGAATGTATGCTTTATGCGTTTCGAATTTTTCGTGCGGTCCCGATTCGTTCATATTTAAATATTTTGATGAGGAGATGGAGGGGAAACCGTTCCTGCATATAGAGATTGACGAACACAGCGCCGACGCCGGTGTTATTACCCGTTGCGAGGCTTTTTTGGACAGCATAGGCCAGCAGATTGCCTGCGGTAAAGTGGAAGGTTCTGAGAAAAAAAATATTGTTGCTGCAACCGAAGTTTTCAGCAAGTCGGATATAAGCAGGCGAACAGTTTTTATCCCTTCAATGTCGGACCATGCGTTTGCGATAAAGGCGGCCTTTGAATACTGCGGCGCCCGCGCAGAGGTCCTGCCGGAATCGGACAGGTCATCCGTTGATATAGGCAGAAGGCATGTTTCGGGCAAGGAGTGTTATCCATATACTGTTACGGCCGGAGATATGCTTAAAAAGGCGCTGTCCCCTGATTTTATTCCGGCGAGTTCCGCTTTTTTTATGCCTTCAGGAACAGGACCTTGCAGGTTCGGCCAGTACAATGTTGCGCACAGCATGATACTGAAAAAGATAGGCATGGACAATGTGCCTATCTTTTCACCCAATCAGGATATACAGTTTTATAAAGAACTCGGGGTTGTGGGCGGCGATTTCACAAAAAGGACCTGGACCGGTGTTGTTGCTTACGATCTTCTTTCTAAGTGTCTGCATGAAACGAGGCCTTACGAGAAGCATCAGGGTGACGCTGAAAGTTTGTACGCCAGGTATCACGAAAAAATTCAGGGTGGGATTGCGGGCAGGAACGGTGACATTGATGGTGTATTGAAGTCTATGGCACAGGATTTCAGAGCGGTATCGCGAAGGGTTGAAAAAAGGCCGTTGATAGGTGTTGTTGGAGAGATTTTTGTAAGGTCACACAGATTTTCTAATGAAGGACTGGTAAGGAATATCGAGGCTTTGGGCGGAGAGGTTTGGCTTGCGCCTGTCGAAGAGTGGCTTTATTATGTCAATGCTATGGCGATGCGAAAAGCCTTGATAAAAAGAGACGGGTCTGCTATGATGAATATCTTTGCAAAAACGGTCTTTCAAAAGAGGATAGAGCATAGGATTGGGAGGCATTTTAAGGGATTTCTCAAGACCCTTGAAGAGCCTTCAACCAGGATGCTTTTAAAGAAGGCGCTGCCGTATGTGCATCATTCTTTCGAAGGAGAAACCGTTTTGAGCATAGGCAAGGCGGTTAATCTCATAGAAAAGGGCGCTTCAGGGATTATAGTCGCTATGCCTTTTGGATGTATGCCAGGCACTATTGTAAGTGCGCTTATGAAGACGGTGGCCAAAGATTTCGGCATACCCTGCATCAGCATCCCCTACGATGGAACAGAGTCGCCGGCAACCGCGCTGCAGTTGGAAGCCTTTATGGAAGCGGCGTGTAACAGCAGCAAAAGAGTGTAATAGAGCAAAACTGAAAAAGGAGGTTAAACATTGGGAAGCGTTGTAAAGTGGAGAAAGAAGAAAATGCGCAAGCATAAGCACAAGAAACTTCGCAAACAGACTCGCGCACAGAGAAGGAAATAGCGCGCGTGATTAGCCGGTTCAAGACCCGTCAAACCTTGTAATCTTTGCTCCGACAAAGGGCATCTTTTTGATGTAGTCTTGCAGTAAAACTTTTTTTACCGAGCCGCCTACTCCTTTTCTGCCGCCTGCGTGGATTAGATAGACTTTCTTATGAGAATCGCTCACAGGATCTGTTAGTGCATCGGTTTTTATTATCCCCATATGTCCGACAATCTCGTCTGTCTTTCTTTTATGCGGAGCTTTTACTAAGAAGATTATATCGCCGTCTTTGAGCCTGTTCAGGCCTTTAAGGATATTTTGCGGCGTTAGCATTGCGAATGTTCTTGTGCCTCGTGAGCCTTTTATCTTAACAATTTCTCCTATTTCGGCAGTTATGTCTTTGCCCCATTTGCCGCTAGATATCATATCTTCTCCATATTCGAAGCGGTCTTCATAATTCACAACTCTTGTCTTGTCCAGAATTCCCCGCGAGTGAAATCTCTTGTCGAGAGCTATCTGTATTGCGTCTTCCGGTGTAGCTCCGAGCGCAAGTTCTACGGCCCGGAATGTCAGGTACATACAGTCAACACGTTCGTCCGCAACAATAACAGCTTTTGAAACATATTCACCCAATGGGTCAGGATCATACGGAGTGCCGAGAAATTTTTCTGCCCACATGGCTATGCGTTCACCAAGCGGTTTGTCAGAGAAATCTTTTTGAAGCTTGGCAGCATCATTCGTGTTGAAAGCTTTAGCGCTGTTATCGGCAGGGAGAAACAACAGAAATAGAATCGTGAAGAAGGCAAAGCCGCACAGTTTCATAGGTGTAAAATCAATCTTTGTAGTTGTTGAAGATGTCGTCGAGTTTTGGCGCTACGTCTAGAAAAGCGTTGAGAACGTCAGGATCAAAATGTTCCGGAAGCGTCCTGCCGTCGCCCTCTGTAATAATTTTAAAGACTTTTTCGTGACTGAACTCAGGTTTGTAGGGCCTCTTGCTCCTCAGCGCATCGTACTGGTCCACGAGCATCACTATTCTGGCCTCGATCGGAATGTCCGCGCCTTTTAGTTTTCTAGGATATCCGCCGCCGTCCCAGCGCTCATGATGAGATACCGCAATAAGCGCGGCCATCTGAATATCTTCGTATTCTGAGTCTGTAAGTATTTTGCCGCCTATAGTCGTGTGCTCTTTCATCAGCTCAAATTCTTCATTAGTCAGCCCTGAGGGTTTCAGAAGTATGCTGTCCGGAATTCCTATTTTCCCGATGTCATGCATTGTGCTTGCGAACTTTATGCTTTCACAAAAATCTCTCTGCTTCCCTAATGCCTCTGCAATTATCTCGGAATACATGCCTATGCGTGATATGTGAACGCCTGTGTCGGTGTCTCTGTATTCAGCGACTATGGTAAGTCTTTGTATCAGTTCTTTGCTCATATTGCCGAGTTTTAAAAGCGCACGTGACAACTCTCGCGTTTTTTTATTCACCTCGTCTTCGAGCATCTTTTTGTAGCGCTTTTCCATTTTCCTGAAGCGCTTGAAATCAAGGGCCCGCTTAACTGAATAGGCGAGGTATTCGAACTGGTATGGTTTAGTGATGAAGTCGAAGGCGCCCTGTTTTACAGCGTTTATCGCCATATCAAGTTCGGCGAAGCCGGTCATAAGTATTACAGGTATTTCGGGATCGAACTCCCGTATTTTGCTAAGCAGCTCCACTCCTGATAGTTCGGGCATCTTGATGTCAGACAGCACCATGTCGAACTCTGTATTCTTGAGCATTTCCAGAGCGGTGATGGGGTGGTCACAGGTATAAACCGAATAGCCGTATTCTTTAAGAAGAGCTGCGCTTACGATGAGGACATTGCGGTCGTCATCCACCACCAGTATTTTTTGAGGCTCGTCCGGATCGGTCTTAATCGAATCTGGCCGAATAGCTTCCCCTTTACCCATAGGTTGAATTATAGATGTTTTCATGAAAAATTTCACTTTGCTTTATTGTCGCGGTGACATTTTTTGATGTTTTTTTGATAATATTCCCTATGACAAAAAACTTTAAAAGCGGTATGGTTGGGTTGTCCGGCAGGCCTAATGTTGGCAAATCTACGCTGCTCAACGCGATAATAGGCGAGAAGATATCTATTGTCAGCCCCAAACCACAGACCACCCGCAACAGGATACTTGGCATAAAAAATCTTCCGGACTCACAGATAATCTTTGTTGATACACCCGGAATACACAAGCCGCAGCACAAGCTTGGCGAGTTGATCGTGACAAAGGCCTGCGAGGCTGTAAAGGAAGTGGATCTTATAATTTTTATGGCCGAACCCGAAGAGCCGGGCATGGGCGATAAATTTATTTTGGATATGCTGAAGGATTTGAACAAAGAGGTGTTTCTTATAATCAACAAAATTGATACGATAAAAAAGCCTGAGCTTTTACCGGTCATTGAGGCATACAAAGAGATATATTCTTTTTCCGAAATAATTCCGGTTTCGGCAAAGACCGGTGACGGCATCGATATTCTTATGAAGGGGATTGCAGAACGCCTGCCGGATGGACCTAAATACTATCCTGAAGATATAGTCACCGATCAGGTAGAGCGTTTTATGGTCGCCGAAATCATAAGGGAGAAGGTTATGCAAAAGACGGGAGATGAAGTCCCGTATTCTGTGGCTGTTGAAGTTATAACGTGGAAAGAGAAGAAAGACGGTGTTATTCTTATAGATGCGAATATTTATGTTGAAAGAGACGGCCAAAAGGGTATTATAATAGGGAAAAAAGGCAGCAAGCTTAAAGAAATAGGAACTGCGGCTAGGTTTGAGGCCGAGAGGCTGCTCGGATGCAAACTGTTTCTTAAACTGTGGGTAAAGGTGAAGAAAGATTGGAGAGGCGACGAAAAGGTGCTGAAGGACTTAGGGTATAACTGATGCAGATACTTATGAAGGTTGAAGGGCTTCTCTTTGATCCGCGCAGCGGGATGTATATACTTCTTCTTCAGCAGGTTGAGGGCAGCGAAACTCTGCCCATATGGATCGGCAAGCCCGAAGCGGATGCCATAGCGCTTGCAATCGGGAAGGTGGCAACTCCAAGGCCGCTTACCCATGACCTTGTTAAAAGCGTGTTTGAAGGCCTGAGTGCAAAAATAACGCGTGTTGTTATAACCGAAATTGTTGACAACACCTATTATGCCTTGATATATGCCTTTGACGGCAAGAAGGAGGTTTCGATAGATTCGCGGCCTTCGGATGCTATAGCGGTTGCTCTGAGAGCACAGGCTCCTATCTATGTTGAAGATGAAATAGTAGGTGTCAGGCGGGGAGATGAACTCGAAGACTGGCTTAAGAATCTTAGGCCGGAAGATTTCGGGAATATAATGTGAACGTCTTTCGCCGCTCCGGTCGCTATGCTTAACCGAACAGAGGGCATTGTACTGAAAAGCTCCATATTTGGAGAGGCAGATCTCATAGTCACCTATCTCACGAAGGATTTCGGTCTTCTCAGAGTTTTTGTCAAAAGTCCGCGCAAGACTAAAAGCAGATTTGGCAGCAGCATTGAGCCTCTCACATACGCCAAGATATCATTTTTAGGCAAAGAACAGGCCAATCTCCCAAGGCTTACCCAATCCGATATAATAAAACCTTTTCATAAGCTCAGAGAGGATTACTCCGGTATGCTGAACATTATGGAGCTGCTCGAAATGAATCTGCATTTTCTTATCGACAGGGAGCCGCATCCATCGATATTCAGGCTTTTGCTTACCGCGCTTTCAAAATTGGAATCTGACATAAACAACGGGCTCTATTATCTTTATTACAAGATAAAGTTTCTCGAAATTTCGGGATATTCTCCACGGCTTGAAATCTGCGGCAGATGCGGCGGTCTGACCGAAGGCAGGCGGCATCATAATTTTTATGTTTCACACGGCTCGATAATATGCCACGAATGCATAGGCGGTGATGACAGGGCGGTGAAGGTTACCGAGAGTGCTTTGAAATTTTACAAGAGCATCTTTAACTGGAAGTATTCAACGATAGATCGGATAAAGGCTCCGGCACATATGCTGGCAGAAATTCAGAACGTGATAAATTCTCATATCTCGTTTATCAGTTCGGGATCAAAATCTTTTGACAAGAGGCTTTTTCTCTCGTCCCGTTAAAGGCTATCCGGTATATTTTATTTCTGGTGAGGCTTCGGGATTGAAGGGGTTTGTTCTGACCGCAAATGAATAAAGGAAAGGGTAGTCCTCTTTCATATGCCGCATGTACGCCAGCCACTCCGTTATAATTGCTGCGTAAGCCCTTTTTATATCGACCGAAAGATGGTCGAGGTCATGTTTGGGAAGTGCTTTGATGTCAGTCCTTGCTAGCAACTCTTCCGTTAAATGAGATACCGCAAGCAAAAGATCGGTAAAGGCTTCATGTTCCAGCAGGTTGGGGTTTTCCATAAGAGTAAGGAGAAAAGGTCTTTTTTCTGACAGAAATAGCTTAAGGCCTTCAAGGTGCCCCTTTTTAGAATCAACACCATAGGCAAAACTCTTCACCAGTTTTGTTGCGTTATCAAAATCCTGACGAGACCACTTGTCTGTGATAATAAGATGTGTTCTGAGTTCATCAAGTTTGTTGTCAAATTCAAAAAGTTTATGTATAAGACCGTTGCCGAGTTCGCTGAAGAAAACGCCTATCACCATATTGAGCTTTTTTATCATCGAAAGTTTTTCCCGCCGAGTGAGCAGTTCGTTGATTATGAAAGTTACTATAAGGACCTGTATTGGCAGGAACGCGATGTCTTGCATAAGATAAAAAAATGTGTCTTCAGGCTTTCGGAAAATCAGGATCTGCGCCGAATAAGACAGCACCGAAAACAATACTAGAGAAAGCACTAATACTAAGTACCAAGTTCTATGGTTCATGGCGTCTAATATAACACGGCCGGCAGAAATGGAGAAAGAGCTTTTTAGACAAATCGTAATTTTCAGAAATAGCCATTATATGCTATATTTCTTAATGCGAAAATTGCTGTATATTCTGTCCGCCTTGTTAGTTCTTTCGTGCTTGAGCGTTTATGCTGCATCCGAATCAAAGCCTGCTGCGTCAGGCCCATCCACAGACAGAGGGTACGATGTAATTCTGCTGATGGACAGTTCGGGCAGCATGAAAAAGACGGACCCGCACGATTACAGAAAGACCGCTGCAAAACTCTTCATTTCTCTTTTAGGCAAGGATGAGCGTATAGGCGTTATCTCATTCGGCGATGTAGCAAAGACACTTATACCGCTTACTGCCAACACTTCCCAAAACCAGAACTCTCTTTTCAAGGCGGTCGAGAAGATTTCTTCAAAAGAGTTTTCAACCCAGATGCATGATGCTGTAAAGCTAGGCTTTGAGGATCTGAAAAGTTCTACAAGAAAGAACAGGATTCTTGTGCTTATGTCTGACGGCAAATTGACGACCGGCTCTGATGAGAAGGACAAAGCTGCTTTAGCTGAGCTTTCAAAGATGCTTCCTGAACTTGCGAAGGCGAATATCCGGCTTTATTCGATAGCCTTTACCGAACTTTCGGACGTCAAGCTTCTTGAGGAGGTTGCAAAGGCCACAGGCGGATTTTTCAGATATGCCAAAGAAGACAAGGACGTGCATGTAACATTTACGGATATGTTCGAGAAGATGAAGTCTCCGGACTCTGTGCCTTTGGAGGGTGAAGAGTTTTCGATAGACAAAGATATTACAGAGGCCACGCTGGTTATCACTAAAAAGAGCGGAACGAAAACCACGCTTTTAGACCCTGCAAAAAAGAGTTACTCCCCGGCAAATAGAGGAAGCAATATCAAGTGGTTCGAATCTCAGGTATTTGACATGATTACAATACAGAATCCGGCACAGGGCAGATGGAAGGTCAAGCTCAGTACGACCGAGGGCAACCGTATTTTCATACTTACCAACCTCAGCCTTAAGAGTTCTATGAACAAGGATTTCTTGGATAAAGGTGAAAAGCTTGTGGTGGATGCCAGACTTGAAAAAGACGGCGTATTGCTTAAAGGCAGCGAGATATTGGGTCAGGTCTCTTTTTATGCCGACATAATAACTTCTGACGGCAAAACTGCTAAGGTCGAACTTGCGGACAATGGGCAAACAGGCGATTCGCAGGCGGGAGACGGTATATATTCTATCGGATTTTCTTTTAGCAATGTCGGTGATTATGTTGTAAAGATAGTGTCCGAAGGCAAGACTTTTAAGAGAGAAAAGAGCTACAGGCTAAAGGTTAACGAACCTTCTCATAAAGATCAGACTAAGGATAATGCCACTCACGGAGATGCTGCTCATGACAACGCGTCGAAGCATGACACAAAGCATGATTCAAAAAAAGAGCATGACAGGTCATGGAAGCCTGTACTGATTAAATTTGGGATAATAAACGCTGTATTAGCTGCAATCTTTGGGGTTGCGTTTGGTGTCATGACAATTCTTTCGAAGAAAAAGCTGGCCCGAAAAAAGAAACAGGAAGTGGCTAAATGACTATAGAAATAGACGCGCTTTATTTCATGCTTGTAGTTGAGGCGTTTCTTATCATTTTGGTTGCTATGACTCTACTTGCCCGCAAACATGCAAAATACAAGGCCCTTTATGAAAAAATTGTTTCAGGGCAGGAAGTCGCAGTTAGTGAGTATTCTGCTCCTATTCTAGAGAAGCCTGTTTCTGTTCCTGAGCCCGAAAAAACGGAAGCACAGCCGGTTGCCGAACCTGAACCAGAGCCAGAGCCTATAGCGGTTTCTGAACCGGAGCCAGAGCCTCAGCCACAGCCGGAGCCAGAACCTGATGCTATTTCGGTTGAGCCCGAAGCTGAGGAGCCAAAGAAAGATGAAGATCTTGACTGGGGCGATGCCTTTGCTGAGCAGGCGGCTACTAAAACCGCGGATACTATAAATATAGATGACATTATGTCCCAAGAGCCTGCTTCTGAAGAACAACCTGAAGTTAATGAAGGTTCAGATGAAAAGCAGGAACCTACTGCCGGTCTTCATAAGGTTGTGAAGTTTCAGAAAGAGAAGATAATTGACTTGATGGGATACAAGGACCTTTTTGAGAGTGCACAGAAAAAACTGAAATCAATTCTGAAAAATTACGAGGATGTTCAGGAGAGATTTACCACTTTAGCTACATGGCTGCCTGATAATGAAGAACTTAAGGCTGCTACCGAGCAGGTTATTGGAAACAACAGCGATCTCAGCGGTTTCGTAAACACTATCGAAAAAAGCACAGCCGTTTTAGCCGAAAAATTCGGTTCGTATGATGAACAGCTAAACGAGCTTATGCAGCAGAGCGATGCTGGTGTTGAAGAGGTTGACGAAGGTGTTTATAAGGATATACTTAAGGAAAAAGAAGAACTTCTGGCCAAGGTAAAAGAATTTGAAGATATGCTAAAAGAAAAGGCCAGCAAGGTTGCTGAGGTTGAGGCTCAATATGAAGACCTAGAAAATGAATACATGACTCTTTACAGACAGCAGCAACAGCAGTAGCAAAGCATATTCTGTAATTTTCTTTAAGCTTCCCTATGACGCATTCTGATTGTCACAATAGCTGATAAAGAACCGGTAGTGTTGCAAAGCTTAGAATGATTCCTAAGCCGACCAATGCGGCTGTCAGATTAGGCGAGAGATTCGACAATATAGCAAGTGCTCCTGCCGAAATCATAGGCGGCATACCGGATTCAAATACAGAAACCCTTACCGCTTCTCCTTCCAGTCCCGCTGCTTTGCAGATGAATAGAGCTGCAAGCGGTGCCCCTACAAGTTTGATGCTTAGCCCTATACAAAGCTGAGTAGTTGCCTCTCTGCTTAATCGCAGGGTTAGCTGAAACCCCACAGCAATCATAACTACCGGCACGAGGGTTGAGGATAATGCGTTTAAAATACTAACCGTCATAGGCGGATAAGTAAAAGACTTCAACAAAAATGCAAGAACGAGTGCAATAAACGGCGGGAATGAGATTATTTTCTTTAACACATCCTGTATTGTCGGTCTGTTTTTTCCTGTGCCGTAAATGGCAAGAATCAATGAACCGTAGGTGGCCAGCGCCAAGAATGAACCTAACTGGTCATATAGCACTGCGTAGGGAATAGCTTGATCTCCAAAGAATGCTCTCACCATAGGAATGCCGAGAAAAGATGTATTCCCGAGTGGAACCAAAAGGAGAAGGCAGCCTGTGGTCGGGCGGTCCCATTTAAGCATTTTGGACAAGATTAATATTACAGAGCAAGAAATCAGAAGCATAGCCCAAGGCATAAAAGCGGGTGTTAATAAATTTGGGGCTAAAACCAATTCCGGAATTTTAATAAGGACCAAGGCTGGCAGGGATATATGAATTACGAATAAATTGAGTACATTGCCGGTCTCGGGCGGAAAAGCAGGTATTCGCCGTAATCCCATGCCGATAAGCAGATATGCCAGTATTATTGCGAAATTTTCCATCTTAAAATGTCAGGAAGCCGCATCCATCTTGCCGAGCATTTTAACAAACGCTGCGAGCAGTGTGCGGTCGTAGTCATTTTTTTCGGCAGCTATGGTCTTAAGGGCTTCGTAAGGTTTCAGCCCGTATTTGTTGGGGCGCGGTGTGGTCAGGTATTCGTAGCAATCGGCAATCGCCGCAATCCTTCCGGCTGTTTTCATTTCTTTGTCGCTTATGCCTAAGGGGTATCCTTTACCTGTGAGTTTTTCATGGTGCTGCAGGACTATGAGCATTGATTCGTCAGAGAGCCCCCCGACCTCTTTCATTATTTTCACGCCTTGAGCCACATGGGTTTTGTATATATTGAATTCACTGCTGCTTAGCTTTCCCTGCTTGTTCAGGATTTCAACCGGTATCGTGGTCTTTCCGATGTCATGCAGCAGAGCTCCAATCCCATGATGCTCGATTGTCTGTTCTGAGAGCCCTAAAATTCTCCCCAATCCTATAGTTAGAACCGCTACGTTTACAGAATGCATATAGGCATAGAAGTCGTGTTTCTTAAGGGTAAGGAGGTCATGTATGACTTCAGGCTCTTCAAATATGCATTTTATGATATGCCCTGCGGTATCTCTTACGGTTTCGACCGTCTGCCGGCTTACCGGGTTTGCAAAGAGATCCTTCATTACCATCTTAGACTGTTCTTTTACTATGACAGCAGACTTTGACTTGTCACCATTGAACGCGTTGTCTGTTTGGGTAAGCATAGCGAGATAATCCTGATAAAGAGGTATGTCAGAGCTTTTTATCAGGAAATCACTTTTGTCATCAGCTGTTGTTTTATCTATAACAGCAGGGTTGTTATCATCGCCATCCAGAAGCAGTTTTAACATCTGTCCGTGAAGTGAAAATACTCGGAACGGGATTTTATTGTTCGGAATAAGAAAAGCCTGATCTATAAGATAGTATTGCTCCGCATTCAGGGTGTATTCCTTGTATGACTGGAGTTCGTCCTGAGCCTGTTTATCCTGTATGTTTATGACCTTAGTGGACATATATCAAGCGAAAATCTAAAACAAAACTATGCTATCGGCAGATAAATAGTAAATGTAGTTTCTTTTTCAGGGATGCTATTGGCGGATATCAAGCCGTCATGCTCTTTGATAATGTTATATGTCACCGAAAGCCCTAAACCGGTGTGTTCCAGCATGCTTTTTGTTGTAAAGAACGGCTCATAAATTCTTGAGCGCACGCTTTCATCCATGCCGTTTCCCGTATCGCTTATTTGCAACACTATGCTTTTACCCAGTTTCTGCCTCGGCTGTTCGGTGACGGTTATTTCTTCCTCATGCATTTCTATCTTCAGTAATCCGCCGTTAGGCATCGCTTCTTTTGCGTTTATGCATATGTTCAGAATGGCTTGCTTCAGATGCTCTTTATCACCTTTTATCTTCGGCAGATTTATCTGCGTCTGCTTTTCTATTTTTATGCTTTTTGGGAACGAAGGTGAGATTATTGCGATAATTTCTTCAACCAGTTCGTGCAGGTTTATAAAGTCTGCTTCAAAGCGGCTTTTTTGTGAGAAGGTGCGCAACTGCTGAATAAGTGATGATGCCCTGTGCGCAGAGCTTTCTATTGTTTCTGCTATCCGTGCAAGTTCTTCCGCGTCTTTATGCTGAAGGGCGGATAGCTTCATTCGTAAAAGTCCTGCATATCCGAGTACTCCTACTAGGATATTGTTGAGATTGTGAGATAGGCCTGCTACAAGTGTTGTTATTGACCTTAGCCTTTGGCTTTCAAGAAGATGGGTTTCAAGCTGTTCTTTCTCGGTAATGTCTATGCCTGTACCGACCACATACTTTATTTCGTTCTCCTCAATGATAACAGTATTGTTCCAAAGCAGTGTGAATTCTTTGCCCTCTTTTGAAACAATAGGATGCTTTATTGAGTTCGGAGACTTCTGTTCTATAAGCTCATCAAAGGTTGTGCGCATGGGAGGAACAAAGCGTTCAGGGATAAGAAAATCCCAGATGCAGCATCCTTTTATCTCGTCCTCATTGTAGCCGGTCAGGTTTTGGGAGGCTTTATTGAACATCACAATTTTACCGTCTTTATCCAGCACTACTATTATTGCGCCGACGGTCGAAATCAATTGGTCCATAAAATCTTTTTGGTGCTGTAGTTCTTTGAGGGTGTTATGCAGCCTCTCTGTTCTGAGTGTTATCACATATTCGAGATTTTTGCGATAGTTGTCCATTTCGGTGTTCATGCTGTTCAGCCGGTCAACCATGAAGTTGAAGTTGTCCGCAAGCGTCTTGAACTCATCTTTTGAATCGGCAACTACAGACACAGACATCTCTCCGGCCGCTATCTTTATTGATGCATCTGAGATGTCCGAAAGGGGCTTTATAAGTTTTTTCGAAACAACAATGCCTATGATTATAAAAACAAAGCTTGTCAATAATGTTACTGCTATGAAATATTTGCTTTTGTCCATAAGGTATGAGGTGAGGAACCCAGCATCGTATTCTATATAAACAAACCCTAGTAGAGAATTTTTTGCAAATATCGGCTCAATGTAGAGCAGGGTGTTGCCTTTCCATTCGTGGGCTGAAGATTCAAGCCCCATACCCTTTCGCAGCAGAATAGTTTCAAACTCCGGCTGCGTCGCTGATCGGGACTGCTCAGCAAGGAGCTTACTGCTTCTGTCGTACAAGCCGATTCTGCTGATGTGTTTAAACTTCCGCATAACTTCTTCCATCTGTATGACTGCATCTGCCCCTCTGTTTTTGAGCAGATTGTCCGAAAATATTATGCCTAGGGCCCTTGCGGTATATTCTACACGCTCGACGATATGCTCTAGTTCGTCTTCCTGGTAATAGCTTTTGAATACATACCCCAGGGCTAAGCCGGTGGTTAGTACGGCGGTGATGATAAGTATACCGATTTTATGACTGAAGCCTAATTTCATTAGTTTTTCCGTTAAACGGCAGGTAGTGAAAGTATATGGTCTGCCAGGAGATTTTGCAAGTAGTAAAATTGACAAAAAACGAAAATTGAAACTATAATCACATACTTTTCTTTAAATTAAGGAGGATGTTATGGCAGAAGGAATTGTTGAGCTCACCTCTTCCACATGGGAGCCTGAAGTGCTGCAGGCTAAGGGCGTCGTGATGGTTGATTTTTGGGCGGTCTGGTGCGGCCCGTGCAGGATGATTGCCCCAACCGTAGAGGAGCTCGCAAAAGAATATACCGGAAAAATAAAGGTCGGCAAACTTAACACCGATGAAAATTCCGAAGTGGCAAGCAAGTACAAGATTATGGGAATACCCACCATAATGTTCTTTAAGGACGGACAAAAAGTGGATCAGGTGGTTGGAGCGGTGCCCAAACCGCAGCTCAAATCCAAGATAGACAGCCTGCTCGGAGGGTAATGAGGAAACTCTTACCGTTACTGTTTTTTATAGCGGTAGCTTTACAGATAACAGCCTGCTCTCAGAAGGGGAACGAAGCTGACAAGACGCAACAGTCCGGCCGTTCCTCTTCTTCATTTACGCTTGTCGGCCTTGATGGGAAAAATACAAACCTAGATGAGTTTAAAGGCAAGGTTGTTCTGCTCGAGTTTTTTGCGACGTGGTGCTATCCCTGCGAAATTGCGGTGGCTGACTTGCAGCGCATATACAACAAATACAAAGACAAGGGATTCACGGTAGTGGCCATATCCGAAGACGAAGGCTCAGGCGCTGCGGTTGCTGTGAAAAAATTTGTAAATAATCTTCGAATCTCATACCCTGTTTTTATAGATGATGGCAAAGGCAGCGCAGCAAGGCATTACGGGATTTTCGGCCTGCCGACAAGTTTTATAATAGACAGGGACGGCAGGGTTGTTGCAAAGCATTCTGGACTGTCACCCGACATGATGAACGAAATGTCGCGCGAGATAGAAACGCTTCTTAAGAAGCCGTTATAAAGATAATTCAATAAGGAAAACCGCTATGTTCGAAACACTAAGCGACAAACTTGACTCGATATTCAAAAAACTGAAGGGCAGGGGACTGCTTAAAGAAGAGGATGTCGATGTTGCGCTCAAGGAGATAAGGCTTGCGCTGCTTGAGGCTGACGTTAACTTCAAGGTCGTAAAAGATTTTGTCGAGAAGGTAAGGGAAAAGGCCATAGGCAAAGAGGTTCTCGAAAGCCTTTCACCCGGCCAGCAGGTTGTCAAGATAGTTCATGACACTCTCTGCAATTTTCTGGGCGAGAGCAACACAAAAATCCAGCTTGCTGCCAATCCGCCTACGGTTTTGATGATGATAGGGCTTCAGGGATCGGGAAAGACCACAACTTCTGCAAAGCTGGCCCGCTTCTTTAAAAAAGAGGGCAGACGGCCAATGCTTGTTGCAGCAGACCTCCAGAGACCGGCAGCTATAGACCAGCTGATAACGCTCGGCAAACAGCTTGACATACCGGTTTTCTATTCCAAAGAATCGAAAAATCCTGTGGCGGTCTGCGGCGATGCTCTCAAACAGGCCAAGCTTGATGGTCGGGACATTGTGATACTAGATACCGCAGGAAGGCTTCATATCAACGAAGAGTTGATGAAAGAGCTCAAGGACGTAAAAAATTCTACGCTTCCCAAAGAGGTATTGCTTATTGCGGACGCCATGACCGGACAGGATGCTGTGAACATGGCAAAGAGCTTTAACGAGCAGATAGGTATTGATGGCGTAATCCTTACCAAGATGGACGGCGATGCAAGGGGCGGCGCAGCTTTATCCATAAGGAGCGTAACCGGCAAGCCGATAAAGTTCCTCGGCATGGGCGAAAAGATAGACATGCTTGAGCCTTTCCATCCCGACAGGATAGCGGGTCGGATATTGGGCATGGGCGATGTGCTCACTCTTATAGAAAACGCCCAGCAATCCTTTGATCAGAAAGAGGCAGAGAAGCTCCAGAAAAAGATGCTTGAGGACAGTTTCTCTTTTGATGACCTGAAAGATCAGCTAAAAAAACTGAGGAGCATGGGGCCGTTAGAGAACATCCTGGGCATGATCCCGGGGCTTGGCAAAGCGGTTAAGGATGTGAAGGTTGATGAGCGTGAGTTTGTGAGGATAGAGGCGATAATCAACTCTATGACTATGAAAGAACGAAACAATGTAAATCTTATGAACGGAAGCCGCAAAAAAAGGATAGCCATGGGCAGCGGCACATCTGTTGCCGATGTTAATCGCCTGATAAAGCAGTACCTCGATATGAAAAAGATGATGAAGATGTTCAAAGGCGGCAAGGGCATGAAAGGCTTCAGGATGCCCAAGGGTTTCGGGTTCTGATCTTTTGTATGTCATGCCCGAAGTTTGTCTTCGAATGTCGTAATAGTGGGTTCTTAAGTGGGCATCCCGTTTATTTGGTCTGGTTTGTCCTATAAAGCCGACGCTCCAACAGCCCCTCTTTTCCTGTATAATAGCGTATGGGTTTTTTATCGGATATCAAGCGGGATTTTCGCGCTGTTTTCGAGCGTGATCCGGCCGCAACAAATGCCTTGGAAGTGGCGCTCACCTATCCCGGATTTCATGCTGCGGCAGCTTATCGTATAGCTCATGCGCTATGGAATTCTGGCGTGCCTATTTTGCCAAGAATCATCTCGAATATTTCGAGGACTCTCACCGGCATAGACATTCACCCAGCGGCAAAGATTGGAGCAGGTTTTTTTATTGATCACGGAATGGGAGTTGTTATCGGCGAAACATCCGAAGTGGGAGAAGAATGTCTTTTGTATCAGGGCGTAACTCTTGGAGGGACGGGCAAAGACAAGGGTAAGAGGCATCCTACGCTCGGCAATCATGTTGTGGTAGGGGCCGGAGCAAAGATACTCGGGCCTATAACTATCGGAGATTATGTGAAGGTCGGCGCAAATTCTGTTGTTCTTAAGCCGGTGCCGGATAATGCTATTGTGGTTGGCGTTCCGGGCAAAATCATAAAAAGAAAGGTAGTAAGGATAGGGGAGGAAGGGCTGTTCGAAACGCTCGACCATGTAAGGCTTCCCGATCCTGTTGACGATAGACTGCAGGAGATGACCGAATATATCGAAAAGCTTGAAGCAAGGATAGAGAAGCTTGAAGGAAGAGGAGGCAGGATGAAGGTTTTCAACACCATGAGCGGCAGGAAAGAGGATTTTGTCCCGCTCACTAAAAATAAAGTCGGCATCTATGCCTGCGGTGTCACGGTTTATGACTACTGCCATATAGGCCATGCCCGCAGCGCTATAGTGTTTGATGTTATGGTGAAGTATCTGCGCCATAAAAATTTTGATGTGAAATATGTGCGGAACTTTACGGACATTGATGACAAGATAATCAGGCGGGCGAACGAAGAGGGCAGCGCATGGGATGCGGTGGCCTCAAAATATATAGACGAATATTACCGTGATATGGATATGCTTGGAATAGCGAGGGCGGATATAGAGCCGAAGGCTACCGAACATATTCAGGAGATGATTGATGTAATAAAGGCGCTGGTCGATAAAGGCGTTGCATACGCTGTTGCCGAAGGCGAAAACAGCAGTGTTTATTTTGCGGTAGAGAAATTTGGCGAGTATGGCAAACTCTCGAAGAAAGAGCAGAAAGACCTGCAGGCAGGCGCGCGTGTGGATGTTGACGAGAGGAAGAAAACCCCGATGGATTTTGCTCTCTGGAAGGCTTCAAAAGAGGGGGAACCGTGGTGGGAAAGCCCGTGGGGCAAGGGCAGACCGGGATGGCATATAGAATGCACCGCTATGGCTATAAAGCATCTTGGGGAATCGATAGACATTCATGGCGGCGGCGCGGATTTGATTTTCCCTCATCACGAAAACGAGATTGCCCAGTCGGAAGCGTTCACAGGCAAGCCTTTCGCCAAATACTGGATGCACAACGGCTTTATAACTATAGACAAAGAGAAGATGTCGAAATCGCTCGGCAACTTTTTTACGATACGGGACATATTGGAGAAGTATGACGCTGAAGTCGTCAGGCTGTTCGTTTTATCGAGCCATTACAGGAACCCGATAGAATTTTCTCACGAGCAGTTGAGGGATGCGGAATCATCGCTAGACCGTGTTTACAGCACAATAGCTAGGATTGAGGAGTTTCTTGTTTCTGACAGCGCATCAAAGAAAACGGTTTCAACCGCCGAGTTCGAAGAGTTTTTAGGAGAGTTCGAAGGGCTCTTTGCAGAAGCGATGGACGATGATTTTAACACCGCTTTATCAATAGGCCATATATTCGAGTTTGTCAGGGAGATTAATAAATTCTTGGATGCCAAGCCTCACGGAGACGCTGCAAAGGCTCTTATTGCAAGGGCAAAGGTTATGTTTGCAACAGCAACCGGAGTACTGAATCTTTTCAGGAGAACTCCTCTTCAGTGGAATGTGGACCTTTTGAGAAGCAAAAAAATAGAGCTTTCTGAACAGCAGATAATTCAGAAGATCGGTGAAAGGCAGGATGCGAGGCAGAAGAAAGACTGGGCAATGGCCGATGCTGTCAGAAAAGAACTTGAGGACAAGGGAATCCTTCTCGAAGACAAAAAAGAGGGAACCGACTGGAAGGTCAAGATTGCCTGAGTCTCTATTTAATCCGAAAGCTATAGCGGTAATCGGAGCGTCCAAAGACCCTAAAAAGGTCGGTTATGCGGTGCTCAACAATCTAATTAAGTTTGGATATAAAGGTGAGCTTTTCCCTATCAATCCTGCGGCACAAGAAATTTTGGGCATTAAGGCTTATCCCAAGGCATCAGAAACAAACTCACCTATAGACCTTGCAATAATAGCGGTGCCTGCAAAATTTGTTGCTGAAGCGCTGCTCGATTGCGCAAAGGCTGGAGTTACTTCTGCGGTCATACTCAGCGCTGGCTTTAAGGAAACAGGCCATGAAGGCATAAAGATGGAAGAGGAGCTGAAAAGGATAGGCAGGGAAAACGGGATAAGGATATTAGGTCCGAACTGCTTAGGCGTAATAAGCACCTCAAACAGCATGAACGCTTCATTTGCGGGCGACATGTTGCCTCCCGGAAGAATCGCTTTTTTCTCTCAATCCGGAGCGCTCGGAATAGCGATACTGGATTGGGCGCTCGGAAACAGGATGGGCTTCTCAAAATTCATCAGCCTTGGCAACAAGTGCGATCTGAACGAAATAGATTTCATCGAATACTTTATGAACGACCCTGACACGGATGTCATACTCGGATACATAGAAGATGTAGTTGACGGCAAGCGTTTCATGGAGGTGGCACGGCGTGCCACAAAGGTTAAGCCCGTAATACTTATTAAATCCGGAGGGACCGAAGCCGGAGCTCGCGCAGCGTCTTCGCATACAGGCGCGCTTGCAGGTTCAGAAACAGCATTTAACGCGGTATTCAAGCAGACCGGTATTCTAAGGGCGCAGGGCATTCAGGATCTTTTCGACAATGCGTTGGCTTTTGCTTCAGGAAAAATTCCTGAAGGCAACAGGCTGCTGATAATCACGAATGCGGGCGGCCCCGGAATACTCGCGGCAGATATGTCAGAAAGGCAGGGGCTGCAGCTGCCGCAGATGACAAAAGACAATATCAAAGCGATGGCGCAGGAACTGCCGGCGAGCGCGTCGTTATACAATCCTGTGGATATTATTGGGGACGCGACTTCTGAACGTTATTCGGTTGTTCTTGAAAAGGCGATTATAGACCCCGGTGTTGACGGCATTCTCGTAATTCTTACGCCTCAGGCTATGACCGATGTCGAAAATGTTGCGGAGATAGTAATTAGCGCGTCCAGAAAAACTGACAAGCCGATTATATCCTCATTCATAGGCGAGATGCGCGTAAGGAGTTCTATAGAAAAACTCAAAACCGAATCACTGCCCTGTTTTTCATACCCTGAGGTTGCTGTGTCTGCTTTCAGGCGTCTTTATGATTTCGGAATTATGAGGCGTTCAAAAAGCGATGATGAATACGAAACGCCCATTTCAAGGAATAGAGAAGCTGCCGGCCGTTTGATTGATGAAGCCCTAAGCGCAGGCAGGTTTGAGCTGGGCGAGGACTCTGCAATGGATATATTATCTTTGTATGGTTTTTCTTTCCCTGAGCGGGCGCTTGCGAGAAGTTCAAGAGAGGCTTCGGCAATAGCCGAAAGAATAGGCTATCCGGTGGTTATGAAGATATCGTCGCCCGAAATTCTGCACAAGACCGATGTAGGCGGGGTTAAAGTCGGAGTCAGTAGCGAAGCAGCTGCGGAGGACGCTTTTACCGAAATCACAACAAATGCGCACAGGCTTATGCCGGGTGCGTTTGTAAAAGGCGTAATGCTTTATGAAATGATAAAGGGCGGCAAAGAGGTCATTCTTGGTGTAACTTATGACAGGACTTTCGGCCATATGATCATGTTCGGGTTAGGCGGAATATATGTTGAGGTGCTCAAAGACGTATCTTTCAGGGTCGCTCCTGTTTCGCGCAGCGATGCGGCGGCCATGATAAACGAGATAAAGACTATAGCTCTTTTAAAAGGAGCTCGCGGCGAAAAGCCTGCTGACATAAACGCTGTAGTTAACGGCATCCTCGGCATTTCGGCAATAGTAAACGATTTTCCGCAGATAAGGGAGATAGACATCAACCCGCTGCTGGTAATGCACAGCGGGGCTATTGCGCTGGATGCCCGTATTATTTTCGAGCATAAAAAGTGAAAAAAGGATTCACCACAGCCAGAAGTAGGCGCTTTTAAGCGAGGACGCAGAGAGAAAAGAATTTTAGATTCTTTTAAGCTCTGTGAGTTCTGTGCTTAGTTTTTTTAAATACTAATAAGATTTTCAAGGAGGAGATAAAATGGTTCCGGTTTTTATATTGTCCAGCAGAAATTATACGGGCAAAACTTTTTTTGCATTGGGGTTGGCTTTAAAACTTATATCTATGGGCTATAAGGTCGGCTATATGAAGCCTCTTGGCAAGATGCCGTTTAAGGTGGGCAGAGACCTGTTTGATGAAGACTCAATATTTGTAAAAGAACAGCTTGCTTTACCGGAGGAACTCCAGAGGATTTCTCCGTTTGTGCTGAGTTTTGAAACCCAAAGCATGATTTACAACGGCAGCCTTAAAGGAGTTAAGGAAAAGATAATGAGCGCTTTTGAATCTTTCAAGGACAAGGATTTCTTGCTAATCGGCGGAGCCGGAGATCTTTTTGATGGGGCCACACTCGATATAGACGCCATAGGGCTTATACGTCAGATGCAGGCTAGGGCTTTGTTTGTGGAAGAGTGGCGCGGAGATGCTTCTGCTGATGCATTGTTCGGAGCCCGACAGCTTCTCGGCAGCAGCTTTGCGGGAGGCATACTCAATAAGGTCCCGGTCAACGCATATGGTCATGTGATCGAGTCGGTAAAACCTTTTCTTGAATCCAAAGGAGTCAATGTCTTGGGTGTTTTTAAAAAGGACAGCATACTCGAATCGTTCACAGTAAGGCAGTTGAATGAACTGCTGAATGGAACGGTGCTCTGCTGCGAAGACAGGCTTGATGAAGCGGTCGAGCATTTTTCGGTAGGCGCCATGGATGTTGACAGTGCGCTGAGCTATTTCAGAAGGATCCAGAACAAGGCGGTAATTACCGGCGCGCATCGCGCTGACATACAGCTTGCGGCAATGGAAACCTCCACAAGATGCATAATACTTACCGGCGGTCTGCATACGAACGAAATTGTTTTAGGCAAGGCTCAGTCCAAAGGCATCCCTATAATCTCGGTGGCGGACGACACCTTTACCACCATAGATAAGATAGAGGGCGTAATGGGCAAGACAAAGATAAGGGAAAAAGAAAAAATAAAGCGGACAAAAGAGCTTATTGAAGAACAGTTTGATATTCAGAAATTTTTATCCTGCGTATAAGATGTGGGTTGATTTTCAAAATACGCACATCATTCTTTGAAAATTTCACGGTTTAGAAACGTAATGCCAAAACTTGACAATCCCATCTTTTGTGTGCTCTAATGATAATAAATATCATTACCAAAACTGCAATATGACTATGAATACACCAAGAGAAATATTTGCAAATTATATAAGCAAACAGGGACTGCGTAATACACAGCAGAGAGACGACATTCTTGCTGCATTTTTTTCTTCTGAAAAACATATCACTGTTGAGGAGCTTTTTAGCGTGGTAAAAACAAAAAATCCTGCTATTGGCTATGCAACTGTCCACAGGAACCTGAATCTGCTTTGTGAGTGCGGCTTGGCTGATGAGATAAAAATAGGAAAACAAAAAGCCAGATATGAGCCTAAATTTGGGCAAAAGCATCATGATCACTTAATCTGTCTTAGATGCGGCAAATTTACAGAAGTCATTAATAGCAAAATAGAGAAGCTTCAGGACAAGCTTGCAGAAGAGAACGGCTTCATGCCCGTCAGACACAAGCTGGAGATATACGGAATCTGCAGGGAGTGCAGATAGTTTTTTTTGCGTCTAAGATGATATTAATTTTCATTTTCAATAATAAAGGAGGAGGTAACTACAGATGAGTTTATTTAGAAAAAGTAATTTGGTTTGCTTGAAATGCAAAAAGTGCATCGAGGTCACCGATAGCAAGATCGCTAAACTGCAGTACAGGCTTGCCAAGGCTAATGATTTCATTCCCATTAGAGAGAGCTTGGAGATATACGGAATCTGCAGGGAGTGCAGATAGTTTTTTTTGTGCCACAATTGATAATAATTATCAATTGCAATAAATTAATGCCGAGGTGTTGCAATGACATTGCTTGGGAAAAAACAAAAGTGCCATGCTGCGCAGTCTGTTTCATTTAATGGTAAAAGGAAGGTTGTGCTGGTAGGAAACCCGAATGTTGGCAAGAGTGTTCTGTTTAATGTTCTTACCGGAGCATATGTAACAGTATCAAACTATCCCGGCACATCGGTAGAGGTTACTCGCGGCGTAGCAATAATTGAAGAAGAGCAGTTTGAGGTTATTGATACTCCCGGAATGTATTCTCTTATGCCAATCACGGAAGAAGAGCGTGTAGGCAGGGAGATACTGTTAAACGAGTGCCCTGATATAGTCATTCATGTAATTGATGCGAGAAATCTTGAGCGTATGCTGGCAATGACTATTCAGTTGATAGAAGCAGGCTTGCCTGTAATTTTGGTTGTAAATATCATGGATGAGGCAGAGCGTTTAGGACTAGGCATAAACATACCTCTCCTCGGCGAAAAACTTGGCATTCCGGTCATTGGTGCGGCAATGGCTAAAAAAAGGGGCGTTGAGGAAATAAGAAAGAGCATATCAGGTTTTAATCCGAAAGAAATCCGCCAATTCAATTACAATAAAAAATTTGAGGATGATATAACAGAAATAGCATTAATGCTAAAAGGTGACTACAGGCTTTCACGTAAAGCAATAGCCTTGCTGCTTATGCAAAAGGATAATGAAATTGCCGAATTGATTGAGGAGCAGGAAGGAGCTGGGTATCAGGCAATAGATGAGCTTGTGAGAGAGAAGGTTTTTGAGCGGAGGGAGTCTCTGCATATGGACATATCAATGCAAAGACGAGAGATTGTGAAGGGCATCATCAAGGATGTTTTCTCAGCGCCGGAGCGTAGAAGGTTTACGCTAAGCGACAAGCTGTCAAACTGGAGCGTCAGTCCCCTTACTGGCATACCTCTTCTTTTAATAGTTCTCTATTTTGGTCTCTATCAGTTTGTTGGTGTTTTTGGAGCCGGGACAGTTGTTGATCTGCTTGAGAAGAAGCTGATAGAGGGAATGTTCAATCCTTGGATTACCGAGACGGTTAACAATGTTGTTCCTTGGGAGATTATTCAGGAGCTGATTGTCGGAGAATACGGCATTATCACTATGGGTGTTCGATATGCGGTAGGCATTATACTTCCGATTGTAGCCACTTTCTTCCTTTTTTTCTCGATGCTGGAAGACAGCGGATACTTTCCCAGATTGGCTCTTCTTGTTGATAGGGTATTCAAAAAAATAGGTCTTTCTGGGCGTGCCGTAATACCTATGGTGCTTGGGTTCGGCTGCGACACAATGGCTACTATGGTAACAAGGACTCTTGAAACTGTTAGAGAAAGGATTATTGCCACGCTTCTCCTTGCTCTTGCAATTCCATGTTCTGCGCAGCTTGGGCTAATCCTATCGCTTTTGTCTAAATCCCAAGGGAGCTTTTTTGTTTGGGCAGGATGCGTACTGATGCTTTTTCTAACTGTTGGATTTTTTGCCGCACGAGTCATTCCGGGGGACAAAACAATGTTTTATATGGAGCTGCCGCCTATGCGGATGCCCCAACTGTCTAATGTCCTGACAAAAACATATACAAGAATGCAGTGGTATTTTATGGAAATACTGCCTTTATTTATTTTTGCATCTGTACTTCTATGGCTTGGAAAGATAACCCACTTTTTCGAAAAGATGGTGGAATGGTTCAACCCTGTGATAAATGCCATAGGGCTTCCCAAAGAGACCACGGTGGCGTTCATTTTCGGCTTTTTCAGGCGTGATTACGGTGCGGCAGGGCTTTTCGACCTTCAGGAAAAGGGGCTGCTAGATGTTAGGCAAATAACAGTGGCTGCTGTGACTCTTACCCTTTTCGTGCCATGCATAGCGCAGTTCCTGATAATGAAAAAAGAGCGAGGCCTCAAAACCGCACTAATGATGGGTCTGTTCGTGAGCGTTATAGCCTTTGGAAGCGGTTATTTTCTAAATAAACTGCTGGTTACAACCGGAATATTATGATGCGCTGCGGTTTTTGCGGATATGATTTTGAAGAGAAAGAAGGAATTCAGGGATGCAAGAACTGCCCCATGTCCGGCGGATGCAAAATGATAAAGTGTCCGAAATGCAACTATGAAAATCCTTCCGAGCCTTTTTGGGTAAAGAAGGTTAAAGGTTTTTTTAAGGAGGCAAACAAATGAAACTTTCAGAAAATGCTGAAGAAATATTGGAAGCGATGTGGATTGCGATTGAAGAAAATGGGGGCGATTTTGCTGCAATACAATATATTGGAATAGATTCTAGGGATCCTGCGTATGCCGAACTTGTAGATTCTGCCCTTATTGAATTAAAGGACGGACATGCGTATTTTTTTGAAAAAGGCAGGGAAGAAGGGCGTCAGACTATTCGTCGCCATAGACTTGCGGAGCGCCTGTTGATGGATGTTTTAGATATAAGGGGTGAAGAGGGGGATAAAAAGGCTTGTCAGTTTGAACACCTCCTAAAAGAAGGTGTTGATATAAAAGTATGCAATATGCTGAACCATCCTTCTACGTGTCCCCATGGAAAGCAGATCCCTATGGGAGACTGTTGCACAGAGGCGCGCAAAAGCGGCAATCTTGGAGTGCTGCCTTTAACCGAACTGAATCCGAAAGAAGATGGCGAAATAGCTTTTATCCAAACCAAAGACTCAAAAATAATGCACAAACTAATGTCTATGGGGGTTTTGCCGGGCAATCAGATTTATCTTGTGCAAAATTTCCCATCGTATATTTTTCGCATAGGCTATTCCGAGTTTGCGATTGATTCTGAGATGGCTGATAAAATTTATGTAAGACAACTGGTTCGACAATAAAAACCGAACGATTTTTATTTTGTCTGCATAAAGAACATTTGCATACACCACCTGTCTCGTTATCGATATTATATGATAAGAGTCACCTATACACTTTTTTGTGTTAAATGTGTAAACTATCACGATTAACATTTTTTATAAGACCATAATATTTACAATGACCCCTGCATAGAGGGAGATATGACCAAGAATCGTATATTAGTGGTGGACGATGACCCTGTTATAGGTCTGAGCTGTAAGAGGATGCTCGGATCTGAGGGCTTTTCTGTTTTTGCGGTCAAGGACGGCGAGAGTGCTATCGACAAGATATCCAAGGAAGAGTTCGATCTTGTTATAACCGATATCAGGCTGCCGGATGTGTACGGGCTTACCATAGTCAAAGAGGCAAAAACGGTTCAGCCGCAGTCGGATGTTCTTGTAATAACAGGCTACCCATCTCTTGATGATGCGAAAGAATCAATAAGGCTCGGCGCCTTCGAATATCTAGAAAAACCATTTACTCCGGATTTCATGCTGAATGCTGCCAAGCGGGTTTTTGATGCTCGCGGCTGGGTGATGAGAAAATCCTATGTTGATCAATTTAAGGATTATGTTGTCTGCCCATCCGAACTTGACGACAAGGCTGTATATTACAAGGACGGAACATGGGCTAGGCCTTTAAGCGCAGACCTTTGGGAGATAGGCGTTGATGTTAGGCATTTTCTTGCGGGAGGGCAGCTTCTTTTTGTGGAGCATATTTCTGGACTTAAGGCAGTTATGAGCGGAGAGCCTTTTGCAAAGCTGCTTTCTAACGATGGCAGGACAGGCGCGACGTATGAGGTAAAAGCGCCTATGACAGGAATAATCAAAGAAATAAATCAGAGAGCGAATGAAGCTATAAGCTCGCTGTTAAAAGAGCATGTATGTGAAAGCTGGTTTATCTGGCTCGCAAAGATAAGCCCTGTGGCCGCAAAATAAAAGTTTGAACTTATATTAAGGAGGATAAAGGATGGACGGCAATATCCTTGTTGTTGATGATGAAAAGATAGTGCTTAAAAGCTGCGAGAAGGTGCTCGCTCCTGAAGGCTACAAGGTTTCTACGGTTGCATCAGGGAGAGAGGCTCTCGACCTGCTCGACAAGAACCGTTATGATTTGATAATCACGGATATTAAAATGCCAGAGATGGACGGCATAGAGTTTATAAGGCAGGCAAGGAAAAAGAACACTGACATAAATATTATTGTTATAACTGGCTATCCCTCTCAGGAAAGCATAAGAGAGGCGCTTAGTCTGAGGATCGTGGATTATCTTCCCAAGCCTTTTTCCCCTACTATTCTTCTGGATGTTGTTACAAGGGCGATGGAGATGAAAAAAATTGGCGTGGCTCCTCAGCCGGATGTTGAGGACTATACGGAAGAGATTGCGTCAAAACTGGATGCCATTATAAAGAAGTCCAGGAACAAGCTGGGCAGTCTTATACCTGTGCTTCAGGAGGCGCAGGAGCTTGTGGGATATCTGCCGCCGGTAGTTCTCAGGCATATATCGAGGGGGCTCAGGATTCCGTTGAGCGAGGTTCACGGCGTGGTTTCATTTTATTCCTACTTCACCATGAAGCCGAGAGGCAAACATAATATAAGGATATGCCTCGGGACCGCCTGTTATGTAAAGGGCGCAGAAGAAATAGTGAAGAAGCTGACAGAGAACCTGCATATAGATGTAGGCAGCGTTACAGAGGACAAGAAATTTTCGCTTGAATCGGTGCGTTGTCTGGGGGCCTGCGGACTTGCGCCGGTTGTTGTTATAGGCAAGGATACTCATGGTTCTGTGAACCCTGTGGATACTATGGACCTGCTTACAAATTATCAATAAGCATATAGAAAAGGAATTCAGGAGGTTTTATGGCGAAGCTTACGATTGACGACTTGAAAAAAATAAAAGACAACTACAAAGCTACGATGACAGTCAGGGACGGCGGCTCCCGCGCCAAGGTGACGGTGCATATGGGAACCTGCGGGATTACGGCCGGAGCGCGCAAGGTTATGGAAGCGCTGCTTGACGAGATAAGCAAAAATAACATTACTGACACTATTGTGACCACGAGCGGCTGCGCCGGTTTTTGCAGCAAAGAGCCTATGGTTACGGTTGAGCTCCTTGGTTCATCACCTGTGAAATATATAACGATGGACGAGGACAAGATGCGCAAGGTTGTAAAAGAGCATTTGTTGGGCGGCAAGATTGTTGAGGACTGCGCCCTCGTAGCAGGCAACGAGTCCTCATATTAATACAGGTGAAATTTATTTAATGAAAATAAAAAAATTAACCACAGAGGTCTCAGAGAAAAAGCTTTTCAGGTCTTTTAATAACTCGGTGTTCTCTGTGGTTGTCTTTTAACAGGAGGATAAATGGAAAATTATCGTGCGAGTGTTATGCTGTGCGGCGGGACCGGTTGTATGGCCGGCGACAGCCTTAAGATAAAGGATGCGTTTACTGATGAACTTAACAAAAGAGGGCTGTCCCATGAGATAAATGTTGTTATTACCGGCTGCAACGGCTTCTGTGCTCAGGGGCCGGTAATGACCGTCTATCCGGATGACATCTTTTACGAAAAGGTGAAAGTAGCCGATGTTCCTCTGATAATAGAAGAGCATTTTATCAAGGGACGGCCTGTAGAAAAGCTCATGTACAAAGAGCTTGCGAAGAAGAGCGCTATCCCTCTTATGAAGGATATCCCGTTTTTCAGTCTTCAGGTTTTGAGGGCGTTGAGAAATAAAGGCCTCATAGACCCCGAAAAGATAGAAGAGTACATTGCAAGGGACGGATATATGGCGGCTGCAAAGGCGCTTAACGAAATGACTCCCGAACAGGTTATAGATGAGATGAAACGCTCAGGGCTGAGAGGCCGCGGCGGCGCTGGATTTCCTACCGGACTTAAATGGGAACTGAGCGCAAAAGTTAAAGGCGGCGAAAAATTTATCATCTGCAACGGCGATGAGGGCGATCCCGGAGCCTTTATGGATAGAAGCATCATGGAAGGCGACCCGCATGTTGTGCTGGAAGGCATGCTAATAGGTGCTAGAGCTATCGGAGCAAGCAAGGGATATATTTATGTCAGAGCTGAGTATCCACTTGCGGTTCAGAGGCTTCAGATAGCTATAGATCAGGCAAAGGAGTTCGGTCTTTTAGGTGACAATATACTTGGATCAGGATTTAATTTCGATATCGAGATTTATCAGGGCGCAGGAGCCTTTGTATGCGGCGAGGCGACAGCGTTGATGAGATCGATAGAGGGCAAGCGCGGTATGCCGAGGCCTAAGTTCTGGCGTTCTGCGGTAAAAGGTCTTTGGGACAAGCCTACTGTTTTGAACAATGTCGAAACCTTCGCAAATATTCCGCAGATAATTCTTAATGGAGCATCATGGTACACAAGCCTCGGCACAGAAAAATCAACAGGCACCAAAGTTTTTGCGCTCAGCGGCGCGATAAACAATATCGGTCTTATCGAAGTGCCTATGGGCATTCCTCTCAGCAAGATAATCTATGATATCGGCGGCGGTGTTCCGAAGGGTAGGAAGTTCAAGGCTGTTCAGCTCGGCGGTCCGTCGGGCGGCTGCATACCTGAATCACTGATAGACACCCCGGTCACTTTTGAAGACATCGTGAAGACCGGCGCTATTATTGGCTCGGGCGGAATGGTTGTTATGAACGATCTGAACTGCATGGTCAGTGTTTCTAAATTCTTTCTTGAGTTCACAACCGAAGAGTCATGCGGAAAATGCCCGCCCTGCAGGATAGGCAACACAGTGCTGCAGGATCTCTTGGAGAAGATAACTAAAGGCGAAGGAGAGGAAGGGGACATCGAGCTTATCGAAGATATCTCGCATGAAATAATAAAGACCTCTCTCTGCGGTTTGGGACAGACTTCGCCTAACCCTGTTTTAACTTCCATCAGATATTTCAGGAGTGAATTTGAGGAGCATGCAGGGGACAAGTGGTGCAGAACAGGGGTCTGCAAGGACCTATGCACCTTCTATATTGAAGAAGAAAAATGTAAGGCATGCGGAGCCTGCAAGAGGGTCTGCCCGCAGAAGGCGATAATCGGCGAGAAGAAGGTGCCGCATCGCATTGACCAATCACTCTGCGTTCAGTGCCGCTCATGCTATACGGTTTGCAAGTTCGATTCTGTCAAGATAGGGCCCCGCGCAATGAGGGACCAGCTTCTTGAGCAGTGGGTAAGCGATTCCGGCAAGACGGTTGCCATGGCAGGTAAGGAGGAATAGAAAATGAATTTAGTTGAGCTTACTATAAACGGAAAAACGGTCAAGGCAGCAAAAGGTGCGACCATACTGCAGGCCGCTCTTAAGAACGGGATTTACATACCCAATCTTTGCTACGACCGCAGACTTAGTCCATATGGCGGCTGCAGAATGTGTGTTGTAGAGGTTGAAGGACAGAAAGGGTTGTCTGCTGCATGCTCCACTCAGATTAGGGAAGGTATGGTTGTGTTCACAGAAACGCCGGTTGTAGCCAAGTCGCGCAAGGCGGTTCTCGAACTTTTACTTTTACACCACCCGCTCGACTGCCCTGTTTGCGACAAGGCCGGCGAATGCAAGCTGCAGGATATGGCCTACAAGTACGGCTCGACCAGCAATAGGTTCTCGGCCTCGAGAAAGGATGAGCCTGAACGCCTTGACTCTCCTGTTGTTGAGCGCAATCCGAACAGATGTATTTTATGTGGCCTCTGCGTGAGGATATGCCAGGACCATCAGGGCGTCGGAGCTATTAATTTTATAGGCAGAGGCTTTAAGACCAAGATAAGCCCTGCGTTTGAGGAGACTCTCGACTGCGAATTCTGCGGTCAGTGTATTGATGTCTGCCCGGTAGGGGCGCTCGGCAGCAAGACATACAGGTTTATGTCGAGAGTCTGGTACATGAATGAAGAAGAGATGATATGCCCTTATTGTGGCTGCGGATGCACCACAAACCTGAGTGTTCGTCAGGGAAAAATTATCAGGGGCAGAGGCAAGGAAGGCGTAGGGATAAACGACGGAGACCTGTGTGGCAAGGGCAGATACGGCTTTGATTATATTTATGCAGAAAACAGGCTCAAGACTCCGATGATAAGAAAAGAAGGAAACCTTGTGCGGGCTTCATGGGACGAAGCGCTTAAATATGTGGCAGAACGGATGGGCAGTATAATCGAGAAACACGGGCCGGCGTCCGTAGGCGCAATAGGCTCTCAGAGGTGTTCTATAGAAGATAACTTCATGCTCCAGAAGTTTATGCGCGAAGCTGTTGGAACGGACAACATAGATTCTGCCGCACGCTTCGGATATGCAAAGGCGCATAAGGCTATGGAGAAATCGTTTGGATCTGATTTTATGCCTATCGGCTGGGAGGCTCCGCTTAACGCAAAGTTCCTGCTTGTTATAGAATCGGACATAACTTCTGCTATGCCTGTATGGGGGCTTAACTTCATTCTTGCCAGAAACAACGGTGCACATCTTGCTGTTGCTGACTCCAAAGAAACAAAGCTTGTGAGAAACAGCAGCCAATGGATTCGTCTAGTGCCCGGCACGGGCGTTGCTCTCCTGAACGGCATGATGAAGGTGATTATTGATGAAGGACTTTACGACAAAGAAAAAGCGCAGGGGATACAAAACTTCTCGGCGCTTGAAAGTTCTCTCAAGGATTATACTCCGGCAGCGGTCTCTGCTATAACAGGAGTTTCTGAGGATGAGATTAGGAATCTCGCACGCGAATATTCTTCCGCAAAAAGCAGGTTGGTTGCTATGACATCCGGCGCATCAGAGAATATAAAAAGCCTGAACACCATGCTTGCTGGAGCCAATCTGGTGATGCTTCTCGGCGACAGTCCCGACACATTGCAGATTCCTGCAGAATTTTCTAATACCCTTGGAATGTGGTCTGCAGGTGTAAGGCCTGCTGAGCAGGGCAAGGAAATGCAGGAGATGCTTTACGCTAAAGATGCAAGCCTAAAGGCGTTGTACATAATGGGAGAAAATCCGATCGTTACATTCCATGACGTTGCCGCTGTTGAAAATACGCTTAAGGGCATGGAGCTGCTTGTGGTTCAGGATATTTTCCTTACCGATACCGCAAAGATGGCGGATGTTGTGCTTCCTGCATGCAGCTGGGCAGAGAAGGATGGAACCTTCATGTCGGCTGCCGGAGCTGTTCAAAAAATAAGGAAGATCGTTAAGGAGACGGGCGAAGCGATTCCGGACTGGGAGATATTTGTCAGGCTCTCAAAAGCGATGGGAAAAGATTTAGGACTGAATTCAGTTGCTGAAATAAGCGCACAGGTCAGCGAAAAACTTTCGACTCTCGGAAAAAATGATTTGAAACTTTCGTTCAATCCTGCGGCGTACGAACTTATCGAGAATTCGAGCAGTGAATTCCCGATGCTTCTTGTGACCGCAAATATTCTGCAGCATTCGGGCGCACTTTCATCGCTTTCGAGAAACCTTGACTCTGTGGTTTCTGATGCGTATCTGGAATTGAGTCCTGCTGATGCCGAGAAATACAAAATCATAAATGAGAGTTATGTTAAGGTCATTTCTAAGAGGGGCGAGATTCTCCTTAAAGCCATTATATCTAACGAAGTGCCCGAGAAAACGGTGTTTGTGCCTATACATTTTGCCCATGCAAAGGTAAATACTCTTACCTATCCTGCTGTCAATGGAGGCATTCCTCTCGTGCCGGTGAGAATAGAACCGGCTTAATGGGGAAAACCTTATTTGATTGCATTGATGAACGATATGATTTCCTGAACCGCCTCTTCTCCGCCTGTCTGGATATATGGTGGAGGAGAGTGATGGTCAAAAAGCTTTCGCCATCCAAAGATATGTTGGTGCTGGACCTTGCAACCGGCACAGGCGACAGCGCAAGCGGGATGCTCGATAAGGACGTTCGTGTTATCGGTCTTGACCTCAGCCTGAACATGCTTGCGAGAGCGAAACAAAAGATTCAAAATTCTTTTTATCAGTTATCTGCAGGCACGGTCTATTCACTTCCGTTCAGAGATGGAATTTTTGACGGGCTGACATGCGCTTTTGGCATAAGGAATATGCATGAAACCGCAAAGGCTCTAGATGAGATATTTCGTGTGATGAAAAAGGGCGGCAAGATTGTGATACTCGAGTTTTCGATGCCGAGGTCTTTTATAAGGATTCCGTACAACTTTTACCTTAAGAAGGTTATGCCTGCGGTTGCGGCCCTGTTTTCTGAAAGGGACGCGTACCTGTATCTCGCTGAATCGATCGAGGCTTTTCACAGTCCGGATGAACTTTGCAGGCTGATAGAAACAGCGGGCTTTGTGTCTTGCAAGAAAACAGCGCTATGTTTTGGAAACGTCTATATACACGAAGCGGTTAAACCATGACAGTATTAAATAATATAAAAGGGAGTATTGCTCGGCTGGAAGCAATGCGCATGCGATCACGATATGGATAGACTTTACAAAGGCATTTGGAATTTTCAGAAATCGCACTTCAGGGAGGAAGCAGATTTTTTTCGCAGACTGTCCGAAGGGCAGTCGCCAGAGGTTCTTTTTATTACATGCTCTGACGCGCGGGTTGATCCTAATCTGGTCACTCAGAGTAGGCCGGGTGAACTTTTTATTGTTCGCAACGTGGGCAATATTATTCCTCCATACGGCTCTATAAAAGATAAAAACAGCGTTGCTGCGGCAATAGAGTTTGCTGTATTAGACTTAAAGGTGAAAGATATAATCGTCTGTGGTCATTCCAATTGTGGTGCAATGCAGGCGCTTTATAGGGATGAAAGTGAAATTTGCAACATGCCACATTTAAAAGAGTGGCTTCAAATGGCTGATCCGGTGAAAGACATTATTCTAAAACATTATATAACGGCTCCTGAAGAAATCCGTCATAGAGTTACCGAGGAGGAAAATATCCTCCTCCAATTGAATAATATACAGACTTATCCTTTTGTCAGGAATGCATTAGATGAAAGCACGCTTCATCTTCATGGCTGGTACTATGATATAGGAACAGGGTTTATCTATTATTACAACTCAGAAGAAGATGTTTTCGAGCTTATCCGCGAACGGAATATGAGGAAATAATTATGACAGCATTTATAGCTTCGCTTATATTTGTGGTGCTTGCAGAGATGGGAGACAAAACACAGCTTCTTGCAATGGCCTTTGCCTGTAAGTTTCGCTGGCAGACGGTCATGTGGGGAGTGTTTGTCGCAACCGCGGTCAATCATCTGCTTGCTGCAGCAGCAGGCAGTTACCTCGCCACGGTTATCCCAATGGTCTATATCAAGGTAGCAGCAGCAGTTTCATTCATAATATTCGGCCTCTGGACAATCAGGGGCGACACATTGGAAGGTGAAGACAATAAATACAACTGCAGTCCGTTCTGGACCGTTACCATAGCTTTTTTTATGGCAGAAATGGGTGACAAGACTCAGCTTGCAACAATAGCCCTTGCTGTCGAGTATAACACTATAATAACCGTCTGGATGGGCACCACCATAGGCATGGTAATATCTAACGGTTTTGGTATTATTGTTGGCAATGTCATGGGCAAACATATTCCCGAACGCGCAATCAAATGGGTCTCGGCTCTTGTATTTATAGCATTTGGCGGATACGGGCTGTACGAAAATCTGCCGCCTTATGTGTGGAGTCTGCCGATTATAAGTGCAAGCCTTATAGTGCTTGCAGCAGCCATTTATTGCGCGGCAAGGTTGGGCGCTGGAGTAAAAAACCAACTGCCTGTTTGTGAAAATCTAGAAACTATTACATCAAATAAGGAGTAGTAGGTATAAATCTCTAAGACAGGGGGGAAGCAGCGATGGAATGGGCAACTAATCCTGATATATGGATAAGCCTCATTACACTTACGGCGCTTGAGATTATTTTGGGTATCGACAACATCGTTGTAATATCCATACTTGCGGGCAAGCTCCCCAAGAATCAGCAGCCAAAGGCGAGGTTTGTGGGCATAAGTCTGGCGCTTGTAACACGTTTGCTGCTGCTTTTAAGCATTGTATGGCTTGCAGGGCTTACCGCGCCTTTGTTTAGCTTATTGGGCCGCGCTATATCAATTCGAGATCTCATAATGATAGGTGGCGGACTGTTCCTGCTTGTGAAAGGCACGCATGAAATTCACTGTGTATTCGAGACTCCGGAGGACAAAATAAAGGAAGGGGCCGGTCGTACGTTTTCTGTGATCATCTTTCAAATTGTGATGATGGATATTGTATTTTCTCTCGATTCTGTGATAACTGCGGTTGGCATGGCCCAGCATATCGGAGTAATGGTAGCTGCTGTTGTTATAGCTGTTTTCATTATGCTTGTGGCTTCTGGCACCATAAGCTCTTTTATCCATAAACACCAGTCACTGAAAATGCTCGCTCTGAGCTTTCTTCTGATGGTTGGTGTTACGCTGATTGCCGAGGGACTTGCTTTTCATATTCCCAAAGGGTATATCTATTTTGCGATGGGATTTTCGGGTACAGTAGAAACCCTGAATATACTGGCAGGCAGTAGAAAGAAAGCTGTCACAGCTGTGCAATGATTGAACAAAAATTTTAAAATCCTTGTGTTTAACGTCTCCAATTGATAAAATTAAAAATATTTGCAACTGAGGAGGATTTATGAGAAGATTGACAGCTCTTTTTATTATGCTTGCTGTGATATTTGTTTTTTCTTGCGTTTGTTTTGCTGCACCTGCGGGCGAAATTAAGGCAATGAGCGGGGATGTATCTTACAGGGACCGGAACAATGTTCCGTATAATGCCGCTGCTGTGGGCACTGCCCTTGAGAAAGGCTGGTGGGTTAAAACCGGAGCTGATGGATGGGCCGAACTTCTTCTGCCTGATGGAACTAAGATAACCCTTGCCAACAACACCGAGATCGAGATAACCGAATTCACTATGGCCAAGAAGAAGAAAGAGGCTGTGCTAAATCTTATGCAGGGCAAGATTAAGGCGAACATAATCAAGCCGGTCGGCGAAAAGATGAACTATACAGTTAAAAGCCCTTCTGCCGTTATTGGGGTGCGCGGCACCGAGTTTATGATGATGAATCAGGGTTTTGCCAACGTGTTTTTCGGCAATGAGGGCGTTGCCGATGTATCGGGAGATTCGAAAGAGAAGAAAGCGCTTACCGGCAATACGGTTGTGCAAAATACAAGGGGATATGTACCTACAGACCCGGTTGATATAAAGCCCGACACGCCGCTTGCTACAGCAAAGCAGAACTTCAGCGATATTACGGCAGCACAGCCTCCAAAAGATTGGGAGGCCTCGAACAACCTGCCTCACATTGTTGCGAGATGGAATGTTAACTACGGCCACTATCTTGCCGACTCCGGAAAATACGAGCAGGCTCTTTATGTCTTTCAGATAGCATTGGATCTGACCTCATCTCCTGAGATAAGGAGCGACGCACGTCTTGAGCGCGGAGCGGTTTATGCGAGTTTTCTTCGTAATCCCGAAGCCGCACTATCGGAATACCTGCTGGTTATAGAGGAATATCCTAATGTGCCGCAGAGAGAAGTTGCCCTGTTTCAGGCCGCAATGACGCTGAAGGAGCTTGGGTTTAATGATCAGGCAAAGCAGAGGTTTCAGCAGTATCTCAAAGAATATCCAACAGGCAAAAAAGCGGGCAATGCAGAGACTATGTTGAATCTATTGAATAAGTAGATTTACGGGTTATCAGAATTCCGGTTCCTATTCCTAGCACCGCTCCTCCGATAATGTCTGACGGGAAATGGGAAATCCCCATCAGACGATCGAATGCGGTAAGAATGCCAAACCCATAGAAAAGAAGCGTATATTTCGGGAAGATTCTTGACATCAAATATGCAAGGCAAAATGCGGTTGTGGTATGGCCTGATGGGAAGGAATCGTAGTTTATGTCCAGTGTCGGCCCTATGAAAGCGGTTGATTCTCCCAAGCGAGGCCTTGCTCTGCCGAGCAGATGCTTTGCTGCCTGGACCGCTACGCCTGATACTACAAAACCTATCGCAAGCGTTTTCCCGATTTCCATAATCTTCTTGTTAAAGAATCTTCCATAAATGTAAAGTGCTACGGCGGCTATTATCAAGGGCGAGCCGTGGGTGATGAATTTGATAGCCGGTCTCAGCGGGGAGTAAAACTCTAAAGAGCCTGATTGTTTAAGGCTTCTTAACCATGCGGTCAAAGGAGCATCCAAACAGCACATAAAGATTGCTATAAATACCGCGGCAGAAACCAACATTGCGATATGCAATGTGTTATTTTTCGAAAAGCGCGTATTGTCCGTCATCCCTGATTAATCTTAATCCAGCCTCTTCCATTATCGCTCTGTTTTTCGAGCCTGTGATGGCAAGTGCATTTTTTTTGTCCTGAAGAAATGAGTAAAGGTTTTTTGCATCGCCTATCTGCGCGACCATCCGGTCGGAGTAAAAAACAATGCTTGGTTTGTTAATATTGTATGCGATAATTTTTTGCTCGCTTGCGGTTTTTTCTTTTGCGTAAATGCTGTAAGTGTGGAGGGTTCCCTGCAGATGCTTGCTGGCTAAAGGAAGAGCGTTTGCGGCAATAATCACGATGAATGCTCCGCTTAAAACCGCAATCTGAACTGTTGCCTCTTTATTTTTGAAAAAAGCATAAAGGGTATAGGCGCTAAGCCCGAGCATTACGGCGGCTATCCCATACGTCCATGAAATATCGGCTGCCAATATTTTGGGAATGTATTTGGGCAGAATTATAAAAATGATTCCTATTGCAGCAGCAGATACGAATGTAAAAATGTATTCGAACTTTTTCCTGCCTGCCGCAGACCTAATCCCATAAGCGGCCAATATTGCTGCTGCGGGAACAGCAGGGAAGATATAGTTCGGCAGTTTTGTTGATGATACCGAGAAGAATATAAAAACAAACGCAAACCAGACTAGCGCGAAAAGGGCGAACCGGTCGGTTTTCTTTAACGCTGTTTTTATTCCTGCCGGAAGGAAGGCTATCCATGGAAATATTCCTGCCGCAAGAACCGGGATGTAGTAATAAAAACCGCCGCTGTGGCCCGAATTTGCTTCAGCATATCTCTTGAAATGATGCTTGATAAAAAACTGGTCGATGAATTCCTGTCCGTTTATTGCGAGTTGGGCTAGGTACCACGGGGCGCCGGTCATTAAAAACAGCAGTGAGCCTTTAAGGCTGAATATTTTTCGGACGCCTTTTACCCCTTCCGTAATAAGCATATAAACTGCCGCTATGCCAAAAGGGAATATTATTCCGATAAGCCCCTTGGTAAGAAATGCGATGGCCGAGAACACATGAAAAGCATAATGATAGCCGCGCGCGCGGTCTTTAGAAACAGAGCTTTCATGAATATAGCAATAAAAGCATAAGAGAGATAAGCTGATGAAAAGCGCCAGAGTCATGTCAACGACAGCTGCATGAGAGTATGCGAAAAAATAAAGCGAAAATATGAATGCGGCAGCCGCATAAAAAGCGATATTATCGTCCGAGGTCACTTTTCTCGTCATCATAAAAAGCGTTAGTGCAAGTAGTATTGCCGTAACTGCTGACGGGAAGCGCGCCCCGAATTCTGACACCCCGAACATTTTGTAGGACAGGATCATCAGCCAGTAAAAAAATATAGGCTTGTCATAGCGGTTTGCACCGTTGTATGTCGGCGTTATCCATTCGTCATTTTGAACCATTTCTTTGGATGCCTGAGAGAATACAGCCTCATCCACATCAAAGAGCGGCACCGAACCGAGGTCGAAGAAAGCGAGCAGCAGGGTGCATATTGTTAGAGCGAGAAGCTGTTTTTTCATCTGAATATTATAACCGGTTAATCTGTTTGTTATTGGATTTTTTGTTTTAAAGGCAACGTAAATATAAATCTGCTGCCTTTTCCAAATTCGCTTTCAACCCAAATCTTTCCCCCGTGCAGTTCAATCAGATTCTTTGACAGTGCAAGGCCAAGACCTGTGCCTTCATGTTTCCTGGTGTAAGAAGAATCGAGCTGAACAAATTCTCTGAAAAGTTTTGGTATGTCATCTTCTTTTATCCCGATTCCGGTATCTTCAACCGAAATTTCAACATAGTCTTTGCTTGTATTTTTCGCGCGCACTGTTACCTGCCCACCTTTAGGCGTGAATTTAAGGGCATTGCTGAGAAGGTTGTAGAGTATCTGTTTGAGTCTTTTGTAATCGGCGCACAAATTGTCCGTAACATCCGGTTCTATTTCAACATTTATTTTTACCTGATGATTCAATGCTGCTGCGGTTATTATCTTCAATGATGAGTTCAGCACATCTCTTAGGCTGAATGTTGTCAATTCAAGGGCAATCTCGCCTAATGTAAAATCTGAGAAATCAAGTATTTCATTCACAAGTTCCAGAAGATGCTTGCCGCTTTTAAGTATATACCCAATCTCTTCCTTTTGTTTCTGATCCAGTTCTTCGTAAGTCAGTATCATGTCAGAAAAACCTATGATAGAGTTCAAAGGAGTTCTCAGTTCGTGGCTCATGTTGGCAAGGAAGAGACTCTTAGTATGATTTGCTGCATCCGCTCTCTTTTTTTCTATGCTGAGTTCCTGCATCATGCGCTTACGCTCTGTTATGTCGCGAGATATTGTAAGCACATGCGGTACCCCACCAATCATAATTTTAGATGAATGAACTTCTACATCAATCATAGAACCGTCTTTGCGCCGCTGGGATGTCTCAACCGTTACGGCTTCTCCGGACAGGATGCGGTCAACTATGAGCCTAAGTGCATCGGGTGGGAAATTAGGGTCAATATCAGAGATGCTCAAACCTAATAATTCATCCCGTGTATATCCAAGATTGCGGCAGGTGGATTCATTGCAATCTACAATGCGCCCCTCTCTATCAACGACGTGTATGTCATCAACCGCTTTTTCGAACAGAGTTTTAAATTTTTCTTCGCTTTCCTGCTGTGCGTCTTCTGCTTTCTTTTGTTCAGTTATGTCCCAGAAAAATCCCAATATGCCGGTAACATTACCGCCTTCATCCTTAATTGATTTTTTTACTGTGCGCACCCAGAACTCTTGCCCGTCTTTTATGTATTGCTCTTCTATGCTTTCGGATCGGCCCTGTTCAATAAGCCTTCTGTCATCTGCCCTGTATTTCTCAGCAAGCTCTTTAGGATAAAAATCGTAATCTGTTTTGCCTGCGATTTCATCTGGTCTAATTTTCAGATCATCGGCATAGTTTTTGTTGCAGGAAATATATACAGAGTCCTTGTTCTTAAAAAATATCTTCTGCTGAAGATTTTCGAGAAGTGTATTGCATTTGTTCTCACACGCCTGCATTTCCTCCTTAATCCTAACTCTCACAGAAATGTCGTGTATTATGCCGCAGGCCACTTTTTGCCCCGTATAAAGAGGAATGAAAGTGCCTGATATCTGAACCGGAAATACAGTGCCGTCTTTCTTTTTATGGTAGCGTACCGGAATATGAATGGACTGCTTTAATTCAAGTTCTTTTATGGAAATATCTGAAGCAGCCTGCTCTGAGGTTATGTCACTATGGGTCATTTTTAAAAACTCTTCCCTGTTGTACCCATACATATTTTCGGCCGCTTTGTTTATGTCTATAATCTGCTTTGTTGTAATATCAAACAAAATTATTGCGTCTTGGGCTGAATGGAATAGCTGCCTGAATCTTTCTTCGGTATCTTTTTTGTCCTTTACTTCTGATTCCAGTTCCTTTATTTTCAGGCGTAGCCGTTCTAATTCTTCGATAAGCTGCTTGTTTGATTTATTGTCATCCGTCATATATAGTTTCCAACAAGTGCAAGAGAATTAACTCTTGTTAATAATAGCACAGTTGCCGAAAATCACTTAATCTCTGAGCTTGAATGAATAGTTTAGTCCTTTATTGTTGAACATTCCTGAATTGCCTGATGAGACGCAGCAGTTGAAATAGTTGTATAGACGCGATGTGTTTTTAACCGGCTTCACAAAGAATACTGCATCAAATATTCTGATACTATGAACAGAAGATTTGATTTCATCTTTAAAGGCGGGTTTGTTTGAGTCATAAATGTTTTTCCATTCTCCCAAACGGTGTTCCGAGAATCCGTAATGAAGAACGATTTTTTTAATGTCTGCTTCATCCTCAAAAACGATTCTGCATTGTTCCTTGTATTGTTTGTGCAGAGGATTGTTTTTTGCGATTATGAAAACCGGAAAATTAATCTCTATAAAGTCCGGTCTGTCTTTGAATATCCTGAAGCTGAAGCCCGAGTCGAAAGATACATTTGATATGGGGCGGTTAAGCAGACCAAGACGTTCAAGTTTGGAGCGTTCATAGAAGTAAGCTTCGATAGCTTTGCGAATGCTTCGGTTCAGGTAGAGGCGCATATCTTCGACGGTTCCGCCGTATCTCGGAAGCGCCAAGATTTCGCTTCGGTCCCCGAAAATGGCCGGGGGGAGCCCTTTTTTTAAAAGCATGTAGTTTATGAAGCATCTGCCAACCCTTCCGTTTGAATCTATGAAAGGATGGATGCCTAGAAACATGTAGTAAGCGAGCGCAAGGCTGCTGATAAAGGCTTCTAGGCTGTTGGTTTTTTTTGAAGCTTTCCCGAGCGTTTCGTCAAGGTGTTTTATTTCGCGCTCGAAATTTCCGAATTCCAGCGTAACTCCGTTTTTATCTTCGAAATCGTGCTGCCTGAAATCGCCTGCGTGCGGGTCTATGTCCACCGAAATCATGTAGTGTATCTTCTTTAACAGGTCAAGCCCTGTTTCCTTGAAATCATCGGGCTTGGAGAAACTGTTTCTGCAAAGCTCCAGAAGGTTTCTGTTCCCGATAAGCTTTAGTGTTTTTTCTGACATTAGATTTTGATGTCCCATGCTGCCTTTCATTATGGTCACAGATTCGCTGCCCGAAGCCAGGAAAAGTTTTTCGAATATTTTTTGGTTTGTGCTTGCTGCTGTTTCTTTTTTGATTCGGAAATATTTTTTTAAAAATGCACTGTTTTTAAGGTCTGTTTTTTCTGACTTTGGGCGTAAGGCATAAATCAATGCAGCCGGCGTGATTGCATTCGATTGGTTTTTTGCTGCTATGCAATACCTTACAGCCTTGTCTAGGTATTTTTCGAAGCGGCGCTTCAATATGCGCCTTATATTCGATTCGTATTCGTTCTTTATATCTTCGAGCGCTTTCAGCAGGTCCCTGTTGACCCCATAGCCGCGATATCCGAGGGCGTGTATGGTTTCCTGTTTTTTATTGATAGACTCTATTATGGCCGAGAATTCCTCATTACAGGAGCTCCATACTGTGTAGTATTCGAGAATTTCGTTGGGGCTTACCGGTTTGGCGCGTTCAAGTTCAACGAGCCTGGTGATGATGTTGTGCAGCCGGTCTCTTATAGAGTTTAACAGGTCATTGCAGTGGTGGTCCCATTGGTAGGCTAAAACGAAATACCCGGCCCTGTGCGGCATTGTTTATTACCTTAGAACCGCAAAGACGCCGCAGTGGTCGCTTAGTTCGGGGTTCTTCAGAACGAGAGATGAGGACTGAATTTCGGCATCCCCCTTTACCATTATGTAATCTATTCTGTTTGTGGGCGCATCCGAAGGGTATGTTGCACCTCCTGTGGCATTGCAATGCCGGTATGCGTCATTGAATCCGTTCTCTGCAAGAAACAGCATAGCCGGAGAATCGGCGTTATCATTAAAATCGCCGGCTATAATCTGACAGTAGTATTTATTTTTATAGAGCCTGTCTATTTCTTTCAGCAGTTTTTTTGCCTGTGCAAGCCTTATGCTTTTATTCTTGTTGTAGTCCAGATGAACCGATGCAAAGAGTATTTCTTTACCGTATAGTCTAACCTCGCATGCAGAAGCAAAGCGCGCCATGCTAGGTTTAAGTCCTTTTTCGAGGCCCTTGTTCAGGTCTATAGTCTGTTTGTTTGCTTGAGCAGAGTTTGTTACGGCAGCCACCCCTTCGGGATATTTGTCCATGAAAAGGTGACATAGCGCGAAATGAGCTCTGTAGTGGCGGCCTGTCATATGTGATAGGTTTTTGGCTATCACGCCTGCTGTGTCTTCTCCCCCGGATTGAATCGCTTCCTGAAAGGCGCAGATGTCGGGAGCGAGGCTGCTCAGTTCTCTAGATATGAGCAGAGGCCTTGAGCTATTATCTTTGTGCGTTCCGTGCAGATTGAAGGTGCAAACCTTTATCAATTCAGGATTTGCGGAGCGGTATGCTGCAAAGTCTTCTTCGGTCAGAATGCCGATGGTTTTGTTTTTTTCATAACACTGCACAAGTTTCATCACATATTCTGGCGCTGCATCAAACTTGACGCAAACTTCTTCCAAACGGACACCGGTTTTTATCAGGCGTACCATCTCGATTCTTCTGAGTATCGAATCATTGCTGTCGAGCCCATCAAGTAAGTTTAGCATTCGAAATTATAGCAGGTAGCGGATTAAAAGTGGCATTGACTTTGCTGTTTTGTTGTTGACTTTTTATGAGGCGATTAGATTTTTCTGCAGAATATTTTGCAACTTTTTTTAAAACGTCTTGACAATTTTATAAGGCATCTTAATCCTATGATTTCTAATAGTTTTTAACAAATGTTGGTAACTCGTTGAAAAAGGTTTTGCAAAACTGCGAAAGTCTTTTATAAATAAAGGTTTTTTTTCGTTTCTGCCTATTTTTAAGGCATTTTAAAAACTCTTTAAAATCAATTGGTTTTAAAACATGTAGGACGTTTGTATAACCGTATTTTTTTGAAAAGTTAAAGGTGTTGTTTGTTTGCAAGGTTTGGGGATGTGTTAAGAAATATTTATGAGGATAGACGTATGTTTTGCCCGCATGTTTGCGAATAAATATTGATATAGCTAGCATAGCCGCCACAGACTTTTTATAATGCCTGCGTTTGTTTGATCCTTTAAAGTGGGAGGCTCGTAAACTGTCGTATTTATTGAAGGCGGCAGCATAAAAACGCGAATGTCTTGATTTATGAACCTGCCGCATGTGAAAATCAACATAACTTTATGCGCCCCAATAATTTAAATAGCATGCATGTTCTCAGAAGCTTTTGTATTGCCGCTTCTGTGATTCTTCTAGTGCTGTTCGTTGCATCGTGCGGGAAGAAGAGCAATCCGACTCTTAAGTCTTTTGAAAAGCCAGAGCCGGTCAGAATGGTAAAAGTGGAGCATCGCGGAAAAGGACTGATAGTCTCCTGGTCTTATCCTTCTTCTGCAATCAAGTCTCTAAAAGGGTTTGCCATCGAAAAAGCGGAAGACAGAGGAAATGCGGTACAGGAATTTAAAAAGATAGCGGTGCTGTCTTCGGATGCCTTGCATTATGTTGACGATAAATTCTCTGAAGGCAAAAAATATTTTTACAAGGTGCGTCCGGTCAGTTTGCGTGAGATTTTGGGCGACGACTCGCCTGTTGTTGCAGCAGTCCCTGCAACGCTTCCTGAAAGGCCGCAAGGCCTTGCCTACAGGATAGCGGGTGATGCGGTCGAGATTTCTTGGCAAAAGGGACCTGACAAACTTCTTTATAACATTTATAGATGCGACATAAAGGGTAAGGAACAGTCAGCACCTATAAACAGCGCACCGCTTAAAGAAGCTTTTTTTAGGGATGCTATAAATCCTTCGGCCTCTATGTATTACCATGTCAAGGCATTGCTGGGCACCGATATTGTTGACGAGGGGCTTCCTTCAGATGTATTGGCTATAGGCCCAGAAGCCTTTGTGCCTGAGCGTCCTGTAGGTCTTAATTTTGTTCCGACCGCAAAAAAAGTATTTCTGCTCTGGAAAGAGAATACAGAGTCATGGGTTAAAGGCTACCGGGTTTACCGCAAGCGCTCAGGAGAAGACTCGTTTCGTTTTATAGGAGATGCTCTAGCTCCCGCTTTCAGTGATAGTGAACCTCTTGCACAAAAAACTTTTTACTATGTCACTGCTCTCGGAACGGTCAAGGAGAGCGTGCCTTCAACTGCTGTGGAAGCAAACCCGCTCGTTGAGGACTGAGTTTGGATAAGATTCTGCTCGGCCATGGAAGCGGTGGCAGGCTTATGCATCAGCTTGTTCGCGAACATTTTGCACCGGCCTTTTCGATCGCAGATCTCTCCGATTCCGCGGTTATCGATATTGCCTTAACAGGACTTTGCGAGCAGGGCGCAAGGCTTGCCTTTACAACCGATTCGTATGTGGTTTCTCCTCTTTTCTTCCCCGGAGGCAACATAGGAGAGCTTGCGGTAAATGGCACCTTAAATGATCTAGCAATGGTTGGAGCCAAGCCGCTATACCTTACCGCCGGCTTTATTATTGAAGAAGGTTTTTCCGGTTCGGAACTTGAGAAGGTTCTTTCTTCGATGTCGGCTGCCGCAAAAAATGCGGGTGTTAAAGTTGTTGCCGGAGACACGAAGGTTGTTGACAGGGGCAAGGGCGACGGAATCTTTATCAATACTGCCGGAATTGGTGTTGTTCACCCGTCTGTTAATCTTTCTTCCAAGAAAATAGCTCCGGGCGATGCAGTAATCGTGAGCGGTTTTATAGGCAGCCATGGAATATCTGTTATGGCAGAAAGGAACGGTCTTACTTTTGACCCGCCGGTGCTGAGCGATACAGTTGCACTGAACGGTCTTGTTGAGGCGATGATGAACTGCACAAAAAATTTAAAGGTGATGAGAGACCCGACGCGCGGAGGGGTTGCGACCACTCTTAAGGAGCTTGCGCTAGAATCGGGCGTATGCATATCAATAGACGAAAAGGCGCTGCCGATAACTGGTGGTGTCAAGGGTGCATGCGAGCTTTTAGGTTTGGACCCTCTCTATGTTGCGAATGAGGGTATCCTTATCGCCATTGTTCAGCAGGATTCGGCAGAGTCTTTGCTGGCCGAAATGAAGCGGCATCCTTTAGCCAGCAACTCTGCCATAATAGGCAGGGCAGTAGGCCCTGATGCAGGCAAGTCCGGAAAGGTTTTACTAAGGACCGCTATTGGCGGTTCTCGCATCATCGATATGCTTCAGGGCGAACAGCTTCCGAGGATATGTTAGAATAAAAGACTAAATCCGGCCCGTTATGCGGCCGAATGGAGGTTTTAGGGGATATGAAAAAAGTTCTGGTGTTTTTCTTTATCTGCGCTGTTTTTTTTGTTCAGAATGTTCAGGCCGCAATCCTGCTCGATAAAGTCATGGCTATCGTGAACAAAGAGGTTATTACATGGAGCGATCTCTACCGTGCTATGGAGTTTGAGGCTACCAAGCCGGTAAAGGCTATGAAGGACGAAGAGCGGCGCAGGATTTTCAGAGAAAGCGAAATGATGTTTCTTGAGAAACTTATAGACAAAAGGCTTGTATTGCAGGAGGCCGAAGCACTCAAGATAATAGTGAGTGAAGAAGAGGTTAATGGTGCGGTAAAAAATATCATGGACAAATATTCTATGAAAGAAGATGCCTTCAAAGAGGCGATGAAGCGTGAGGGATTTACCTTGGCTCAGTACCGCAAGAGCCTTGGCGAGCAGATTACAATAGGCCGGCTAGTTGATCATGACGTGCGGAACAAAATTGTGGTTTCTGAAGCCGAGGTGGATAAATATTTTGCTGACAACCCAAACCTTGCAAAAGAGAGCGAAGGCTACGATCTTAGCCAGATATTCATCAAGAAAACGAACAGCAATGCCCAGACAGAGGCGAAAGTAAAAGAAATAATGGCCAAGATCAAGGAAGGCAGCTCTTTTGCGGCTGTTGCGCAGCAGTATTCCGAAGACGCTACAGCACGTATCGGCGGCAGCCTTGGTTTTATAAAGAAGTCGGAGCTCAGCCCTGAATTTATTAAGGCGCTTGCAACTTTAAAGCCCGGCGAGATGAGCGACCCTTTCTGGGGTGCTAACGGCATGCACATTTTGTTGGTTAATGAGGTGATGTCTTTTAAAGACCAGAAAGAGCTGCGTAACGCTGTAAAGCAGAAGCTGTTTGAAGAAAAATTCAACGACCAGTACAAGAACTGGCTCAAAGGCCTTAGGGAAAAGGCTTACGTAGAAATCAGGCTTTAGCCTTCGTATTATTGTGGAGGAGAGGCTTCAGAAAATACTCGCCCGCATGGGCATAGCCTCAAGAAGGAGCGCCGAAGAGATTATAGCCGAAGGCCGGGTTACTGTAAACGGTAAGACCGCGCATATCGGCATGAAGGCAAATCCTGCCAAAGACCACATCAAGGTTGACGGCAAGCTTCTTATCAGAACAGAACCTCTCGTATATTTTGCGTTCAACAAGCCTCGAGGCGTTGTAACATCACTCTCCGATCCTGAAGGCAGACCAACAGTAAAAGATTTTCTTAAGGCAATAAAATATAGGGTCTATCCTGTCGGCAGGCTCGATTATGATTCGGAAGGTCTTTTGATTATCACTAATGACGGCAATCTTGCAAATGCTGTGATGCATCCGGCAAAAGAGATTGCCAAAACTTATGTTGTCAAGGTTAAAGGTGTTGTTTCTATTGAAGCGGTAGAGAAGTTGAGAAAAGGCATAAAACTTAGCGATGGTATTACGGCGCCTGCAATCGTAAAAAAAATAAAAGAAACCGAAATCAACTCATGGATCGAAATAACCATACATGAAGGCAAGAACAGGCAGGTACGGCGCATGCTCGAAAAGTTGCGCTATGATGTTTTAAAACTGAGAAGGGTTTCTATAGGTGGGCTTAAGCTCGCAGGCCTTGAATCTGGCGGGCTGAGGCGTTTGACTTCAGAAGAACTGGAGCAGATTAAAGAGGCTGTCGGATTAGCGTAGTTTTTCAAGTAGCCCCGCCTTTTTGCTATACTATCACGATTTTATTGTCGGAGGAGAAATACTATGTTTAGAGATAGATGGTGCGGAGAGCTTAGAGAGTCTGATGCAGGTTCGAAGATAAAACTTGCCGGATGGGTATTCAGGCGCAGGGACCACGGCGGGTTGATATTCGTTGACCTGCGCGACAGAACTGGCTTGACGCAGGTGGTTTTCAGCCCTGATGTTGCTGCAGAAGCCCATGAGCTTGCCCACAGCATCAGAAGCGAGTTTGTTATTTCGGTTTCGGGAGAGCTGAGAAAAAGGCCTGCAGGTACCGAAAACAATAATATCCCGACCGGAATGGTTGAGCTGTACGCAGAAACTCTGACCGTGTTGAATGAATCGGAGGTTCTTCCATTCCCGATGGAAGAGGCTGCCGAAGCCACAGAATCTCTTAGGCTCAAGTATCGGTATTTAGACCTGCGCAGACCGGAGCTTCAGAACAATCTTGTTGTAAGGCACAAGACCACAAAGCTTGTGAGGGACTATCTTGACAGTTTGGGTTTTTTAGAAATAGAAACCCCGATGCTTACGAAATCTACGCCCGAAGGAGCAAGGGACTATCTTGTTCCGAGCAGGCTTAACCCCGGATATTTCTATGCGCTCCCGCAGTCGCCACAGTTGTTCAAGCAGATACTTATGGTGTCGGGTTTGGAAAGATATTTTCAGATAGTCAAATGCTTCAGGGACGAGGATCTGCGCGCAGACAGGCAGCCTGAGTTCACGCAGATAGATATGGAGATGTCGTTTGTTTCTATTGAGGATGTCATCGGAATTGTAGAGGGTATGATAGGCAAGGTGTTCAGCGATGTTCTTGGTGTGCAGGTTCAGACTCCTTTTAAAAAGCTGAGCTATGCAGAATCTATGGAAAGGTTCGGCAATGACAAGCCTGACTTAAGGTTCGGCCTTGAGCTTAAAGACATGGCAGACCTTGTTGGACAGAGCAGCTTCAAGGTTTTTCTCGACGCGCTCGCCTCAGGAGGCCGTGTCAAAGCGATAAACGGCAAAGGCATGGCCGGACTTTCACGCAAAGAGATAGACCTGCTTACTGCAGAGGCGCAGTCTTTCGGCGCAAAGGGGCTTGCATGGATAAAGGTGAAAAACGGGTTTGAATCGCCGATTACGAAATTTTTCTCCGAAGATATTTTGAAACAGATGGCAGAAAGGCTCGAAGCTGTTGAAGGCGATTTGATGATGTTTGTTGCTGATAAGGGAAAAGTGGTAAACGATGTGTTGAGCCGCATGAGGCTTGAGCTTGGCAAGAGGCTGAATCTTGTTAAAGACAGTTTTGAGTTCGCATGGATAACCGACTTCCCGCTCCTTGAATGGGATGAAGAAGAAGGAAGGTTTGCGGCAATGCATCATCCTTTCACCTCGCCTGCGGATGACAGCATAGCGCAGATGCTTGCGGGCAGCGCAGCGGACAAACAAGTTCTTGCATCGCTTAAGGCAAAGGCTTACGACATTGTACTTAACGGCTTTGAGATAGGCGGCGGCAGCATCCGTATTCACCGCAAAGACCTTCAGGCCAAGATGTTAGAACTGCTCGGCATATCTGAAGAAGAGGCAAAAACTAAATTCGGTTTTTTACTTGATGCTCTCGATTTCGGCGCTCCACCGCACGGCGGCATCGCGCTCGGCCTCGACAGGCTTATAATGCTGATGGTCGGCGCCCAGTCAATAAGGGACGTAATCGCCTTCCCCAAAACGCAGAAGGCATCCTGCCAAATGAGCGGCGCACCATCGTCCGTAGCCGCGAAACAGCTCAGGGAACTGCATATTAAAACGGATATTCCGGCGTAGGAAATCTATCAATAGGGATATCCTTCTGTTCAGGACTGATTCGGCGCAGGGTAACCGCTTTTCATTATTCGCGATTAGTCCGTTGCGGCAATCCTGAAAGTTCTTTCTGATATTTTTCTTTGCGCTCCATTACAGGCTAACGGGCAGGGCGTTACCTGCCCATCGGATAACCCAGACGCTCATTGCTGAAAAGCAGTTGCCACACGCCTGTGGAGTATTGAGCCTGTTCTCTCCAAACTCCGCATTCACTACAGCAACTTATCCCTATTGATAATGGTTTGGTTTTTTTAGTTTTTATTGCTTCCGTTTGACAAAAAAACCGCTTGGACGTTAGACTAAACATTCTGTTTTTAATGAGATTTATCAAATTTTCAGGAGGATAAACCGTGTTAAAGTCTTGCGAGGATGTTTCATCAACAAAAAAACGGCTGCAGATAGAGATACCTGCCGATCAGATAGAGGCCGAGATCAAAAAAGCGCTTCAGGGATTGCAGCAAAAGGCTAAGATGCCCGGATTCAGGCCCGGCAAGACTCCGATGAGCATGATAGAAAAGAAGTTCGGCAAGGACGTTGAGGCTGAAGCGCTCGACAAACTGGTGCCTGACCACTACATCAGCGCTCTTAAAGAGGCGAATCTTACGCCGGTTACCAAACCCGAGATGGAGTCGAAGTTCGATTTCAAGAGAGGCGAAGCGATTTCTATGACGATTTCGGTTGAGGTAAGGCCGAAAGTCGAGAATCTTCAGTATGAGAACATTGCCGTAAAAGATGTTCCGGTTGAAGTTGCTGACTCAGAAATCGAGGATGTCATAAAGAATCTTGCTGAAGAAAAAGCCACGTTTGAATCTTCTGAAGAGCCGATTTTATCCGGCGATCTGGTTACGGTTGATTATACCGCGATCGAGGACGGCGGACAGGACCCGACAATCTCTAAAGACGCTGTTTTCAAGATAGACAACGGTCCGTTTCCTGAAGAGTTTTTTAATGCGTTAAAGGGTAAGAAAAAAGATGATGCGTTTGAGATGGAAGTTTCGTTTCCGGAAGAACCTAAAACAGCTTTTTCGGGGAAGAAGGTTAAGTTTGACGGCACTATAAAAGAGTCTAAAAAACGTAGCCTTCCTGCAATAGACGACGAACTTGCAAAAGATATAGGTTTTGAGAGCCTTCAGGCTTTGCGGGATAAAATAAAAGAAAACCTGCTTGCCGCAAAAAACAGGGAAGTCGATGCTGTTAAGCAGCGGGAGATTCTGGACAAACTTCTTGAGACGCACAGTTTTGATCTTCCTGAAGGGCTTGTTAAGGCAGAGGTTGCACAGATTGTAGGTGATATAAAAACAGCAAAAAAAGACGAGCGCGCCGAGGATGTGATAGCTCAAGAAGTTCTCCCGGATGCCGAGCGCAGGGTCAAAGGCTCGCTGCTGCTTGATATTATAGGCGAGAAGGAAGGCGTTACCGTAAAAGAGGATGAGCTTAAGCGTGAGGTTGTTTCTATAGCGCAGCGGTTTTATATAGCGCCTGATGCTGTTGTGAAGTTCTATGTTGACCGCGATGGCTCACTTGACGGGCTTAAGCATATAGTTTTCGAGAAAAAGGTATTGAAAGTTCTTCTCGACAAGTCTCAGACTGTGAAAGGGGAGGCGTAACATGAGCATTGTTCCGATAGTAATAGAGCAGACAGGAAGGACCGAGAGAGTTTATGACATCTATTCAAGACTGCTGAAAGACAGAATAATCTTTATAGGTACCGCGATAGATGATCATGTTGCCAATGTTGTAATCGCGCAGCTCCTATTTCTTCAAACAGAAGACCCCGAAAAGGACATTCATATCTATATTAATTCTCCGGGAGGAGTTGTATCTGCAGGCCTCGCAATTTACGACACCATGCAGTATGTAAAGCCTTCTATCGCGACTTACTGCATAGGGCAGGCCGCCAGCATGGGCGCGCTTTTGCTATGCGCCGGATCTAAGGGCAAGAGGTTTGCTCTTCCTCATTCAAGGATTATGATACACCAGCCCACGGGCGGGTTTTATGGGCAGGCGACCGACATAGCTATACATGCAAAAGAAATCCTTAAGCTTAAGGAAACTCTGAATGGTATAATGTCAAAACATTCTGGACAGGACATCGAAAAAGTAAGGGCCGATACAGAGCGCGACTTTTTTATGTCGGGTGATGATGCCAAGGTGTATGGAATTGTTGATGATGTGATTTCTGCTGTAAAAGAAACAAAAACGGACAAACAATAGAAACTATCCGGCGTTTAGCCGGTGCGGAGGCTTTAGTGGCAAGGAAATCCAGCGAAAATATTTTGAAATGTTCATTCTGCGGCAAAGGGCAGGATGAGGTTAAAAAGCTTATAGCCGGGCCTTCTGTTTATATCTGCAATGAATGTGTAGGGCTCTGCAACGATATAATCGAAGAGGATCAGCAGACTCAGGGCAAGGCGCCTGGGAAAAAGCTTCCCAATCCTCAGGAAATACACAAGTTTCTTAACGAGCATGTTGTCGGGCAGGAGAGGGCCAAGAAGGTGCTCTCTGTTGCGGTTCATAACCATTACAAGAGGATTTTTAGAGGCGCTAAATTAAGCGTAGAATTGCAAAAGAGCAATATACTGCTTATCGGACCAACCGGCACAGGCAAGACGTTTCTGGCGCAGACGCTTGCGCGGCTGCTTGATGTGCCATTTACGATAGCTGATGCCACAACCCTTACCGAGGCGGGATATGTGGGCGAAGATGTTGAGAATGTTCTGCTGAAACTTCTGCAGGCTGCAGAGTACGATGTGGAGCGTGCACAGCGCGGCATAGTTTATATTGATGAGATAGACAAGATAAGCAGAAAGTCCGACAGCCCTTCTATTACGAGGGATGTTTCGGGTGAGGGTGTTCAGCAGGCGCTGTTGAAGATTATAGAAGGAACCGTTGCTAATATCCCTCCTCAGGGCGGCAGAAAGCATCCTCAGCAGGAATATATACAGCTTGATACCACGAATGTCCTGTTTATATGCGGCGGTGCGTTTGTAGGCCTCGAGAAGGTTATAGAGCAGAGGATAGGAAAGAGGAGCATAGGATTTGGCTCGGAAGCAAAGGCCGAAAAAATAAAATCTGCATCGGCTTCAGGAATATGGGGGCTGACCGAACCTGAAGATCTTATAAAATTTGGCCTGATACCTGAGTTTGTGGGCAGGCTGCCTGTAGTTGCTACTCTCGAAGAACTTGACGAATCTGCTCTGATAAAGATATTGACCGAGCCGAAGAACTCGCTTGTAAAGCAGTATCAGCAGCTTTTTCAGCTCGACAATGTGAAGCTGAAATTCACCGAGGCTGCGCTTGCCGCTGTTGCGAAAAAGGCGCTCGACCGCAAGACCGGTGCGAGAGGCCTGCGCGCAATACTTGAAGATGCGATGCTTGATACCATGTACGAGATTCCTTCAAAGAAGGGCATTGTAGAGTGTGTTATAAACGAAGAAGCGGTGCTGAACAAAGAAATGCCGCTGATTGTTTACGAGAAGCAGGCAGAGTCGGCCTGATTATTACACTGCCCGTCAGGATATAGAGCTTCTTATCAGGCTTCTGAATGCGTCTGCAAGTTCAGGGTCTTTAATTTCTGATAAATTTTCTTCTACCCAGCGCGATTCGTCTTCGGTAAGCTCACGTCTGTTTTTAGTAGGTGGTTGAGGGGCATGTTTCTGTATTTTTTCATTGATTCGTCCCTGCCTGAAGCGCACTGTTTTTACTCCGTAACCCGCAAGCTTTCCGATAATCTCATTTTTGAAAAAAGTCAGCTGTTGAAGCCATACAGGAGAATCGACCGTTATCAACAGCTCTCCTCGGTTAAGGTCCGAGGGAAAGGTGTGAAGAGACATAGGTTCGAGGAAGAGCCGATCCCATCCCGTCCTCATCTTTTCGAGTTTTAGTTTTTCTTCAAAACCTAAAACGTCAAAAATGGAGTTGAGGATCGGACCAACCTTCTTCATTTTTTTGGGGCTTTAGAAATCAGACATTGTTAAGCAGCTTTAATCACCTTCCGTGATCTGATGCAACGCGTACAGACATGAACTTTTTTAGCAGCTCCTCCGATAGATATCCGTATGCGCTGAACATTCGGTAGTAACGCTCTTTTTGTTTTGTTGTTTGCGTGGCTGACGTTGTTGCCCACGGTTTTCTTTTTGCCGCAAATTGAACATGATGCCATGGTAATTACCTCCTTCCTTCATTGCATAAAAAAAGTCTTTTATGATAACATTTTAAGATTCTTGTGACAAGTTCCCTATTGTTGTAGTTAATTCTGAGAGGAGAATCGGATGTCCGAACATGAAATAAAAAGTACCGAGCTTGCTAAAGAACTTGGGGTAAAATCCACCGAGGTCATAACCGCGCTCGGAGAGTTGAGGCATATTCCGTACAAAAAAGGCACCACAAACATAAAGATGGCTACGGACGAGGCGGACAAGCTGAGGGCTGTATTTAAAGCAAGAAAAGCTGCCGAGCCAGAAAAGAAGGCACCCAAGACACCAGCAAAGACGTCGGCGGCAAAAGAGCCGAAGAAGGAAAAGCCTGCAGTCAAGAAAGAAAAACCTGAAAAAGCAAAGACTGAAGCAGAAACTCTTCAAAAGACCGAGAAGCCTCAGGCGGCGGTTAAGCCTAAAGCTAAACCACAGGCTGAAGAAAAAGCTGTTGAGGTTAAAGAGGTTAAAAAGGATGCTGCGCCGGCGCCTAAGCCCAAGCATTTGCATCCGCCCAAGCCCAAACCGATTATTTTAAAGCCGACAGGTGAATCTCAGGCTCCTTCGATCACAATTCCGGAATCTCTGATTATGCTTGATGAGCCCGAAGTTGTTATAGAGGCTCCGGTTGTTGTAACGCCTTATGAAGAGGCGGAGCTGAAGGTTCCGGACAAGTTCAAAAAAGACATCGAGGTCGAAAAGCTAGAAAAGTTTAAGGCAAAGCCTGGGATGCAGAAGGCTTTCCAGACCATAAAGAAGATAGAGCCTAAAAAATGGGCAGACCCCAAGCAGCATAAAAAGTTCAAGGACAAACACAGGAGAATCGAGCCGGTAATTCCACCCCCTATAACAGCGCCGAGAAAAAAATCTATAAAGCTGGAAGAAGGTACAACAGTAAAGGCATTTGCGGATCTTATCGGAACAAAACTTTCTGATGTGATAAAAAAGTTCATGGAATTGGGATATATGCCCACCCTTAATCAGCCGGTTGATATGGACGCGGCGATACTCATTGCCGGTGGATTCGGTATGAAGGTTGAGATGGTTACGGCTGAGCAGGCCGATATCATAGAAGATATTGTTGATGACGCGTCGGAGCTGCTTCCGAGGCCCCCGGTTGTCACGATTATGGGGCATGTTGACCACGGCAAGACCTCACTATTAGACGCTATAAGAGAAACTAAGGTAACAGAAACCGAGGCTGGCGGAATTACGCAGCATATCGGCGCTTACAAGATTTCCCTTCAGGGCAAGGACATCACATTCCTCGACACCCCAGGCCATGAGGCCTTTACTGCGCTGAGGGCAAGGGGTGCAAAGGTTACCGATATAGTCGTGCTTGTAGTTGCGGCTGACGACAGCGTAATGCCGCAGACCATAGAGGCGATAGACCATGCAAAGGCCGCAAATGTTCCGATTGTGGTTGCGGTTAATAAAGTGGACAAACCTGATGCAAACCCTACAAGAGTAAGAAACGAGCTTTCTGAACACGGTGTCATCTCTGAAGATTGGGGCGGACATAATATTTTTGTGGAGGTTTCTGCCAAACAGCGCACAGGCATAGAGCATCTTCTCGAGATGATACTGCTTCAGGCAGAGGTTATGGATCTGAAGGCCAATCCAAACAGGCTGGCAAGAGGCACCGTAATTGAGGCCAAGCTTGATAAGGGCAGGGGGCCTGTTGCCACTGTGCTTATACAATCAGGCACGCTGAAGGGCGGAGACGCCTTTGTTGCAGGTATTACGTCCGGCAGGGTCAGGGCTCTGATTAGCGATACCGGCAAAAAGCTGCACGAGGCAGGGCCTTCAACGCCTATTGAGGTTATCGGTTTTGCCGAGGTGCCGGCAGCTGGCGACACTTTTGTAAGCCTGGATGATGAGAAGAAGGCGCGTCAGGTTGCGCTTGCGAGGCTTCAGAAGCAGCGGCTTTCGGACATCGCCAAGCACAGGAAGCTTACTCTTGACGAGCTCTACGCAAAGATAAAGGAAGGCCAGATAAAAGAGTTGAACATCATCATAAAGGGAGATGTTCAGGGCTCTGTCGAGGCGTTAAAACAGTCGCTTGAAGGGATAACCCATCCCGAGGTCAAGGTTCGCGTTATCCACACCGGCGTTGGCGGTATCAAGGAATCGGACGTCATGCTGGCTGCAGCATCAAATGCGATAGTTATCGGATTCAACGTCCGTCCGGAGCTTAAGGCCTCGCAGATAGCAGAGAAGGAGGGCGTTGATCTCAGGCTTTACAATATCATTTATGTGGCTATAGAGGATGTGAGGAAGGCTCTCGCAGGAATGCTCGAACCGACACTCAAAGAAAAGGTGCTCGGCAGGGCAGAAGTCAGGCAGACGTTCAGTGTTTCGAGGCTTGGAACTATTGCAGGCTGCTATGTGCTTGACGGCATGATAAGCAGGGCAAGCGAAGGTGTGCGGGTAATAAGAGACAACATTGTTGTGTATGAAGGCAAGCTCGATTCTTTGAAGCGATTCAAGGAAGATGTGAAGGAAGTCCAAACCGGCTACGAATGCGGAATAATGATCGCCAATTTCAACGATTTGAAGAATGGCGATATTATCGAAAATTACATAATCGAGAAGATAGCCGCAAAACTCTGATTCAGCCTCACCGAACGAGGGAATTATGCATCCTTATAAAAGATCGCAGCGCCTCAGCATACTGCTCCGCGAAGAAATAGCGGATATCATCATGAGAAGAGTCAAAGATCCCCGCCTAGGTTTTGTAACGGTTACGGATGTAGGCCTTTCGGAAGACTTGAAAATCGCCAAGGTTTACGTAAGCATACTGAACGAAAATGAGAAGGATTTGACCCTGGAGATATTGAACGGGGCACGAGGCAGCATCAGGTCAGAAGTTGCCAAGCGTGTCAGGACAAAGTTTATTCCTGTCATAGAGTTCAGAATTGACGAATCAGTGGCCACCGGCGAGAGGATAGACAAACTGCTTAGAGAGATAAAGGAGAAGAGTGAAACCGCCGATTGAACTTCTGGATTTTCTTAAAACCGAAGACCGGTTTGTTATTGCAACGCATATAAACCCGGACGGAGACGGCATCGGCTCGGCAATTGCGCTTTCTGAAGCGCTTAAACAAATGGGCAAGCGCACACTGCTGCTTTGCAGGGACGCAGTTCCTTACATATGCAAATACCTGCCGGGCAGCGACAGATTTTTTACATACGAAACCGTAAAAACAGCGGCTGCTGATATATCTTCCTATAAGAATCTTATACTTGTTGACTGCAACCATCCTTCACGCACAGGCATGGACAAGGTGAATGATATACCCTTCGATATCCGCAAATCGGCCGTAATAGACCACCATGAAACTGACAGGGACTATGGAGACATCAGATGGATAAACCGTGAAGCACCGGCAACCGCCATGATGATCTACGACCTTCTGAAAGAGCTTGGTACTCGGATGAGCAAGGATATCGCGGACAATATATATGCCGGCATACTGGTTGATACCGGCAACTTCAGGCATGACAACACTTCTGCCGAGGTGCTGCGCATCGCCGCAGACCTTGTGGATGCCGGAGCCCAGCCGACCCAGGCCTACCGGTCACTTTTTGAGTCATGGTCCAACGGACGCTTTCTGCTTTTTATAAAAACCCTAGACACCATGGAAATAAAAGATGGCATTGCAATGGTCACTATTACTAAGAAGATGTTTGAAGAAACAGGAACCACTGCCGATGACACCGAGAACTTTGTGGAGTTCCCACGCATAATGAAAGATATCAACGTATCTGTTTTCTTGAGAGAGATGGATTCTGACGGCTATAAAGTAAGCCTAAGATCAAAAGGCGGCTTTAATGTGGCCAAGATCGCTGCCGAGTTCGGCGGCGGGGGGCATAAGAATGCGGCGGGCTGCACGGTCAAGGGAGATCTTCAGACCGCAAAGAGAGAGATCCTCAGCCGGATAAAAGCGTCGTAATTTTTTCCTGAACTTCCTCGGGGGTGATTATCGAGCCTCCGGGCTTTCCATAAAAAAGAACCTCCGATTTTCCATTGACCGCAAGTTTTACATCCTCAACCATCTGGCCTGCGTTTAGTTCGATCGTCAAGAATCTTCTGTCAGGTCCGGCTAACACCTGAAGCTGTTTTTCTGGAAAAGGAAAGAGCGTTATAGGCCGTAAAAGACCGACTTTCAAGCCTTCACTCCTCAACTTTTTTATGGCAGAAAAAGCTATGCGGGCCGCTATTCCAAAAGCCACCACGATTAGCTCCGCATCATCTGTGCCGAAAGAGTCAGAGCGCACCTCATGTTCTTTTAGCTTCTCATATTTTCTCTGGAGCATGTAGTTTCTCTGCTCCAGTTCTCCCTCTCCCAAAAAAAGAGTCTTGATGACATTCGGCTCCCTGTCCTTGCAGCCTGTGAGGGCCCAAGGCTTTTCGGGTATGCTGCCTTTGTATGGTGTGGGATTAAAAGGCTCCATCATCTGGCCGATTATCGCATCACCTAGGATCATTACAGGGATCCTGTATTCATCAGCCTTATCAAAGGCCAGCATCGTAAGATCCCATAGTTCCTGCACATTGTAAGGCGCATAAACGAGAAGCTTGTAGTCTCCGTGGCCTCCGCCTTTCACAGACTGAAAATAGTCGGCCTGGCTTGCTGATATGTTTCCTAATCCAGGACCGCCGCGCTGCATATTTACTATCACGGAGGGAAGCTCTGCGCCTGCCAGAAAAGAGAGGCCCTCCTGCTTAAGGCTTATGCCCGGGCTGCTTGAAGATGTCATGGCGCGGGCACCGCAGGCCGCTGCCCCATACACCATGTTTATTGCGGCGGTTTCACTTTCTGCCTGAATGAATACACCATTCACTTCGGGCATACGCCACGACATATATTCCGGGATTTCGTTCTGAGGCGTAATGGGGTACCCTGCGTAAAACCTGCATCCGGCCTCCACAGCCGCAGCAGAAATCGCCTCATTCCCCTTCATAAGGATTTTTTTGTTTTTCACAGCAGTAAAATGATAGCCTAATAAATCGTATTTTTTCAAAAGCTCCAAATCTGTTCAGGTGATTTTTTACGACGCTGTCAAATATGGTAGGATATTGCTAGCTACTTGAAACAACTTACAAGAGGATTCGCATGAAGATATCTCAGCAGGACATAGTTCATCTGGTAGAAAAGATGCCAGCCTTTCCAAAGACCGTTCATAGGGTAATTGAGCTTACGTCTGACATGAACTGTAATCCAAAGGATTTAGTTGAACTTATCGAGCACGACCCTGTAATGGTGCTGAACATTCTGAGGCTTGTGAATTCGGCTTATTTTGGACTTGCCCAGCCGATAACCTCGGTAAACCATGCGGTGGTTTATATAGGCCTGAATACGGTCAAGAACGTGGCTTTAAGCACCGCAACCATAGGCGTACTGCCTAAGCGCAATGAAGCAGGCTTTGATATGGAGGCATTCCTTTTGCATTCGCTTGCTACAGCAACAATAGCCCGGATGATGGCAAAGCGGATGAAGGTTCCGTCCAAGGACCTTTTCGACTATTTTTTGGCCGGACTTATGCACGATTTCGGAAAGATAGTTTTTGCGAATTTTATGCCGCATGAATTCAAGAATGCGCTCAAGATCGCAAAAGAGAATAATATTCATCTGTATGAGGCCGAGAACGAGATATTCAACATAAACCATGCCGAGGTTGGGTCTCTCTTAGGTGAGAAGTGGCAGATGCCCCAGTCGCTCATAGAGTCGCTTAAATGCCACCACAGCCACAAAGAAGGCAATTCGCAGATAATCGATCTGGTCTCTGCGGCTGACCAGGTCACCAAAGAACTTAAGTTCGGCTACAGTGGAGAAAATCTGCTGGAGGCTTTGCCGAAAATAGTCACGAAGCATTTTGGTAAAGATATTAATGCTATTGTGTCTGACCTCGGTGATGTTAATGCAGAGATAGATAATGCAAGAATATTCATTTCTTAATGGGAGGTTGCTGTGAAGGTTAGATTCTGGGGCGTGAGGGGGTCTATAGCTTCTCCGGGGCCCAAGACTGTTAGGTACGGCGGCAACACCACCTGTATAGAGGTTGAGACTAATTCTGGGGATGTGATAATAATTGATGCAGGAACAGGAATTTTTCCGCTTGCACAGTCTCTGCTCAGAAGGCTTCCGGTAAAGTGTTCGGTTTTTATTACGCATACTCATTGGGACCATATTCAGGGGCTGCCTTTTTTTATACCACTTTTTATCCCTAAAAACGAGATAAGCATATACGGCGCGTTTGACCCGGTGGCTTCACAGCCGATAAAAGACATCTTGAACAGGCAGATGGAATACTGCTATTTCCCTGTTCGTGAAGGCGAGCTTAAGGCCGAGATAACCTACAACAATCTGCGCGAGAGGGAAACCATCGAGGTTGGCTCTGCACGAGTTACCCCTATATTGATGAACCATCCTGTGCTTGACTTCGGCTATCTGGTGGAGTGCGACGGCAAAAAAATGCTCTTTACAGGAGACAACGAGCCTCTGTACAACATATATTCTCCTGATGACGATTATTACCACGAGTATGAGACGCTTATTGCGATGAAGAATAAAATGTTTATCGACTTTGTGCGAGGCGTCGATGTTCTGATTGCCGACTCTGCTTATACAACGGAAGAGTATCCTTCTAAAAAAGGCTGGGGCCACGGTACTTTCGATTCCTGCATTAAGCTTGCCGCAGAGGCCGGAGTAAAATCTTTATATCTTACGCACCATGAGCCAACGAGAAGCGATGATGCCCTAGACGTTATATATCAGGGATTGAAACAGAAATATTCTGAGCCTTTCGAGTTCAGGATAGCTTCCGAAGGTTTGGAAGTAGAGATTTAAACAGCGCATGGATATATCAAAGAAAATAACCCAGCTCAATACCCTTATGGAGCTTTCGGGCATAATTAACTCCTCTCTCGATATCGCCGAGATAAGAAAAAGGTCGATCGAGGCTGCAACGCGAATAGCCGGGGCCGAGGCCGGAAGCCTTTTGTTTTTTGATGAGCATTCCGAGACCCTGAATTTTGATGTTGCGCTGGGCGAAAAGGGCGACCTGGTTAAAACAGTGCGGCTTGCAAAAGGGCAGGGCATTGCGGGTTGGGTTGCTGAGCACAAAGAGCCGGCGATAGTTAACGATACAAAGAGCGATCCGAGGTTTTATAAGGGAGCGGATGATAAGAGCGGATTTAGTACAAGGAATATGATATGTCTTCCTATAAGGTCAAAATCCAAACTACTCGGCGTTTTGCAGGCGATAAACAAAAAAGATGGAGATTTCGGCCACGACGAACTTGAGCTTTTGACCGCGCTTTCCAATCAGGTCGGGGTTGCCATAGAGAATGCAAAACTTTACGAAGAGCTTAAGGACACCTTTTTCTCTGCTCTGCATACGCTTGCCGATTCGATAGAAATGAGAGACCCCGATATGAGCGGCCACCCCAAAAGGGTTATGGAATATAGCCTTATAATAGGCCGAGAGATGGGGCTTTCGAAAAAAGAAATGATAAATCTAAAACTCGCCGCAATGCTTCATGATATAGGCAAGATAGGCATAAGGGACAGCGTACTTCTGAAGACCGAGGCTTTGTCATGGGAAGAGCAGAGGGCTATGATGATGCATCCTGTTTATGGAGCTGACATACTGCATTATGTGAAACAGCTTCAGGACATTCTTCCTGGAGTGAAGCATCACCATGAGAGATATGACGGATCCGGTTATCCGGATGGGCTGAAGGGAGCAAGCATTCCGCTTATCGCCCGGGTAATTGCTGTAGCGGATACTTTTGACTCTATGACCTCAAAAAAACCATACAGGAATTATCTTAGGGCTGACAACGCCCTCGATGAGCTCCAGACTAATGCGGGCATTCATTTTGATCCGGCTATTGTGGAGGCTTTTGTCAATGCTTACCGCAAGAATGAAGTGGACAAACTCAAGGGCAGCGGCCACCTGCACTCATTTTAAGACATTACCTGTCCAGCACCTTTCTTATTCTTGCAAGCAGCGTGTCGGGTTCTATGGGTTTGGGTATAAAATCAAAGCCATCTTCCATTACCAGCTTTTTTTCCATTACATCATGCGTATATCCGCTCATGAATATTGCTTTTATGTCGGGTCTTATAACCCTAATATCTTCGCAGGCATAACGGCCGTTCTTTACAGGCATTATTACATCTAAAAGTAGCAGGCTTATTGAATCTCTGTTCTCTTTGAATTTGTTTACAGCGTCTTCTCCATTTTCGGCTTCGATTGTTTTGTAGCCGTTTGAATGAAGGCATATACTTATTGTTTTCCTGACATTGGCATCATCATCCGCTATCAGTATGGTCTCGCCTTTTCCTGACACAATAGGCTGATCAGTCTCGGACTTTTTTTCTTCTGCTTTTGTGTTGAGCATAGGAAGATATATTCTGAAAGTCGTGCCCCTGGCTAATTCACTATCTACAATGATGTTGCCGCCATGCTGTTTGACTATCCCGTAGACTATCGCCAATCCAAGGCCGGTGCCTTTGCCGACCTCTTTTGTTGTAAAGAAAGGCTCGAATATGTTTTCCCTTGTGCTTAGGTCCATACCGGTACCGGTGTCTGATACCGTAAGCACGGCATGCATGCCTTTGTTCTCAAAAAGGTGCTTCTCTGCATAGCTGCTGTCAATATTTACCGCATCAGAGCTGATGGTCAACTGTCCGCCGTTAGGCATTGCGTCACGAGCATTTGTTACAAGGTTCACCAGTATCTGATCTATCTGTCCTGCATCAACCATGACCATAAGCTCTCTGTCGCTCAGGTTTGTGCTAATACAAATATCTTCGCCTATGATTCTTGCAAGCAGCTTATGTGTTTTTCTGATCAGTTCATTGAGGTCAGCCGGGTTTAGAATTATGCTCTGCTTTCTGCTGAAGGCAAGGAGGCCCTGAGTAAGTTCTGCAGCCCGCTTTGCACCGACAAGTATATCGTTTATAAGCTCTTGCGAAGTCGGATCTTCGCTCAGCCTCTTTTTTGCTATGGTACCAAACCCTATAATTGCTGTCAGTATGTTATTAAAATCATGCGCTATGCCTCCGGCAAGGGTTCCTATCGCCTCGATTTTCTGTGACTGCCGGAGCTGTTCTTCGAGCTTCTTCTGAGGTGTAATGTCACTGCCTATGCTAAGAATCTCGCTGACTGCACCCTGTTCATATTGTACAACCTTATTTGTCCAGGCGATCCATACACGCTCACCATTTCGGCGTATGTTCTCGTTGATGTTGCTTTCAAAGGCTTTGGGATTGACGAGAATCTGCTCCATCAGCGGCCTCATATCCCTTCCGGTGCTTTCTGTTTCAGGCACTATTGTGTCAACAACATGTCTGCCTATAAGCTCTTCTTCAGTATAGCCGAAAAACTTTTGGCCAAATTCGTTCATGAAAATAATGATTCCCTCACGATTCCATCTAAGTATGATGCTGTTTGCGTTTTCGACCAGTTCGCGGTATTTGTTTTCATTTCTCACCAATGCCTGCTGTTGTGCATCCATGCTGGTTAGCATATTATTGAAGCTTTTTGCCAGAAGACCTATTTCGTCATGTGTAGAAATATTGCAGTAGCGGTCTTTGTCTTTTTTTTGGGACAGTGTACTCATATGGACGGATATGGTTGTGATTGGAGCCAATAGCCGCGCCACACTAAAGCGGACCAGCAGGATAATAAGCGATATTGAGATTACGGTGCCCCAGATATAGAGCTTTTCGGCTGTATAGATAGTTTCATAAGCCTCGCTGACAGGATAATTTGCGGCAAGAATCCAGTTGGTTGTTTTAAGAGCTTTAAATGAAGCCAGCGCGTGCAGACCCCGGGAATTTACGGTCTCGCCTGTTCCTTCAAAACCTTCTATCGCCTTGTCAAAAAGTTTATTCACTCCTATAGGCACATCTTTTTGCATTATTCGGTTTTCGTCAGGATGGATGATCATGGTTCTGTTTTTGCTGTACAGATACAAATAGCCTGACTTCCCAACCTTTATGTGGCCCAACTCGCCAAGAAAATTGTGCTGCATCAAATCAAGGCTTCCTCCAAGTATCGCAAACAGCCTGCCGTTTTCATCATAGAGAGGCTTGGTCATCATTATTGCAGGTTTCTTTGATCTTGATGAAGGATATGGATCTGATATGTGCGGCTTTTGCTCAGCTATAGTTTTCTTTAGATAGTCTCTAAACGAAAAATCCATGCCTCTTCGGTTAGGCAGATAAGGGCTTTCTGCAATGAGCCGGCCTTCAGGAGAAAAGATAAAAATAGCGTTGTCAAATATATTAAGCAGCGCACGCTCTTTATCGAGGTAGGCTTGGGCTTTGTTGCTGTCCCTGACCATTTCTTTGGTGATCTCAGCCCCTTCATTTATAAGCACTTTATGTGCAAGAGTGAGTTTGTCATCTATGGAAGAGGCTATAGAAGATACGAGCGAAAACTGACTGCTAGCAATCTTTTCACGCAGCTCTTTTTTCATATGTGAGAGAGTCAGGTAGCTTGCAACTACCACAAGCAGGCTGAATAAAAGCGATAATATAATGGTTGTTTTTGTTTTAATGCTCATAAATATTCTCTACGCAGGATTTTCTAAGCAAATCCCGATTTTTTCAGCGCAGACATCAAAGAAGAATCGCCTTCAGGCTTCAGGAATTTTGCCACATATTTGGCTAGTATGTCAGGCTCAAGGTTAACGGTGTCGCCTGCATTCTTAAAGCCGATGGTGGTTATCTGGGCGGTGTGTGGAATTATGACTATCGTGAAAGAGTCCCGCAGCACATCCACGACTGTCAGACTGATCCCGTCAACCGCTACCGAGCCTTTATCAACGAGATATTTCAATATGCCCTGAGGCGCTTCTATCTCTATCTTCATTGCATTGCCGGTTTTTGTCTTCGAGCGGATTTTGCCTACCCCGTCAATGTGTCCGGTCACAAAATGGCCGCCCATCTTGCTTGTAGGCCTAAGTGAGGATTCAAGGTTTACCTTGTCGCCTATTTTCAGGCTGCCCAAATTAGTGCTTTTAAGGGTTTCGGATGAGGCGTCGAAAGACAGGACACTGTCCTTAATCGCCACAACTGTTAAGCAGATGCCGTTTGTTGCTATGCTGTCTCCTATGGCTGCATCTTTATGCAGGCTGCTGCATTTTACCGAAAGCCGGGCGCCATCGGTTCCCTGCTTGATCGAAGCAATCTCTCCGAGTTCCTCTATAAGTCCGGTAAACATCGTATTAGTGTATCAGATTTCCGATTCTGCCGAATCTAGGCATGGTTTTATCGCTGTCCCATGACCAGTACAGTATGAAGGCTTTTCCCCGTATATCTTTTATGTCCACATATCCCCAAAACCTGCTGTCGTAGCTTTGGTCCCTGTTGTCGCCCATAACGAAGAATTTGTTTCTCGGTATAAGAAACGGGCCGAAATTGTCGCGCGGATCTGTGCTGCTTGGCCGGATGGTTTTGTCGGTATGCTGAACATATGGTTCTTTAGCAGGGTTGCCGTTTATATAAATCTTCTTGTCTTTCTGCTCGATCATATCACCTTCGGTTGCCATCACCCTCTTGATAAAGTCTCTGCTTGGGTCTTCCGGGTATTTGAAAACTATTATATCCCCTTTTTTAGGAGAGGAGATTAAGATAATGCGCTTGTCCGAGAACGGGATCTGCGTCCCATATATGAATTTGTTCACCAAAAGATGATCACCCACCAGAAGCGTTGGTATCATCGAACCTGAAGGGATCTTGAACGCCTGAACTATGAAAGTCCTGATTATAAGCGCCAGGATAAGAGCAGTTCCTATCGCTTTGACGTATTCCCAAACTTTGCTTTTATTCACAAACACTATTCTTTCACCTTCAGCACAGACAGGAACGCCTCCTGAGGAAGCTCCACCTTTCCTATCTGTTTCATTCTTTTCTTGCCCTCTTTCTGTTTTTCGAGGAGCTTGCGTTTTCTGGTTATGTCGCCTCCGTAGCATTTTGCGAGAACATTCTTGCGGAGCGCCTTCACAGATTCCCTTGCTATTATTTTGCCGCCTATCGCGGCCTGGATCGCTATTTCATACATCTGGCGGGGTATGACCTGCCTGAGCTTCTCAACAATCTGCCTGCCGTTGTAGTAAGCCTTTTCTTTGTGTACTATCAGAGAGAGAGCATCAACAGCCTCTCCATTAAGCAGTATGTCCAGTTTGACCAGCTTTGATTGTTTGTATCCGAGGAATTCGTAATCCATCGAAGCGTAGCCTTTTGACACTGATTTGAGCGTGTCGTAAAAGTCCCAGAGTATCTCGTTTAAGGGCAGTTCATAAACCACCATAAGCCTGTCTTTGCTGATGTAGTTGAATTCGGTCTGGGTGCCGCGTTTTTCCTGGCACAGGTCCAGTATCTGTCCTACGAAGGTGTTGGGAACGAAGATGCTGACTTTGACGAACGGCTCCTCTATGCTTTCGAAGGCATTTGGCAGGCTGCTTGGGTTGTCGATAAAAATCTGGGAGCCATCCGCATGAATAACTTTGTATATGACGGTTGGCGCTGTTGTTATGAGAGATAGTTCGAACTCTCTCTCGAGCCGCTCTTTTATGATCTCCATATGCAGCAGGCCCAAGAATCCGCATCTGAAGCCGAACCCGAGAGCAGAAGATGTTTCGGGTTCGTAGCTGAAGGACGAGTCGTTCAGGCGCAACTTTTCTAGCGCGCTTTTCAGCTCCACATATTCATGAGTCTCAACCGGATAAAGTCCGCTGAATACCATCGGCTTAATCTCTTTGTATCCGGGCAGCGGTGCATCTGCCGGCCTTGATGCGTCGGTTATGGTATCTCCTATTTTTGTGTCCCCGATGGTTTTGATTGCGGCCGTGATATATCCTGCTTCGCCGGGTGCAAGCTGGTCTATATCTTCCATCTTGGGGGTGAACACGCCGACCTTGGTAATTTCGTATTCTTTGCCGCTTGCCATTAATCTGATACGCATTCCGGGTTTTATAGTGCCTTCAAATATTCTCACAAGCACGATTACGCCCTGATAGTTATCGAACCACGAATCGAAGATGAGCGCCTTTAAAGGACTTGCCGGATTCCCGACAGGAGGAGGTATTATTTTCACAATCGCTTCGAGTATCTCTTTTGTGCCGATGCCTTCTTTTGCGCTGGCAAGTATTGCTTCGGAGCAGTCTATGCCAACAGCTTCCTCTATCTGCTCTTTGACCCGTTCTGGCTCTGCGCCCGGAAGGTCTATTTTGTTTATCACAGGTATTATCTCGTGGTTATGATCAACAGCAAGATATGTATTGGCAAGTGTTTGAGCCTCAACGCCCTGCGTGGCGTCAACCACCAGCAGGCTGCCTTCGCAAGACGCCAGGCTGCGCGAGACTTCATACGAGAAGTCCACATGCCCCGGGGTATCTATAAGGTTCAGTATATAATCTTGCCCGTTGTCTGCGGTGTATTTAAGCCTTACTGCGTGGGCTTTTATGGTTATGCCGCGCTCTCTTTCGAGATCCATAGAATCGAGCACCTGTGCGGTCATCTCTCTCGAACTTAGGGCGCCTGTGAATTCTAGGAGCCTGTCTGCGAGCGTGGATTTGCCGTGGTCTATATGCGCGATTATAGAAAAATTGCGGATGTTCATGCTTCAGTTGGAAGTTGAAGATTGCTGAGACTGTTCAAATACGAGCCCTGCTGCACCTATCATGCCTGCATCGTCAGCGAGTTCGGACGGAACGATCGAGACCCTGCTGTAGAGTTCTTTTAGGGCGCGCTTGGCCGCTTCGTTTATTGCAGCTTCGATGTATATGTTCCATGCGCCGAGGAGTCCTCCGGTCAGTATAATCGCTTCAGGACTCATGATGTTTATTATGCTTGCGATGCCTGTGCCTAAATGCTTGCCAGCCTCTCTTACCACGGTTCTTGCAACAGAGTCTCCGTCGAGAGCCGCCTTATAAATGTCCTCGGCTGTGATTTTATAAAAGTTTCCTTTGTATGCAGCTTTGAGTATGCTTTCGGTGCCTTTTTCGATTTCGGCAATAGCATTGCCGACTATCGCGGTGGCCGAAGCGTATGTTTCGAGACAGCCCATGTTTCCGCATGCACAGGGGCGTCCGTTGGAGTTGATGCTTATATGGCCAATCTCTGCGGCGACCTGCAGGAGCTTGCCTTTTACTATTATCCCCCCGCCTATGCCGGTTCCTAGTGTCAACATAACGAAGTTCTCGAATTTTTTACCTGTGCCCTTCCACCTTTCGCCGAAGGCGGCTGCATTGGCATCATTTTCTACGACTACAAGTTTGTTGTATTTTTGTGCTGTTTCCTGTTTCAGATTAATACCGTTAAGAGAAGAGATGTTGGGCGACTGAAGCACGGTGCCGCTTTTGCTGTCAATCAACCCTGCCACGGCAATGCCGATTCCTGTCAAATCAGCCTGATGTTCTGAGAGAAGTGTGTCTATAAGTTTATACAGCATCTGAATCGGTTCTTTTGAGTTCGGCTCTTTAAGCTTTTGGACTATCTCGCCGGAAGATGTGACTAGTGCGGCCCTGATGTTTGTCCCGCCTATGTCTGCGACTATCGCTTGTTTCACAGTATTGGTTTTCTCCTATAAAGGTTTTTGAATTATTAACAGAAAAGGATTTGAAAAATAATAACGTTTATTATAGCAGACGGCTGGGATTTAGAGATAGTTTTAAAAGCTGAGATACCAAGAAGCTATCGCTTCGCCGAAGAACAGAGATATCAGCGCACCTGCTGCGAGAAACGGACCGAAAGGTATGAGCGTTTTTCTGTCTTTGCCTTTAAGCGCCATCATGCCTAGGCCGATAATAGATCCGGTTATGCTTCCGGCTCCTGTTGTGAGCAGTACAGCCTTCCATCCCATGAAAGCTCCGACCATTCCCATAAGTTTCAGATCTCCTCCACCCATCGCCTCGGTTTTTGCCAGCCAGCTGCCGATGATCGCGATAAGGAGAAAAGATCCATATCCTGCTGCTAGCCCTATCAGTGAATTGATAAAGCCGACGGTTGTAAAATTTGCAAAGGGGTCAGGCAGAAAAGGCGCGGCGGCCACGCCAATTAACATTCCGGGCAGTGTGATGGCATCCGGTATTATCTGGACATCCAAATCTATAAAGGTTATTACCAGCATGGCTGAAGCAAAGGCAAAAAGCGCCGGCAGGTGCCAGCCCATATCGAACTGCCTGAGAATGGCCCAATAAAAAAGACCGTTTGTCATTTCAACTAGCGGATAGCGCAGTGATATTTTTTCGCGGCAGTTCCTGCATCGGCCAAGAAGGGCGATATAGCTTATGACCGGTATATTGTCCCACGGCCTGATCGGCATGCTGCAGTAAGGGCAGGCCGAAGGCGGCGATATTACCGATTCTTCACGAGGAATGCGGTAGATGCAGACATTTAAAAACGAGCCGATTATCATCCCAAAGATGATTGCGATCGGCTCGTAGATGTTCATGAGATTATCCTGCTTATGGCAGAAGCTTTTTCGAGATTCTCTTTAATCTCGGGCTCAAGCTCTTCAAGTTTTTTTATCGCGGTGATTATTTCGCTCCGAGCATAGATGTTCCTGTTCTGTCCGCGGTGCTCATACACTTCTTCTCCGATAGTTTTAAGGAGATCCTCTTTTTGCTTCTTCATCTCCTCGGACTTGTACAGGAGCTTGAATACCTCCAGCTCTATCCGCACCCTGTCTGACAGCAGCGAAGAGAACCATTTGATTTTCTCGACCCCTTGTTCAAGGTCTTTTTTTACTTGGGCAAACATCGCTTACAGAAGAGGCCGAAAGCCTACTTGTCTTTTCTCTCTTTCATCTTTTCTCTATGCTCTTTCTTTTCTTCTTTAAAGGATTCTTTCATCTCTTTTCTTTTTTCGTGGTCAGCCTGTCTGCATTTCTTGATGTCGTCCTGATTTTTGGCTGCTGCTATGCAAGTTTTGTCATCCTGAAGCAGCTTGATGCGTGCGTCAATATGCGATAAGGCTTTGGCTTTGTGAGCTTCAAATTTAGCGGCCTTGCTCTTCTCGATAGATTTTTGCTCTTCACCAAAGACCTGAACCGAAAACACCAGCGCAAAAACTAAAGCTAAAGTCAAAGATAAAAGTTTCATAGTGGCCTCCTGAATGTTTAAGGACACTATAACCCAAAATATGGGGCAACGGCAACAGTGTGTCGAGATTGAATGAGCATTTAGAAATGTCAAAACGCAGCCCTGAACAGAAGAGATCCAGCCTTACCCTAAAGGCAATTAAATTTTGCGGTGACTGTACTATAATCCCAGTTTATTGTGTTATAATTCCAACTTATGAAGATTGCGGTTACAGGAAAAGGCGGCGTAGGCAAAACCACACTCTCTGCTGTGTTGAGTTATCTGTTTGCGGCAGATGGCAGGAAGGTTATTGCTGTTGACGCTGACCCTGACGAAAACCTTGCTCAGGCTCTCGGAGTATCTCCTGAAGAGCGCGACAAGATAAAGCCAATTGCCGAGATGTCCGCTTTGATAGAGGAGAGAACGGGCGCAAAAACCGGCTCTATGGGTGGCGTATTCAGGCTTAATCCCCGCGTTGATGATCTGCCTGAAGGCTTCGGGTATAAGATTAATGGAATTACTCTATTGATTATGGGCAAGCCTAAAGGTGCGTCAACAGGCTGCTACTGCCCCGAAAATGTTTTTTTAAAAAGGCTTCTCAAACATCTTGTGGCAGAGCGGGACGATGTGATAGTGGTTGATATGGAGGCCGGCATCGAGCATTTGACGAGGGGTACTGCCGAGTCGGTTGATGCATTTATTGTGGTTGTGGAGCCGGGGCAAAGGAGCATTCAGACAGCAGGCGTTGTTAAGGAGATGGCTAAAGGCCTAGGCGTGAAGCATGTTTTTGTGGTTGCCAACAAGGTGCGCAGCGAAACCGATGTTTTATTTATTCAAGGACAGATAAAAGATATAAATATTTTAGGTGCACTGAGTTTTAATCAGGAAGTTGTGGATGCTGATATTCGGGGAGTTGCGCCGTTTCAGCAGGGTTCCTCAATAATGCAGGAAGTTTCGGTTATAAAAAAGAAGCTGGAAGAAAGCCTTAAATAAATCAAACTCGCAGGGGTGCGCTATTGACGGCGCCTGACAAAAAATCAATAAGACAAAAAGCCTTTTTGCTCAGGGACTCTATAACGCCTGAGCTGCGGCTGTTCAAAAACGGGGAAATAAAAAAAAATCTTCTAGCGCTTGACGCTTTTGATAAAGCTGAGACCGTAATGCTGTTTGCATCTTTCAGAAGCGAAGTTGACACTTTCGATATTATCAAACACTGCATTTCGATCGGCAAGAAAACGATTTTGCCAAAAGCTGACAAGGATAATTGCGGCCTGCTGCTTTACGAAATTGAAAATATAGGCGAGCTTGAGAAAGGCTATTTTATAATATTGGAGCCTAAAGTGGCGGATGAGAGGCTAACACCGAAAGAGAAACTTGACTTTATAGTGGTGCCCGGCGCGGCCTTTGATGCCCGATGCAACAGGGTGGGATACGGAAAGGGATTTTATGATAGACTACTCATTCAGAGAACTGCCCCGGCTTTTGCATTGGCGTATGAAGAGCAGATTTTCGATTCGGTGCCGGTGGATAAATATGATGTCAGACTTGACGGGATAATAACGGATGAAAGAGTGATTAGCTGCGATGGATAAAAAGAAAATTGAAGAGGGCGTAAGGCTTATACTCGAAGGGATCGGCGAGGATACAGCAAGGCCGGGCATTAAGGATACGCCCAAGCGCGTGGCACAGATGTATTCGGAGATTTTCGCAGGCCTCAAGGAGCCGGAAGAAGAGCTTTTAAAGTCTATCGAGGGCGAGAGCCATGATGAGATGGTACTTTTGAAGGACATTCCTTTTTATTCGGTCTGCGAGCATCACCTTCTGCCTTTTATAGGCAAGGCGCATATAGCATACATACCTGACGGAAGGATTGTTGGGTTAAGCGATATTCCAAAGGCCTTGGAATATTTTGCAGGAAGGCCACAGGTTCAGGAGCGGCTTACCGCGCAGATTGCGGACATGATCATGAACAACCTCAAGCCAAAAGGTTGCATGGTTGTTATAGATGCTGAGCATCTTTGCATGAGCATGCGCGGCATAAAAAAGCCGGGCTCAAGGACAGTGACTTCAGCGGTTCGAGGTTTATTCAGGAGCAAACAGAAGACGAGGGAAGAGACCCTTCAACTTATAAAATAATTCAACACAAACAGGAGGAGCGATGGCAGCGAAAATTATCAGCGGTACAGAGATAGCAGCACAGATTAGAGAGGAACTGAAGAAAGAAGTGGCAGATATGAAGGACAAAAACGGTGTTGTACCGGGGCTTGTAACAATACTTGTAGGCAAGAATCCTGCATCTGTCAGTTATGTCACCGGCAAGCAGAAGACCGCCCACGAACTGGGTTTTAATTCGATTCAGGATGACCAGTCTGCCGAGATTTCTGAGGCTGACCTGCTCAAGCTCATAGACAAATACAACAAGGATGAGAAGATTCATGGAATCCTTGTACAGCTTCCGCTTCCAAAGCACATAGATGAGAAAAAAGTTCTCAATGCAATAGACCCGGACAAAGATGTTGACGGCTTCCATCCTGTGAATGTCGGGCGTTTGATGATAGGCGGAGACGAGGCCAAGTTTTTGCCATGCACTCCGGCCGGTATTCAGGAGTTAATAGTACGAGCCGGGTTTGAGACCTCAGGCGCAGAGGTTGTTGTGGTTGGCCGTTCGAACATTGTCGGCAAACCGATTGCCAACATTATGCTGCAAAAGGGCAAGGGCGCGAATTCTACGGTTACGATTATTCATACCGGCACCAAGAATATGGAGGCGCATTGCAAGCGCGCAGATATTCTTATCGTTGCGGCCGGAGTGCCGGGTCTAGTGAAGCCTGAATGGATAAAACCCGGAGCTTGTGTAATAGATGTTGGCGTTAACCGCGTTGGCGAAAAGATGAGCGAGAAGACCGGGAAAATGGTGCCGATACTCAAGGGCGATGTTGATTTTGACGCGGCAAAAGAAATCGCCGGAGCGATAACGCCGGTGCCGGGCGGAGTAGGCCCTATGACGATCACGATGCTTATGAAGAATACGGTTAAGTCCGCAAAGCTGCATAGCGGACTGGTGAAGTAGCAAAAAGGCTCGACCGATATTGACATCGGGCCATAAAAGTATGATATGCTTCCATAAATTTTTTTAATAGGAACGGGTAGATGGCAACAGATATATTGAAGTTTACGCAGGAACAGACGGCCACCTTTTTAAAGGAGGTGTCCGAAAGGTCCGGACAGAACCTGCAGGCTTGCTACCAATGCAGAAGGTGTGCGGCAGGCTGTCCTGTAGCTGACGATACCGGTGTTACGCCTGACCGGCTCATAAGAATGATAGTAATGGGTGACAGGGATCAGGCATCCAATAACCTTCTTGTATGGAAGTGTGTTTCCTGCTATACCTGCGGAACCCGCTGTCCAAATAATATCCATACCGCACGAATAAACGAAACCCTTAAGCAGATGGCCAAGGAAAAAAGCCTGCAGCCCCTTGATGTCAAAATAGCCGCTTTCCACGGCGCTTTCATGAAATCAGCGTCCCATTTTGGCCGCATAAATGAGATGGAGTTTATGGGGTTGTACGAGATTAAGGCCTCTGGTGAAGAGATGAAACGTGGCGGACTGAGTGCTGTTATCGCCGAAATGATGGCGCAGGCAAAGCTTGGCATCGAGATGATGAAAAGAAAGCGCATGCATTTTGGCTTCTCACGGATCAAAGGAATGGATGAGATAAAAAGGCTTTTTAACAGGGCCGGCAAGAAGTAAAAGAAAAAGGAAACTTTATGGAAATCATTTATTATCCCGGATGTACTTTGGACGCCTCTTCAAAATTATACGATGTCCAGACCAGAATCGTTATGGAGAAGATGGGCTTTTCTTTGAGGGAGCTGGAAGACTGGAGCTGCTGCGGCGCAACCTCGGCCAGTAAGACCGACGAGTTTCTTGCGGTTGCCCTTCCTGCTCGGAATTTGGGAATAGCTGATGCTACGGGGCTTGGTGAAATAGTAATCCCCTGCTCTTCCTGCTACAGCCGCATGCTTGTATCTCAAAAAATATTGGCAAAAAACGCCGCACTTAAAGACAGGATAAATTCTGAACTGACCAAGAAGGTTCAGGGTAGTATTAAAATTCTGAATATTCTTGAACTGCTGGCGACTAAATCACGCGAAGGATTTTTTGCTGAAAAATTATCCAAGAAACTTGAAGGTCTAAAGCCTGCATGTTATTACGGATGCCTTCAGACCCGCTTTCCTATTGATATGGAAGTTCCGTACGATGTTGAGAACCCTCAGGGCATGGAGGATGTTTGTGTTGCTCTCGGCGCCGCCCCTGTTGACTGGAGCTATAAAACAGACTGCTGCGGAGCCTCTGCATCCGTAAACGATTCGGAGCTTTCGTTCCGTCTTATGTCCAAAATAATTCAGGATGCTGCTGCAAGAGGCGCAAACTGTTTTGTTACAACCTGTCCTATGTGCCAGCTGAATCTTGACGCTTATCAGAATCAGATTATTCAGAAATACGGCCTGCCGGGCCCGCTTCCGGTTTATTTTCTCACCGAGTTTATAGGAATCGCAATGGGTGTTAGCCCTTATGACCTGCAGATAGACAGGCACTTTGTAGAATCGATAAGTCTTCTTAAGGAACTTAACCTGATATGAGCGCAAAAGACGGCAGCACTAAAAAAGGTTCTGTACTTATAGCAGGTGGCGGAATCGGAGGCATGCAGGCGGCTCTGGATCTTGCGGACAGCGGTTTTAAGGTCCACATGGTTCAGCGCGACCCGTCTGTTGGCGGCACGATGGTTATGCTCGACAAGACTTTTCCTACCGGCGACTGCTCGATGTGCATGATATCTCCAAAGATGGTTGAGGTTGGAAGGCACCTTAATGTCGATATTCACACTCTTGCCGAGGTTGTTTCTGTTCAGGGACAGCCGGGAGACTTTAAAGTTAAAGTCAAACTTGCTCCCCGTTATGTCGATCCTGCCAAATGCACAGGCTGCGGGGTTTGCGAGGAGAAATGTCCCACAAAGGTTACGAGCGAATTTGAGCAGGGATTAACTAACCGCAAAGCTATTTTTTCACTTTTCCCTCAGGCGGTGCCTAATACAAGGGCGATTGATGCCTCAAAATGCAAATACCTCTTAAGCGGCAAATGCAGGGTTTGTGAAAAGGTCTGTAAAGCCGGTGCAATCAATTATGAAGACAAACCGAAAGAGATAGAGCTCAATGTTGGCGCGATAATATTAAGCCCCGGACTCGACAGGTATGATGCCAAAGTTAGAGGCGAATTCGGGCTCGGCCGCTGGAAGAATGTGGTTTCGGCAATTCAGTTCGAGAGGATACTCTCTGCCTCGGGGCCATACAAAGGCGAAGTAAAAAGGGCTTCTGACGGCCATCACCCAAAGAAGGTGGCATGGATTCAGTGCGTTGGTTCGAGGGATTCCCACAACGCAAACCCTTGGTGTTCCTCGGTTTGCTGCATGTATGCCACGAAGCAGGCGATAATTGCGAAAGAGCATGACAACAATATTGAGCCCACAATTTTCTATATGGAAATGAGAGCCTTCGGCAAGGATTTTGACAAATATGTCGAAAGGGCAAAAAAAGAATACAATGTGCGCTACCAGCGGGCGATGATTTCGGCTGTGCGTGAAGATGCGGCCACAGGCAACCTGCAGATGAGGTATGCTGATGAAGAAGGAAAGCTCATTGATGAGACTTTCGATATGGTCGTGCTGTCTGTAGGTCTTGAGCCGCATAGGGATGCGAAGGAATTTGCGGCTATCTTCGGCATAGAGCCAAATGATTACTTGTTTGCAAAAACCTCGCCGCTGAAGCCTGTGCAGACGAGCCGAGAAGGCGTATTCGTCACCGGCACATATCAGGGGCCCAAGGATATTCCTGATACTGTTATGCAAGGCAGCGCCGTAGCCGGTGAGGCGATGGCATTGCTGGGAGAGGCGAGGGGGACAGAG
>PEAD01000039.1 GCA_002753335.1 Nitrospirae bacterium MYbin3
CAAAAATTTATTCGCGCGGGGGTCGGCACAAATAATGTGGACCACTGCGCCCGACTCTGACACTCCCCAACTGTGGCCAGTCTGGCCGCAATACTCGGTTCGGGGGCGATGACCAACTCCATGAAGGAGATAGAAGGTATGGAGGTTATTTTTATAATAGGCTCCAATACAAAGGAAACACATCCTGTCATAGCCAACCGGATGATTAAGGCGTATAGGAAAGGCGCTAAGATAATTGTTGCGGATCCAAGGAAGGTTCCGATGACAAAGTTTTCTGAGATCTTCCTGAACCTGAAGCCCGGAACCGATGTGGCGCTCCTTAACGGTTTGGCGCATGTAATACTTAAAGAAGGACTCAATAATAAAGAGTTCATAAACGAAAAGACCGACAAGTTTAAAGAATGGATAGCTTCGGTTGAACTGTTTACGCCCGAATATGTTGAAAGCATTACCGGCATACCTAAAGACGATATCATAAAAGCTGCCAGACTTTATGGCTCTTCGCGCAAGGCCGGCATCTTCTACACTATGGGGATTACCCAGCATACATGCGGTTCGGATAATGTAAATGCTATCGCCAACCTAGCTCTTCTAACCGGAAATATCGGCAGGGAATGCACAGGCATTAATCCGCTCAGGGGACAGAACAACGTACAGGGAGCCTCTGATGCAGGCTGTGCGCCTAATGTTTATCCGGGATACCAGAAGGTGGATCTTCCGGAGATAAAGGAAAAATTTGAAAAGGCATGGGGTGTTTCGCTGTCGGCTAAGCCTGGACTCAAGTCAACCGAGATGATCCCGGCGGCAATAGAAGGCAAACTCAAGGCCCTGTATATCATGGGAGAGAATCCGGTAATAACCGACCCGAATATGAACCATACAGTGAAAGCCCTGAAAGCACTCGATCTTCTCGTGGTGCAGGATATATTTATGACAGAGACCGCCCAGATGGCTGATGTGGTATTGCCCGCAACATGCTTTGCAGAAAAGGACGGCACTTTCAGCAATACGGAAAGAAGGGTTCAGCGGGTAAGAAAAGCGGTCAATCCCCCCGGGCTAGCAAGGAATGATATTGCGGTCATAACTGAGCTTTCGAAAAAAATGGGATACCCTATGGAATACAGTTCACCCAAGGAAATCTTAGAGGAATACGGAAAACTCTGGCCTGCCATTGCAGGGATAACATACAACCGTATTGAGAAGAGCGGCATTCAGTGGCCGTGCCCTTCAGACGACCATCCCGGCACGCAGTATCTCTATAAGGACGGATTTCCAAAGGGCAAAGCGCATTTTACGCCTACAGCATTCAATCCTCCGGCAGAGATAGCGGATGACGAATATACATTTATTCTCACCACAGGCAGAAACCTTTATCAGTATCACTCCGGTTCGATGACCAGAAGGGTCAAGACCATAGAGAAGCATGCCGGAGAGCCCTATATCGAGATTAGCAAAGAGGATGCAGGAATCCTTGATATAAAAGAAAAAGAAGAGGTTGCTGTTTCTTCAAGGCGCGGCACTATAAGAATAAAGGCGAGAATTACAACAAAAGTGCCAAAAGGAGTTGTGTTTGTTCCGATGCATTACCACGAAGCAGCCGCGAATGTTCTTACAAATGATGCGCTGGACGCGCAGGTCAAGATACCGGAATTTAAGGTCTGCGCTGTAAAAATAGCAAAAATTTAAAGCGCCTTATTGATAATTAGAGCAGGGAGCCGGATTCGGCTTCCCTGCTTTTTTTGTGGCAAGCGGATTGGGAGCTAAGACTGGGTTTATTCTGTTCAGGGCTGCGTTTTGAATTTGACAAAATGTGAATTTTACCTTGACAAAAGCCTGTTTGTCATTTAAATTAACGTAATGAAATTAATAGGTTTTATGATTGTTGCGTTGCTCTTGCTTGCATCTCCTGCCTTTGCACTGAAAGTCGGTGACTGTTAAAGCTAAGATGAAAGAATAAGCATGCATAAACTGAAATTTTTGGCTGATGCCAATATCTAAAAACAGATAGTAGACTATATGACAAATGAGGGGCTGGACATCAAATGGGTTCCGGCTATTGATCCTTTCATGGCTGATGAAGACATTTTAAAATCAGCGCGTTCAGAAAATAGAGTGTTGTTGACGAACGACAAGGATTTCGGTGAGCTGATCTTTTATCAAAGAAGATTGACGAGCGGTGTAATTCTAATAAGGATTAAAGGGCAGGAGGTTGCCCCAAAGATAAATTTGCTGAAGAAATTGTTCAAGGAGCATATAGGCCGATTGTCCGGTCATTTTGTAGTAATAAATAAGGACAAGTTTAGATTTCTCTCTCTGGAGGTTAGGAAATGACAGAAAAAAATCTTTTGAAACGCGTTAACATGGACCCTAAAATTATGCTCGGCAAGCCTGTTATAAAAGGCACGAGACTTACCGTAGAAATCATACTAGAAAAACTTGCATTTGGCGCAACTTATGAAGACCTGATGGAATCGTATCCTTTTTTAAAGAAGGATGATATCAGGGCTGCCGTTCTTTATGCCTCAAAGGCTGTAGCGGCTGAGGAGATTTTTGCGGCATGAAAAATAGAGTCGCATTATCCTTGCATTTAATATTGGCCTTATTATTGATCGTTCCCATGGGATGTGCGAGCATCCTTCCAAAAGAAGCGTCTGCTAAGAAGGAAGTGAAGTATCCGTTGCAAGTAATACAAGAAATTCTTAACGAAAACAAAAAAGTGGTAATAGCCGTAGTTGTTGAAAATATCTCGAATATTTTTTTGACGCGAGACGCGTAGCTTAATAGGTCGTGGTCTGAAGGAATTAAAAGGAGCTTGATAACTGGTGAAGAAAATGCTTTTCTGCGTAACCTTTCTAGATACGAGAACTTTAAATTAATAGATCGTAATACTGTAAAGAAGATTGAAGAAGAACATATTTTCCAATCAAGCGGAGCAACAAAAATATTGATGTTGTCAAATTAGGCGAGTTGCTGAATGCCACTCACTTATATATTATTACTTTTAGTCGCTTAGGATATAACGGGTTTTACTATAATTTCGAAGATACGCTTCAAGTCAGACTGTTGAGTGTTCAGGATGGTCGAATTTTAAGTGTTAATGAGGTTCGCTCTCATGGCAGGTAGATCAAAAATATGAATAGAAGGTAAGGCGATAAGGCTGGGCTTATTCCGTTCAGGGTTGCGTTTGGAAAGTTCTAGATGCTCGTTTTGCTACAGCCGTGAAACTCGGCCTTCGGCCTCAAACACTCACGGCTGTTTAACGCTCCACTTCGCAAAGAACTTTTTCCCAAACTCCGCATTCACTCCATAAGCCCAATCTTATCTCTGTCCTTATCTGTGGGCGAATCGGGCTAAAATATTCGTATGCGTGGTTGGACTGCCCCAAGCAATTTTTTACTTTGCGGTCTTAATGTGCTAATCTTTACTAATATCAGAATGAACAAAAAATCAAGGAGGCTTTTATGGCATACGCGGCAAAAGATTATGCAAAACTTATCGGTATGGAAGGTTTTAGCGAAACGCTTTTGAAAAATCATTTCACACTTTATCAGGGCTATGTTACGAATACGAACAAGGTTCTTGATACACTTGACCAGATGCTGAAAGACGGAAAGACCGCAACGCCAGAGTTTGCTGAACTAAAGAGAAGGCTGGGCTGGGAGTTCAATGGCATGAGGCTGCATGAACTTTATTTCGAAAATCTTGGTGGCAAAGGCGGGATTAACAAAGACGGCAAGCTCGCTAAGAAAATGGCCGAAGATTTCGGAAGTTATGAAGTGTGGGAAAAAGACTTTAAGGCAACCGGCACGATGAGAGGCATAGGCTGGGTGGCGTTGTATCAGGACTCAGCAAACGGCAAGCTTATCAATTTTTGGATAGGCGAGCATGACGTGTCTCATCCTGCAGGCTGCACTCCGCTTTTGATTATGGATGTTTTTGAACATGCTTTTATGATCGAGTACGGACTTAAACGGCCAGACTACATCGAATCATTTTTCAAAAATATTGATTGGGCTGCGGTAGAGGCGAGGATTAAATAAGAAGTCTTTATCTGCCGTGCATCTTAAAGAAATTTGCTAAAGAGCGGTCATAGGTGCGCTCGTATTCCGCATTGAAGAAGCAGGCAGGAAGCTCGCCGTTTTTTCTATGGTAATGCAGGCATTCGCAGCATTTATGCTTTCTTCCGCATGAGGAATATGTGCAGTTGCAGTGCTTTGCGTTTTTCTCAAAGGTGCATTCCATGACGGTTAGTATATCATAAAAGCGCTTTGGGCTATAATAAGCAGATGAAGCGATTTGTGGTTGCGATAACCGGCGCGAGCGGGTCTATATTTGGCGTGAGGCTTCTTGAAGAACTTCTGAATGTCGCTGAGGTCCACCTTGTAATTTCGAAAAATACGTTTCCGATAATAAAAGACGAAACAGGCCTCGACTGGGCCGCCAATACCGAATCTGTGGTAAGAAATCATTTTGCCTCAGACAAGCTTTTTTTTCATGAAGACTCAGACATGACATCTCCTCCTGCAAGCGGCTCATTCAAAACAGACGGGATGCTGGTGGTTCCCTGCTCGATGAAGACGCTTTCGGGAATAGCAAATGGTTATTCAAATAATCTGATAGAGCGTGCTGCAGATGTTACGATTAAGGAAGGCCGCGCACTGCTTATTTCACCCCGCGAAACCCCGTTCAGCGCAATACATCTCGAAAACATGCTGAAGCTTGCAAAGTTTGGCGTCCGGATCGTTCCGCCGGTGCCTGCGTTTTATCAAAAGCCTAAAGTGATTGACGACATCGTCGATTTTATCATTGGCAAAATACTTGATAGCATCGGCGTAGAACATAATCTTTTTACCAGATGGGGCTCATAAATTTATGATTTGCATCATAGCGGAGCGCCCAGGTTTTTGATAAGATAAAATCATGAAAGAAAGCTGCCCCGGAAGCAAAGAAATAACAAACCCGTATCCTGACGAACTCGTATGCGCTTTCTGCACGCACAAGAACGAGATCTGGTCTGATGAGCCTGATATGAATTGCAAGGGCTGCGGCAAGACCATTACAAGGGATATGGCACCCTCCTGCATTTCTTGGTGCCCGGCCGCAAAGGAATGCGTTGGTGTTGAAAAATACGAACGGCTGATGAGAAAAATAAAAGAGCAGTCCGCGTAAACAGGATAAGGTAAGAGCCGTGACCTTACCTATTTAACAATATATCGTGCGTTTTGTTTGTCATCTCGTCAATAAATCCTGTATTCTAACCCTATGATTGGTGTATTGCTTTTGAACATGGGCGGCCCGGATTCGCTTGATGCAGTAAAGCCTTTTTTGCAGAACCTCTTTGCAGATAGGGATATAATAAGGCTCGGCCCGGCCTTTCTTCAAAAACCTATTGCATCCATAATTATCAGTCTTCGCTTAAAAAAAACGATCGAACTTTACAGCCTTATTGGCGGCAAATCCCCGCTTCCGGAAATAACCTCGGCTCAGGCAAAGGCGCTCGAAAAGGCGCTTAACATCAAGATTTATCTAGGCATGAGATACTGGCATCCGTTTATCCCAGACACTTTAGCCGAGATGAGGAAAGACGGCGTGACAAAAGTTCTTGCCGTAAGCCTCTATCCGCAGTATTCCGTTGCAACTACAGGTTCAACAGTCAAGATGTTCGAAAAGGCAGTGAAAGAACAGGGGATGGAATATTCCTGTATAATCTCATGGTTTGACCATTCCGTATATATCGATGCGCTTGTCGAAAAGATCGAAGAAGGGATTAAAGGATTTGCTGAAAAACCTGTTGTTCTCTTTAGCGCCCACAGCCTGCCGCAGAAGTTCATTGACGAGGGCGATCCCTACGAAAAAGAGATAAGAGGGACGATAGATGCGATTGCAAAAAAACTGGACATGGATTGGCGGTTATCTTTTCAGAGCAAAACAGGGCCTGTAAAATGGCTTGAGCCTTCAACAGAAAAAATGCTCGAGATCCTTGCAGGGGAAAATATAAAAAATTTACTTGTGGTTCCGATAAGCTTTGTGTCGGACCATATAGAAACGCTCTATGAAATAGATATCCTGTACAAAGACATGGCAAAAGGGCTCGGCATAAACCTTAAAAGAACAGAATCGCTTAATGTTTCGCCTAAATTTATAAGCGCTCTCGCAGATATTGTCATCACAAAAACAAAGGAGTTAAGCTGGCTATGAAAATAACTATCGTGGGTGGAGGAGTTTCGGGGCTCAGCCTCGCATACGAACTTCTTCAGAAAAATCCGGAGCTCGATTTGCTGGTGCTTGAGGCTGCGGAACGGGTTGGCGGCAAGATATGGACGGTGAGAAAAGAGGGCTTTCTTTGCGAAGCGGGAGTAAACGGTTTTTTGGACAACAAGTCCGGAACATTAAAACTGGCATCAAGGCTGAATATTTCGCCGCTCAGGAGCGACGACAACTCGCGCAAAAGATTTATTTTTAGCGAGGGCAAACTCAGACAGCTGCCCGAAACGCCGCCGTCATTTTTCATGTCAGATTTTATGAGCCTTAGCGGAAGGCTGCGTATGATAGGAGAGTTTTTCGTACCGCAGCAAAAGAAAGATGACGAAACGCTTGAAGATTTTGCTGTGCGCCGCGTGGGTAGAGAATTTTTTGAAAAGCTTCTCGACCCAATGGCCTCGGGAGTTTATGCAGGAGATCCTTCAAAGCTCAGCATCAGGAGCTGTTTTACAAAGGTTTATGACCTAGAGCATAAATACGGCGGCCTTATAAAAGGGTTTATGGCGATGGCCAAAGAAAAGAAAAAAACAGGCAAAAAGGTTGAGGCCGGCCCCGGCGGGGTGCTGCACTCTTTTCCGGGCGGGATGTACAGCCTGATAGATTCGATACGAAAATCGCTCGGAGGCAGGGTTCTAACCGGCAAGAAAGTTAAAGGAATAGAAAAAACCGGCGCTGGCTATTCTGTTTTTTGTGAAGATGGCAGCAGATACGAATCTGATATTGCTGTTATAGCTTCTCCTGCAATCGATACCGCAGAAATGATCCGGGACATGGATAAAGAAATAAACAGGGTACTAAAAGAAATTCCTTATCCGCCATTGTCTGTAGCCTGCCTCGGTTTCAAAAAAGAAAAGCTGCAAGGGCTTGACCTTAACTGTTTCGGGTATCTTGTTCCGGGTAGAGAAAAAAGAAAAATTCTCGGCACTCTTTACGACTCGAGCATCTTTCCTGACCGCGCTCCAGAAGGCTTTGTTTTGTTGAGAACTATGATCGGCGGGGCAAGGTATCCTGAGCTTGCGATGCTTGATGATGAAAAACTTTATGCGGTTGTGCTTTCTGAGCTAAAGCAGATTATGGGCCTGAACGCCGAGCCTGATTTTATGCAGATATTCAGGTGGGAACGCGCTATTCCTCAGTATGTCTTGGGACACCACGAGCGCCTCGCAAGGCTTGATGCCGCTGCAGAAAAACACAAAGGATTTTATTTAACAGGCAATGCATACCGCGGGGTTGCTGTAAATGATTGCATAGCTAACAGTATTGAACTTGCCGAGAAGATCGCCTCACACGGAGGCTAACAGGTGCGTCATAAACTGCTAGCCACTATGCGGTTAGCGTCTTCAGCAACAAGGTGGCAGTCAACCCGCAGCGGATGATTTTTGATGCGGCTTTCGGTCTGTTTTTTTGCGGCATGGCATATTTTTCTTAATACATCGAATCGTTTAGCGTAGTAAAGCCATGGGAAAAGGTCGTTGATAGATGCAGCTTTAAAAGGCTCGAACTCCTGCCTGCCCACTCCTGCTTTTGACAAAACAACAAACGAATCTGAAGCCGAAGGGGTTGCTTCACGCCAAAGAGATATCTTCAAAAGATTTTCCCATGCAAGCGACAGATGAATCTTAAACAATCTCGCTTGAAGCGAACTGTTTAAATCCTCAACAACCGCCGCAACCCTCGAAAAAAGGCTGTTAGCAGTATCTGCCAAAAGATAGGCATCCTCGCTGAACCGATATAATTCTTTGTGCGCATTTCTGGCAACGGGGCTGTCGCAGATTACCAACTCCGGAGCGTCTTTAATTTCCGGCACAATGCTCCTTGGATATCTTATCGAGTATCCCGTTAATGAAAGAGGCGGATTCGGCCGTGGAATATTTTTTTGCAATTTCGAGGGCTTCGTTTATGGTTACTGCAGATGGAATATCTTTTCTGTGCAAGAGCTCATAAACAGCCGCGCGCAGTATGTTGCGGTCAACCGATGCGATTCGTGAGAGTTTCCAATGTTCAGCAACTTCCTGAATGAGTTTATCTAAATCCCCAAGATGTTTAATAGTGCCTTTTATTATGTCTTCGGCAAAGGATTTAATGTGCGGGTCTTTCTCGCCTGTTTCGTGCCAGAAAGTGTTAACAGCAGCGTACATATCGTTATTTATTTGCGCGTCCGAGACCGCATTATTGGAAGTATCGTCTAAAAAGTCGATTCTGTATAAAAACTGGAGGGCATACTCCCGGGACTTCCTGCGTTTCATTCAGCCTAACGCTAAAGCTGTTTTATAACTTGGGCCATCTCTATGGCCGTAATAGCCGCATCCCAGCCCTTGTTGCCTGCCTTTGTGCCTGCGCGTTCGACAGCCTGCTCGATCGTGTCTGATGTTATAACACCGAATGCTATCGGAACTCCGGTATCAAGCGATGCCGAGGCAACACCTTTAGAAACCTCTCCAGCAACATAATCGAAATGAGGAGTGGCCCCCCTAATCACCGTGCCGAGGCATATCACAGCATCAAGTTTGCCCTTTGAAGCCAGTTTCTTTGCAGCAAGGGGGATTTCGAACGCACCCGGAACTTTTACCACCTGAATATCTTTTTCATCCGCGCCGTGTCTTACAAGGGCATCAAGCGAGCCTTCTAACAGCCTCGATGTTATAAAGTCGTTGAACCTGCTTACAACTATACCGAACTTGAGACCTTTTGCCTGAAGCTCGCCTTCTATTATTTTCATAGGAACCTCCGAAGTTTATTTTTAAAGCATATGAAGGAACATTTTAACATACTCTAAGGATAAAACAGCTCGAATCGTCTCGTTCTCACACTTATAAGAATTCCTGCGGCGATGAAATTGCTCAAAAGAGATGTGCCGCCATAGCTCATAAACGGCAGCGGTACGCCGACAACCGGCGTCATGCCTAGCGTCATTCCGATATTCACGGTGAAATATACGAAAAACATTGATGTCACACCTGTTGCTAAAAGCCTCCCGTATTCATCTTTTGCCTTCATTGCGGTATCAATCCCGCGAAGAAATAATGTCAGGTAAATTCCCACAAGGAAGATGCTTCCGCTAAATCCCCATTCTTCGGCAAACACAGCGAAAATAAAATCGGTATGTTTTTCGGGCAGAAATCTGAGCGGCCCCTGAGTGCCTTTAAGATAGCCTTTTCCTGTCAATCCGCCGGACCCTATCGATATCTTTGACTGGGCAATATGATAACCTATCCCTGCAGGGTCAACCTCAGGATCTATAAAAGCGATAAGCCTGTTTTTCTGATAATCTTTCAGTCCATCCCAAGCGATGTTTCCGAAAAAAGGTATCGAAACAAGTCCGATAACGAGGATGGCTGTCATTATTCTCCGGCTTATGCCTTTTGCTAAAGACAGGCTGACGAACAGTGCTGACAGCAGAATTGCGGTGCCCAGATCCGGCTGCTTTATAACAAGGATCATCGGGAAAAGCGCAAAAACAAAGATGGCGGATGCAGGTAATCTGCCTTTAAGCTCCTCCCCGCGATTTACGAGATATGCAGAAAAGGCGATGATGAACATCATCCTGAAAAATTCGGAGGGCTGAAAAGACAGAGGGCCTATATTTAGCCATCTTCTGGCGCCAAGGCTAGTTCTGCCGGCAAATAGCACTATCGTTAAAAGCATCAACCCTATGCCATACAAGGGATATGCAAACTTGTAAAACCAGCGGTAATCAAAAAAGACCACCACAAAAAGCGCGGCAATGCTGATAGTAAGCCATAAAATTTGTTTCAGGTAAAAATCTGAATGCTCCCCAACGCCTGCAGGAGGCCTTGTAGCGCTGTAAATAGTGGATATGCCGATAAGGGCCAGCGCAATTATTATCGCAAAAGTTAGCCAGTCAAAATTTTTTGTAAGCCGTCTATCAATCGCTATCATTAGGACGATTTTCCTGTTCTTTTTTTGTATCTTCTTTTTTGAAATATGCCTCTATGGCCTTCTTCGCTATCGGCGCGGCCACAGCGCCGCCGCCGCCGCCGTGCTCAACAAATACCGCGACCGCAATTTCGGGATTTTCTACAGGAGCAAACGCCACAAACCAGGCGTGGTCCATAAAGCGTTCACCCCCAAGCCCCTTTCGCTTGCTGACAACCTGTGCTGTGCCTGTTTTTCCGCCGGTCAATACAATAGCTGACTTTGCTCCCTTTGCGGTGCCGTTCGGTTCATTAACAACGCCCTGAAGTGCATCTTTGATCATCTTTATCGTCTCAGGCTTTAATTTTACAGCATCTTTCGGCAGGCTGCCTCCTTTTATCAGGGTAGGCTTGCATACGCTGCCGTTATTTGCAACCGCAGCCATAACGCTCGCCATCTGTATTGGTGTTGTAGATACAAAACCCTGGCCGATGGCAGAGATGAAGGTATCTCCTAAAAACCACGAAAGTTTTTTCTTTTCCCGCTTCCACTGAGGGTTAGGGACTAAGCCCTTGCTTTCTTTAACAGGAGGAAGCTCCACACCTGTTTCTTTGCCGAGACCCAAGGCGACAGCATACTTATAAATTTTATCCATGCCGAGTCTTTTGCCAACTTCGTAGAAATAGACATCGCAGGATTCAACTATGCCGCGATGAAAGTCAACGCTGCCGTGCCCCCCTTTTTTCCAGCATCCGAAGGTCCATTTCCCAAAGCCGAGCCCTCCGGTGCAGGTGAACTTCATATCAGGTTTTACTGCCTCCTCTTCCAAAGCCGTGATTGCTGTTACTATCTTGAATGTAGATCCCGGCGGGTATTGGCTTTGCAGCGCCCTGTTCAGAAGCGGTTTTTTTTTGTTCTCGGTCAGCGCCTTCCAGTCTTGGGGTGCGACGCCCATAACAAAAACATTTGGATCAAAAGAGGGCAGGCTTTCTAGAGCGAGTATCTCTCCCGAAGCCGGTTTAATTGCGACCAAAGCTCCAGCTTTTTCTCCAAACGCATTCTCGATCGCTTTATGGATGTTTATATCAATGCTCAAATGAATGTCGCCGCCTTTTATCGCCTGCTTTTGCTGTATAAGCCTTAACTCTCGGCCCAAAGCGTCTATTTCTACAATCCTTTCTCCGGGAGTTCCGCGAAGCCTTTCATCATGCAATGCCTCTGCCCCCCATTGCCCTATAAGCGCGTCGGGAGGAAAGTGTTTTAGGTCCGGTCTGGTAAGCTGTGCCTGAGTAATCTTTCCCAAATAACCGATGACATGGCTCCCGCTTTTGCCGAAGAGATATTCCCTACCCACTTCTGTTTCGACAAAAAGCCCCGGGAAATCGGAGCGCATAGCTTCGATGCGGGCTATATCGTTGAAATTCAGGCCCAGCTTGAGTTTGATAGGCACAAACGGACTGTTGTCTTTTTTGTTGAGCTTTTCCTCAATCTCCTGCGCCGGCATTTCAAGCAGTCCGGCCAAGGCATTGCGATCCAGATTTTTCAGGTTTTCCGGAACTATCGAAACACTGAAAGTTGGTATGTTTTTTACCAGCGGCACGCCGTTTCTGTCATAAATTATGCCGCGGGGCGCAGGGCTTTTGATTATCCGGAGCCTGTTGTTTTCTGATAATTTCTGGTACTGCTCTCTATGCAGTATCTGAAGATACCCAAGCCTGAAGACAAAAAGCGCTATAACCGCCGCTATAATTAGCGAGCCTATTTTAATTCTCGTTATCATTCGGAGCGAGAGGACAAGGGTTTAATTATTAAAGCAAAGGGAAGACTGACAAGGCACTGGAAGACTACGACCTTCAAGATCTGGGCATTGTTTATTATGGTTTCCCCAAACATGCTTCTGGCTCCAGCCACTGCCCAGCTATCAAAAAATGTAAATAAGGCCAAGAGCGCTGCGGCCCATGCGGGTGTCCAGCGGAACACAATTTCGGTATAAATAAAAGGTGTTGCAAAGCCTATCAGGCCTTTACTGATAAGCGACGGGCCTATCAGGCTGCCTGTCAGTGCATCCTCAAAAAATCCGATCAATGCTCCGAATCCGGCGCTTTCAAGTTCTATTCCAACAGGGAAAAATTTTTTGGAAGATATTCTGCTTAGACTCTCTACCCCGAAATAATAGACCAGTATAACGGTGGGGTTAAACAAGGCAGAAAAAGAAGAAAACTGCGTATGGATAAAAAAAGCGCCCACAGCAAGCAAACACCATTTTAAAGCGATCATTTTCGGATTACCGCATTTTTTAGTATTACCACTTCTTCAAGTTTTGCTGCTGACTGAAAGGGCAGCACATCTATCTGCTGGAAAAACTCCACCCCCTCTTTTTTTACGCTTCCAACAACACCGACCAGCAATCCGGGAGGGAATACCCCGTCGAGGCCTGATGTTACAACAACCTCACCCACTTCCACATTTTCTTCGGGCGGAATGTATCTGAGTGTGCATAGGCTGTAGCCTGTGCCCGAAATGATTCCCTCTGCCCTGCTGTTTTGAAGCCTGACCGCTGCCGAAAAGTTTGCATCTTTAAGCAAAAGAATCTCGGAATAGCCCTCTTTTGCTGAGTAAACCTTTCCGGCGAGCCCTTTTGGGGTAATGGCTGCCATACCTTTTCCCACCCCGTCTTTGTGCCCTTTATCGATGATTACCAGATTCAGAAGCCTGTCATATCCCTTAGATACAACCTTGGCCGCAGCCACAAAAGAATGCTCCTGCGACCTAAGCGCAAGAACTTCTTTAAGCCTTTCATTCTCCCGAACCATTTCTGTGTAATGCTGCTTTTCTGCAAGCATTTTTGCCTGTTCGCTTTTAAGCATATTGTTTTCATCAACGCAGTTCCAGGCATTTTTTGCTGAAGCTCCTATGTCGAATATGGTTTTGTTTAAAATATTAAAAGGGTATGTGATAACTGCGCTAAAAGGGTTTGAGGTGTTGCCGTGTTGCAGAGTCATGAGGGTGAGCGCAAACAGTATAAGACCTAGGAATAGTGCAGCTCTTTTTTTCCCTTTAGACATTAACTAATTGGTGGTGATAGCAACCTTCCTGAGCAGCTCAAGCTTGTCAAGCATCTTTCCGCATCCTCTTACAACCGCGGTGAGAGGATCATCAGGCACGATCACAGGAACTCCGGTATGTTCACGGATAAGAATGTCCAGACCTTTAAGCATCGCGCCGCCGCCGGCAAGCACGATGCCTTTGTCCACAATATCTGCGGCAAGTTCGGGCGGTGTGTTTTCGAGAGTCACCTTTATGGTGTCTAATATAACTTCGATGCTTTCCTGAAGCGCTTCGCGGATCTCATCTTCAGAAACAGTTATTGCTTTAGGTATTCCCGAAATCAAGTCGCGCCCTTTTATTTCGGTCGGCTCGCTTTTGTTGGTCTTGTAAGCAGAGCCCAGCTGGATTTTTATCTGTTCCGAAGTTCGTTCGCCTATCATCAAATTATATTTTCGTTTGATGTAGGCCATTATCGCTTCGTCCATCTTGTCTCCGCCTACCCTTACAGCCTTGCTGTAAACTATGCCATCTAGCGAAATTACCGCAACATCTGTTGTTCCACCGCCTATATCAACAATCATGTTTCCGGTTGGTTCGCCTACAGGCAAGCCCACGCCCACTGCGGCGGCCATAGGTTCTTCAATGAGGTAAACCTCTCTTGCGCCGGATGCATGCGCTGCGTCTTTTACGGCCCGCTGCTCCACCTGAGTGATTCCGGACGGAACGCCAATTATAACGCGGGGGGAGACAAAGCTTTTTCTGTTGTGGGCCTTGGTGATAAAATATTTCAGCATCTCTTCCGTAGCGTCAAAGTCAGCGATAACGCCGTCTTTCATCGGCCGGATAGCTACTATATTTGAAGGCGTCTTGCCAAGCATCTCTTTTGCTTCTAGGCCGACCGCAACGGGTCTTTTGTTGTCTCTGCGTATGACTACGACCGAAGGCTCGTCACAGATAATGCCTTTGCCGTGGACATAGACCAGAGTGTTAGCGGTTCCTAAGTCTATGGCCAGATCGTTTGAAAACATTCCTAAAAATTTATCTATAAACAATGCTTCCTCCTGATTGCTCTGTTTTGGTTATGCATTTACAACTTTTGTGGCTGCAAGGTCGTCGCCGAGCCGCATGCCTTGACTATTGCCCAACATTAACAGAAATTCGAAAACAACGATGCCCAGCGCTAAAATCCACCCAAAAAAAGGTATGGCATAGACCAGCAAAGCAGAAGCAACTATCGAGTTTCTGAGAATTGAATCCCTGAAATCTCCAGCCCGTCCGTCTTTTACCGAAACAACCTTAAGCCGCATAATTTTTTTGCCCAAACTTCTTCCGTCGAAGAGGCCGTCGCTTATAAGCAGATAAATGATTCCGGCAAGGTAACCTGTCTGGTGGACAATACTGACCGCCGCTGCAATAATTACTAAGTCAACAGCTTTCGCGAGTATCCTGAGCAAAAGGCTCGCCTTTTCACTATCCTCAGGCATCGATAATAGTATCAGATGCCCCCGTTCTTTTTCAAGAAGTTGTAAAAAAATACTTAAAGATATTACAATTTAAGTCTATATATAGTATCGATAATTATATTATGGGAGGGTTGCCGGTGAAAATATGCAAGGCCTTATTGATATTTGTTTTCATTTTTGTTGTTTCTGTACTTTTACCATCTTTTGCTATCGCTGAGGAAAATATTCTAGAGCGCGGCATTGCTGAGTACCGGGCAGAAAACTATGAAGAGGCGCTAGATATGTTTTTAAAGGCGCGGCAGCTCTACCCTAATTCTTCGGCGCCCGCTTTTTTTCTCGGACTTTCATACAAGCAGTCGGGCAGATTCAGTGAGGCTGTCAGATACTACAAAGAGGCTGTTACGCTTACGCCGCCTGTGCCTGATGCATACATAGAACTTATAGAAGTGTTGATGAACCAAAATGAACTGAAAGAGGCAAAAGAGTGGATAGCCAAAGCTGAAGAAGCAAAAATTAAGCCGCCCACCGTCGCATTTTTGAAGGGGCTTGTTTTTATGAAAGAAGACAAAACCAAAGAAGCGATAGAAGCCTTTACAAATGCCAAAAATATGGATAAAGGATTAGCTCAGGTTGCGGAGTTTCAGATAGCATTGGCTTATACAAAAGCGAATAAGCTTGCTGATGCGAATAGAGCGCTTAAGGCTGTTATATCAGCGGACCCGAACACAGACATCGCAAAATTTGCAAAGGAATATGAAAAAAATATTGAAGCTGCGCTCAAGGCGTACAAACCATTCAAGTTTACAATTGGGGCCTCATATCAATACGATGACAATGTTATCGGAACACCTTTACACGGGCCATCTAACAATATAACACCTAAAAAACAGGACTACGGTCTTGTAAGTTCTTTTAGCGCAAGCTATAACTCTATGCCTTCTGGCCCAATGTTTTACAATGTTCAGTATAATTTAAACAGCACTTACTACAACCATTTTCACGCAAGCAATACAGTGTCAAACACCATTTCTTTTATTCCAGGATACAACTTCAGCTTCGGCGGACTTACCGTACCGCTTAGCTACAGCCATTCCTGGCTTGGCAGAACAACTACAATTTTAGATGCCCCTGACGGAGAGGTTAAAGCGATAAGCCCGTATCAGGAAACCTATTCCATAAAACCATCATTAAATTTTATGTTTCTGCCCGGACATCTCGGACAGCTTTCGGCCGGATATACCCATAAAGAACTTTTTAGAAGAAACACCACCGCTGCAGAACCGCCGGATTCGGATGAAGACAGAAGCGGTCATTCGCTGAATTGGTCAGCGGGCTATTTAAAGCCTTTTGCGGGCGGCAAGGGCATGGTTAATGTGAAGTATGAATTTACCAAGGATAATTTGAAGGGTGTGAACTGGATGTCTAAGTCGGACAAGATCGGCATAACCGCATTAATCCCTTTAAAAGAGAAAATAGATTTGACTCTTTCTCAGGATATTACCTCCCAGAAGTACAGAAACAAAAATACCAATTTGCCTATTGGCGCGAACAACGAAGGCAATATTCAGAGGAAAGACAGGCAGTACAACAGTTCAGCAAGCATTCTCTGGGAAGTCTTCAAAAACATTAACCTGAATATTCAGTATGCACGAACCTATTCCTATTCAAACATCGAGATTTACGAAAGCCTTAAGCACACTTACACCATCGGCTTTGAATACAGGTTTTAGTGATATGCGTCGGAATACAAAGGAAAACCACAGAGTGCACGGAGTTTTTCTCTGTGAGCGCAACTGCTTTAAAAACAAGCAAAAAGCAAAACAAATATTAATGAGGACACAGAGTTGCGAGGGGGATTTTATGGTTTATTTTTTTAAACCTATCAATTACTCTGTGACCTCTGTGGTTTAAATACGAATTCAAGATGTGAAAAGTACCTTGACTATTTGTGTTCAAAGGAATAGGATGAAATTATGAGAGACCGAGATATCAGGAGGAAAGCCCAATGAGAAAATACGGACATAAGAGATCTTTTTTTGCGATGCGCATGTTTTTAAGCATAGCGCTTCTCGCAGTCTGTCTTGCTGTATTGCCCCACGATGCTTGGAGTGCTGAGCAGATAGGCAAGATAACCAATGTTGAAGGCAAGGTTGACATCTTGCGCGGCGGCCAGCTTCCTGCTATTATTGCAAACTTGGACGATGCTATTTTTGTAAAGGATGTTATAAGGACAAAGAGCGATGGCAAGGCTGAAATCACCTTTGACGACGGCAATGTGGTGAAGGTTGCTCCGAGCAGCAGAATAGATATAGAGGATTATGTTCCGCATGAAGGAAAGAACAAGGCTGTTATCAAAATGCCGAGAGGCAAAGTGCAGGCAATTGTAAATAAGGATATCATTAAAAAGCTCTCTCTCTCCCCCAAGGCTTCAGCTTTTGAAGTACATACACCCAACGCGGTTGCAGGTGTTAGAGGCACAGACTTCTTTACTATGCAGACGGTGGTTCAGGGAATAAACATAACCAGCATTGTGGTAAAAGACGGTCTAGTTGCGACGCACAATCCGAAGTATCCTGATCAAATTGTAATGCTAACTCCCGGAACTGCTACGTCGATTCCAGAAAACAGGCCGCCGGCGCCAAAGCAAACGGTTCCTCCGCAGGGGCTAAAAAATCTCGAAACCGACATGACCTTAAAGGAAAGGCCTAAACAAAAGACAGAAGGGCCGACAACTCAAAAAGATGCGGCAAAAACACCCGAAGCCGGCAAACCCGGAGATAAACCTAAGGAAGTAGCAAAAGCAGATGCGCCTAAACCATCAGGCCCAAGCGGACCAGCACCAGCACCCGGAGCAGCAATGGGCCCGAGAGGGCCAGCGCCAACCCCCGGAGCGGCAATGGGACCGGGTGGGCCAGCACCAGCGCCT
>PEAD01000015.1 GCA_002753335.1 Nitrospirae bacterium MYbin3
CAAAACAAATCTTGCAAGCTTGGAGTTAAAAACAAAAGGTTAAGGGCTGGCTACGATGACAATTACAGATCTGAAATTCTTAACCTTCAGGGAACGACATAGTGCGTTTGCCCTGGCTAATGTAACGGTCAATTGCGCTCTATCATTCAAAAAAACTATAATCCAGGCTGAACCAATGAAGAAGAACATTGCAAATGTAACTGCTTCACCATTTTGGAGCAAGCCTGCTATTCATATGATTGTAATTGCACTTGTAGGCTTGTTTGTTTATTCTGAGACTTTTGATGCGCCTTTTCAGTGGGATGAGAGAGAGTTTATTGCAAATAATCCAATAATTAAAAACCTGAGTTTTTTTGCTACCCCTTCTGCTGCAAAAGATCTTACATATTACGATGCACTTAAACATAGATATATCGGGTATCTAACTTTTGCTTTGAATTACAAAATTCATGGCTACGATGTCTTTGGCTATCACATTTTTAATGTTTTTGTACACCTAATAAACGCCCTGCTCGTTTATGCGATTATACTGCTAAGCTTTAAAACTCCTAAAGCACAACCTATTGACAACGCAGAAATGCCTTATAGAATCGCAACTCTTACATCTATTATATTCGTTGCCCACCCAATACAGACTGAAGCGATTACATACATTTTCCAACGACTCGCTTCTCTTGCCACTTTTTTTTACCTGCTTTCGTTTGCTGCTTATATATATTCAAGATTATCACAGGCAAGCACAAAAAAAATTGGCTTTTACTTGCTATGTGTAATCTCCTGCATTGCAGGCATGAGGACAAAAGAAATAATGTTTACCGCCCCTTTAATTATAACGCTCTTTGAGTTGATATTCTTTAGCGGAGGGTTTAAAAACCGTATCTTATTTCTCTTGCCTATTCTTTCAACATTACTAATAATACCGCTTTCTCATCTCGGCACCGAAAGACCGACAACCGAAATTCTTACCGGAATTGTTTCAGTAGATGTCGGATACGCAAAAATAGATAGGTTTCATTATTTCTTTACGCAGTTTGGTGTAATTATAGATTATATAAAGTTGTTGCTATTACCTATCAATCAATGCATAGACCATGATGTCAGACTAATTAAGCATTTCTGGACAGCTATGAATGTCGGTTCACTCTTTGTACTTATATTAATTTTTTCGGCTGGATTAAAATTATTAACAAAGCGTGATTTTATGAAAAAACTTGCGGGATTCGGCATAATCTGGTTTTTTATAACAATCTCCGTCGAATCAACAATAATACCGCTTCCAACAATTATGAACGAATATAGGGTTTATCTGCCTTCATTCGGATTTTTTACAGCCTTATCTGTTGGCTTGATAAAAATCAGTGATAAGCTACCCGTTGATGGTAGAAGCCGTTTTCTAGGTGCGATTCTTTTAATTTCTGTGCTTGCCGGCTCCTCATATGTAAGAAATGCTGTATGGACAAGCGATATAGCGCTTTGGGAAGATGCGACTATCAAAAGCCCGAAAAGACACCGCACCTTCAACAATCTGGGGAATGCCTACCTGCGCTCATTCCAGCCTGAAACAGCACTAATAAATTTCGACAAGGCTATAGAATTGTATCCTGCAAATAATTTGCCGTATCACAGCAAGGCAGAAGCCTTCCTAATGATGGGCGAATTCGATAAGGCTGAAAAAAATTATAAAAAATCATTGCAGTTAAATCCAAAATATTTTAAGAGTTATATAGGACTAGGACTTGTTGCAACATCAAGAGATTCTTACGACGAAGCAGAAGAATCCTATCTTTCGGCGCTTAAGCTAAACCCTATGTCTGCCCTTGCGCTTAACGGTATGGGGTTTATCCGTTTTAAACAAAAAAAATATAGTGAAGCTCACCAGTTTTTTGATAAAGCTATAATTTCCGATCCATTTTACGGGACAGCTTATTTAAATAAAGGCACACTATTTCTTGCGGAAGGCTTAAACCAAAATGCTCTTGAAGCTTTCAATAAAGGCTGTTCTCTTGGTAATAGTGATGCGTGCAAAAAAGTTAAGGCTTTGCGTTGATTTGTCTTCTAAAACAAACAAAGGAGAGGAGGGCAAATGCCCTCCTCTCCTTTGTATTTGAAAACTAAATAATCGCTGTCGCTATTTTAGTGTTCTAGCACGTATCCAACCACACATTTATAGGTATTCGTGCCCGCTGCCATACCATCATTCCATGGCTTAAGCGCAGTAGTCAAATCTGCTCCATTAGTAGGTGCTCCTGGACCTGCAGTATCTGCATCAGCTGCAGTTGCGCACACAGCCAGATTTAAAAAACGACCCGCCTGACCGTCAGCAATTCCATCAATCATTGTATCTAAAGCTTGAGCAATGTCAATCGGAACATTTCTAAATACAACAAGATTCCTCTTATGATTAGCTGTAGCTGATTCTTTTAATAAATAATAATAAAGGTAGGCGTTGATATTCTTAACTTTACCATAAACCTCACTATCAACAATACCTTGTCCAATGTTAACTCCGGTTACCTCACAAACAGCACGGTCTTCGATATTGCCGCTTTTTATGATTTCGCATGGATTTATTCCAGCACGGATTAAGACATCACGGATTGCTTTTCTTAAAGTATCAGTAGTTGAAGCGTCAATTCCATCCATAAGGCCATCCACAACCGTGGACCCAGTACCACCGCCACCATTTGAAGCTCCATCGCCCAAATTAGAACCAGTCTTGTCGTAATAGGTATCGGCCATTGACACCCATTTGCCTATAAAACCCTGATACAACTGCTTGGTCTGAGCGCTTCTCATAACATCTTTGCCCTTCATAATCGCGCCCAAGATTATGCCGATAATAACAAGCACGATCGCCATTTCGATAAGGGTAAAGCCTTTTTCGCTTCCTAAAGCCAGTCTCTTATGCAACTTTCTCATTTAAGCCTCCTATTTTTATTATTAAACAACATCTGAACTTCCCCCACCTCAATACTTTACTAAACAATCACCCCCTCATAACGCAATTTCTTAACAGAAAATTAAATACTTCAAAAAATTAGTTCATCAAAGCGTTACTAATTAAACCAGATTGCAATAATGTTGTCAAGGTTAATATGCTTTTGCAAAAAAAAAAAATGCAAATTTTGTACCTTGTCAGCAAGAATTTGTGTTATACTATTCGTCAAATCTTATTTGGATAATTTAGTTATAATTTCTGCCTGTTTAAATTAGTAGGAGGGGATATGAAGCGGAAGATAGTGACAACCTTTATTCTTTTAGCCTTTTTGCTTGTTTCGACATCTCAGGTCTTTGCTGAGGAACAGCCTATTGTAACCGCAATAGAGGTGAAGGGGCTTAAGCGCATAGAAGAAGGCGCAATAAGGGCACGGGTTTCCCAGAAAATCAGCACCCCTCTCTCGCAGGACAAGACAACCGAAGACATAAAAACAATCTACAAAATGGGCTATTTTGACAATGTAAAGGTTGACATAGAGCCCTTTGAAGGCGGAATAAAAATAGTTTATGTTGTGGCCGAAAAACCCACCATAGTTAAAATCGAGTTGCAAGGCAATAAAAAATACGACAACGACCAGTTGATGGAGAAGATTACTTTAACAGTCGGAGCGATAGCAGACATAAACCTGATAAACGACAATGCCGCAAAACTTAGGACTTATTACGAGGATGAGGGTTATTATCTTGCAACCGTAGTTCCTTTAGTAAGCAAGGCAAAAGATGGCGAGGTTGTCGTAACCTATCAAATTGAAGAGAACAAACAGGTCAAGATCAGAAACATTTCTATAATCGGAAATAGCGCCATGTCCGAAAGAAAGATCAAAAAAACCATAAAAACAGAAGAGCGCGGCCTGTTTAAATTCTGGGGCGGTTATTTAAAGAAAGAGGAGTTGGCGTTAGATGTAATAAGAATTAAAGAGCTTTATTTCAACAATGGATACATAAAGGCTGCGGTGGCCGAACCAAAAGTGGAGCTTGATGAAGACAAAAGAGGCATGCGAATCACTTTTACGGTATCTGAAGGTCAGCAGTTTAAAGTGTCGTCCGTTGATATTGCCGGCAACAAAGCTTTTTCGAAAGACGAGCTTAGTCAGTTGATCAAGCTGGCCCCGAAAACAATCTTTAACAAAAAGAAGATGACAGCAGATGTTGCGGCGCTTTCTGATAAATACGCGGACAATGGCTATGCCCTTTCGTCCATAACACCTGATCTTGTTCCTAACGATGAGACCCGCGAAACAAAAGTTATCTACAGGATTGAAGAAGGCGACAAATACAGGATGGGACGAGTCGAGATTTCGGGCAACACTAAAACCAGAGACAAGGTTATACGGAGAGAGGTAAGGGTTGACGAGGGCGAAACATATTCAGCCTCAAAGATAAAGAGAAGTGAAGAAAGGCTGAAAAACCTTCAGTTTTTCGAAACTGTTGACATGGCCCAAAAACCAAAGCAGGAAGACAAGAGCGTAGATCTTGACGTAAAGGTAAAAGAGAAAAACACCGGATTCCTGAGCATCGGCGGAGGTTACAGCTCTGTTGATAAACTTGTGGCGATGGTTGACATTACGCAGGGCAACCTCTTTGGAAAAGGCCAGCTCATAAAATTGCGCGGTGAGCTTGGCGCCAGAAGCACCTTCTACGAACTGGCTTTCAGAGATCCATATTTCCTTGACTATCCCGTGTCTTTTGGAACCAGCCTTTACAGGTCTTACAGAGATTACGGAAACTATGAAAGGCGGTCAACAGGGTTCGATGTTTCACTCGGTAAAAGCTTTTGGGAGTATTGGGGCGCATCTGTTACTTATGGTTTAGATGTTTCGACCATTTCTAATGTCAGAGAAGACGCGTCGCAGTATGTTAAGGATCAGTCCGGAGAAAAAACAACCAGCAGCGTAAGCTATTCTGTCGGCAGGGATACCAGAGACAATCACCTTGACCCTACTAAAGGCTCAAAGATTGCCTTGTATGAAACGTTTGCTGGCTTGGGCGGGACCAACGCCTTTGCAAAGGCGTTGATAGATGCGGGTTCGTTTCATCCAATACCTATTTTTGAAGATACGCCTACCACATATCACATACGAGGAAGGGCAGGAACAGCAGGCGGCATTCTCGGAAAACAGCTACCCATCTATGAAAAATATTACATAGGCGGAATAAACACTGTGCGCGGCCTTGGATACGGCGATGGCGGTCCTAAAGACCCGAACGGCGAGCCTATCGGCGGATTCAGAGAGCTGATTATAAATAATGAAATCATATTCCCTATCGTGCCTGAACTGCGCTTTAAGGGTGTTGTGTTTTATGATATGGGCAGAGCTTATGGCGATGGCGAAGCATTTGGAACATCACTTAGGCGGACTGCAGGAGCTGGCATTAGATGGATGTCGCCCATAGGGCCTCTGAGAATTGAATGGGGCAACAATCTCTCGCCGAAGAAAGGCGAGGCGGGCAGTAAAATGGAATTTACTTTTGGATCATTCTTTTAAAAAAAATAATAATCAATCAATCGGAGGATAGTAATGAAAAGATTTGTTTCAGTTGTTTGTGCAATAACGGTTATCTTAGCAGTCGGGCTTGCTTCTGTTGCAAGCGCCGCCGACATAAAAATAGGCGTAGTTGATGTAAGAAAGGCTTTATTTGAGTCAGAGGCAGGCAAACGGGCAGCAGCAGACCTCGATGTTCTTGTAAAAGCAAAGCAGGCGACCATAGATGAAAAGGCCAAGGCCATTGATAAGGTTAAGGCTGACCTTGAAAGAAAGGCTTCGGCAATGTCTGCTGATGCGAGAAAGGCTCAGGAAGCAGAAATGGAGCGTCTAGTGAGGGACTATCAGAGAATTGCTACCGATTCTCAGGCTGACCTCAAGAAGAAAGAAGCTGAGCTCAGTGATGATATCCTGAAAGAGATTTTTGACGTGATTAACAAACTCGCGCAGGAAGATAAGTATTCGCTCATAGTAGAAAAGCTTTCAGGCATTGTTTACAATGACAAGGCTTTGGACATAACCGAAAAAGTTATAGCACGATATAACGAATCAAAAAAGGCGGCTCCGGCGAAATAAGTTGAAAAATAAGCCGCTCTTTTTCTAAAAAAGCTTTACCACAGAGAGCACGGAGGAAAAACTTTGATTTACAAACAAAGAACTGAACACAGAGCAAACGCCCAAAAGAAGAATTGGGAAACCTCTGCGAACTCTTACCATATCATGCTTTCTCTGAGTACTCTGTGGTTCAACTGCCGTTTTTAGAATGAAACTTTCAGAAATTGCCGCATTGGTAAATGGTTCAATTAAAGGCGACGCTGACCTTTTAATAACCGGCGTTGCAGGAATATCGAACGCAGTTCATGGCGACATCACGTTCCTTGCAAATGCAAAGGCCTTGAAAGAGCTCAAAAGCTCAAAGGCTTCTGCGGTGCTTGTAAACAAAGAAACAGAAGGGTTCGAGCAGGCTCAGGTTATAGTAAAAAATCCGCAGTATGCCTTTGCACAGTTATTAGAAAAGTTTCATCCTGCAATACATTCATGGAGAGGTATCAGCAAGGATGCGTTTGTATCCGAAAAAGCTGTTCTTGATAAGGATGTAACAATTTATCCGTTTGCTTTTATAAGTGATGATGTAAAGATTGGATCCGGAACCGTAATATATCCGGGTGTCTTTATTGGCACAGGCAGTTCTGTTGGAAGCAACTGCACAATTTATCCCAACTCAACTATCAGAGAAGGGATAACAATAGGCAACAATGTGATTCTGCATGCCGGTTCGGTTATCGGCGCAGACGGGTTCGGCTATGTTTTTGAGAACGGCAAGCATAACAAAATTCCGCAAGTCGGCGGCGTAGTGATTGAGGACGATGTTGAGATAGGTGCGAACACCGCAATAGACAGGGCAACTACCGGAAACACTCTTATTGGTAAAGGCACCAAGATAGACAACCTGATACAGATAGGCCATAATGTGCGTGTAGGAAAACAGGTTATACTTGTTGCTCAAACCGGCATAGGCGGAAGCTCCGAAATAGGGGATGGGGTACTTATAGGCGGACAGGTAGCAGTAGCTGACCATACAAACGTTCAGGCCGGAGCGATGATAGGAGCAAGAGCCGGATTGATGGGCAATGTGCCGAAAGGCATATTCTCTGGAGCTCCGGCAATCCCGCACAGAGATTGGCTAAAAAGCTGCGCAGTATTCGCAGTGCTGCCGGAATTAAAAAAGAGAGTTGCCGAGCTTGAAGAAAAAATAAAACAGTTCGGTTCTGACAAAATAGAAAAAACTGACAATAAGCAGTAAAGATTTTGGAGGCAATATGATAGACATCAAAGAGATTTTATCGCTTCTTCCGCACAGGTATCCGTTTCTGCTTGTGGATAAAGTTCTTGAATTAACCGAAAACAAGTCAGCGATCGGAATAAAAAATGTGACGATCAACGAACCGTTCTTTGTGGGTCACTTTCCCGGACAACCAGTAATGCCGGGCGTGCTTATAGTTGAGGCTATGGCCCAGTTGGCAGGAATACTCGCGTTTAAGTCCGGCGTAGCCGGAACCTCGGTCTATTTTATGAGCATGGATAAGGTCAAGTTCAGAAAGCCGGTGTTTCCCGGCGACCAGCTAAGATTAGAAGTGACCGTCACGCATATGCGGGGCAATGTTTGGAAATTCGCTGCCACCGCAACAGTTGAGGGGCAGCTAAAGTCAGAGGCGGAGTTCACAGCTATGGTCTCTGACAAGAAACTTTAGGAGGAGATATGTCGAAGAAAATAGATAAAAGCTCACTGGTAAGCAAAAAAGCGAAGATAGGCAGCAATGTTGAAATCGGGCCTTTTTGCATAATAGGCGACGGGGTCGAGATCAAAAAGGGCACGAAGTTAATATCTAACGTTGTTGTGGAAGGGAATACCGTAATAGGCGAAAACTGCACCATCTATCCTTTTACATCTATAGGTTTTCCTCCTCAGGACCTCAAATATAAAGATGAGAAAACAGGGCTGACAATAGGGGACAACAACATCATAAGGGAATATGTTTCTATCCACCGCGCCTCTGTAGGCGGGGACGGATTTACAACCGTCGGGGACAACAACTTCCTGACCGCATATGTACACATAGCGCATGACTGCAAAATAGGAAACAATATCGTTATAGCCAGTGCAACAGCGCTTGCCGGGCATGTGCATGTTGAAGACTTTGCGTATATCGGTGGTGTTACAGCGATACATCAGTTTACGCGTATAGGCACACACTCTATGGTTGGCGGGTTCAGCGGCATCGGGCAGGATATCCCTCCATACACTATAGCGTCGGGATCGAGAGCCAAGCTTTATGGTCTGAATGTAATCGGACTTAAAAGACGAGGCTTTTCTGAAGAAACCATAAACGATCTCAAAAAAGCCTACAAGATTCTTTTCAGAGAAAAAAGAACGCTGAAAGATGCGCTGAAAAAGATAAAATCCGAGCTGCCCGAGACCGAGACCATAAACAATCTGGTCGAGTTTATCGAAAAGAACAAACGCGGCATATGCAGATAGGCATCATTGCGGGAACAGGAGAGCTCCCGGTAATAATAGCCAGAGATGCTCAGGAGCGTGGATACAGTGTTGTTACCGTAGCGCTTGAAGGCTTGGCTTCAGAAGCGATGAATCAGGTTTCTAACCACATTTCATGGGTTAATGTCGGGAAGCTCGGCGACCTTATAGAAACATTAACAAAAGCAAAAGTCACGCAGGCAATACTCGCCGGCAAAGTGCCGAAATCGCTTATCTACAAATCAAAAGTAATCCCTGACTTCAGGGCTGTTAAGCTTCTTTTTTCCCTCAAGGACAAGAGTGATGATTCTATACTTAATGCGATAACAGACGAGCTGGAAAAAGAGGGAGTAAGCATTATTGATACGGCTTCGTTCAGCCCAAACCTGCTTACGCCCGAAGGAACACTCACAAAAACAAAACCCACGGATGATGAATGGAAGGATATAAAATTCGGATGGCGCATCGCCCGGGAAATAGGAAAATTAGATATAGGCCAGACTATTGTTGTCAAAGGCCGAGCGGTCATGGCTATTGAGGCTATCGAGGGAACCGATGAAGCTATAATCCGAGGCGGCAAGTGGTGTGAAGAAGGCGCGGTTGTTATTAAGGTAAGCAAGCCCCAGCAGAACATGAAGCTGGATGTGCCGGTTGTTGGCACAGATACATTGAAAAGCATGTCGTCGGTAAAAGCAAGAATCCTCGCGATTGAGGCAGGCAGAAGCATAATCATAAACAGAGACGGTTTTGTCAAAGAGGCTGAAGAAAAAGGCATAACCGTAGTGGGTTACAAAGGAAATCCGGACAACTAAATTTTATGACTTACGCTGAAGCTCTAAAAGACGGATTCAAAACCGTACACAAAAACTGGCAACTGGCACTGATTCAGTTCCTTTCGATGATTGTCAGCTTCATTAGTTTTTTCATCATAGTCGGCACGCCCATAGGCATAGCATTTATCTTATTTGGGCTCGACCTGACAGAGATACTCAAAATGAGCGATGTATTCAGCGCCTTTAGAGACTCGGCAGAACTTCTCAAAAAATATTTCGCGATGGCGATAGTGATTATACTCAGCCTATTGGCATACCTCAGCTTTATAGTAGTGCTTTGGACATTTACCTTTGGCGGAATAATAGGCGTAATTACCGACAACATATTTGATGAAAAGCAGCGTTTCAGCTTTAAAATCTTCATAAGCGACGGCAAAAGATATTTCTTTCCGGTTTTTATTTTCTCGGCCGTCATAGGCATTATTTTCATAGTCATCTCATTTGTACTTGTAATCCTTGGTGGAATATCCTCCTCGATAATCGAGATCGCAAAAAGCGAGGAGGTCACATTTGCCCTTTTCCTCGGGGTCTTTTTTTCGCTGATACTCGTTTCGGCCGGTCTTTTCCTGATCCTTGTCACTCTGGCTATAACGGTTTACGGTATAGCAACGCTTGCATTTAAAAGCACAAAATCTTTCGAGACCCTTAAGGTTACGATCAAGTATCTTATATCAACACCTTCCGCAATATGGTTTTACGGCTTATTGATGGCAGGATATGCGCTCGTAAGTCTTTTGTTCATGCTGATCGGCTCACCCATAACATTTATTCCTTTCATCGGCCCGCTGCTTGCGGTGCCTTATCATCTGCTCATGTATCTTGTACAGGGGTATTTCGGATTAATTACGATAGCCTCGGCGTTTCATTATTACCACAGGACGGCTTTCATAGCTCCGGTTGAAAAGATTGATATGCCGGAACATGTTGAGGAGGTTTAGTTGGACAAAGAAGTAAGGGTCAGATTCGCACCAAGCCCGACAGGACATCTTCATATAGGCGGTGCCCGAACCGCTTTGTTCAACCTGCTCTTTGCCCGCCACAACAACGGCAAATTCATACTGAGAATTGAGGACACAGATACAACACGCTCTACTGATGAATATATCGAGGCGATAATACAAGGGATGAAATGGCTCAAACTCGATTGGGATGAGGGTCCGTTCAGACAGACAGCAAGATTTGACATATACAAAAGTTATGCCGAAAAACTCCTGGGTGAAGGAAAGGCCTACCGCTGTTACTGCTCCCAGGAAGAGCTTGAGCAACGGCGTCAGGAAGCTGCAGCTCAAGGCAGGCCGCCTAAATACGACGGCCGCTGCAGAAATTCGGAACATCAGCCAGATAAACCTTTTACGGTCAGGTTCAAGACGCCGCAGGAAGGCCAAACCATTGTCAATGATTTAATAAAAGGTGTCGTTGAGTTTGAAAACAATCAGCTTGACGATATGATAATTGTTCGCTCTGACGGAACTCCCACATACAATTTTGTGGTTGTTGTTGATGACATAGATATGAAGATTACTCATATAATCAGAGGCGATGACCACCTTAACAATACCCCTAAGCAGATCCTTATCTATAAAGCCTTTGACTGGGATCCGCCGGCGTTTGGCCATCTGCCGATGATATTGGGCGCAGACAAGGCCCGACTGAGCAAAAGGCATGGGGCCACCTCGGTTATGGCCTACGAAGAGATGGGATATCTTCCAGACGCGCTGGTCAATTATCTTGTACGGCTCGGTTGGGCATATGGGGATCAGGAGGTCTTCTCCCGCGATGAATTGATTAAGTTCTTCGACCTCGAAAATATCGGCAAATCAGCAGCGGTATTTAATCCAGAAAAACTGCTCTGGCTGAACGGGCAATACATTATCAATTCCACTGCAGCAGAGATTGCGGATGCTGTTCTGCCTTTTCTAGTTAAAGCAGGGATCGTCCGAAATGATGAGCATATCGATAAAGAGTGGCTTTCTAAAGCGGTTAAAACATTACAGGAGCGCTCAAAAACTCTGATAGAACTTGCAACCTCTCTGAAATACTACATTAACGAGCATGTGGAAATAGACCAAAAAGCAAAAGAGAAATTCCTTAAGCCTGACAGCATCAAAGTTCTGGCCGAGCTTAAAGCGGAACTAGAAAATATGTCTGATTTTAGTGCGGTTGAACTGGAGAAAGTTTTCGTTTCGCTTGCAGAAAAACTTTCGATAAAACTCGGCAGCATAGCACAGCCTGTTAGAGTGGCGATAACCGGAAGCACCGCAAGTCCTGGTATCTTTGAGGTTATAGAGATAGTGGGCAAAGACAAAACGCTGAAACGGCTGTCAAAGGTCATAGAAGGGGGATAACATGGCTCTAAGCAAACAACTGTTGGACATTTTAGCATGCCCTAAATGCAAAGGTGATTTGGTTTACAAAGAAAATGAACAGAGGCTGATTTGCGGAAACTGCAAATTGGTATACCTTGTCAAAGACGACATCCCGATAATGCTGATTGATGAAGCAATTCCGCTAAAAGATTAAGATACTGCCGGAGGCAAAATGGTTCTTGACGCAATAATAGAAAAAGAGTCTCTCTCGATAGAGATAACAGACCCTTTTAAGGCTGACATTGAAGCAATCACAAAAAAAATAGAAAATTTTGCCGCATCTAAAAAAACAGATGTTGCGGGTTGTGATATCCGCGGCTTGATACCCAAGATGATACGAGGCATTGCAGGCTGCGAAAGCGGCTGTCCTGCAAACGCAAAGAGCCTTGTTGAAAATGGATTCGCGAACTTTGAGCTGAAATATATTGAAGGCGGCATACTAGCGGCAAAGGCCTCTATTGAAGGCGGCAAAACTTTACAGCTTAAAATGTTTCCTGATTTTTAAATTATTTCGAAGAAACCTTCTGAAGCTTGGCCCATTCATCCTTGAGCGTTACGGTTCTATTGAATACAGGTTTGCCGGGCTTTGAATCCACGGTATCCGCGCAAAAATATCCGAGCCGCTCAAACTGAAAACCGTCTCCCGGTTTTGAATCTTTAAGACCCGGCTCAAGATAACACGGATTCAACACCTCGATCGATTTGGGATTTAGATACGAGGTGAAGTCCTTGCCTTCCTCCGCATCATTAGGATTTTCTTTTGTGAACAGTGCATCATACAGTCTCACTTCAGCCTTGATAGCATGGCGCGCCGAAACCCAATGCAGCGTGGCTTTTACCTTGCGCCCATCAGGAGAATCTCCGCCGCGCGTAGCAGGATCGTAAGTACAGTGAACCTCAACAACTTCACCGCGTTCATCTTTTACAACACTTTCACATTTTATAAAATAAGCGTACCTAAGCCGCACTTCCCTTCCCGGAGAAAGTCTAAAAAATTGCTTAGGAGGATTTTCCATAAAGTCGTCTCTCTCAATATGAGGCTCCTTAGAAAACGGAACTTTCCTAGTACCTGCTGCAATGTCTTCGGGGTTGTTTATCGCATCGAGAAACTCCTCCTGCCCTTCCGGATAGTTTGTGATAACAACCTTCAGAGGCCGGAGAACAGCCATAACGCGCGGTGCTTTCTTGTTCAGGTCTTCCCGAACGCAGTATTCAAGCAGCGCAAAATCAACAAGGCTCTCTTTTTTACCAACACCGATGCGCTCACAAAGATTACGAATAGCCGCAGGTGTATATCCGCGCCTTCTCATTCCGGTCAAAGTCGGCATGCGGGGATCATTCCATCCTGTCACATGGCCTTCATTGACAAGCTTAAGCAGCCTGCGTTATGGCAACACTGTGTAGCTCATATTGAGGCGTGCAAACTCTATCTGCTGCGGATGATGTATGCCGAGTTCATCGAGGAACCAGTCATATAGAGGTCTATGATCCTCATACTCTATCGTGCAGATGGAATGCGTAATGTCTTCGTATGAGTCAGACAAAGGATGAGCGTAGTCGTACATGGGATAAATACACCATTTATCGCCTGTTCTGTGGTGAGCCTCTTTTTTTATCCTGTACATGACCGGATCGCGCATATTGATGTTGCCCGAGGCCATATCTATCTTGGCTCGGAGCACCCGGGAGCCGTCCTCAAACTCTCCGGCTCTCATGCGCCCGAACAAATCTAAGTTTTCTTCAACAGGTCGGTTGCGGAAAGGGCTTTCTTTGCCCGGCGCTGTAAGCGTTCCCCTGTATTCACGTATCTGCTCTGCATTCAGATCGCACACATAAGCCTTGCCTGCTTTTATCAACTGCACCGCATGGTCGTAGATTCTTTCAAAATAGTCAGAAGCATAGTAAAGCCTGTCTGCCCAATCAAAACCAAGCCAGTGTACATCTTCCATAATTGACTCAACATACTCAATGTCCTCTTTGCTCGGATTAGTATCGTCAAAACGGAAATTGCAAAGCCCTTTGAACTCGTCAGCAAGCCCGAAATTAAGGCATATGGATTTGGCGTGCCCTATATGAAGATAACCGTTCGGCTCAGGAGGAAAACGGGTCATAAGCCTGCCGCCAAACTTGCCGGTCTGCATGTCTTCGGCAGCTATCTGGCGGATGAAGTTAGACGGCACAGATGAAGCGTTTTCGGGGTTCTGGTTTGTCATTTGCGGCTCCTCGAAAAATGTTGTTAAGACTTGATATTTTACCACATTGCTCTAATCAAGCGAGCGTTTATGCTAAAATAAAAGACCTGCTCAGTCAGGAGAAAGCCGAAGTGGCGGAATTGGCAGACGCGCTAGGTTCAGGGTCTAGTGGTCGCAAGGCCGTGGGGGTTCGAGTCCCCCCTTCGGCATTTTTATTCGGACAAAAAATCCCACTCTACTACGATTACTGACTGATAAGAATTACGACGCGGCGATTTTTTGCCTGGTTTGCAGATATCGGCTGGCTGTTGTTGTCTGTGTTGGGCATAAGCGGTCTGGTATCAGCCAATCCAAGCACCTGTATCTTTTCTTTGGGAAATCCCTGTTCAATAAGAAATCGTGCAACAGCGCTGGCGCGTACGGCCGAAAGTTCCCAGTTGGATGGGAATTGGGCCGACTGAATCGGTATGTTATCCGTATGACCTTCGATAGTAATCCGGTATTTCATATTCATTATGGTCGGTGCAACACTTTTCAGTATCGCAAATGCGTTCTCCATAAGATCCGCTTTCCCTAAATCGAAAAAAACGCCTTCTTTGAGTTGTATAGCAACCCCGTTAGGCCTCACCTCAAGGGCCATCGCATCCTGCCGGCTGACTATAACGGTCTCGAGCTCCTTCTTTATGTCCTGAAGATCCTTTTCCTTTTGCTGCAACCCCTTAATGTCGGTGCCGAGGGCCTTGCCTAGAGACTGGGCTATGGTCTTATACTGTTCGACATCCACGGTCGAGACTGCAGCAATAAGAACGAAAAAACACATAAGCTGAATGACCATATCGGCAAATGCGAGCTGCCATTGTTCAGCCTCTTCTTCCCTTCTTCTCTGGAACAGCTTTTTCCTTGTCATCGGATTAAAAAAATCATCAGCTTCTTTTTTTAATGGAAGACCATTTGCGGGGTGGCAGATATGCCTTTAATTTGTCCATGACGATAGGGCCGGGTGCCTTGTCCTTCATAAAAAGTATCCCGTCCCTTATTACCGACATAAGAATAATGCGCTCCTCTATCCTGCCCTCGACCTTTACAGCGATAGGAAGAAAAACCATATATGCTAAAAGAATGCCGTAGAGTGTGGCGGTAAGCGCAACAGCCATTGCAGGGCCGACCTGCTTTATATCGCCGCCCATGGTCTGCATCATGCTTATGAGCCCGATAAGAGTACCGATAAGTCCGAAGGCCGGAGAAAATTTGGCCATAGACCTAAAAACACCGGTGGATGCCATTTCCTGCTCATACGTTTGATTTATCCTCGTATCCAATATTTCACGAAGCTCCTCTTTGGAATAACCGTCAATTAGCATCTGAACAGCATCTTTTAAAAAAATATTCTCGATGCCGGGAAGCTCTTTTTCGAGATTAACCCTGCCTTTTGTTGTAAGCTGTTCCGAAATGTAAACCAGTTCGTGTATATAATTTCCTATAGGCAGATCTTCCCGTTTCATTACAACAAAAAAAGCGCTGAATACCTGCATCACCTGCTTAAGTGGATAACATATAAAAGTGGCCGCGATAGTGCCCCCGAGAACAATTGCTATGCCGGAGAAATTATAAAAAACACTCAGGCTTGTGGTGGCCTCTGAAGTCGCATAGGACAATATGCCGATTCCAAAAATAATACCGAGTATCGTAGCTATATTCAAGGCTTAGCACCTTTAAGGGATTTTATAAGCTGGATAAGCTCTTTTTCGATATCACCAGCTTCTATTTCATCAATCTCCTGCCGCGCAGCAACCTGATCTTTCACAATACCAGCTATCTTTGATGAAAGGTTGGCGTAAATCTTGGACTTCGCCTCATCGCCTGCTATAAAAGTCAAGATCCCCATTTTATAGTGGCCGAGCCTTGAGAACGCCTCCTGAAGCGTGTTGCCGTCAACGTAGATAATATCATCCACTTCGGTCAGGTCTTCGATATTCAGGGAACGCCTCTTAACCTTCTTAAAGAAACCCTCGCCGACCTCCTGAGCCCAGTCAGCAGCAGCCCGTTTGTGTATGAAGAAAATATTTTCCGGAATCTCACCGGTTCCGATTTTCTTGTAAATAAGCTCGGGGGTTGTATTTACGATATTTGCAAACTCATGTATGTCTATAAACTCTCTTTCCTGTGCAGATGTTCCGAGAGTTTGGCGGAATTCTTCATAAAATTGCTTTGCCTTTTTCAAAAACGTTTTGGAATCCGGCATCTTTAAATATTTAACAACTTCTGATGCGCTCTTCCTCTCTATAACATCAATTATGTTTATACTTGCCAATTTCTTAACAATCGTATCAATTTCAAGCTGTGGAATCGAGAGTATATCCCTTATCCTTTGAGAAACTTCGTGATAAGGCACACCCGAATCATCAGTGCCTTGTTTGGTTTGGGATAGATACATAAACTCGATTATGCTGCAGACACTCATAAACACATTGCCTACCGGCTGGTCTGAAACTTTTTTGCTTGTCCTGTGGAGCCTGTCAATAGCTGATTTGGTTATCGCCTGTATGATTTTGGGGCTTTCGCGAAGATGCTGCTCCAAAACCTCTTTGTCAATTATTATAATCTCGCAAAAATCATCCGCCACAGCAGACGCTGTGCGGGGCTCACCGCTCAAAACACCCATCTCCCCAAAAACATGACCCGGTTTGATATGCGCAAGAGTGACCTGATTGTTGTTGACAGTTTTATAAATAGTAACCGAACCGCTCTTTACCAAAAAAGCGGTCTCACCCGTCTGCCCCTCTTTGCAGATGAGCTGTCCCTTATAAAAAGTTTTGACGTTGTAAGTACCCATAAATCTGCTCTCGCCCCCTTTCAATGCATTGAAAACTATCATAAAACATAGAAACCATGACTTGCAATAAAATACATCCTACAAAAGTTGGCTTATTATTCGCTGTTCGCTATTATCAGCCCCGCGTATGATACTAAGTGGCTGGTAACCGGAATTCCGTTTGTTAGCTGCTCCGTTGTTTTTTTTGAAAAAGAGCAAACTTTTTCGAAAAATGTTACATAGTTGTCCTGATAGGTGGATATGAGCTGTTCGTATATCTCGCGCGCTGTATTAAATTCCCTGCCTTCAGGCAGTTTTATGCCCAGTCCTTTCAACAGCTCCACCGATTTTCTAAGTTCTATAACTCCATGACGCACATGGGTCTGGGGAATACCCATAGCAATCTTTAGCATCTTTGCCCATTGCGCGCAGAGATGTATTTTTTTAAAGCCATGCGCCGCAGCCTCTTTGAATGAGAACTCCAGATAGTCGCCCATCATCACATAAGCTTCTTCAGGAAAACCGAATTCTTTTATATGCGCTTTTTCGGAAGTTCTTCCAGAGGAAAGCACAATCTCATCACATCCCACAGCTTGGGCCACATCCATGGCCGATTTTATAGATGCGGTCCACGCTTCTGCCGAAAGCGGCTTAACTATACCGGTTGTGCCGAGTATAGAAATGCCGCCGACAATACCGAGTCTGCTGTTGAGCGTCTTCTTCGCAAGCTCCTCGCCGTTAGTCACCAAAATTGTTACTTCTACGATAGCAGCAACACCGATTTTGTTGATTGCTTCCTCTACCGCCTCGCGTATCATTTGGCGCGGCACAGGATTTATGGCGGCTTCGCCGACAGGTACAGATAGGCCCGGCTTTGTGACCCTTCCAACACCTTTGCCGCCTTTTATAAGCAATAAGCTGGAGATGGGCAGTGAGCTTCTTCTCACCTCAGCAATAACCTCCGCTCCATTGGTCACATCCGGATCATCCCCTGCATCTTTTATCACCGATGCAAAAGCTGTTCCGTCATCACTTCGAAATCCTGATTCATGAATCCTGAATTTATGCCTGCTGCCATTTGGGAAAGGAATCTCAACTTCAGAAAGAGCTGCCCCGCTATTCAACAATATAAACGCAGCCGCCTTAGCAGCAGCAGCCGCGCAAGCTCCGGTGGTGTATCCGGAACGGAGCGGTCTATTTCTCGATGCCAACCCTTGCCTTGATTCCTGAATAGACATAATGTTTAACGGGTTTCATTTCGGTGACAAGATCAGCAGCCTCGATGACTTTTTCATCCGCGTACCTGCCGGTGATTACCAGTTCGGTCTTTCTGTGTTTGGCTTCGATAAGAGATAAAAGGCAGTCTATCGAAATTAATTTGTGGTACGCGGCTACATTTGCTTCATCAAGAATCACAACATCAAAATCACCTGAACAAATAGCGCTGCGTATTTCATTAATTCCGCCCTGCGCAGCTTTTATATCAAATGCAGAGGGTTTCCTTTTAAGTATAAAACCCTTTCCGAACTGCTTTAGGGTTATCAGATCGCTGAATCTTTCGAGCGCCTTATGCTCGCTGCATTTGCGAGCCTTGATAAACTGGGCAATAAATACTTTCTGTCCAGCTCCGGCCGCCCTCAGCGCAAGCCCAAGCGCAGCGGTGGTCTTGCCTTTACCGTTGCCTGTATATACCTGAACATAACCTTTACGCATGCAGTCTCAATATCTCCCTGCGCGCTTCGCCAACCGTAAGAGGAACTTTTCCAAAACTCATCTTGTCCTCATGCTTAAGCTTGTAAATCAGCTCCGCAATCTGCGGAAGCCGCAGCTTTACATTCGCCATTTCATCAGGTGCCGTAAAAACTTGTTCGGGTGAGCCCCCGCGGGCAACACTGCCTTTACTCAAGATATAAAGCTTGTTCAAAAAAATCGGCACAAGGTCCACGCTGTGGGTAGACATTACAATCGTCACATTCCTTTCCCTGTTCAAAGCCGTAAGCAGATTCATCATTTTGTATTCACCCATGGGATCAAGGCCTGCGGTGGGCTCGTCAAGAAGAAGTATATCATGGCCCATCGCAAGCAATCCGGCAATGCAAACCCTCTTTTTCTGTCCAAAACTCAGATTGTGAATCGCCTTTTTCGCATAGCGCTCCATCTCAACATCTTTAAGGGCTGTGTTAACCCTGCGAGAGACTTCGCTCTCATCAAAGCCCATATTCATCGGCCCGAAGGCCACATCTTCAAACACAGTAGTCGCAAAAAGCTGATCGTCAGGGTTTTGGAATACAAGCCCCACTTTCCTGTAAATCTCTTTTGGAGAAAGAGTCCTGATGTCTGCACCGTCAAGCAAAATATTACCGTTACAGTTTTTTATCAAACCATCCATCACCTTCAAAAGCGTTGTCTTGCCCGAACCATTGCTGCCAAGGATGCCCACAAAATCTCCGGTTTTTACATCAAAATTTATACCCGAAAGTGCGGTCGTCCCGTCCGGATACTTAAAAGATTCTATCCTGACCGCAAGCCTTGTTTCTTTCCTGCTTATATCCGCCACAAAGCACCCATTATGCAGATAAGAAATGCGGATATAACAACTTCGGGAAGATTAAAAGGCTTATGCTTTAGCATCGGCATATTTCCGTCGTATCCTCTTTGAGTCATAGCCAAAGCTGTGCTCTGGCTGTTTTCGAAAGCCTTAAGCGTCAACGAGCCTGCAAGCGTTCCGAAAGAACTCAATCCCTGTTTCACAGACGCATAACCGAGTCGGTTCTTTTGTGAGTTGTAGATAACCATCGCATCTTCAAAGAGCATAAATATATATCTGTATGCAAACATCAGCACCTCGATAAAACCCTTCGGAAATCTCAGCCATGCAAGAGCTGCTATAAGTTCTGTAAAAGGGGTCGAGAAGCCTAAAAGCGTTAAAATAGAAACAGCGCCCAAAATCCGGCAGGCTATCAGCAGCCCCTCTTTTAGACCATCGGCGTATCCCGCTACCTGTATGCTTCCAAGATTAAAGCTGAACAGAACCTCGCTCCCAGTAAAGAAGAGTTTGATGACCAGAAGAACCGCCACTATAAACAGCGGCTCTGCAAACCTTAAAAGAAAAGCGCGCAGAGGTATTTTGATATGCAAACAGCAGGCTATAGCGCACAAAAGCACAAAGAAAGGAAAGAAAAAACCTTTATAGCTTAGCACCATTGCAAGCAGCATAAGCGCAAACACAATCTTAACCCTCGCGTCTATCTTTAAAAAACCATGGTCGTTCCTGAAATGTTCAGAGAGCAGATGCATCGCCATTTGTAGGGTCTTCCGTCCTTTTGCATTTTATTATATCCGTATTTTTCCGTTCTGTAAGCATGCGCCAATAATATCCGGCACCAAAACCGCCAACAGCACCAGCAGTCAGAAAAGCGAAGAGAAGCAGATCCCCTTGATCCTTATTAACAAGCGGTTCGCGAGCTTCTCTGCCGTGCTCTTTGGCGATTTTTTCTATTACCGACTCGTCTACGCCTTTCCATTTGTCCTTTTCAGAACTAAAGGCTGAATACTGAAGGCTGAAAAAAAGAAATACAGAGATAGATAAACAAAACAGTAGTTTTTTGTAATGACTGCCGACTGCCGACTGCTGACTGTTTTTCATATCCCCACCTCTTCCGGTTTCAGGACACGCATCTTTACGAGAAGATCAGGCCGTTTTCTATAAAGCAGCGTAACCATTCCGGCCGTCATAGCGCCTTCGAGAATTCCGAGCGGAAGCTGTGTTGGGACAAATGCGATTGCGATCTTCCAAAAAAGAGGCATGAATTCTGAATCGCCTTTTAGGCCTGATGCAAGCTCAACCGATGTGGTCAGGTATGTTGCCCAGTCGGCAAACAATCCAGCCATGAATGCTGAAACAGCAATGTTAACCCTGATTGTCCGCAATGCCTTAAACGTAAGAAAACCAGCAAAGGAACCCATTACACCCATTGATACTATATCAGCCCCCCATGTACTCAACCCTCCGTGTGCCAGGAAAAGCGCCTGTATAAGAAGCGCTGCTGCTGCTATAAGAATGCTTATAGCAGGCCCTACAAGAATTCCTGCTATGCCTGTTCCGCATGGGTGAGAGCAGGTGCCTGCAGTAGGCACAGGTATCGGCATGCACGAGATGATGAATACAACAGCGGTTATAAGCCCCACAAGCGGCTTGAAAGCGGGGTCCTCAGCCGAAAGCTTTTTCAGTTCGTAAAGCCCCCATGCCACAAAAGGGATTGCAATAAGAGACCATACCAACGCCCAGTTCAAAGGAAGTATGCCCTCGGAGATATGCATAGCATGAGCCTTCTCAATAAAAACAAAAAGGGATAAGAAGAAAAAAAGCGCTGAGCTTTTTTTCACTTCTCCCCACCCGCGATTTTCAAAAGTGCGTTCACAATCGCCACCGCAACTGGGGTACCGCCCTTCCTGCTAAGGTTTGTTATAAATGGAAACTTCTGTGCAGCAAGCAGCGCCTTTGATTCGTAGGCTTTAACAAAGCCGACAGGCACACCCACGACAAGCGGCAAAGGGCAAGGTGCAAGAGGCGATTTAAAGACTTCAACCGTCTTGAGCAGCGCGGTCGGCGCATTTCCGATGGCGATGATGCCGACATTGTTATTTTCGTTTAATGCCTTTTCGATCGCTATTTCGGATCGGGTTTTTCCTGTCTCTTTTGAAAGCTTTATCACATCTTCATCATTGATTTTGCAGATCACTTTTCCGCCGAACGGCTCTAGCCATTTTTTTATAATGCCCGTCTTAACCATTTCAATATCTGTGAGAATGTTCTTGCCGGACTTTATAGCATTTATGCCTGTCTGCACCGCATCAGGATGGAACACAAGGGTCTTTGCAAATTCAAAATCAGCGGTAGCATGAATCACACGCTTTACAATAGACTGCCGCTCCTCAGGTATTCCACTGAAATCAGTTTCCTCAGAAAGAATCTCAAAACTTTTCTTCTCTATGTCCTCAGGCACTGCCCCGCAAGCGGCCTGAATTCTGTCGAGGACCACCTGAACAAGCTTCTCATGAACGCCAAGAGGCTGTGTATAAACGAATTCAACCGCAGGATAAATACCCTTGGCCTCTTCAATCAATTCAGGAATATCCTTTGTAACATGCATTCCGGAGCTTAGAAAATAGGGATGCAATATTATCTTTTTAGCTCCAGAATCAGCAGATTTCTTGATTGCGGATAGTATATCCGGCTCTGCAAACTGCAGATATGCTGTTGTAACGCAATTATTGCTGCAGCCCGGATGCATCATGCCATGCAGCATAGACGCTACAAGTCCTATATTGTTAGCCTCTTTCTTGGGGCTTCCGTGTCCAAGCAGTATTATGTTTTCCATAGGGTCTCCTTTATAAATTCCACAAAACTTCGAGAAATATTTTTGTTGCTACCGAAATGTATATGCACATAACTTGCGAGAGCATTCCCAACCGAGTAGCCTTCATCAGCAAGCGTATATTCTGCCGAATCTTTAATTGCATACAGCGTATCGGTCTTTGGAAAGCCAGCGACCGAGGAATAATGAAACTCATGCCCTCTCAATATTTCACCGCTATTTCCGAGAATACAGTCTTTTTTAAGCGAGACTTGTCGGTAGCCTAGATGGGCCCTGCTTTTGGTCATGCAGGTTTTGAAATCAAAGACTCCTGCCATTCTGAAAAATTTGCCATCGAAATCTTCAATGCCCTGCGAAAGATACATCATTCCACCACATTCTGCATAAATAGGCATTCCTTTTTTTGCAGCAGTGAATACAGAATCAAGCATTAATGTGTTCTGAGACAACTGAGCAGCATGCAGTTCAGGATACCCGCCCCCTAAGTAAACGGCATCAACGCCTTCAGGAATATTCATATCGTCGAGGGGACTGAACAGAACTATTTCTGCGCCTGCCTCACGCAGCAAATCGAGATTGTCCTGATAATAAAAACAGAAAGCCTTATCGTAGGCAACCGCAATTTTAACTACGGAAGAAGCTGATGACTGAATCGAGAAGGTTTGAGAATTTTCATTCTGCCCTTTCACCCGAGAACTTTTCTGCACTATCGAGTCAAGGTCAATAAACTCAACCACAGTCTCTGTGAGTTGAGTAAATTGTTCCTCACTAAAAGGTTCATCTTCTGCCGTATGCAGTCCAAGATGGCGATGAGGTATTTCAAATTCAATATTCCTCGGCAGATACCCGAGAACACTGATATCCTTTACGCTGTCCTTAAGGCGCATATAATGCCTTTCTGATGCGACGCGGTTAAATATTACACCAGCAAAAGGCACCACATTATAAGACACAAAACCTTTAACCACCGCCCCTGCACTCTCGGCCATACCGTAAGCGTCAACGACCAAGATGACCGGAAGATTAAGCACAGATGCGAGCTTTGCAGTGCTTAACTGTCCATCGTAGAGGCCCATTACTCCTTCAACAACAGAAATGTCGGCATTTGAAGACACCTTGCAAAAAAGCTCTTTTACATAATCTTCGCCGCACATCCATAAATCAAGGTTCCGTGAAGACAGACCTGCAGCAAGCCTGTGAAGACCGGAATCTATAAAATCAGGGCCTGCCTTGAACGGTTGCACCTTAAGCCCCCTGCTTTTAAGCGCAGCCATAATTCCGAGTGCGGCAGTTGTTTTGCCGCAACCGCTGTGGGTTCCTGCTATAAGCACACCGTTCATGCTAATTTTGAAAGCTCCTTAAGTAAACGCATATTATCTTTATTGCTCTTCACAGCAATGCGCATATAGTTTTCATCAAGCCCTATGAAGTTGGAGCAATCCCTTACCATTATTCCTTTGTCGCGAAGCTGAAGTACGGTCTGCTGGGCGTTTCGTATTTTCAACAGATAAAAGTTAGCGTCAGATTCGAAATAGCGGATATTCAAAAGCTTGAGTCCGTCTTCGAGCACTGCACTTTCATGCTCGATTACCTTCAATGAATCTAGACGGAATGCAGCGTCTCTTAGGGCTGCAATACCTGCAACCTGAGCAAGCGTGTTCACAGTCCAAGGCTCTTTGTATTTCAGAAGAAGATTTATGGTCTTCGGATGAGCAACAGCGTAGCCGATTCTAAGGCCCGAAAGCGCATAGAATTTTGTCAGTGATCGAAGGACTATCAGATAAGGATTTTTCTCGACTTCTTTAACTACCGATTCTTCAGGGCAAAAATCTATGAAGGCTTCATCCACAACCAGATAGGTCTTAAATTTAAGGGCTGCATTGCAGATCTTCAGCATATTATTCCTGCTTATAACACGGCCTGTGGGGTTGTTCGGGTTGCAGATAAACACCGTGTCAACCGAGTTCATAAGCGCCGAAGCTTTTGTATCCTTGCTCATAGAGGCGATAAATTTTTCGGCATTAAGATCGAAGTTGTCTTTTTCCCATGTCACGAAATAGCTTACCTGGGGCGGCGTATGGTTAACCGCCTGAAGCGTCTTTACAGCTCGCTCGTATTCCGAAAAGGTCGGCGCCGGGATAAGAACTTTTTCTGGTCTCAGCGCCCTTGCCGCAAGATAAATAAGCTCTGTGCTCCCGTTTCCACAGAGCACATGCTGTGAATCCATATGCAGATGCCGGGCTATCTCGACGCACAAATGCCGGGCATCCGGGTCCGGATAGTCAATAATGGTTCTAATGCCGTCTTTAATCGCAGCAACAACGCTCTTAGGCAGCCCCAGCGGATTTATAGAGGCGCTGAAATCAATGATCTCGTCTTCAGAAATGCCAAGCTCTTCAGAAAGCTTATAAATATTCCCTCCGTGAGGCTCGGGCTGCAAAGGTTCTGGCTGCTGCTCCAAAGGCTTTTCATTCTGCTTGTACTGCCATATCATAAAACACACCTCACAGTAAGAATGCCGCCTCCAAAGGCTATGCCTAGGAGTGCGGTTACTCTGGTTATAATTATAGTTTTTTCGGATGCTTTCAAGTAATCGTTTTCGCGCTTGTCGCCTATAAAAGGTTTTTCAACGAGCATGCCGCCGTATGTGGAAGGCCCTCCAAAACTCACGCCGATCGCTCCTGCAACCGCTGCCTCAGGCATTCCGCTGTTTGGACTTAGGTGGTTCCTCCCATCACGAAGCATCGTCTTCAAAGAGCAACGTCCTGCAGAAAGAGAACCAAAAACGAAAACTGATGCTATGACAACCAGGAACCCGGAGATCCTTGCGGGGATGTAGTTTGCTATATCATCCAGACGGGCGGCCGCCCAGCCAAAGTTTATGTACTTTTCATTTCTGTATCCCACCATAGAATCGAGTGTGTTTACTGCTTTGTAAGCAATAGCAAGGGGAAGTCCGCCTATCACCAGATAGAACAGGGGAGCGATAATCCCATCCGAAAGATTTTCAGAAAGAGTTTCCATCGTAGCTTTCAATATCTCCTGCTCTGACAGATTTTGGGTGTCGCGGCCAACTATCATACTCAGGTTTTGCCGGGCAGTTTCAATATCGTTTTTCTTAACACTATCTATAACCATACAGGCAGAAGAGATAAGCTCCCGCACCGCAATTGTGGTTGATATCAAATAAACGATTACCATCGCTCCAACAGATCTCAACAAAGGATGTTCAAAGCTCAAAGAGAATTCATGGAGCGCATAGGCAGCAAAAAAAGCTGTCGGCACAATACAGATAACAAGCGCTATTCCGGCAGTTTTCTCTGACACAGCGGTTCTCGCATATCTTCTTAGAATATTTTCAAGCGCTGCAATAGCGCTCCCCATTCCTCTGACAGGATGCGGCAGCCAGCGGGGATCTCCAATCAGAAAATCAAGAATGAAAGCCAGCATAAGTTCGACAGGATGTATACTCATAGATTAACAACCTTATTTATGAAATCCATGTCGAGGTTTTCTTTCAGCGCCTGCGCAAGGCGGTCTATAGCCTTGTCCTTTGCCTTGGCGTAATTAAAGACCATGTCGAGCGGCGGCAGGCCCTTCTTCTTCCGGGCAGAATTCAAAACACCCCTTCTGAACGCATCGTTTTCAAAAATACCGTGGAGATACGTGCCCCAACAGTTACTTTTCATAGACCCGTCAAAAGTCTGTTGGCAGTCGGCAGCAGGCAGCCTGCTGATTTTAAATAAACCGATATCGCCTGAGCTCTCGCCCATATGGATTTCATAGCCTCTGAGCAGGCTGGGAGTGAAGCCCTGTTCGCTTCCTATCTCCGCTTGAACCCTGCATGTGGTTTTCGTATTTCGAAATATCGTTTCGATATCAAGCAGACCAATCCCGTCAATCTCTTTATGCTCGCTCTCTATGCCATCAGCATCGTAAAGCTTTCTGCCCAGAATTTGATAACCGCCGCAAACACCGATTATCTGTATTCCCTTTGCAGATGCAAGCTGGATGCTCTTATCAAGCTGCCTCTCTCTCAAAAATAGCAAATCCTTGACCGTATTTTTTGAGCCGGGCACTATCACGATATCCGCATTCTCGATATCAGAAGGGTTGGTTGAATAAATAATATCAGCATCCGGCTCATGCACGAATGGATCAAAATCGGTAAAGTTGGATATGTATTTAAGCCTGACTATGACTATTTTTATTCTTCTGACTTCTGACTTCTGACTTCTAACTTCTGACTTCTGAGTTAAAGATAGCCCATCCTCTTCGGGCAGCCCAATATCCGCAAGATACGGCAGCACGCCTATAACAGGCTTGCCTGTTTTTTCTTTTATCATTTCGAGCCCCGGCCTGAGAATTTCGATGTCTCCCCTGAATTTGTTTATGATGAATCCCTTGATGCTCCTGCCTTCGCGGCCAAGAAGTTTAACCGTACCAAAAAGTGATGCGAACACTCCGCCCTTATCAATATCACCCACAAGCAAAACCGGAGCTTTGGCATACCGCGCTGCAGACATATTTACGATATCCACATCCATCAGATTTATCTCGGCAGGGCTGCCCGCCCCTTCCATAACAATCAAATCATGTTTTAAAGACAGGCTGTCATAAGCGGCTGTGACAACTTCCCATGCCTCTTTTTTAAAGGCATAATATTCCTGAGCCTTCATATGGCGCAAGGGTCTACCCATAAGAATCACCTGCGAGCCCATATCTCCCGAGGCCTTGAGCAAAACCGGATTCATCTCGACCGTAACCGGAATCCTTGCGCCTTCGGCCTGCAATGCCTGTGCGCGGCCAATCTCACCGCCATCCTCGGCAATGTAGGAATTCAGCGCCATATTCTGGGCCTTGAATGGCGCGACATTTATTCCCATATCGCTGAATATCCTGCACAGGCCGGTCACAATAAGGCTCTTGCCAGCGCCCGACCCGGTGCCGGTTATCATTAAAGCTTTAGCCATAAAACACCCCGTTCAAAAGCTTCACCACCGGATATTTGTCCCAGAATTCGATGACATTCACCGCAGCAAAGTCCTGCTCCACCCTGAAGACATTTTCGAGAGGTACGCCCATTATGTTGCATAGAATCACGCGGTTCACTCCACCGTGAGCAACAAGCGCGATCGATTCTCCCTGATGCTTTTCTAATATCCCGTTCAAAGCAGGCATAACCCTAGCGTTCAAATCAACAGTACTCTCGCCGCATACAGGACTGAATGTTACGGGGTCTGATGCCCATGCTTCGAATTCAGACGGGTATTGTTCTTTTATTTCCGGAAAAGACATTCCCTCCCACACCCCGAAACTTCTCTCTCTGAAAGCCGGATTAGCGACAGGCGAGATAGCATAAGGTTCGGCCACTATTTCTGCGCTCTTGACCGCCCTGCTGAGATCGGAGCAAAAAACAGAGCTTAGTGCGAGCTCTTCGCTGCTTTTTAAATGCGGCTTGTGAATATCGTTGAGGTAACTTTTCTTTTTTGCCGCTTCTGAAAGCTTAATATGCCGGAAAACAAAATCGGATGTCTTCTGAATCTGGATTATGCCGTTGTCAGACAAAGGCACGTCAATGCTGCCTTTGTAGCGCTTTACATCCGCGCCTTCGGTCTCACCGTGCCTTATCAAATACAGAGTCGTAACCATGCATACCCCAACATAAGAAAAATCAGCTCGAATATTTCACTTATAGCGCCGCAGTGATCGCCAGTGAGTCCTCCGAAGCTGTTGTCGAAAAACTTTACTGTGCAAAGAATGAGAATATAAAAAGAAGGCATTGTCGAGACAAGAAACAATGCGAAATTTTTTGCACCCAATTGCGCAAAACCAAAATGCCCTGTGACCGCCGCTACCGCAAGAAGCGTTGCGGTAGAAATCAATACTGTTTCAAGGTTCATATTTTCGATAAATATGCGGCCAAGCCCGTCTTTGCGCGCTGATTTAGCATGATACATTGCCGGAACAGTAACCCATTTTGAAAAAACAGGCATAAGGAAAAGCAGCGTTGCCGGAATGTAGAAAGGGTTAAAATTCATAATACGGCTAATCAGCAAAAATTTAAGCAGCAGAACTATCGCCATCGCCATTGCTCCGGTGGCCCCTACTGCACTGTCTTTCATTACACTAAGCCGCTTCTCAATATCTTTGCTTCGGTCTCCAGAAGACTTGACCGCAAGCGCGTCGAAGGTGTCCATAAGCCCGTCCATATCAAATCCGCCATTTGTTATAAGCAGAGCAAGCAGCACAAATCCGGATGTTATTTCGACACCAAAAAAATCCTTGCACACAAAAGCCACTAATGCGATACAGAATCCCTGAACAGCTCCGGCCACAGGAAAAAACTTGGCAGATGCAGCGATGTCTCTTTCGGAAAGGTCGCCTTTCACACTTATAGGGATTATGGTCAAAAACTGTATCGCAAGAAATAAACTTTTCAATTTATAATCTCGTCCGACACTCCGGCTTCTCCGAAGGTTGCCATCTCTTTGTAAATCTTCAGTCCCGCTTCTATCAGGGTCATTGCAAGAGCCGCGCCTGTTCCCTCTCCGAGCCTCAGATTCAAATCAAGCATAGGACTCAAACCCATCTTTTCGAGCATTGCCTTATGGCCTATCTCAACCGAATTATGGGCAGCAAAAATATAGTCCACAACCTTAGGTTCGATGCAGTAGGCTATCAGCGCCCCGGCTGTTGATATGAAACCGTCAACCACAACCGGTATCCTGTTGGCAGCAGCACCCAGAACAAGCCCTGCAATACCGCCTATCTCTGCTCCGCCAACCTTTGCCAAAACATCAAGCGCGTCTTTTGGATCAGGGCCGTTAAGCTTTATCGCGCTTTCTATTGTTTTAATTTTGCCTTGCAGTGCATCGTCAGAAATCCCTGTACCCTTGCCCGTAACCTCCGCAACGGTCCTGCCGGTAAGAACAGATGCAATGGCGCTTGAAGGCGTAGTATTGCCTATACCCATATCTCCGGTACCGAAAAGCTTATATCCTTTTACCGCAAATTCTTCGGCAAGGCTTATCCCGACCTCTATGCATTTGACCGCTTCTTCCCTCGTCATTGCAGCGCCCTTGGCAAAATTCTTTGTGCCCCGCATAACCTTTTCTGCCCTCAGTCCTTCCAACTTTTCGAAATCATAATCAACGCCTATATCAACAACTACAACTTCTGCTCCGGCATGCCGTGCCAGCACATTTATGCCCGCTCCGCCGCGCAGAAAATTAAATACCATCTGCGGAGTGACTTCTTTAGGATATGCAGACACCCCCTCAGCTGTTATGCCGTGGTCCGCCGCAAAGGTAAACACAACCTTCTTGTCTATCGATGGCATTTTATCCTGCGATATTGCCACAAGTCTTCTCGCGAATTCCTCAAGCCTGCCTAAGCTGCCGGGCGGTTTAGTAAGATTATCTAGACGCTTTTGCGCAATCTCAAACCATTCTTTATTTACAGAACAAATCTCTTTTAAAGTCTTTTCAAAAAGCCTCATATCCCCTCCTGATTACTTTATTTTCATCGGTATTGCAGCCGCCACAAAGTAAACCTCATCAGCAACAGCCGCAATGCTCTGGTTAAGCGTTCCTGCTAAATCCCTGAACCTGCGGGCCAGAGGATTGTCCGGCACAATGCCGAGGCCCACTTCGTTCGAAACAAAGAATAAAGACGATTTATTACCCTTGATTGACGAAACAAGGGACTCTATTTCATCTTCGATGTTTTTTTCGGCAAGCATCATATTTGAGAGCCAAAGTGTTAAACAATCGAGAAGGATAACTTCGTATCTGCCCTGAATATTTTTTAACAGGGCTGCAATCTCCAAAGGCTCTTCAAAGCATTCCCAATCCGAAGATCTCTCTTTTTTGTGCTTCTCAATTCTCTCCTTCATCTCAGCATCAAAGGCCTGTGCAGTGGCTATATACGCCTTTTTACCCTGCTTATCGGACGCTTTTTTTAGCGCAAAAGAACTCTTGCCGCTTCTTGCTCCGCCTATTATAAAAGTAATCCCGGACATGACCGCTTAATGCTTGTCTGAGCCGACCATATCGGCCTTAAACATGTCTTTAAGTATATCATTCGCGCAAAACTTGCCGCACATAGTGCAGGAGTTGTCGCTGCCGTTTCCCCTCTTTGCTTTTATCTCCCTTGCCCTTTCGGCATCTAAGCATAGAGAAAACTGGTTTTGCCACTGCATATCGCGCCTCGCCTTGGCCATAGCCTTGTCAGCGCCCATATTCTTGTGCTTTATCATGTCGCCTACATGCGCCGCTATCCTCGATGCAATCACTCCCTCTCTCACATCTTCAGGAAAAGGTAGTCCAAGATGTTCGGAAGGAGTTACATAGCAGATAAAATCCGCACCGTATGCGGATGAGAGAGATGCGCCTATAGCCGCCGTAATGTGGTCATATCCCGGAGCTATGTCGGTCGTTATAGGTCCGAGCATATAAAACGGCGACTCGCCGCTCATCTTTTTTTCCATGATGATGTTCGCCTCTATCTCGTTTATCGGTACATGGCCGGGGCCTTCCACCATAGTCTGGCACCCCGCTTCCCTGCCGAGCTCCGCCAGTTCGCAGTTGATAAGCAGCTCCTGAATCTGCACCCTGTCTGTGGCATCGTGTATCGCTCCTGCGCGAAAGCCATTGCCGAGACTCAAAACAGTATCATGCTTTCTAAGTATCTCGACCACCCTGTCAAAATGTTCGTAGAGAGGATTCTCTTTATTGTTGTGCTCCATCCATGCGACCAGGTAAGAGCCACCCTTTGAAACAAGGCCGCCATAGCGATAGTGCTGCTTTCTGAGCATCTCTACCGTCTTTCTGTTGATGCCGCAGTGAATCGCCATGAACGCCACGCCCTCTTCACACTGCTTTTCAGTAATCTCAAACAGCAGCTCCGCAGGCATGTTCACAGCCGCACCGTACTTCTCGATAGCAAGGGAGAAGGCTTCATAGAGCGGCACTGTTCCCACAGGAAGGCTTATAGAGTCCATTACAGACTTTCTTATGCCTTCTATATCTCCGCCAACACTTAGATCCATAAGCGTATCCGCGCCATACTTCTCTGCAACCTTGGCCTTTTCAACCTCCATGGCTATATCTGCAATATCGGTTGAAGAGCCGATGGATGCGTTGATCTTTGTGCGCAACCCCTTGCCGATGCCAACTTCTCGCTGGGTCCTGTTGCCATTGGCCGGAATAACAATCCTGCCCTTCGCAACCCTTCTCCTCACAACCTCAGGCTCTATGCCCTCTTCGCGGGCAACCATCATTACCTCTTTTGTAAACTCTCCTTTTGCGGCCTTTTCAAGCTGTGTCATTCAATTCCTCCTAAAAAACAAAAAATCCCCAAGGCAAAATGCCTTGAGGATTGCACCCTGATTTACTTCATCCTCTACTCTTCCGTCCGCGGGAAGGTTGAAAAGCAAGCTATGCGGTTAAGTTTTCCTTCTAAACCGACAGCTACCAAGGCAGGTCTTCTGGCTTCCGGATCATCCTACTCACCGGCCTTCCCGGAATTTCTTCCAGTGGCTTAGTCGGTTTTTGTCCCCGGTTACAGCGGCGGGACCGCTCCCGATTTAACAATTAGTCTCACGGGATTCCCTGTTACGCCTTTCGGCGCCTTGATTTGTTATTTATACCGATACTTGAGAGAAAAGTCAAGACAAGTTAAGCAGAGACAAGTTAAGCAGAAGTGGGAAGAAATTTATCCTCATGGTTGTACTGTTTCTATAACCCGTACTGTTTTATCTTGTAATGAAGAACTCTTACAGAAATTCCTAAAATCTTGGCCGCTTCTGTTTTATTGTTATTGGTTTCCGAAAGAGCTTTCTCTATATATTTCTTTTCAAGTCCTGTAATGGCATCATTAAAAGTAAGCGCCTCGTCAATCTCAGGCCGAGCAGTTTTTTTGCTCCCCCCCGAATTTGCCGATATTCCATCCATGTCTATCATATCGCCTGTCGCTATTGCAACAGCCCGGTGTATTGCCCACTTAAGCTCCCTTATATTCCCCGGCCAACTATGTTTCATAAAATAATCCATGGTTTTAGGGGTCACTCCCAAAACATTTTTACTGTAAGAGTCATTCGCCTCCTTTACAAATACGGAAACAAGAAGGGGAATGTCTTCCCTCCGCTCCCTTAGCGGAGGCAGCTCGAACATTATGCCGTTTATCCTGAAAAAGAGGTCCTGCCTGAAATTTCTAACAGGGTCGGCAAGGTTGCTGTTAGTAGCAGAGATTAGCCTGAACACAGTCCTGCGCTCTATCGTTTCTCCTACTTTGTAATAGCCTCCTTCTTCCAACACCCTTAGAAACTTGGCCTGAACAGATTCCGGAAGCTCGCCGATCTCATCAAGAAAAAGAGTGCCGCCTTCGGCCCGCTCAATCAAGCCTTCTTTATTCGCCACAGCCCCCGAAAACGCGCCCCTAGTATGGCCAAAAAACTCGCTCTCAAAAATATCCTTGGGAAGCGCGGAGCAGTTGATAGCCACTATCTCCCCGGAAAGCCCTGAGAGAGAATGTATCCATTCCGCCAGCTTTTCCTTGCCGGTGCCGGTCTCTCCCTTAATCAGCACCGGGATATTCAGTGAGGCCACCATCTTCGCATTGTCCACGATTTCTTTCATCCTGCCTGTGCCGGATGTTTTGAACGTAGGTTTTATCAGGCTAAGTTCTCTGTCGAGAGAAGTCACTCTTTCTTGCAGAAACCTGTTCTCAAGATGAACATTAAGCTCTCTTTTAAGTTTTTCTATGTCGAGAGGTTTTGTGAGATAATCGGCAGCGCCCTCCTTTATTGCAGCAACAGCATTGTCAACCGCACCATATGCCGTCATCATTATCACTATCGGCAACTGCTTTAGCGCCTTAAGTTCGCGCAGCAGATCAATGCCGTTTCCGTCAGAAAGGCGAATGTCTAGAAGAATGGCATCGGGCATAGACTTCTTAAACATCTCACGCGCACGCTTCAATGAATGAGCGGCAGAAACAACAAAACTGTCTTCAAGCGCCATCTGAAGAGATTCGCTGAAATTAGGCTCATCATCAACAATAACTACTTGCGGTCTGCCGTCTTTATTTAGACTCATGCCTGTCTTATCCTCTCTTTTGGCATTGTAATCCTAACCCCTGCCCCTTGGGTAGGGCTGTATAAGGATATCTTACCGCCATGAGCAACCGCAATTTTCTGAGATAGAAAAAGCCCGAGACCGGCGCCGCGTGAGCGGCTTGTCACAAAAGGGTTTATAAGTTCATCAGGATCTGTACCAGAAGGGAAGCCCGCACCATTGTCTTCATAAAATATTTCGGCATGTCGAGCATCCTCAGTCTCGAAATTTACCACTATTGATATCTGATCCGAATCTGCCTGAACACTGTTTCTGATAAGATTTTCAAAAAGCAGCCTCAAATAAAATATATCCCCTGATATCTCAAGCTCCGGGCATTTATCAAACTTTATTCCGGCCTTTTGCGACAATTCGCTAATGAAAGGTTTTAGAGACAGCCATTCTTCATTGTTAAGAGATATTTCTTTGCCGTAAGCCAGCAGATTATCGATCAACTGCTGAGTGCGGTTAATCTCCTCTCTTGCGAGCACCACAAACCGGCCGGTAAATTTCTCATCCGTTATGCGGGAAGGCAATGCCTGTACAAGATTCGATATTGTGGCCACAGGCGTCTTCAGTTCATGCGCTAAAGTGGCTGTCATTCGTCCAAGCAGCGCAAGCGCCTCATGCTCTTCATACGCCTTTTTCAACTCAGCATGTCTGGTTTCGAGCTGCTCCTGCACCACAAGGGACTGCCTCTTTTTCTCGGCATAAATTACCAGCCCGGCAAAAACAAGTATCGTTACAATAATTCCGGCAAACACCTCAGGAACATCCAGATCGAACACTTCTTCCTTGATATAATCCTTTCTGATATAAATATCTATCTGCTTGTTGCCGGCAGTAAAAGAGAATAAATGAGCGGCCTGATCATCAGGCGGCGGAGTTTCGGTGGATGGATCTATGGCTAACACCTTGCTGTCCATAGCTGTATTGCAGAACAACTTGAGAAAAAGCAAGGTTTGTTCATTTGCAGCATTTGGTGCGGCATCATTAAAAGATTTTACAGCATCATTTATTTCTTCTTTTACCGTTTTTTTCAGCTTAATTTCGTCCGATATGCTTGCAACATAATATACGAGTATGGACAACACGCCGCCTATGGCCATAGAAATCAAGAGATACGCGATAAACTTTGCTATACGGCTTAACACAAATTACATCTCAACGCGTGTTACAACACCATGCATTTTATATGAGGGCAGCCTGTAGAACTGAACGTACGAGGGTGTGAGCCGCTTGAATATCGAAAATATTTTCCAGATTATGTTAGTTGTCGAGATATCTTCAAGCCCGTAAAATATAGTCTTTTCATCTATGCGGGCCTCTTTCAATATCTCTTCCACGTCAACAACTTCCATATACCCCAACTGTATCTCGAAAGTCTTGAGGCCTTCTGCTATTTCTTCCTTGAAAAAACCTGTGACGCCGTACGGGTCATCGCGTCTTATTATCGAAACAATAATATTCTCCTCATAAATGATGTTGTTAGAAAACATAATGCTTGGTATATAAGGCGGCACCCTGTTTATATCTCTGGCAAAGAAAAGAGCGGTCCCTCGTATTTTATTCATGAAGCGATAGGTGTGGTTGTAGTTCGACAGGAATTCGGGTAGAGGCATAGGCTGCATCGAACTATAAAGCTTCTTTTGCCCTTTGGTATAAATCAAGATAACCGCAAAAGGGATCGCTGCTATGATAAGAGACCAATAGCCTCCGTGAGGTATTTTGTAAGTGTTTGAAAGCAGATATGCAATATCCACAAAAGTAACAAGCAGCGAAATCGCGGCTTTGATTTTCATTCCCTTAAGGGTAAAAATCCATGTCATAAGTATGCCGGTAAGGGTCATAGTACCTGTAACGGCAAGGCCGTATGCAGCCGCAAGCTTGCTCGATTCCCTGAACTCAAACATGATAAAAAGCACCGCGGCAAGAAGAAACCAGTTGACTGCGCCAATATAAATTTGGGACCGCAGTTCGGTAGAGGTATAATCAACCTTGAAAAGCGGCATCACATGTGTTGTAATGCCCTGATAGACTATCGAAAACATACCGCTTATCATGGCCTGAGAAGCAATAACAGTCGCCGTTATGCTCAAGACCAGAAAAGGGATATACAGCATTTGTGTCTGATTGAAAATCATCTCAAAAAGAACATTTTTCGCACCGGGGTGCTGCATAAGAAAAGATCCCTGACCGAGATAATTCAGTATCAGCGCCACAAAAACAAAATACCATGCCTTTATAATCGGCTGCCGACCTAGATGCCCCATGTCAGCATACAGCGCCTCACCGCCTGTCGCGCAGAGAATAACCTCAGACAAAACAAAAAATCCGGCCAAACCGTTTGTTATCAGAAAATTTATAGCATAGTAAGGATTCACAGCCATAAAAACTTTGGGCGTCTGCATTATCGAAACAACACCCGAAACAGCAAGTGTCATAAACCACAAGATCATCAGAGGGCCAAAGGCTCCGGCTACTTTTTCGGTCCCTTTCCGCTGAAAATAAAACAGGATAATGGCGATGATTCCGGCAACAAGAATCAGTGTTGTCTGATTGGTTTTTTCTAAACCCGGAATAAGCAGTATTCCTTCGACCGCACTTAGTATACTTATGGCCGGGGTTATAACGCCGTCACCGACCAGCAGCGATATGCCGATAAAAGACAGCATACCCACAAAAGCGGCCTGTCTGCCTGACTTCAGTAGCGGGACCAAAAGCTCTTTGAGCACGATGGTGCCGCCTTCGCCTTTTTTGCCGAGGCTCATAGCCAGCCATGCATATTCGACAGTTACAAGAATTATCAGCGTCCAGAAAATAAGCGACAGAACGCCCATAACATGATCTTCGGTGGGCTTGAGCAACAGAAAGATAACTGTCAGGGTATAGATAGGGCTTGTGCCGATATCTCCGAACACAAGTCCGAGTGATTTGATAATTCCTTTAGCCTGTGACTCTTTTTCGATCATATGGGTGAATGCTGCTTTATGCGAAACTTTCTTTCATACGCAATAACAGTTGAACTATTTTTATGCTTTCCTCAACCGTTCTGGAACCTAAGCCGCACGCGGGAGTGAGAATGACCCTTTTTCTAACCAAATCTTCGGGGATGTATTTGCAAAGCGACTCTATATTCCTGTGAAGCATAGCTGCAAGCGTGTCCTCCTGCGCAGTGATTACAGCTTCAGAAGTTGGCACAGCCCCCCATGCAAGACAGCCGCCGTTTTCGAGAAAGTTCTTTATCTCTGTATGATATATGGCGAGGGTATCGAAATATTCGCAGGAATCAAAATTAAGTATCTTGAATCCTGCAGTCATAACCATCGGCCAGTCAGCACGGCCGCAGCAATGTATTCCGGGAATGCCGCCGCAATTTTCTATCGTCAAGGCAACTTCACGCAAAAGCCGTGCTGCTTCAGCCGAATCCACACCCAGATATGTCGAGCTTCCTAGCGCCGAAAGTATTGGCTCATCAACAAAAATGATAACCTTCTCGGCGTGCTGCTTCAGCAGGTCAATCTGCCACCTGACCTTTGCCTTAAGCAGCATACAGGCAATTTCTCTCAACTCCTCATCAAAATAAATGTATCTGCCAAAATTGTCTTTTAGCCCAAGCGTAAAGGTTACGGGACCGGTCACATGCCCTTTAAGCGTCTTAAACCTTCTGCCTTTTATCTTTCTCAAAAAGGCATGCAGGCCAAAGGCATAGTCTTCTGATATAGCTATTTTACTGTCCTCTGTACAGGCCTCGTAAAACCTGTCGAGCTCATCACTGTCATCCCTTAGAACCCAGATATTCTGCTCTTTATCATTCAATCTGACAAACGGGAACCCTTCGGAATACTGGGGAATCATAAGCTCTTTAAACGAACGCTTCGGCAGCTGCGGCCAGAAAGGTATATCAAGAGTGTTCAGCACCAGTTCGCATGCATCATCAACATTTCGATGTGGAAGGCTACCGATACCGGTCGTCGAGAAAGGCTTAAGCTCAAAAGACATGCGGTATTATAGCAAATAGGACAACCTAAAATTCATCATCTATTGACAAAAAGCATTAAAACATAATAATATTTGCATATATTAATACAAAGGAAAACAATATGCGCTCCATAGGCAAAAAGATAGAGCTTTTACGATCGATAGCCCATCCTGCAAGAATAAAAATTCTCGATGAACTTGCAAAGGGTGTTAAGTGCGTCAGCGATTTTGAGGAGTTCCTCGAGATAAGCCAGCCGAATGTCTCGCAGCATCTTTCGCTTCTACGAAGGCACGGCGTAATTGATTTTTATGTTGACGGCAGGCTGAAATGCTATTTCCTCGTTGACCCTATGATCCCTGAACTTCTGTCGGTATTAAATACAGACCACGCTTCAGAACTGCCTGCCCCAGCATGCTGTCCTGTAACGAGAAAAGGCAAGTACCCGGGCGAACGGAAGAGAAAACAGAAAACCTCAGTCGAATAAAAATACAAAACAGGGAGGAGCGTATGAGAAGGATTTTATTGACCACAGTTGTTTTTCTTGCAATTGCTTCAATAAGCATATCCGCTTTTGCGGCCGAAAAAAAAGTACAGTTAGTTGTCCCTAAAGTGTTTTGAGCGACTAATGCATCGCAGGCAAGTCTTGCCGCGAAATCGGTTGCAGGCGTCATTTATGTTGATGATGATATTGCTACGACATCCTTAACCTTAATTTATGACACAGAAAAAACAAATATAGAAACAATTAAAAAAGCCCTGAAAGATGCGACTTATCCGGTTGAAGGCGAACCGATAGATATTAAATAAAGAATCAATAGGAGCACTTGATGAAAACTATTAAACTTTATGTTAATGAACCCATGGGCAAGCGGTGATTGGCGAATACCGAATCAGCCCGTAGGGCAGAGAAAGAACTGGACGCTAAAGTAGTCGTCATTCCAAAAACATCGCCCGAATATTCGTCCGAGAAAAATCCACCTGTTTGCCCTTCCGTGTTCATCGACTCAAAACCGCTGGTAATAAACGGCACCGTTACATTTGAAAACCTTGCTGACGCAATAAAAAAAGAGAACTAGTATGGAGATTCCGATTCTCTTAACACTTTTATTGCTTGGACTTGGCGGCGGCTTTCTTTCGGGACTTCTCGGACTCGGCGGAGCCATCTTTATGATACCGCTTTATCTCTATGTGCCTCCGCTTCTCGGTGTAGGCCAGCTAGATATGAAACAGGTTGCGGCTGTCAGCATGGTGCAGGTGCTTTCGGCCTCTTTGTCAGGGCTTATCGTTCATAAGAAAAATAAATTTGTCAGCACATCAATTCTTATAACGATGGGGTCATGCAACGCTGTCGGAAATCTTGCAGGCTCGCTCTTTTCAAAACATACCAAAAGCGAACTTTTACTCGCTGTCTTCGCCACACTCGCCGTAATAGCAGCCTTTGCAATGTTCATCCCAAAAAGAGAGCAGGGCGGCGAACTTTCACCGGATGAAATCACCTACAACAAACCCCTTGCCGCGCTACTGAGCCTTGGCATAGGCACCTTCGGGGGCATGGTAGGGGCTCCTGGAGCTTTTATTTACATACCGATAATGATTTACCTGCTTAACATTCCGACCCGCATAGTAATCGGCAGCACACTAGGCATAGTGTTCTTGGGCGCACTCACAGGGACTATCGGAAAAATGATTACCGGCCAGATTATATGGCCATACGCGGCTGCCCTTGTTGTTGGGACCATTCCGGGCGCCCAATTCGGCGGCAATATGAGCAAAAAGATAAACACAAAAAATCTGCGTCTTGCTATTGCTGTAATCATCGCATTGACCGGCCTGCGAATGTGGTATCAGATAGTATTCGGTATTTAATAAAGTAATTGGCTTTTTGTTGTTGAGCGAATACTCCCTTATCTATTACAATTAGTTAAAGAATAAAATCTGCGAAGGGGGGGCGATGGACATTAAGCTAACAGAACTCGCAAGCTGCGCAGGTTGAGCGGCTAAATTCAGCCCTGCTGACCTGCTCCACGTGCTGGGGCAGTTGCCCGAAATAACAGATCCCAATGTTCTTGTAGGCGCGAAAAACGCCGATGATGCTGGAGTCTATCGCATAACAGATCAAATCGCGGTCGTACTCACTACTGATTTCTTCACTCCTATTGTTGATAACCCATACTCGTTTGGAGCAATAGCTGCGGCCAATTCTCTTTCGGATGTTTATGCTATGGGAGGGATCCCAACTGTAGCTTTGAACATCGCGATGTTCCCGAGCCAACCCGAGTTTTTCTCATCATTGAAGCAGATAATGCAGGGCGGCATAGATAAGATGGCAGAAGCCGGAGTTTCTATTATCGGAGGCCACACGATAAAAGACAAAGAGCCTAAATACGGTTTTGCGGTTATGGGGCTTGTCCATCCCGACAAAATTCTCGACAACACAAAAGCAAGACTGGGGGACTCCCTAATACTCACAAAAAAAATCGGGACCGGCGTGCTTTCAACAGGCATAAAAGCAGGAAAATGCGAGCAGGCAACGATTGACGAATTCACAAACTCTATGTCAATGCTTAACAAAACAGCAAGCGAGATAATGATGAAAATCGGTGTAAGCACAGCCACAGATATTACAGGCTTCGGGCTGATAGGGCATCTGAATGAAGTCCTCTCTGCAAGCGGATGCGGCGCAAGACTGCATTCGGACAAAGTGCCGTTCTTTGCTGAAGCAGTAAGACTTGGCGAAATGGGCATAATACCGGGCGGCACAAAAGCAAACTTCAAAACCTATGAAAAAAGTGTTTCATGGTCCTCCGATGTTTCGGATGTAGCAAAAATGCTTATGAATGACGCGCAGACTTCAGGAGGTCTGCTTATCTTTGTCCCTTCCGAAAAAAGACCTGCGTTGATCGAATCACTCCAAGCCGCAGGTATTCTTGCAGCGCATCTGGGAGAGGTGGTCAAGTCTAAAACAGCAGAAGAAGCCAGAATTTTGGTTGAGCGTTAAGTGTTGTCCGGCGTTGATCTGCTGCTGCTTTTTATCGGAGGAGGTGTCGGTTTTTTATCAGGGCTTTTGGGGATTGGGGGGGGAATTGTTATGCTCCCTCTTCTTCTGTATGTCCCGCCATTGTTCGGATTAACGCCACTGGACGTAAAAAGCATTACAGGACTCACAATGGCCCAAGGTTTTTTTGCGTCCCTAACCGCAGTATTCTTTCACAACAAAAATAAGTTTGTAAGCAGGCCTCTTGTGATATCTCTCGGCCTTTCCCTTTTTGCCGCTTCTTTCGCCGGAGCATTATTTTCTAAAGCGGTATCTGACCGCATGCTGCTGTCAATCTTCAGCATGCTCTCGATCATTGCAGCCGCGATGATGTTCATTCCGCGAAGTGATGAGAAAGACGAGTTTAAGGAAGATTTAATAACCTTTAATAAGCCGCTTTCGATTGCTGTTGGCCTTTGCATAGGTTTTCTCACCGGCATGGTTGGACAGGGCGGAGCTTTTCTGCTTATTCCAACAATACTTTATATTTTAAAAGTTCCGCTCAGGGTTGCTTTGGGCAGCACGCTTGCAATAGGCTTGTTTTCCGCAACCGCAGGACTGGCCGGAAAAGTTATGACAGAACAGCTGCCTTTTCTTCATGCAATACCGCTGCTTATCGGAGCTGTCCCGGCCGCTAGACTAGGAAGCATTGCAAGCAAAAAAACAGAAAGCCGCCATTTGAGATGGATGCTGGCTGCCGTTATAACCGCCACAGCTTTGAAGATGCTGTCAGATATATTTTGATTCAGGGATCAGCCGAAAATAGAAACAAAATTTATTGACTGCTGTTTGACCGCTAAGTTGTAATTGCCGCTTTGGTTGTACCCTGTTGAAGCCGCCTCGTTATTTTCCCTTGCCTGCTCCTGTTTTGCCTGCGCCTTTATCCCATCTGCTGTGGCCGCAACATTGCGGTCCTGTCCGGAGGGATCCGCAGGCGCAAGAGCCGCGCGCTTCACCTGCTCCATCTTGGTAATAGTTGCGGATGGCGTATTTTCGGGAGATATATCTATCTGAACTTCGCCTCCGGTAATATAGCGCTTGCCATCAGGGCCAACCGTGTACTGATAATTTGCGGCCCCGGCATATTGGCCTCCGGCAGACTGGTGAGCGCGCTCATGCGCCATAACCTTTTGCTCTTGGGTTTTTAAACGCTGCACCTCGCTCTGAATTGCCTGCTGTTGAGAAATATCAGCTGCTGACAAAACACTATTTTGAATCTGATTTTTTGAAAGGTCTTTTGGAGACGAAAAACTATTTACAGGATTGGGAAATCCATTGTTGAGATAACTCTGATATAAAGCTGCACCGCTAACCTGCATGATAGCTTAGGCATAGATATCGACACTACCTGTTTTCGCTGCTGTCCCCTGAGCCGTCTGTGCCATCTTTGATGAGGTTTCGATAACCTGAGCCAAAGCCTGGTCAGCCTGGGCCGAATTCTTTACGGCCATGGTGCTTTTAGCAAGCTGACCATACAGCTGCGTCTGATAAATACTAGAGTTTATTGCGCTTAAAGCTGCCATTATTAAATTCCTTGCCCTTTCGTTATACTTTTTTGCTTAGTATCACGCCTGTTTCTTTCATATCCTTTGCGTCTGCCGACACTTCTTCTATGTTCAAACTGTTCGAATCACCAAGAATTTCTTTCATCTTGAGATACTGTTCCGGCGGCACCTGCGTTACAACATTGCCTTTGGCATCCATATACTTGACCACAGAATCTCCGGTTATTTTATTGTATTCAAACACAACCTTGCTTGCTGATTTGGTAATATTTTTGGCGCTTTCGACAAGTTTGTTTTGAATGTTTTTCTGTGCTTCCTGAACCGCAACATTGCCCGCAACGGTCTGGCTTAAATTTTGGGGTGATGAATTTTGATTTGCAGCACCAAGCCCTGCAGAACCATTCTGCGCCTTTGCTTGCACCTGAACCTGCACCTGAGCTTGGGCTTGGCTATTGCTTAAATTGGCCGCCTGCTTCGCAAAATTAGCGGCAGTTGGATTGTATGCACTAAGTGAACTTAAATTTGTACTCGAATTTACTTCCATTGCAAGTTCACCACCTTTTAAGAAAATCAAAGGTCACTTCTATTTCCAGTAAAACTATACCGCCATATTCACTTGGTTCTGAACCTGTCCCTGTTTCTTGCTTGCGTTATATGCCGAAACAGCCTCTCTTATCGAGTTTCCGGCATTGCTGATTTCTTCATACTGCTGAATCAGCGCCTTAGGCCCTTTGCTGTCGTTCTCGGCGGTTTTGTTCTTATCCGCTTCCTGTTTGTCCTTCTTGTCAGCAACCTGCTTGATTTCATCAGTATTCTTTGCTACATCTGCAGCCTGCTGTGCATCCTCAGTCTTCTTTGCATCAGCTTCCCTGCTTATGCTGACCTTGTCCTCTGCTGTACTCTGCTGTTTTTTCTTTGCTTCAGCTGCATAAGCCAACTGCTTGGCGTCAGGCCTTTCTTTAGCCGACGCCTGATTTATCTGCTCGTACTTGTTAACATTGAGAGAGTTTATGTCCGATACAGTTGCCATAATCCTCACCTCCTGCTCCTAATCTTATCGTACAACTAAACCACTTGTTTGTCAATATGTTACAACTCATAATCATCAGGAAAGTTCCATATAATCCAGATCCTTGTGAAAGGTCTCCTCAAGCCTCCAGAGAGAGAAAAAAGCCACGATAAGACATAAAATCCCTATTAAGGCCGCACCATTAAGAATGCCTAACTGAGACTTGGCAAATTGAAAAAGAAATGTGACCGGAACAACACTTCCCCTCACTAAATTAGGCACAGTAGTAGCCACCGTCGCACGCAGATTAGTTCCAAACTGCTCCGCAGCAACCGTTACAAAAATTGCCCAGTAACCTATAGCAAAGCCTAAAAGCGTGCATGCTCCATAAAATATCTCTGCTGTTGCTCCGGTAAGATTAAAATAAAGCAACATAAAAAATGCTGTCAGAAACACGAAGAAAAGCACCGCTTTCTTCCGACTCTTCCATAACTGACTCAAAAGTCCGCTCGAAAAATCTCCCGCTATCAGTCCAATATAACAAAACATCACCGCATTGCCCGCATTCACCACGCCTTTAATGTTTAGGGCATTTGCGAATTCAGGAGAAAAAGTTATCAATATTCCGACCACAAACCATATCGGAATACCGATCAAGACCGAATTGAGATATTTCAAAAAAATCGGCCATCCAGAAAAAATCTTAAAAAAGTTGCCTTTGCTGACTTCGCTGCGCTCCATCTGTCTGAACATTCCTGATTCATAAGTCCCTATCCGCAGAAGCATCAAGAGCAGGCCGAGTCCTCCGCCCAGAAAAAAGGCGACTCTCCAATCAAACAGCTTCGCAAAATAGTTCGCAAGTATCGCACCCGACACCCCCACAGAAGCCACAACCATAGTGCCATAGCCGCGCAGATGTTTTGGCAGCACCTCGGCTACAAGCGTTATCCCTGCGCCAAGCTCTCCGGCCAATCCTACACCCGCGATAAAGCGCCAAACCGAATACCACTCAATCGTGTCAACCATTCCATTAGCTATATTCGCAACCGAATAAAGAAAAATCGAGCCGAACAAAATCTTCAATCTTCCCTTCTTATCTCCTAAAACCCCCCAAAGCACTCCGCCTATAAGCATTCCGGCCATCTGCATATTCAAAAGGAATACGCCTTCATCAAGCAGCGCCTGCCCATGCAGACCTATAGATTTAAGGCTTGGAACCCTGACGATGCTAAAAAGCACAAGGTCATAAATATCCACAAAATAGCCCAGCGCCGCCACTATGACAGGGGCCGAAAAAACAATCCGCCACTGCGGAATCGTCTCCACCTGCGTATGACCCTCAATCTTTTCCATTCAACCCTTCCTTTGTATTTGACTGTCTTAAAACTTCTTTAGTAGTATAAAAGATTAAGCCAATGAGCTTGCAACTAACAATAAATTATAAGGAGGTGAAGAACAATGTACATGGTAAATGTTGATGCGGCCAAATGTGAAGGCTGCGAAGAATGCGTTAACAACTGCCCTCAGGAAGTCTTCAGAATGGTTGACGGAAAGTCAGATCCTTATCAGACTGCAGAATGCGTTTTCTGCGAAACCTGTCTGAGCGTCTGTCCTCCGACAGCAATAACGATAAACGAAATGTAATATTTGCAGGACAATAAAAAAAGGAGGCTGCTTGATGCAGCCTCCTTTTTTTATTATAAAACCTAATTCTTCTTGAGATAAATCTCCCACATGCCTTTATCTTCAATCTTTACGACTTCAATGTCAAATCCCTGCTTTTCTGCATAACGCGGGATTGAATCCTCAGCAGATGCCGGAGCATCGCAGAGAACCTTTAGTATCGCACCGCTGTCAAGCTTCTCCATCTGCTTCTTTGTCAGAACCAGAGGGTAAGGGCATACCCTGCCTAAAACATCAAGTGTTTCTGCCGGTGCCTGAGACTTTAAATCTGCCATAATTTCAAAACCTCCTTGGTTTAGTTAATTGAATAAAAGATGGTCAGCAGCATCCATCGCCTTTTGTATTTCGCTGTAAGGAACCACTTGCGCTTTTGTCTCGCCGCCAATATCTTCAGCATCCATAATGAGCGCCGATTCAGAAATTCCAAACTTATCGACATCCTCTTTGCATATAAGCACCTTCAGGTCAAGCAGAAGCGCATTCTTTATGTGCTGCTCAAGACTTGTAACACCGTAGTGCTTCATTGCCTGATGACCCTTGACGCAGTTCAATACGCCGTCGCCGATAAAGCAGATAACCGGCTCGACATTTTCACCGTCTTCAAGATAAATCTCTACTGTCTGGCTGGATATGGCATGCGTCATCGCAAGCCTTGAGCCCTCTAGCTTATACGGGAGGCTTTTGACCACAAAAGCATATTTCTTAATCGCCATTTTAGTCACCTCCTATATGCAGCACCTTGTCTGCGCTGAAACAGCTCGCAAGGTACCAGTCCATGCTGTGTCTTTTAAAGCCTGCCATCGTATCATCCTTTTGATAGCCTCTTGCCTCAGCACAGGCCTCGCAGGCCGTAGCCCTAAACTTGTCGGTCGCAAAAAGCTCTTCAAGAGTCTTTGCGAGGGCCGAATAATCCTTAAACGCCCGCTGCCCCTTCTTTGAAAGCATGGTAGCGTTTCCAGACACCCACAGGTCAACCGAATGCCCCTTTTCAACCGCAGCCTTTGAGAGCTTTACGGCAAAGTCAAGAGACATGGAGCCGACGAGGGATGAAAAACTGCCGATTGTAAGTTTGCCCATCATTGCCTCCTTTTATATCCAGATTATTTTTTCGTAATCGTTGAAGATTAAATCAACGACATCACCGTAAGTTACAACCTTAACACGGCTGTCAATATTGGCTGCGGTAAAACCGCGGCTTTCCAGATCTTCTGCAAGCACATAGAAAGCGGCCTGCTTGGAAAGAACCGAAGACGCTCCACCATTTTCTTTTGCAGCAGCGTGATAGACACCGTTGCCTACGAGGATAATGCCGAGCTTATCAGCCTGCAGCCTCTCGATGACGTCGGAACCGCTTCTGTAGTCACTCATGAAAACACCGAGTTTCATCAAAACACCTCCCCTTCTCACTTGATATTATCTAAACAACTCCTTATGGAGTTTAACTTTATACCAAAGTTACGCGAAGGTTGTCAATCAAAAACAGGCATAAGAAAAACTGATGGAGCTATTAGACTGAAGCACCTAAAAGAAATAGAACAAAAACAGCTATCTATTGTGCAGAACTTTTTTCTCCGATGCTGAAGCTGAAAGTCTTGGACACCTTCATCCCGTCGGGGTCGGCAACAGAAACCCTGAAATTATAAGTCCCCTTTTCTTTTTTAGTATTCTTATACACAAGCTTTCCGGTATCTTTGTCTATAGTCATGCCTTCAAGGAGCGGCTGCTCAAGAGCAAAAGTTAATTTATCACCGTCAGGGTCTTTGCCTATCATCTGAAACTCAACATCACCGTTTGCTTTTTGGGACGAGGCGCTCATTTCGAGCGTTGGCAGCGAGCCATGAACAATAACAAACGCGCTGTTATACGGGTATCCCTCTCTGCCGTCATCCACAGGAACAACCTGAACACTGATGCGGTCGCCCTTTTTGAAAACGCCGGGCTTAAGTGTTTCTCCGTTTGCACCGGGAACAGGTTTTTCATTAACGCTCCATTGATAGAGATACTCTACTTTATCCGAATAGCTTGTACCGAGAGATATAACAGCTTTTACGCTGTCAAAAATCGTAGGCTGTTCAGGTGACAACTTCACAAGCTTTATAGTTGCCCGCCTCTCATCCCTTGCTGCCTTTTCCTGTCCCGGAAGCATTCCGGCAGCATCCCTTTTTTCGAGCTGGTATGGAGAGGTTTGTTTTGTATCGCCAGATACAGATTCTGGCTTTGTGACAGTTTTGCCGAATATTAGATAAAGCACAGACAAAAGAACAACCGCTCCAATAAAAAATAAAGCAACAGCCGGTTTTTTGCTTGCCGGTTGTTGCTGCTTTACCTGTTTTATCTGACTTGTCTGCTTTTGCTGCTTAGGCTTTTGAGGCTGAACTTTAGGCTCTAAAAGTTCCTCTAAACTTATCTCTACTACTTCTCTTTTTCTTGCCGGTTTCATTAATTTATTGCACCCTTTTATCTCTCCAGTACAGCATGTTGCTCCTGTTGCTTGGGAAGCTCGGGGTTACTCCCGGAACCTTTTGGGTTTGCGTATCAAGACCGGCACCGCCGCTGTTGGTCACATACAGGTCTGCGCCTGCTCCGTCAGGCCTTATCGATACAAGCGGCGCTGACGGTATGCCTGTACCGAGGGTTTTTGATTTATTTGCTGCAGCATCAACAGTGCCTGCACCGGTCGTATAATTAACACCGTAAAGTTTGCCTGTGCCGCCTTGGGTGCAAACGCCGCTGCCGGATGGAGGAGTATAGGTTGTAAAGTAAACCGAGCCGGCAAAAACGGTTGGCTCTGCCAGCATCTTCTCACCGCTGCCCGCAAAGTTCATGCGCCAACCCTGCTTGACACCGCTGTATGTGGAGCCAGCAGCGGTTATATTCTGAAAATCAGCGCTTGAAGAATAGCTGCCGCCGCCATCCTTAAAAGCATAAAACTGCTCCTGTGCGCCGGATGCAGATGGACACTGTTTGTCACCAGTGCCATAGTAGATCCATATATTGCCTGTAGTGTCTTTGCTTATTGTTGCGGCTGTATAAACAGGCCTGATATCTCCGCCCGATGTACCAACCGCCAAACCGGCGGCCCAGTTGCTGGTTGCACCGCAATTATCACCGTTATCTTTGCAAAGTTTAAACCGCCACATGTCACCGCCCATGGTAGCCACATAAACGGTGTCTATAAATCCGTCATTGTCCGAATCTAAAACAGCGGGCGAAGCCGCAATAGGATAGTCCAGAGAAGCGTTGTTAGTCTTTGTGTATTTCCATAATATGCTGCCGTCGCTCAGGTCAACCACATAAAAACCTTTACCTAACCTTGAAGAGCTGTCATTGCTGAAACCGCCACTGCCACAGCTATAATCATACGTCCCGCCGCCCACAAAGCCCACCCACTTTTCATTTCCGCTTATCTTCACCCGACCGATCGCCATCTTGCTCCATGGCTGGGCAAAGTAGGTGCCTGTGGCATTGTCCATCGCTGTTGTTCCGCCCAAATGCCACATGTACGTAGGATTGAGTGTGTCGGTAAAATTAAGCGCATAATAGCCGCAATGATAGGGCGTGGCAGAGGTCCAGGTTTCACTATAAGTTGCGTTGTCAGCCGCACAGTTTACAGAGGAACTGAAAAGATATGAGCCTGCGCCCCTTCCTTCTCCAAACACCACAACCGTCTTCCAGTCAGAAGAGTTCTTGGTCGTGCCTGCTCCTGAGCCAAGCCAGACATCCTGCGCAGACACAGGTCCATCCACAAAATATTGATGAGATATGCCTGCAGGTGGAGGATGAGACATATGGCTTACCTGTTGCAGCTTGCGCAAAAGATTCGGGGGGATAAAGCTGAATGCCTCTGAACCGTCAGATGCCTTAATCACATGAAACTGGCCATCATTGGCTCCAACCACGATTACCCTGCATGCGCCTGAAGAACAACCGGAAGATGTACGCTGGTGGCCGGTCCTGAACGCTTCCCATGCCTTGGGGTTGCTTGTGTCTATGGCGTCAGAAAAATAAGGCGACGGCGAGGTCAGGACAACAGGATTTGAATGCCATACATCACCCAGCTTCCAGTCATCTTGATTGTAATTCGTTGCATTATCGGTTGAGGTCTCTCCCCTGAAATATCCGACAACCCTATTCCTTTTTGTTGTATTGTCCCCAACACCCAGTATCTGTGGTGTCAAGGTGGTGTCAAAATTTACGAGGGAGCCGTTATAGGTCTTCATAGTCCTGCTTGAATGCCCCTGCGCCTGCATTTGAGTCCCCGCATCCCACACTACGCTGCCAACACTGCCGTCAGCATTTATAGAATATTTCTTAAGATGGCCCATCCAGAAAGACTCATTGTCGATCGGCTGAAAAGAGGCCTCATAAATATTGTTCTCGCTAGTGATTCTGGCCGAAGATACCGTTGTTACCGAAAAAGAGTATGCGGCAGCTCTGATAACATTGACCGCCCGCTTAAGCGCCGCAGTAAGTTCATCGCCATTGCTTGCGATAAAGGCATACCCGTCCAAGCCTCCGGCGGTATTTATTGTTGTTCCGGTTATCGAGCTTGGAATACCGCCCGGATCATTGTCAGTGCTTGTGGTTGTTCCGCAGGTGCCGTCAGATGTACCTGTGGTAGCAGCGCAATAATTAGCGGTGCTTGAGTTGTCGGAATAGGCAGTAGATGGAAGTACATTTGTAAGCGTAGGTGTTGCGCAATCAAGGCCTGTACTGGATGAGCAGTTGAATTTGCAGCAAGTCATCTTCTGTGTCGGCGGGTTGCTTGTGCCGCAAGCCGCAGGGGTTGCTGTGTCGGATGCAGCCGCATAAGGCGTGTACTTAGTTGTATCTCCGGTTTGAGTGGCATCAGGGTTATATGTGCCTCCATAATAAGCTGTCCAGTTCAAGGTATTCTTTAGATAAAAGGGCATATTGGCTCCCAAGCCCACCACAAACACCTTGTACCCGGCATCCGCAAGCGCCTTGGCCCTGTCAACCGTGGCGCGTCTTCTCTTGTAGCCCATATTGTCCCTGTCAACAGCAGAGACCTTATTGCAGGCCAAAGTATCCTCTCCATCCGTAATAAGTATTACGAATTTATCCCTGCAGGCGGCGGCGGTATCTGTAGTTTTATTGGCGTCCAGATAAATCTTGGCCTCTCTCAAAAGAGAAGCCACAGGGGTGTATCCGGCTGTGCTCAATCCGGCAACACCTCCAGATGTAACGGTGCTCAAACAGCTAGAATTGCTGCCGCAATAAATTGAGCTGTATTTGGTGTTGGTAGCGATTTCATTAACTATTCTTATGCAGCCCGACGCTGTATCTCCGTCATCAGCTTCAGCCGTAGTATCACAACCCACAAAAGTCATCAGCCCGAGCCTTATGTTCAGGCTGGCGTCATCGGTGTTTGTGCCGCTGCTGCTTATAGTGCTGTTATTGGTGTCATCCAAAAGATTGAATATAGCGCGCTTGGCTATATCAAGACGGCTGCATTTAGAACTGCAACCGGTCTTGGAGCTGCCGCAAAAACCGCCTGAACAGCCGCTGCCTGAGCAGGCTGTAGTATTGGCGACACATGAGTTTGTGGCCCCATAAGTCTGCATATCTCCCGCAGGGTTGTACACGCTCATGCTTAGGGAAAGGTCCAAAGCTATCAAAGCATCAGGCGAAACCGGGTTCGAAAACAAGGTACTCTCGTCAGCAGCGTGGGCAGCTACCGTTAAAGCCAGTGATAAAAAGAGCACAGAAAAAACAATCGGAATTTTCGTGGCGCTAAACATGGAGGCCTCCTTTTATCCGCCTGCGGCGGGCTGACCGGTGCTTATCTCGATAGGGCCGTATGCGATGCCTACATCAACGGACATGCTGCTGTTATAGCGAGTATTGGTTCCTGTAACCGTCTTGTTGGTAACGCTGTAGCCGTAATTTTTGCTGTTGCTGCCGCCTATTTCATAACCGGCCATCGGCATAGAAACGGGAACTCCTGAAATGGTTGAGGTGGATATGGAATAGTATGTGTCCGGGTCTGTAGCCGCATCCACTTGCGTGCTTGACAATGTATAGTTTGTCATCGAACCTGCATTGGTATTGGTGGCCGAAATAAGCGCATGAATCCCCGCTTCGGTAGCAGCAAAGGCCTTATACTCGCCAACCATGCGCGTACTTACCCTAACATCCCTTGTTGTTATGGTGTACATAAGGGTTGACAATGCCATCAATATCAACAGCACCACTAAGGCGCTGACAAGAGCAAAACCTTTTTCATTTTCAGTTCGTTTCATGACAGCCTCCAATTCTCAATAATTAATCGCATGGTTCCTCGGAACAACGCTGGTCGAATATATCATGCGCTGCCGTTTGTTCGCGTTCGGATCTTCTGTTTCTACCGCGAGCTTTATGTCTATACGCCTTATGCTCGCTATCGCGGTTGATTTTGTGTTTGCGTCTAAGGAAGTAAGGTTTGATTCGAGAATCTGCGTGTTCGTCGCATCCCAATATGTGAACATAGGAATGCCGAGAGCAGTGTTAATAACATAAACCCCGCGTGGATTGCCGGACGCGATATTGGTGGGGCTTTCCCCCAAAAACGGCTGGCCGTTGCCTCCTGTAGATCCCGAAGTGCAGCATGTGCATCTTGTTATATACTGGTTTGTGGTGTCATAAACATACCGTATCACCTCGTTCGGCTGTCCCGTGCTGCCGATAATCCCGTCTCCATTAATATCGGCCTCTACCATAATGGCGGTTGACGATGACTCCATTATGCCTCTCCGTGAAGTATATGCCGGGGATGATGTCAGGACACTACATTGGCCACTGCTGTTTGAGGCCGGATCTGCCCATATTGTAGAGGTCCCCGGGGTGGTTGTGGTGGGGTTGTAAGAGGCCATGCCTATCTCCATCGCCATCATATCGAGCACCGCCCTCACATCCTGCTGTCCCGAAACTTTCTTCTCCTCGGTTCTTGTAGCGTAAGTGCTCGCCTGTATTGCTATCAGCATGCCGCCCATCAACATTATAGATATAGCTACCGCAAGCAGCATCTCAACAAGAGAGAATCCTTTATTATTTTTAATCATGGTATACATGCAATTGCTCCAGGACATGTCGAACACCCCGATTTAAAAAATTCCTGATTGCTGACCACTATGCTCTCGGAATATCCGGTTGTGTTGCCGGGCCATGTAACCTTAACCGTCACCCTCCACATAGAGCCTACAGCAGCAACGGTTCGCTGCACAGTAAACGGCAGGTCGCCCGACTGCCAAGTGCTTCCGCTCGAATAGACGTTAGTTGTGCTATTCGTCGGGGTAGCGCAACAACAGTTCATTATGGCGAGCTGTGCCTGTTCCAGATTCTGATGCATAAGGGCTGCTGCGCGCCCGATGCGGTCGGACTGAAGTGTAAGCTTTGAACCTTGAGGGAAAACAGCAAGCGTGCCAATTATGCCTATCATAAGTATCACCAACGCGACTATCACCTCTAAAAGCGTAAGGCCGCGGTTATTGCAATGTGTAGGTAACATAGGCCTTCCCTGTAATATTAACAGTTATAACCGCACTTGACCCCCCGCAGGTCACAAGAGTAACCGAGCCCGGAGTTATCGTACCTCTCGTATCAAACTGTACAATAGCGCCCGAAAATGGGTTTCCGCTTATGCTTATACCCGAGTCAAAAGTATTAATGTTCGTTGTGGAAAGATTAGTGTAAGCAGCACATGGCACCTCAGCAACATTGTTGCACCGGCTGATTGTATAGCTGGACCCGGAAAAAGTTAGCCTGTACAATCTATTCTCAGATGTGGTCTTTAGTTTCAGTTCGATAAAATCCCCCTGAATACTTCTTGCCGCTGTTTTTAGTCTGTTGTTTTGTATGTAATGCATAAGATTCGGAAAACCGACCGCAATCATAGCCCCCATTACCGCGACGATTACCAAAAGTTCTACAAGCGTGAAGCCTTTTTTATTTTGTCTTGATATCATCTGTTTTCTCCCTGCCCTAAAAACTAAAGCAATTTTAATGCCTCAAAATTAATTATTATTTTTCAACAATAACCTATTAAAACAAACAAAGACTATGTAACTGCTTACATAGTCTTTGGGTAGTACGATTCACACTTTGTGCCAAAAGTTATATCTTCATTATTCTCGGTGTGATAAAGATTATAAGCTCTTCGGTGTCATCGGCATCGGTCTTAGTCTTAAATAGCCATCCAAGCCCGGGTATTTTAGACAGCCCCGGAGTGCCCTGCTCGTTCTTAGTGGTAGAATTTTTCATTATGCCGCCTATTACTACGGTTTCACCATCTTTTACCATAATCTGCGTCTGAGCCTGTCTGGTGTCTATGGCAGGATTGCCCTGAGTATCCCTGAAAGCCCAGTCCGGCTCGTCCTTATTAATTTCAACCTTAAGCACCATAGTGCCGTCCGGAGCGATCTGCGGGGTTACCGTAAGCTTAAGGTTGGCGTCAATATAAGTAGTGGTATAGTTTCCGTCCTTGCCTACAGTGGTAATAGGAACCCTTTTGCCGTGCTTGATAACAGCCTGCTCATTTTCTAACGTCATGACTCTCGGATTAGAAAGTATCTTGCCTTTACCCGAACCTTCAATAGCAGAAAGCCTCATATCCAAACCAATAGTTTGAGCAGCATTCAGGTATGACATGGTTACCGCGGCGGTGGGATTTGCATACGATGTGTTCGTGATCGCTCCGACGCCCATAAGAGAAGTATTAAAGCTCGAACTAAGAGTTGTAGAGTCTAGCCTGTCGCCTGCTGAAGGCACAAAGGTCGGTGATGACCCGCCCTGCGACTGCAATGCTGAAGCGCCTCTTGATCCTGCATACTGAAGGCCGTTCCTGCCGCCCACTGAAAATCTCCTCATTCCCCATTCAACACCCAAGCTTTTGTATGCGTTGGATTTCATCTCGACTATGCGGGCTTCGATAAGCACCTGCGGGGTTGCTATATCCAGCATTTCCACAAGCTTCTGTATCTCAGAGATTCCGGTCGGAGTATCCTTGACTATCAGGGAACGGGTTCTCACATCTGTGCTGATGCTGCCTCTCATAGACAAAACCTTCGCATCTTTAATAGCAGCGCTAATCTTGTCAACATTGGCGTAGTTGACCACAAAGACCTTTGTGAGAATATCTTCGGCCTTTGTCTGTGCCTCTTTCGTATCAACTAAAGCTTTTTTCTCATCCTGAAAAACTTTATTGGGAGCGATTCTTATCACATTGCCCTCTATCGCTTTTTCGAGCGTAAAGGTTTTAAGGATCAAGTCCAGAGACTGCTCCCACTCAACATTAGCCAGCTTCATCGTTATCTTGCCCTTTACATCAGGGTGTATCAGGATGTTATACCCGCCAACATCACCCAACAGCCTCAGTATCGGCAGTATATCGGCATCCTGAAAATCTAGCGATACGGTCTGGGGCTTAGGCTTTAAGGCTTCGGCCGTTCTGGACGAATCCATCTGCATCGCCGAATCCTTGGCGCCGTCTTTTTTAATTACGTTTTTATCGAGAATGCTTACTACCACCTCATCGTCAACAACGGTAACCTCGGTATAGTAGCCTCTCTGGAGTTCGAGCATAAACCTGATGCGATCCTTCTCATCCCTGTAACGAATTCCTTTTACAGGGGACGGCACGGATGAAGGCATAGAGGCCTTCATTATAACGTCAGGAACATCTATATATACCGAATTTTCGAGCTCAATAACCGAAGGCTCAGAAAGATTGCCGTCGCTCTTGATAATCAAATCATAGCCCTCGTTAGTCTTGTCAAAGAAAACACCGGTTATCTCTTTTGCGGTGCCCTTATCCGAAATATCAGTCGCTGCCGGCATACTCCTTTCAACAGATGCAGAAACTTCTCTAACCGGTGCAGCATCCTTTACCGGCTTATCATTCCTTTCGGCAACCAGCGTAAGGGTGTTCGATGATTTATTGGCTTTAACTTCCATCGGCGACTGAAGCAGAATATCTAGCTTTGTCATCGTAGAAGGGTAAGTCACAGCAATTGGGGTAACCTCGGTTATACCCTGCTTATAAGAAATTATTTTTGTCCTGTAATTGCCGCTGCTTATGCCTTCAAGGTCAACGATAACGCGAAACGGATCGGCCGAATTCTGCAGCTTATATGTAAAGGGGCCGTCCGCCTTAACGGTGACCGAATAATCCGAAACCGTTATGTCGGTTATTTTAGAAAGACCTGTTTTTTCTCCTGCCTGCGCTGTTGCGGCAAAGATTAAAAAGCAGGAGACGGCAAGAAACAGGAATGCTGCAGCAATTTTTTTCATTCTTCCCCCCTGCGGAGTTTTAAAGGATTCTCCTTGATAATGAGCCTTCCTCTTTCGTCCTTTATTTTCTCTTTAATAATAACAGAATCCTGAGTTATTTTATAAACGCGTCCTTCACTGGAACATACGAGCATGCCTGCCCTGACAGTATATGATTTGCCGTCAGGAAGCTTTACGAGTCCATAGTATCCTTCTTTGCCTTTTACAATAGCGGTAAGCTGAACATCGGCCAACGAGCAGTCTTCAAGCGGGCTCAACCTCTTTTTATCGGTCTTCTTTTCTAAAATTTCTTTAGGGATAAGCAGCGGCATAAAAGGGTCGCGCTTTCCTAAGGAGGTGTATTGAGCCGGCTGCTGAGTCTGAGGAGGCAATTGCGCGGTTTTGTTGTCAGGCTTTACCGACTGCACCGTCTTATTGTCAGTCTTTCCCTGATGAATAGTTTTATTGTCAGACTGCGCGGTTTTGTTGTCGGGCTGTTTCTTTGCGGTGGCATTGTCTTTGCCCTTAGGCATAGGCACAGCAGCGGGCTTTGCCGTTGTAGGTTGCTCAGAAGAAGAGGGCATCAGAAAAAATATCGCGACCCCAGCAATAATTAAAACCAGGACCCCCCCCACAACCATCTGCAGGCGGCGGTCGGATTTAAGTTTTTCTATGATGTCCCCAACCTGAAAGCCCAAGCTACTTCTTCTCCTTATCTTTTTTCTCTTTTTCTTCTTTTTCCTTCTTTGCTTTTTCTTTGAGAATCTTTTTCTCTTTCTCTGGTATCATCGAATACGTTGCTGCTATAAATTCCACATTCACCAGCGACAATGTTTTGCTGTCTTTAACTTTACTGCCCTCGATGCCTATATTCGAAACATTAACAAGCCTGTCAAGCCCCGCTATTTTGCTGAACAACATTCCTGCGTTATGATAATAGCCGCTCAACTGAACGACTAAAGGTATCTCATACACTTCGTTGCTCGGATGAACCACACGCACTTTGGGCTTCCAAGACTGTATTGTCATGCCCTCTTTTATGCTGAGTTCCGAGATCTGTTTAAGTAATCCGGAAATCTCTTTTTCCTCAGGCAGCTTTCGCTTAAGTTCTGCGAGTTTTGCCGAAATTATTGTATTCTCGGATTTAATCTTGCCCATCTTGGCGGTATCTTTTTTAAGGCTATCTATAACCTTGGTCTGGTTGTCCAGCTCTTCTCCAAGCTTGCCCATAGTCTCATAGTCCGGCATCATGAAAAGATAAACGGCCAACCCTATTATCAGCACAGGCGGGATGATCAGAAGCAGCTTCTTCTGAACAGGCGTCATTGTCTCTACATTGATGTTTAGTTCAAGCCCCATTATCCACCCACCAGCACCATGAATTTATATACAGGCGTCTTGGCTATCTCTTCGCGTTTGGTTTCGGCTAAATAGGCAATGGCATATTTCTTTTTTATATTAGCTATATATGAAACTATGTCATTATTTGTAAAAGCATATCCTTCAAGATAAATAGCCTTTCCTGAAGCCATTATGTCCTTGTACTCCATCGTAGAACTGAACGCAGCAAACTTTTCGGGGTTGGATGCCTCGCGCACAAGGTCCTTATCCAGAAACGCAACTACGGTGAGCCATACACCTTCGGGAAGCATCGAACTCATATCATCAAGCACCGTTACGGGCAAAGACTGTTTTTTGCTGAGCGTTTCTATAAGCCCGCTGAACTGCTCCATCTCTTTTTTCATGTCTTCAAGCTTTATGACATCTGCTGCCTGCTTTTCAAGGTCGGCGAGAGTTTTTTTATTCGTTTCGATCTGGTCTTTCAGGCTCGATACTTTATGCATCAAGTAGGCGGTGCCGCCGCCGGCAATAAGCAGGGCCAAGCCTGTGGTGGCCCCCAATATTATGAGAAACATCTTGGGGCCTTGAAGCGCTGAAGGGGCTTTTTTCTTTTTCTTCTTCTTTTTCTTCTGTTCTTCGGTTACTGTGAGAAGATTGATTTTTATCATCTACTTGTCATCCTCACGCCTTAGAGCAAGCCCGACAGCTACTGCAGCCATCGGCCCCATATCCTTAAGGAACTCCTTGTTGAGTGCATCAGGAATTTTAAATCTTTTGAAAGGATCGGCAACCTCCACCTCAATGCCCAGCCTCTCTCCGAGCGCTTCAGAAAACCCCTTAATTAGGGCCGCTCCGCCGGCGAGTATTATGCCGTTTATCTCCTCAAAACCGACGCTGCTCCTGAAGTAGTCGAAAGAGCGTGATATCTCTCCAAATATATCCTCAGATGCATTAGCGATAACAGTCTCTGCCTGTTCGGGATCAACTCCGTCGATGGCGCGTCCCATTTTCAGCCTCTCGGCATCCTCTTTTGATATGCTCAACTCCTCTACAAGCATATCAGTATGATGGCCGCTTCCTATCGCGCTGTCTCTGGTGAAAACAGGCAGTCCGTCCTGAAGTATGTTTATTATCGAATTCGTGGCGCCTATGTTTATCAGCGCAGCAATCCGCTTCTCGCTTATATCGTAATTGAATTCGTACATATTGCTGAGCGCAAAAGAATCAACATCGGCAAGGATAACATCAAGGCCCGCATCTTCAGCAACTTCAACATAGTCATTTATCACGGTCTTCTTTGCCGCAACCAGAACAACATCCATCTGCCCCTCTTCATCCTGCTTGGGGCCGAGTATCTGAAAATCAAGGTTGACATCATTGATGTCAAAAGGTATGTATTGCTCAGCTTCATAGCGTATAGAATTGGTGAGCTCTTCTTCGGTCATTGTGGGGATTGTGATGCGTTTTATTATTACGGATGAATGGCCCGAAACGCCTATGATTGCATCGGCAGACTTGCAGCCGGTCTTTTTCATAAGTTCGCGTATCACCGAAGTAATATGTCCTTTATCGGTGATCGCTCCTTCAGTTATCGTACCCGGAAGAAGCGGCATCATATCGTAGAAGCCAAGTTCGTATCCGCCCTCTTTAACATCCTTTAACTGCACCATCTTTACATAGCTAGTGCCTATATCAAGGCCTACGATATAATTCTTCTTCTTAAAAAACATAGTCTTTTTTACCAGAATCGGCGGGGAAAGTCAAGAAAAAAACCTTGCCGAGCCTCATGAATCCTTGTTTTTACCAAACTCAAGGATTTTTTCCACAATGCCGGTGGTTGACATTCCATTCACAAACGGCAGACTGCAGGTCTCTTTTGCTATGTCAGAACCCACGATATCCTCCTTCTTCCAATCTCCACCTTTCACCAGAAAATCAGGCCGCAGTTGTTTGATCAACTCATACGGCGTGTCCTCTTCGAATATCGTTACAAAATCTACGGCTATCAGTGAGGCAAGCAGCTCAGCCCTGTACGCCTCTGGCACTATCGGCCTGTTGGGTTTTAAATCTTTTACGGATGTATCTGAATTCAACCCCACTATTAATATATCGCCTAAACCTTTCGATTCCTTTAGATATCTTACGTGCCCCACATGAAGAATATCGAAACAGCCGTTGGTAAAAACTATCTTCTTGCCCTCTGTTCTGAGCGCATCTATTCTTTTTATGAGCTCTTGGCGTTCGAGTATTTCGCCCATATTATGCTGCTCGCCTCCTTAAGAATCTCTTTGTCTCTTTTATAAGAAAGGGTATTCATAGCATCTTCGATGCCAAACCATCTTGCCTCGTCAACTTCCCAGTTGTGATCGTCTGTGCTGCCTTCAATATATTCCACGAGATAATAGGTTACGGTTTTTCTGCATTTAAGATTTTCGTTCTTTAAAAAAAACCAGTACGCCTTCTCGCCTAACATTTCGAGGACTCTGCCTGACAGTCCTGTCTCTTCACGTATCTCTCTCACAGCAGCATCTTCTCTTTCCTCGCCCCTGTTAATCATACCTTTAGGAAGAGTCCAAATAGTGCTGTTCTTGTTTGCAATCAAGGTGACCTGCGGAGCAGCCTCCACAAATCTAAAAATCACACCGCCTGCAGAGTGCATATGTTTGATAGTTGCAGGCCTTGCGGTTTTCATAGCATGCTATGGCAGCGGCTTGCCGGTTATTATCCTGAATATGTCGTTGTACATAGCAAAGGCCATCAGCATTACGAGAAGCGCAATGCCGACTTTTTGGGAAATTATGATAATCTTCTCGCTCAAAGGTTTTTTTCTCAACGCTTCGATGCCGAGGAACACAAGATGGCCGCCGTCCAGCACAGGAATAGGCAGAAGATTCAGCACGCCCAGATTTATGCTTATGACCGCCGCAAAGGTAAAGTAACTGAGAAACCCTGCGTTCGCCTGCTTTTCTGCAAGCTGAAAAATAAGTATCGGCCCGCCTATGTTGTCAGCAGGAACAATGCGCTGGATCAGCTTAACCATTCCTACAACCGTAAGCACGCTTATTTCCCACGTCTTTAAAAAAGCCTGCTTCACAGAGCCGGCAAGGCTTTCTTTGTAAACTATCGTATCCCCTAAAGGTTTTATTCCGATAAGCCCTACTGTTTTTTCTTCACCAAAAATGTCCTTCGTCTTTTTGCTTTGGGGCGTTACTTTAAAATCTATAAGCTCTTCCGCTCTTTTAATTTTGAAGTTGAGCAGCTTGTCAGGGCTTTTATGAATCACCTCTGTCATCTCTGACCATTGGCTTATCTGCGCGTCATCTATCTGAACAATCCTGTCGCCTTTCTGAAGCCCGGCGCTTTCGGCAGGGGTATCTTTCATCACATCCCCCACAACAGGCAGTAAGGTGGGCACTCCCAAAAGAAATACGAAGAAAAATATAACAACCGCGGTGAAAATATTGAAAAGCGGGCCGAACAGAATTATCGCTGCACGTTTGTGAATAGGCTGATTCTTAAAGGAGCGCGCCATGTCGGACTGCTCCACCTCGTCTTCAACCTCTTCACCAAGCATTTTTACATAGCCGCCAAGAGGCACAGCAGAAAGCATGTATTCGGTCTCGCCTATCTTTCTGCCCACAATCTTGGGGCCAAAGCCAAGAGAAAACTTCAGCACCTTAACATTGCTGAGTTTCGCAAAAAGAAAATGTCCGAGTTCGTGGATAAAAATCAAGAAGCCAAAAAGAAGCATCGCCGATAGAAAGCTCAACTTTTAATCTCCTTTGCCGCATTTTTTCTCGCCCATGCATCCGCTTCTATTATGCCGTCCAGATCAGAGGCGGGTTTTACTGCATGAGCATCCATAACTTTTTTGATTATAACAGGTATCTCCATAAAGCCAATGCCACGGTCCAGAAATGCCTGCACAGCAACTTCGTTTGCAGCGTTTAAAACCGCCGGCATTGTGCCTCCATCTCTCAGCGCGTCATACGCCAAACCAAGGCAGGGGAATGTCTCCATATCAGGTTTTCTGAAGGTAAGAGACTGCAGGGTTTCCCAATCCATTTTAGGAATAACGCTTTCAAGCCTATCGGGATATGAGAGCGCATAAGCGATAGGCGCCTTCATGTCCGGCCTTGAAAGCTGGGCTATAAAAGTTCCATCAACAAACTCCACCATCGAATGAATTATGCTCTGGGAGTGAATCAGGACATCAACTTTTTCTGCGGGAAAGCCGAAAAGATGGTGCGCCTCTATCACTTCAAGACCTTTATTCATAAGCGTTGCCGAGTCTATAGATATTTTTCTGCCCATGCTCCAGTTAGGATGCTTCAGCGCATCTTCGGGTGTTACTTTCTCGAGTTCGTTTTTTCCCCTTCCTGCAAAAGGGCCGCCGGATGCGGTAAGAACAAGCTTTTGCACCGACCGCTTCTCATAATTTCCGAGGCATTGAAACACCGCGCTGTGCTCGCTGTCAACAGGTATCAATACAGACCCCGAACGCTTAGCCTCTGACATAACTATATCGCCCGCCATTACAAGCGTCTCTTTATTTGCTATGCCGACGGTCTTGCCCGCCTTAATTGCCGAAAGAGTGGGCAGCAAGCCTGCGCTCCCGACTATGGCCGAAATCACAACATCAGCTTCGGACAGCGCTGCGACCGCATTTATGCCGTCAACGCCGCATAGCAGTTCGATTTTCTGGCCGGTCAGCTCTTTTTTAAGAATTTCGTACGAGCCTTGTTGAGGTACAGCAACAAATTTTGGGGAGAACTTTTTTATCTGGCTCAAGAGCAGTTCTGTATTGCTTCCTGCTGTCAGGCCGAGCACGCTGAATTTATCAGGAAACACCGAGACAACATCGAGCGTGCTTCTGCCTATAGAGCCGGTGGAGCCTAAAATGACAATCTGCTTCATAATACGAGCGTCATCCAATAAAGAGCAGGCCCCGCATAAAGCGAGCCATCAAGCTTGTCCAGAATGCCTCCGTGGCCCGGCACTATAGAGCCGGAATCCTTCACGCCTGCATCCCGCTTGAACATCGATTCTACAAGATCTCCGGCAATAGTCACCAAACCTATAACAGCGCCCATAGCCGCTAAAGAGGCATCAGGGCTTTTCGTCAATAAAAGCCTGCCTAAAATAAGTGCAGCAATAATTCCACCGGCAACAGAACCTACAGCGCCTTCCACAGTTTTGTTAGGGCTTACCGACGGATAAAGCTTTCTTTTCCCAAGGTTCGTGCCGACATAAAAGGCCAAGCTGTCAGAAGCCCAGACGCAGCCGTAAAGAAATATAATCCATTCAGCCCCCTGAAGCCTGAGATACCATTGTGCGCTCATAAGATTCGGAACATACAGGAAGCCTATTATGGCCGGCGCAAGATCAGAGAGAGAGGCTGAAGGCTCTTTTATCAAGAAAAGACGCGCCGATGCCATAAGCACAAACGAAAGCATGAAGAATATTCCGTTGATGCTGTATCCGCTCATATCTATGACCGAATAGCGCGACAGATATAGGGATGACATCAGGAGCAGTCCGCTGACTATGCCCCATATCGCCAGCTCTTTTCTGGTTTTGTACATCGAATAAAATTCTGCCTGCCCCAGCGCAGATACCAGCGAAAGCAACAAAAGGAAATAAACGGACGAAAGTTTTGTGATATATAGGTAGAGCAGCGGCAGCGCGACAGCCGCGACCACAAGGCGCTGAAGATGCATCAACCGCCCCACGAATTAAAGGCTTTGGGTTGTGATAGATTTACGGCTCCGAAACGCCTGCTGCGCTTCTGGTATTCTCTGACAGCCTCAAGAAGTTCGTCTTTGGTAAAATCGGGCCAGAGCGTGTCGGTGAAATAAAACTCAGAATAGGCCGACTGCCATAGCAGAAAATTACTGATGCGCTGCTCACCGCTCGTCCTGATTATGAGGTCCGGGTCCGGCACTCCGGCTGTGTCCATCAGGCTACTGAAAAGCTCCTCATTAACAGTATCGGCTGAAGCTCCTGATTGAACTATTTTTTTTGCGGCCCTTATTATCTCGTCGCGGCCGCCATAGCTTAGAGCACACTGCAGCGTCAGCCTTTTATTTTCTGCGGTGCCCTTCTCGACCTGCTCAATCACTGCACCTACGGTGCGCGGCAGCCTGTCGCGGTTTCCGATTATCCTGAACCTTATGCCTTCCCTCATAAAATTTAGAAACTCCCTCGACAGGGTAGTTTCCAGAAGCCCCATAATTACGGATATCTCATCCTCCGGCCTTTTCCAGTTCTCGATAGAAAAAGCATACAGAGACAATGCCTCTATGCCTATACCGGTTGCGGCCTCGACCATCTCCGAAACCCTCTCAACTCCCCTTTTATGCCCTTCAACGCGCGGCAATCCCCGCATCTCGGCCCACCGTCCATTGCCGTCCATTATAATGCCTATATGCTTTGGTATTGACGATTTTTCCAAAAAAAACCTCCAGAAAAAACTACATGCCCTTCATAGGATAAATATTGAGCGTTACACCCAGTGGGCTTCTGCCTTTTAGCACGTTGGTCATATTCACACCAAAAAGAGATTTCGAAAGCACCACAAGTTTGTTGTCGATGAAAACATAATCGTAAAGCTCTCCGCTTATCTTATCAACAAGAGTCCTCTCTTCTACGGTCAGCCCGTTCCAAAGAAGGCTTTTTATGGCCGACTTCCTGTAGCCAAGCCCCCGTGACATCCCGACAAGCGGTGTGCGGAATGGGGCAAGAATCTCTCCGTAGTTGTTCAGCATCCTGTCTTTGATGGCCCATTCGCCCCTGTCAACCATGACTGTAGGAGCTTCTTTTTTATAGCTTATAGAAAACCCTCCGTAGTCCTGTCTGCTCCGCCAAACATTCACTCCGCTCTCGTTGTAAAGGGTCAGATATCCTTCGTGGTCCCATGCAAGAACCCCTTTTTCTCCGCCGATCGCCCTGATAAACTGAAAGTCGTATATATTCACTCCGGAAGGAATCTTGAACCTTTCGGCCTTCTTGTATGCGCCGTCTTTAAATACTATAGTGAAAACATCGCCGTCATAACCTGAACTCTTGTCAAACTCCTGCCCCAAGATGCTTCCTTCAAAAGCGCGAACAAACATCCCATTAATCTTGGCAAGCAAAACCAACCCCCCCGGAACGCCGCCTTTCACCTGAGTCGGCTTAGCTGGATCGAATTCGTATATGTAGGAATTGACCACACCTTCGGACATCGCGGTTACAAGGATTTTGGACCGTCCGCCTTTGCCAGACTCTATTGTGTCCATCCACAATATCTCGCCCTTGGGCGCAGCCTTTAATGTCCAGAGCAGCTTCAGGTCAAGTCCGTAGCGGTACACCTCAATTTCATCACCTGCAGATAGAAGCAGATCCTGAATGCCGTCGCCGTCAACATCTCCGAGCGCCATATGTCTAGACCGTGAAGGCAGATCTATCGATAGCAGCACAGCGCCTTCCTGTTCGGCGTACAAACCTGATTTGAAGCGCAGCTCCTTTACATGGCCGCTGTTTATTGATGCAGCGCTTCCGCCGAACTGCTTTGCATCATTTGCCCAGAAAAATTTTTGTGTCAGGTTTATCAGGCCTGCCGACTCTGTCGAATCAAGGGCCAGCAGAATTTCTGCACCTTTTTCTCTGGCTTCGGCCGTAAGCTTAGCGATGTCTTCGGTCTCGATGCCGGTGTCAATAAGCTCAAACCTGCCGCTGTCCTTGAGAAGCTGGTAATAGGCGTCTCCCAAATACCAGTCAACCTTGCCCTGATAAAAGAGCAGTTTGACCTTCTTTGCCGGAATCTTTATTTTGGCCTTCTCGAAATCTTCGGGCTTGCCCTGAACTATCGCACCTTCTGAAGTATCATCACTTGCTGATACTATCTCGATATTCCCTACCGGCATCTCCATGCGACCCAATGCCTCTTTTGTTACAGGATGGACAAACTTTACTCCTTCTGTATAAGCAAAAAACCTCATCCCCCGCTTGACGCGGTTCTTGCTGCCTTTATCCAATTTCAGGGAGTTGCCGGTTATCGAGGTTACGCTGCCGCTTACAGGTTCAAAGTACGAAATAAGCTCATCCCTAAGCACCGACAATGAAAGCTCTGCCGCAAGAGGAGCCTCTTTTTCGGCTGCTGCTACCGGTGATATAAAAAGAACTGTGCACAGGGCATAAAACAACAATCCTGCAATAATCCTCACCATAAATTAGCTACCCCCATGCTGTTAGAAGTTGGTCAACGCACTGAATTTGAAAGTTTAAATGATACAACCAGCTTTAGTCAAAGCGAATAAGCGTATTATTATCGTTGCAGAGACATCCTGAGATGCTCGGCGGTATATGAAACCTCATCATCATATAGCGCGTCTGGAGTACCCTGAAAAAGTATAGTGCCGCCCTTTTCGCCACCTTCGGGGCCCAGGTCAATTACCCAATCAGCCTGTGCAACAACATCGAGGTTGTGCTCGATTATCAGGACCGCATTCCCGGAGCTAACAAGCTTACGCAAAATAGTTACGAGAAGCGCAACATCCCTTCCATGCAGGCCAATAGTCGGCTCATCAAGTATGTACAGCAAACTTTTGCCGCTACCTGATTTGCGGGCTTTTGAAGCGCCGCTGCCGGATAATTCTGCGCAGATCTTAAGTCTCTGTGCCTCTCCACCCGAAAGCGTAGGCGCAGGCTGGCCCAGCCTGAGATAGCCAAGACCGATATCTCTCATAAGTCTGAACTTTAAAGATATGTCGTCATGGGCTGCAAAAAATTCATACGCCTCGTCAACAGTCAGGTCAAAGATATCACTAATATTTTTCCCATTATACGTAACCCTCAGCGCATCATCGATATAACGCCTGCCCTTGCAGTCTTCGCATCTGACAAAAATATCCTCGAAAAAGTACATCTCCATCCTCTGCCAGCCCTCTCCCTTGCAACTCTCGCACCTACCTCCCGGAACATTGAAAGAAAAAAAGCCGGGCGTGTAGCCATGGGCCTTGGCTTCGGGCTGCGAGGCAAGGAGCTTCCTTATCGGCTCGAACATCTTTAAATAGGTTAGAGGGTTAGACCTCGGTGTCTTTCCAATAGGCCCCTGATCTATTAGCCTTACACCGCTTATCTTTCTTATGCCGTCAATACGGCTATGTTCGAGCGGATGTCCGGAGTCGGTTTTGAAATGTCTTGCCAGAGCCCTGTAAAGGGTTTCTACCACAAGGCTGCTCTTGCCCGAACCAGAAACCCCGGTGACAACTGTCAGCGCTTTTAGCGGAATCCTGAAATTAAGCTTCTTGAGATTGTGGCCCGAAGCTCCAGAAAGCTCGATATAATCCGAAAACTGCGCTGCGCCGAAAACCTTGGCAGAAGACATTGCTGCGCCACAGTCATTGTGATAAACATAATTCGAAGTCAAGGTTTCTGCTTCTTTGAACTCTTCAACAGCCCCGGCAAAAACAATGTCCCCGCCTAAATGTCCCCCTCCCGGCCCCATCTCGACAACCCAGTCACTCGAAGCGATTATGTCTTTGTCATGCTCAACCACTATAAGCGTGTTGCCCGGAGAAGCAAGTTCACGCATAATCTCGGCAATCCTTCTCGTATCCCGCGGATGGAGCCCTATTGTCGGCTCATCCAGAACATATATAGTGCCTGTAAGCGCTGAAGCCAGTTGATTCGAAAGATTCACGCGCTGGTATTCTCCACCCGAAAGCGTCTTTGACTGCCTGCTCAAAGTGAGGTAATCGAGGCCCACGCGCTTAAGAAATTTCAGCTTGCCTTTGACCTGATTCAAAGCGTCTTTAGCGATTTCGCGCTGCATAGGCGAAAGCTGAAGATTGTCAAGCCAGTCCAAAAGCCGAGACAAGGGCATAGTAGAAACATCGTAAATATTAAAGCCCTCAAGCCTGTACGATAGCGCATCTTCACAAAGCCTTGCGCCTTTGCATTTTGGACAGGTTTCTGGACTTCTGTACCTGCTGAGCAAAACCCTTACATGCAGCTTGTACCGCTTTGCCTCCATATCCTCAAAAAAATCGTTTATGCCGTAAAAACCTTCTCCCCCTTCATAGAGTAGGGTCTTCTCTTCTTTAGAAAGTTCGCCAAAAGGCTTGCTCATGTCGAGGGCCGACTTTTTTGCGCCCTTTAGCATCTGTTCTTTCCACCATATATAGCCGGGCTTTTCCCAAATATTTATCGCACCCTCAGAAAGAGAGAGAGCCTTGTCCGGAACAAGCAGGTCTTCATCATACACAAGCACATTGCCAAACCCTTTGCACTCGCTGCAGGCGCACACTGGGTGGTTGAAAGAAAACATAATCGGGGAAGGCTCCGGAAGCGTTATGCCGCATTCATCGCATCTGTTTTGGCCAGAAAAACTCAAGACTTTAGGAAAACCTTCTTCTCCGAACACCAGTATCTTAAGCTGGGCCTTGCCCTCTTTCCATGCTGTTTCGATAGAGTCAGCAAACCTCGGCTCATCAAGGACCACAAGCCTGTCAACCACAACCGTCAGCGGCATCGATATTGCGACCGGCTCAGAGATATCCAAAAAGAGTCCATCGAGCCAGAGTCTGTGAAACCCTCTCTGCATGAGGCTTTCACGGCCTTCTGCCGTCTCGAACGCTATAGCGATCCGCTTTGATTGATGCTGCTCCAATAGTTCGGCCACGACAGAGGACGGGTCCCATTTTCGTATCTCCCTGCCGCATTTAGGGCAGCAAGGTGTCGAGACCTTAGAATATACAATCCTCAGCAGGTCGTAAATCTCGGTCATTGTACCGACAGTCGAACGGGAGCCTTTCACCGGATTCTTTTGTTCGAGCGCAATCGCCGGCCTTATATTGCGTATTGCATCAACGTCAGGTCTGTCGAGTTTTTCTATAAACAGCCGGGCATATGTTGAAAGAGATTCGATAAAACGCCACTGACCTTCGGCAAAGATTGTGTCAAAAGCGAGTGATGATTTGCCGGAGCCCGAAACGCCGGTAATGGCAATAACCTTGTTATGCGGAAGCCTCAAAAAGAGATTTTTGAGATTGTTCTGTCTGGCGCCCTCTATAATCAGTTCATGCTGAGACATCCTGATATTTTAGCATTTTCATTTGGCATCTACAGCGCTTTTCTTCTTGCCTCCGGCCTTAATAGCCTTGCCGTCCTTCACTTCGACCATGTCACCGATTTTTATTTCCTTAAGATCCACAATTGCTGTAGTTTCTCTGCCTTTATGGTCCCTTACCGTAATTGCATTCCCGTCAATGGCAATCACCGTGCCCCTGCAGTCTTCAGCAAAGGCAAAAGACGAAGACAGGCAAACGATTAACCCAGTACAAACAGTCCAAAATCCAAGCTTTTTTTTCATACGCCTCCCTTTTTCACAATAAAAAATCGGGTGAATGCGCATAGCGCTCTCACCCGATAAAATTCATAGAAAAAATTAGCAGCCTTCGATAGCCTTCTTTTTCTTCTTGTCGTCCTTCTTAGGCTCAGCCTTCTTATCGTCAGCTTTTTTGTCGTCTTTCTTGTCAGCCTTCTTGTCGTCCTTCTTGTCAGCCTTTTTATCAGCTTTCTTGTCGTCCTTCTTGTCAGCCTTCTTGTCGTCAGCCTTAGCTTCAGCCTTCTTATCAGCCTTCGGAGCGTCTGCTGCGAAAGAGATAGAGGTCATAGCAAATGCAAACAGAATTGCAACTACAAGTGCGAGTACCTTCTTCATCTTTTGATTCACCTCCTTCCAATTTTTTTTATTAAGAAGCAACTTATGTGCCATCTTAATTCCGGTTATTTTACAATACTGCAAATTCCGAAAACAATACTCATCTTTACCTTTTGAGGATTATCCGTTACCTTTTGGGAACTAATCCTCCATCGGCTTTATGAACATAAAGTATGTCATGGTCCAGTTGCCGAGTATTATAAAAATAGTTGCCAATATGCTCTGAAGCGAAAGCGCCGACACACCTGTCAGCGAGTGCCCCACTGTTCAGCCACCGGCAACGGCAGCGCCGAATCCCATCACGAGCCCTCCGCAAAAAACCTTAAGAACTTCGGAGGCATCACGCGGAATAGTCAGCTTGAACTCGCTGAGCCCCTTAGCGCTCAAATATGCGCCTAGCGGAATCCCAAAAACATACAGAGCGCTCCACGAACCAGTTGCCACGCCCCAGAAATTGAACATCGGGTCTTTGGCCATGCTGTTGCCCATCGCCAGCATTAATGCGGCCTCCGAGGTTGGACCTGCTGCAGAAATACCGCGCGCCTGTCCGCCATAATAGTAGGACGCCCACCACGCAATCATAACTGTCACGCCTACGAGCGCACCGCCCACAGACCATGACCAGCCCTTTTTAGGCCCTTTGCCAAAAGGGTTCCCCCTTAGTATAACAATCAAAAAAATAAGCGTTATAATGCCTATTACCGGCCATTTCATTTCGGGGCCGCCCAATATGTCCCATAAGGCCGGGGAAGATATTGCGTTTTCCCCCTCGCCAATAGAAACCTTGTAACTTTTTATATACTGACTTATCGGCTTAAGCGGTCCGTGCATTGTAGCAAGAAGCGACAGCACAAAACCGAAGGTCGTAACAAGAGCGGCCAGCTGCCCTTCGCCCTGTTTGTACAAAATGCCTGTGCCGCATCCGCCGCCCACCACTATGCCGAGTCCGAAAATATATCCCCCTACGATTGCGGCAATAGGAGCGAACGCTTGACGTCTGAGACCGTCCTCGCCCAGCATGCCGATGCTCTCCATGAGATTTGAGCCTATTATAGCGATGAAAAGCGCGAGAAACCATGCCCTAAAAAGCGTAATGTCGTTCACAAAGATCACGTCTCTGAACGCTGAGTTCATTCAGTATCTGCCACGCTGCAAAACAAAGCCGAGCATAACGCCTACGCCAAGACCGCTCAGCAAAACCATGATAGTTGCCTGTGGTATCTGCTCCATCACTACCTCCCCTTTAGTTTATTAAAAGGCCAAAGGCCTCCTGTGTAACCGGCAAAAAATAAATGCTATCTTTGTATCATAAAAAGGGGGGAAAAGTAAAACCAGCAATAAAAAAAAGCTAATACGCGGATGAGCTTTGTTTATATGCTTAAATCCAAGAATCGGTTTAGTGCGTATGTCAGAATTTTAAGAGTGCTTCTCATAAAAGCAGCAAATGAAATTATACCGCTATATCCGGCCCTGTCCCTTTAGTATCTTTACAAGCAGCTTTACAAGCTCCGGATCGAAGTTGCCCTTTTCTCCAGTCTCTTTAAGTATCTTCTCAAGGGCCGCAAACGGAGTGAGCGGCTGCTTAAACGGCCGCCTTGTTGTTAACGCATCGTAACAATCAACCAGCGATAATATTTTGCCGAACGGAGTTATGGCTATCCCTCTTAGTCCGAACGGGTATCCTAGTCCCGATACGCGCTCGTGATGCTGCTGTACACCAACAATTGCTTCCCGAGGAATTCCATTGTTCTGTATAAGGCTTATGCCGTCTGTAACATGTTTTTTCCAGATCACAAATTCTTCGTTTGTAAGCGCCTCTCTTTTATGCAGTATTGACGAATGAAGATTCTTCTTTCCCACATCATGCATCATCGCTCCCATAGCAAGCTTCTCTATCTGGGACTGATCCATTCCCATAGCAAGCGCAATGGCTGTTGACAACACAGCAACATTGGTGGAGTGATTATATAAATGCATATCACCGGCGCTGACTGTAAGCATATTGCTTAGAGTGGCCTCTTTGCGTCTCAGCACACTTATCACCTGGTTGGCCGAGACGACCACCCCGTCTATATTCTTGGAGCTGCCAGGGTCGGAAAGAAAGTCCCTAATGTTCATTTTTGCACTTTCTTTTATTCCGGCAATCTTAGCCTGCATAGCTGAACTATCCGTTGAAGAGGTTTTGGACAGGCCCGAGATATATTCCCTAAATAATTTTATATCCGCTATTTTTATAGCCAAGCCGCCCGAAACTGTTTTTATATTTTCTGTAACAGGAACATGTCTGTCTGGCATAGTTTCGATAAGCGGTGAAAACTGAGTGCCGACATTATTGAATATACTGAAATTCACCCTGGATCCGGGAGCAAAAACAAGCTTGCTGACATGATGGAATTCGTCTTTGGTTTTTGTGTATGAATGGTAATCTGGCTCTGCAGGTTTAGGTGCAGCGGAAGAAGGAGCCTTGAAAAACTCTTTAATCTGCGTTGGATCGCCTTCAACATACAGATACAAAATGCCTTTAGACTTCAAGGATGCTTTTATGTCCTGATCAAACTTGGTCCATTTCTTTAAAATACATGCATACCCGATGCCTTCTTTGCTGTAAACATCAAATGGAACCTTGAAGCCCAAAAGAAAAGATTCTATGCTTACCGGAACCTTGGGTTTTTGTGCAGTTCCGGCAGGACTTCCGGAAATAGTATTTTGGGCCACGCTTGAGTTCATATCCCCCCCCCCTTGTTATCTCTTCAAGTTGTTAATTCGTCATTGTTTAAATCAGAGCCAAGATTTACAATGGCCTGCGAGAGTCATTCTTCGCGAAAGGCCTCTTCACGCTTCTTTGTCAGGGCAGGCAGGCTCGCAAGCACAACCGCCACAACTCCGAGCACAAGCAGGGTTGCGCTTATAGGCCGTGTGACGAAAACCGTCAAGTCTCCGCGCGAAAGCAGCATGGCTCTTCTGAGATACTCTTCCATCAGCGGACCTAAAATAAAGGCCAGAAGCATAGGCGCGGGCTCGCAGTCAAGCTTTGTAAACATATAGCCCAAAACCCCGAACAATGCCATCATGTATATGGAAAACTCGCTGTTATTAAGGCTGAAGACGCCGATTCCGCAAAAGACCAAAATGGCAGGAAACAATAACTGGTAAGGAACGCTTACCATTCTGACCCATATGCCGATTAAAGGAAGGT
>PEAD01000040.1 GCA_002753335.1 Nitrospirae bacterium MYbin3
GCCTGCTTAATCACACTTACTTACGTCGTCTAATTCCTACTGCATACTCTTTTCATATTTGCATCTCTTTTTTCATGAAACTTTTGACATTACCGGTTTTTAGAGAGAGCCGGAGGGCTTACCGAGAGACTTTATAAACTCGCGGTTAAGCTTTGCTATAAAAGAAACTTTGATGCCTTTTGGACATGCGGCCTGACATTCATAATGGTTGCTGCAGTTTCCAAAACCCTGCTTCATCATCTCTTCGGTCATGGCGCAAACCCTCCGCGCAGCCTCAGTACGGCCTTGAGGCAGAAGCGCTAAATGTGCTACTTTTGCGCTGACAAATAACATTGCCGAACCGTTGGGACAGGCCGCAACACAAGCGCCGCAGCCTATGCATTCAGCCGCGTCCATAGCCCTGTCCAATTCGGATTTTGGAATTAATATCGCGTTGGCGTCCGGCACGCCGCCGGTGCTCACAGAAACATATCCGCCCGACTGAATTAAGCGGTCAAGTGCGCTTCTATCAACAACTAAATCTTTTATCACAGGGAACGCCTTGGCCCGCCAAGGCTCTATGTAGATGGAGTCTCCGTCTTTAAAATTTCTCATGTGCAGCTGGCATACCGTAGTCTTTTCCTGCGGTCCATGTGCTGTGCCGTTGATCACCTGCGAACAGGTGCCGCAGATGCCCTCGCGGCAGTCGTGGTCAAAGGCGATAGGCTCCATGCCTTTTTTAATAAGACCTTCATTAACCACATCCAGCATTTCGAGAAACGACATGTCAGGGCTTATATCAAGGGCTTCATACTGCTGCATGCTGCCGCTCTCTCCGGCGCTTTTCTGTCTCCATATAAAAAGGGTAAGGTTCATTATTTATAGCTCCTTACCGCAAGATGAACATTCTCGAATTCAAGCGGCTCCTTGTGCAAATCAGGCTCTTTGCCTTCGCCCTTGAATTCCCACGCAGCCACATATCTGAAATTCTCGTCATCTCTCTTTGCCTCGCCGTCCGGCATCTGGTACTCCTCACGAAAATGCCCGCCACACGACTCTTTGCGCTGCAAAGCATCCAAAACAAAAAGCTCTGCAAACTCAAGAAAATCGGCCACGCGCCCCGCTTTTTCGAGCTCCTGATTAAGTTCTGTTCCGCTCCCGACAACCTTTACATTTTCCCAAAATTCGGCCTTAAGCTGAGGAATTAATCTGAGCGCTTTTTCAAGCCCCTCTTCGTTGCGCGCCATGCCCGCATACTCCCACATTATGCGCCCCAGTTCGCGATGGAACTCATTCACCGTTTTTTTGCCGTTTATCGAAAGTAGTTTGCGAGTGAAACTTTCGGTTTCATCTTTAGACTTTTTAAATTCTGCATTGTCTGTCGTAATTTTGCCCAGAGAAGTACGGGCAAGATAATCGGCAATAGTGTAAGGGATAACGAAATATCCGTCCGCAAGCCCCTGCATAAGAGCGCTTGCACCAAGCCTGTTTGCTCCGTGGTCAGAAAAATTCGCCTCGCCTAAAACAAAAAGCCCGGGGATGTTGCTCTGAAGATTGTAGTCAACCCAAAGCCCGCCCATCGTATAATGCGGGGCAGGATAGATGCGCATAGGCTGCGCATAGGCATCCTCGTCCGTTATCTTTTTATACATATCAAAAAGATTGCCATAGCGTTCCTGAATTTTTTCTTTGCCGAACCGTTTTATTGCATCACCGAAATCAAGATAAACACCGCGTGCTCCGGGGCCTACGCCTCTGCCTTCATCGCAAACCTCTTTTGCAGCCCGTGATGAAATGTCGCGGGGCGCAAGATTGCCAAAGCTCGGATATTTGCGCTCAAGATAGTAGTCGCGCTCGTCTTCGGGTATTTCGGACGGATGTCTTGTATCGCCCTGTTTTTTAGGAGCCCATACCCTTCCGTCATTCCTCAGCGATTCGGACATCAGCGTCAGCTTTGATTGATGGTCACCTGTTACAGGAATACAGGTTGGATGTATCTGCGTAAAGCAGGGATTCGCAAAATAAGCACCTTTTTTATATGCCCTGTAAATGGCGGTGGTGTTGCTTCCCATCGCGTTTGTCGAAAGGTAAAAAACATTTGAGTATCCGCCTGTGCAGAGGCATACAGCATCCGCCGCGTGGGAACTGATCTGCCCTGATACGAGATCCCGGACCGTTATTCCCTTGGCCTCGCCATTAACTATTACGAGATCCAACATCTCTGTGCGAGGATAAAGCTTCACCGAGCCTGCGTGAATCTGTCTCGAAAGCGCAGCATACGCGCCGAGCAGCAATTGCTGGCCTGTCTGTCCGCGAGCATAAAAAGTCCGCGAGACTTGCGCTCCGCCGAACGAGCGGTTTTCAAGGTATCCAGCATAGTCGCGCGCAAAGGGCACACCCTGCGCCACGCATTGATCAATTATCTGGTTGCTGATAGCTGCGAGGCGATAAACATTCGCCTCTCTCGCCCTGAAATCCCCGCCCTTGACCGTGTCATAAAAAAGGCGATATACAGTGTCGCCGTCATTGGGATAGTTTTTTGCCGCGTTTATGCCGCCCTGTGCTGCTATGCTGTGTGCCCTGCGGCCGCTGTCCTGATAGCAGAAGACCTCGACATTATATCCGAGCTCTCCGAGTGTTGCGGCAGCTGAAGCTCCGGCAAGACCGGTGCCAACAACAATAATTTTATACTTGCGCTTGTTCGCCGGATTTACAAGCTTAAGGTCTTGTCTGTGCTTGTCCCACTTAAGAGAAAGCGGGCCCGAAGGGCATTTGCCGTCGAGTATCATCGCGTTACCTCACAGCCCCGAGCAGGATAAACAGAGGGATGGAAGAATATCCTGCAAAAAGAACCATAGAAATTATCACTGCTGATTTCATAATAAAAGGCATGGCAGCTTCAGAATTCATTCCGAGCGTTTGAAAGGAACTCTGAATCCCATGGCTGAGATGGTAAAACAAAGCAGTAATTGAGGCAACATAAACCAAAACCACAGGCAAAGAACTAAAGCCCTGCACCACCATTCCAAAGACATCAGGCCTTGAAAAAAGGTCTCTGCCCGGAACACCCGAAAAGGTGAACTGAATGAGGTGGTATAAAAGAAATGCGGCTATGACACTGCCTGTCCATATCATGTTTTTTGATGCAAAGGTGGCCTTCTGGCTTTTAATTATGGCGTATGCCTGCGGCTTAGCCGCCCTGTTTTCGAGCGTGATCAGAACCCCATATAAAACATGAATCGTAAGAACAGCAAGCATTATAAGCCTGAAAGACCAGACGAGAAGCGGCAAAGAATGCAAACGCTCAGCATAGCTGTTAAGCGCACCGGAATAGACCGTAAAGTTGCCGAGCAGGTGCACTATAACAAAGGCAATCAATGCCTGCCCGCTTAAGGCCATCAAATTTTTTCTTCCCACAGTATTGCTGAACAATCGCATCGATATCCCCTTAATTTGCAACTCTTTTAATTTTATCATATCGGTTTGTTTTGATGCTGCGAAAGGATTTCAAGCTCAAATAGGAGTTGACTTGTTTTAGGCTTTAGAATTTACGATTATAGCAACCTGTTTTTTCAATTTTGGAAGCTGCTTTTTTATGATATTCCAGACTATTTTGTAATCAACGCCAAAATAAAAATGTATCAGCTTGTCTCTAAATCCGGCAAGGGTTTTCCAAGGAACATCAGGCTGCTTTGCCTTAAAATCAGCCGCAATATTTTTTGCTGCTTCTCCGATTACCTCAAAATTTCTTACAACAGCATCCCGCGTTTTGCGGTCATCAAGAAATTCTTTATAAGTCATCCCATTTGTGTAAGAACTGATATATTCTATCGCCTCTAAAATATCTCCAACAAAATCTTTGTCTCTTCGTTTCTTAGACATAAACCAAGCTCCCTTTTATGTCCTCAGCAATGTGCTTATAGCGCGGGTTCTGAAAGCTGCTCATATAATGATTATATGTTGCTAAATCAACCTTTCTACCAAGTATCTTTTCAAGCTCATCCGCAAGAGATACAAATTCGAATCCTATCGGTTTTTTAAGGTCCACCAGAATATCAACATCACTCTTTTTCCTCTGAGTCCCTTTAGCAAAAGAACCGTAAAGGATTATCTTTCTTACACCGTAACTGTTTTTTAAAGAAGGCATTGCTTTTCGTAATGTTGCGATTATATCTTCACGGGATACAGGTTCAGGCTTGGAGCGAATCGTCGGTGATTTTGAAATAGCTTTTTGTTTTAAGGTGCCCAGAATATGCCTCCTTTCCTTCGTGCTTTATTTTAGCATGTTGTGGACTGTTGTATTGCCTGCGCCGTGTGGTAACAAATGCTTATTTATTTGCTTTAAAGGTCGCTGTCCCTAATTTAATTCTCGCTCCTTACAACTTGATTTGAAATCCATTTTGCCATCTTTTTTCGACCTCTTCGTGCAGAATGCCTTTGCCTTCATCCAATTCCTTCAAGCCCGCGTCAACCTGCAGTTTGAAGTATAATTCAGCCATAATATCATCAACGCTAATCTCTTCAGGAAGAGAACTAATCATTTGTATTACCTGCTCTTTTACTCCGGCCATAATGTACCGCCTATGTTTTTAAATATACCACAAAAAGTTTGCTCTACCTCTGCATCTGCGCCGTGTGGCTATAAGCAGGTGGATTTATCTTGTTTTATTTGACCCTATTTTATTTACAACTGTTTCTGCATACTGCCTGTCATAGCCAAGTCGAAGTTATATCCTTTACATAAATACCAATTAACCATGTCTGTTTGAGAAAATGTGCAATCTAATGTAGACGGTCGTAAATATGTTTTACGAAATCCCTCTTGCATTGCAACTTTTTCAATTTCAGTTAAAAGTGCCGTACCAATACCTTTTCTACGCATATTCCGTAACACAAAAATCTCATATATTACCATCCGGCTAATTTCTGGTTCAGGCCAGCGATCTAAAGAAACAAAGGCCACTTCACCGCAATCAGCTATAACCCTATAATGTTTAGTTTTCAAGCTTTTTGAACTTTCACTTGCACGCATCATCAATTCTGATGACTTAAAACAATCTGCCGTATCCGCCTTTATTAATTGAATTTCCATTTATAGATTTTTAATTTGAACAAAAAACCGCTACCATTTCTCTCCCACTTTTATAAGTATATCTTGAGCCGGTTTGTTCCCCAGTCTTGCTGCAGTTATAAGATCATCTTTCCCTTTTTGGTAGGAGTCTATGCTCATATACGCTCTGCCTCTATTAAAATATGCGTGATCGTTTTTGGGGTCCATCGAAATAGCTTTGTTAAAGTCAGTCAGAGCTTCTTGCGAGCGGCCTAAGTCTATGAGAGTTGCTCCTCTTCCAACTAAAGCTGCAAGAAAATAATGAGAATTTTGGGGTGCAGCCTGAATAATATAATTAAAATCTTTTAAAGCTGCATCGTTGTTGATTATATTGCTGTAATAAACGGACCCACGAAGAAAAAATGCCTGCCAGTTTTGTGCATTTAGATTTATCGCACTATCAAAATCATCCAATGCTTTCTTGTATTCATTAATTATCAAATACACATTTCCTCTCTGTGTATAAAGCTGGCTAATGGATAAATATTTAAAGTCATGATCCTTGTTTTGCCAATGCTCTATAGCTTTAGTGTAATCATTTATTGCTTCCTGGTATTTCCCCATATACATAAAAGAATTTCCTCTATATTCATAAGCGGTCTCAGGAAAAGAGTTGACTTGTATAATCAGAGAAAAATCTTCAATAGCAGACTGGTAGTTACCTAAGTGGTAATATGCAATTCCTCTATTTTGCAAGTCATCCGCAAGAAAAAGGAAAGGATTCACTGTTATTCCTTCAAATTTTCTTTTTCTCATTTCGATGGCTGCATTATAATCCTCAATTGCTTTCTTATAATTACCTATCTTTGAATAAGTATCTCCTCGCCTTCCTAAGAGAGTTCGGACAGCATCATTTTTTTTATGGCCGAACATTTTAAGGAACTTAGCATTAATAGCGTCTGTGTAATCCTCTATTGCTTTCGAATATTCTTCCTGCCTAGTCCAATAAATAGCTCTTTCAATAAAAAACTCACCATGCATAGGTGAGTTTTTTATTGATTGTTCATAAGCATTTATTGCATTCTGGGCCTCTTTTACATCTGAATGAATCGAAGCTTTAAGAAGAAAAACTGCTGACGCTAGGATAGGTGACATTTTCAGTTTGGTAGCCTTGTTTATGGTTTTTAAGGCAAGTTTTATGTCTTTTTTCGTTATCCAATATCCATCAGCTAAAAAGTAGTACCCTATTGCCGATTGTGGAAACAGTTCCGTTACTTTTTTATAATCGGCAATCGCCAATTCCAGATAATTATCTTTCCACATATTAGCCCTTAGATATTTTCCGCGATAAAGGTAACCCCTATAATCTTTGGGGATTTTTTTTATATAGTTATCAAAAATCTCTTTTACCCAAGGTTCATAAAGCCTAAAATTGCGAGGGTCTTTGTCGAATATGAAATCCAAATCTTTTATTCCTAAATCATATCTACCAAGTTTAAAATAAGCTAGTGCTCTCATTTCGCAAGTATGTATAACTTGGTCCTCAATATCCTCCGGTTCAAGAGCTATAATTGTTATATCTTTATCATTCCAGTTATTCAAATTAATAGCTTTGTCTAAATCCTTTATGCTTTTTACATATTCATCCAGAAATATAAGCAACGATCCTCTTAAATAGTAAGGTAGGGAATAGGTTGGAACACTATCGATCACTTTACTCAAGGCTTCTATTGCTTCTTTTATCTCTGGTGAGTTTTTGTAGTTCTCTTCATTTTGGCCCTGAAGTTTTGTAAATGCGAGTTTAAGCCAATCCAGGGCACTCAGTTTATTTACTGTATCATTGTATTGTTTTATTGTTGTGCCATCTGTCTTTCCGGTTAATTCTTTTTTTAACCGTTCAACCTCCTTCGCTAAGTCCTCACTTTTCTTTTTAGACTGCTCAAGCTCCAGGCTTTTATTAACATCTCGGCGTATTTTATCAATAGCTTTTGTAACCTCATTTGTATCTGCAGAGACAGTTGCTTTGAGCCAGTATATTTTGCCGTCCCATTTCTCATCAACAACGAAAGTTGTAACTATCCCGGCGGTGTACGTTACTATCTGATCCCTTGTTAGATGAAAGTCCTTAACCTCAGTTTCGCTGGTAATAAAGATTCCTATTTCCTCCAATATAAGCCTCTTGACCTGTTCTAAAGCGAGAATGCGGCTTGAGGCTTTGGAATCAAATTCGCTAGCTTGATAGGTATACTCTTTTGTAAATGTAACTTTCTCGGCAAAGGCAGGAACGGCAAATAGGCATAATAAAAGCGTCAGCGATATTTTAAAAAAACAAGCATCAATTTTGTCATTGCCCGACTTGATCGGGCAATCCAGATTTTTCCTAAAAGACTGGATTCCCGCCTGCGCGGGAATGACGACATCTGTGATTCTAATATTAGAAAAGCGCGACATAAACCCTCCCCAGCATTGAACAATAAGAAATTATGCCACTTGGCGGGAGAAAGGTAAAGGGAAAAGTACCATTTTCCTGAAATAAAAATTGCTTCGGGCCTTTGTCTCTCGCAATGACAGGCAAAGCAGAGTGAAGGCTCTGCACGCCACCTCAGCGAGAGGGATAAGTTCCTGTCGTGAATGCGGAATTTTTTTCGCTTCAGTTGCTCCAATAATCAATCAGGCAATTGCAAATGAACAGTAAGTTTGTTATTTTTACAACCGATAAAACTGCTCTGATGAAAATTTACAATAGGGGGAGCATTGCGCTCCCCCTATTGTAAGAAAATACTAATGTTTTGCTGCGGCTTTTTCTGTCCTTAATTTTGCTGCTTCGTCTTTGATCTTCTGGAGCGTCTCTTTCATAGGCGCCCATCCGTACCAATGCATATAGTCCGGATTCATATGGAACGCGCCCTGGAATGTACGCATCCTGTATTCGAGGAACATACGATAGAGATCCTGTTCTAAAGAGCTTTTTGCCTCGTAAAACTGAAGCAGGTCTGGCGCAAAGCTCCAGCTTGCCGGTTTCTTAAGCACGCCGTCATTATAAAGACCCTGCACCACCCTTATAGCCTCGGCAAATATTTTATCCACATCTTTAACAACCATATCGCCTTCATCAAGCTGTTTCTTTGCATATGAAGCGCCATGGCATGTGGAGCAAACCTTGGTCATCTTGTCACGCTCTTTCTGGAACTCTTCCTTAGAAAGTCTTGCCACCTTGCCTGCTTTGACCAGCTCAAGTCTTGCGGTGGGCTGTCCTTTGTCGTCAAGAACGCCGAGCGCCTTAAGGATAGTGACGCGGTCGTTCATCCAGTCTTTATCGTCTTCAGGAAGTCTTAAAGCTAAAAAGCCCCAAGAGGTTATAACATTATGGTCACCGCCGTTCATGTGGCAGGTCTGGCAGGTGGGAGCCCTCTTGCTGTCTTTTCCTTCGATCTGCCATATCGTGCCGTGCTTTGATGTGGAGTACATCTCCCACTGCGGATGGTCAAAGCCCATGTGGCAGGTCTGGCAGGCCCTCGGATCAAGAGCCTCGCTCTTTTTGAACGAATGCCTTGTATGGCAGGCGTCGCATTGTGCATGGCCGTAGCGCATTTCTGCCTTTTCTTTGGCCGATTTTTCGCCTATCTTATGGCAGGCTGAACATCCTTTATAACCCTCACCCGTCACAGCCTTGGGCTGGTGTCCCATCATCGGCATTGACGATGATGCTATCCAAGCAAGATTGTGTTTTCCAGCCTTGAACTGGTCCACCTGATTTTTGTGGCATCCTGCACAGGTTTCAGCGGTGGGCATCTTTGCAAGTTTGTAATCATCTTTCGTCTTGTGGTCCGAGCCGTGGCATGAAGAACAATCCACGCCGGCCTTCGACATTTTGCCGTCCAGGTGCTGTTTGACAACTCCGGGTGTAACCTTCTCATGGCAGTTTACACAAGCGCTTTTCTGCGTTTTTTTTGCGGCGAAAGCAACCGTACTCATAAGCAATGCAATAACTATTACTAACGCAAACTTAAAAACTTTCATTAATAATTCCTCCTTATTTTTACAAACAACTACTTGGCTTGTACGAAATAAAAACCCCCTTTCTTTATGGAATAGAATCTGTATATTGAAGTGTATTATATTTTCAGCAATAAGACCTAAAGTATGATTTAAATCATACCGGGGCAGGCGACTTTAAGTGTGTTATCATATATTTCAATGAGTTCAGCGACAGCCAAAGATATTCATATAGTGCTAAAGAAACTGGGCAACGACTTGATAGCCGAGCATTCGCAGCGTTTTTTCAAGACCGGCAAAGGCGAATATGCCGAGGGTGATAAGTTTTTAGGAATACGTGTTCCTGTGCTCAGAAAGCAGGCCCAAAATTACAAAGACCTTTCTATAAAAGAAACGTTGCTTCTGCTAAAATCCAGCTTTCATGAGGCACGGCTGCTCGCCCTGTTCATACTCACAAAGAAATTTGCGGAAAGCAGCGACAAACAAAAATCCGAAATTTATAACCTGTATCTGCAAAATATGCAGCATATAAACAACTGGGATCTGGTTGACAGCTCTGCCCCTTATATCGTCGGAGCATATCTTGAGAAGAGAGACAAAGCCATGCTTTACAAACTCGCCGCATCAAAGCGTCTCTGGGAGCGCAGAATCGCAATAGTCGCAACTTTTTATCTTATCCGAAAAAATAATTTTACCGACACACTCGCGATAGCCGAATTGCTACTGAAGGACAAAGAAGATTTGATACACAAAGCGGTCGGCTGGATGCTCCGCGAAGTTGGCAAACGCGATTTGGAAATCTTAAAAAGTTTTTTGAAAAGGTATTACACAGAAATGCCCCGCACAATGCTGCTTATTGCTATCGAAAGATTCCCCGAAAAAGAGCGCAGGGCATATCTTAGCGGCAGTGTTTAGCTAAAGATTAATCCGGCTTTCCATCCGAAGAGGAGCTGTCAAAATCCACTATCTTTTTGCCTTTGATGTAATCCTTGGTTTTGTAGCTTGTTATGCTCAGCATTTTTTTGATTATGTCGTTCATTCTTACACACTGTTCCTTAACCATATCCATTTCATCCTGTGTCATAGGCTGGCCGTCTTTAGCCTTTTTCTCTGTAAGCGAGATAACTCCCTGAACCACAGTCATAGGCTGCCTGAGTTCGTGGGCGGTGGCCCCGGACAGTTCTATAATGGCTGAAAGTTTTTCCTGCTCTATGTTTTTGGATATCTCGGCGCTCAACCTTCGTGCCAGATAATAAATAATCGCCGAAACAAGAATGCTGCTGATAAATCCGATGATGGCCATGGATATTATGCTCCGGCGTATTTTCATAGCCTGCAGGGCATCTGAATTTTCCATCGGTATTGTTATGTTTATTGCGCCTCTTATTTTACCCGGACCATAGCCTTCGGCCGCATGACATTTAAAGCAGGGATCGTCTATCTGTATCGGCGCAATGTATTTAAAAAGCCTGGCGCCGTGATACCCTTTAAAAACGGTCATCGCCTCTTTTGCCCTTCCGGACTCAAGGTCTGCGAGAGCCTTTCTTTCCCATTCATCAGGAACATTAACAGGATTTATAGGCCGCAGGCTTACAACACGAAACTTATACCCATGCTGCTTATTTGCTATTTCGGACATCTCCCTACACATGGTTGCCGGATTTATCTTTGTGAACCGTTTGCCGTCAACAGTGACAATCTCCCTGTGTGGGTCGTCTAAAAAAGGGTTCGGCGGAGTCTCTTTTGTTGCCTGTACATAAACGCCTCCGTGCTGGGAGTTCCAGATTCTCGTTACCATTATCTGTTCAAAAAATGCCCTCGCAACATCGCGCAGATCTGTTATCTGATTTTCATCGATGTCTCTGCGTTCCCAGGTAATCAGAGAAGCAACAATGAGTATCATTATAAGCAGCAGCGGCGCCAGAAACATTATTGTAAGGCGCAGCGGGTTTGACTCTTTTGTTAAGCTCTTTTTTGCGGTTTCAATCATGTCGCAAGGAATAACTCAGGGGATTCCGGCTCAGCGTATGTAAGCCTCGGTAACGTATCGTCTCATCATTCTGTGCGTATTGAAATAATAAGCGTTCTTGCCTATGGCATTTTGCATAATCCTTATCCACAGATGCTTATCGTTATAAAATGCCGGGATGATTACATGCTCCAGCTTGTGATACAGATCATCGGCGTCTTTTGAGGGATCAGCAGCAACCTCCGACGACGGGCCTATGGCCCAGCCTGTGAAGCCTTCGATATGCCCTTCTATCCACCACCCGTCAAGCACACTGAAGTTCGGAACACCGTTGTGAGTGGCTTTCATGCCGCTCGTGCCGGAAGCCTCAAGCGGTCTCAGAGGCGTATTAAGCCAGACATCAACACCCGACACAAGCTTTAAGGCGAGCTCCATATTGTAGTTTTTCAAAAATACAACCTTAAGCCTGTCTTTAAGCCTGTCTTTGTATTCGAAAATTTTCTGTATCAGCATCTTGCCGTTTTCATCCCTTGGATGCGCTTTTCCGGCATATATTATCTGGAGCCTGCCTTCGCCTATCCGCGCAAGTTTTTCGACGTCGGTGAAAAGCAGATCGGCTCGTTTGTATGCGGTCGCCCTGCGGGCAAATCCTATGGTGAAGGTGTCGTAGTTCATGTCTGCCTGAGCTTCGCGGTTTACATAATCTATTAGAATTCTTTTTGCCTCCATGTGAGCGGTCCAGAGTTCGTCGTCAGGAATGCGGCCGACCCTCACAAATATTTCGGGCTCATTAGCCCATCCCGGAAGATATTTGTCAAAAAGCCTTTTCATGCTATCGCAGGTCCAGCTAAAAGAATGCACACCGTTAGTAATAGCATTGATGTGATAGCCGGGGAACATTCCCTGCGAAACCTCGCCATGCTTTTTCGCAACACCGTTCACATAGTTGCTTAAATTAAGGGCGAGCAGAGTCAGGTTAAGATTGTCTTTTCCGCCCAGATCTTTCATGACTTCTATGGGCAGCATATTGCAGAGCACTCTCCCTACAATGTCGTAGCTGAATTTATCATGTCCGGCAGCAACCGGTGTGTGTGTTGTAAAAACGCAGAGGCTTCTTACCTTGTCAAAATCCCAGACGAGTTTTTCATCCCACACTTCTTCGATATCCTTTTTGTATCTCAGCAGAAGTTCAAGTGTCAAAAGGCTTGAGTGGCCTTCGTTCATGTGATACTTCTTTATCTCAAAGCCGAGACATTCGAGCATCCTGACTCCACCGATGCCGAGGACTATCTCTTGCTTTAGTCTGTAAACCTGGTCGCCTCCATACAAATGATAGGCGATGCCCCTGTCCTGCTCTTCATTTTCGGGCAGATCGGTGTCTAGAAAAAGCACCGGCATTCTGCCTCCGGTTGCGCTTTCTATAACATAAAGCCATGCTGCCACCGCAACATCCCTGTTTTCTATGCAGACCGAAACCCTCTCTTTGATCGGAATCATAAACTTCACCGGATCCAGTTCATCCGGCAGTTCTGTCTGTCTTCCGTAAATATCGAGCTCCTGCTTAAAGTAGCCTTTTTTGGTCAACAAAGTTATCGCGATCATCGGGAGCTTAAGGTCTGTTGCCGATTTTACGGTGTCTCCTGCAAGCACACCGAGGCCTCCGCTGTAGGTCGGCATATCGCTTCTGATGCCGATCTCCATCGAAAAATATGCTATCTTTGGTTCGTTTATAAAATCGTCAGTCGAGTATTGCGCCACGCTAAATCCCTCCGCATTCTGAAGTCATCTTGAGCAACATTTTAAGGGCAGCTTCTCCCTCATCGCCAATAGCGATTGTGTAAGAATTAACATAAAGACCGATGTGTTCCATTATCACTTTTTCGGAAAGCTCCTGAGCATGCTGTTTGATATAAGGCATGGCCTCTTCCCTGTGCAGGAGAGAATAGTTTACACTCGCCCTGACAAGGTTTTCAATAGCGGTAATAACAGCAGGCCCAAATGTTTTTTTTGCGGCAATTCCTCCGAGTGGAAGCGGAAGCCCGGTTTTTTTATCCCACCAGTCGCCGAGGTCTATCAGCCGGGTCAAGCCATGTTCAGGATAGGTAAAACGCCCTTCGTGTATTATGAGTCCGGCGTCAACTTCCCCATGTGATACTGCATCCATTATGAGGTTGAACGGCATAGAAATTAAATTTTCGGACTCAACCGTAAAACTTTCAGTAAAACAGAGCTTGAGCAAAAGAGCTGCTGTGGTGTATCTTCCCGGAATAGCTATTTTCCTGTCTTTAAGATCAGATAAAGCCATATCTTTGTTTGCCACAATGAGAGGGCCGCAGCCTCTGCCTAAAGCGGCGCCCGCTTTTAGAAAAACATAGTCATTCTGCAGATGATAATAGGCATGGCACGATACCTTTGAAATATCCAGCTCCCGTCTAAGCGCAAGACTGTTCAATGTTTCAACATCTTCGATCGTCAGCTGAAAGTCGAACTCTGCCAACTCAATTTTTTTGTTCGCGATGGCGTAAAAAATAAATGTGTCGTTCGGACAGGGAGAAAAGCCTAGTGTGGTCATGTTTGCAATTTTAGCACTAACGGTTTATATTTACCAATCAAGGCTTAAGGGGGGGCTAAATGAGTATTTATCAAAACATATTGGGTCTTATAGGCAACACGCCTTTGCTTAGAATTAACCGGATGGCATCCGGCAGCAGCGCCGAGATATGGGCAAAGCTAGAAGGCGCTAACCCCGGAGCATCGGTAAAGGACAGGATAGCGCTCTCTATGATAGAGGCTGCAGAGCGGGACGGTCTGCTTAAGCCGGGGGCTACTATGATAGAACCAACAAGCGGCAATACCGGCATCGGCCTTGCCATGGTTGCCACCGTAAAAGGGTACAAACTTATATTGACGATGCCCGAGACGATGTCTATAGAAAGGCGTCAGGTGTTTCAGGCCTTCGGGGCTGAGCTTGTGCTTACGCCGGGAGAAAAAGGGATGAAGGGCGCTATCGAAAAAGCGGAAGAGATGAAAAGAGAAAATCCCGACTTTTTCATGCCGCAGCAGTTTAAAAATCCGGCCAACCCAGAGATTCACAGAAAGACAACAGCTCAAGAAATAATAAATGATTTGGGCTGCGTACCGGATGCTTTTGTTGCGGGTGTGGGCACCGGAGGCACAGTCACCGGTACAGGCGAAGTTCTGCGTAATAAAAAACAGGACATACTGATAGTTGCTGTAGAGCCGGCAAGCTCGCCGGTGCTTTCTGGCGGACAACCCGGCAAGCATAAGCTGGCCGGACTTGGCGCAGGTTTTGTTCCGGACATACTCAACACTAAAATATACGATAGA
>PEAD01000041.1 GCA_002753335.1 Nitrospirae bacterium MYbin3
CAAATATGTCGAAAGGGCAAAAAAAGAATACAATGTGCGCTACCAGCGGGCGATGATTTCGGCTGTGCACAGGATACGCAGGAAGTTCTTAAAGAGACGATAAAAGAGAAGGGACTCAACAGGGTTGTTGTTGCATCCTGCACACCGAGAACACACGAGCCGCTGTTTCAGGAAACTATCAGGGATTCCGGTCTTAATAAGTATATGTTCGACCTTGCTGACATTCGCGAGCAATGCTCGTGGTGCCACATGGGCAAGAAAGAAGAGGCTACCAAGAAGGCCAAACAGATTTTAAGAATGTCGGTGGCCAAGGCCAACCTTCTTCAGCCTTTGCAGACAGAGACTGTCGGCGTTACTCCGGCCTGCATGATAATCGGCGGCGGAGTTGCGGGTATGACTTCGGCGCTGTCTCTTGCGGAGCAGGGTTTTGATGTTTTTATTATAGAAAAAGAAAAAACGCTCGGCGGCATAGCGCAAAATCTGACAAGAACGCTGGAAGGCTACGATGTAAAGGAGTTCCTGAAGGGACTTATACAAAAAACCGAAAGCAGTTCACGCATAAAGATGTTCACCAATGCAGAGGTCAAGGTTACGGAAGGGTTTGTAGGAAACTTCAAGACAACGCTTACTGATGGCTCTGTCATAGAGCACGGAGCAATAATTCTTGCTACAGGAGGCATCGAATACGAACCCACAGAATATCTGTACGGTAAGAATGAAAAGGTCATAACCCAGCGCGGGCTTGAGAAACTTATAGCCGAGGATGCAGCGGCTGTAAAGGCCGGCTCTTTTGTAATGATACAATGCGTCGGCTCCCGCGAAGATCCAAACCAGTACTGCTCAAGAGTCTGCTGTCAGGATGCGGTCAAAAACGCGATCGCGCTGAAAGAGAAAAATCCTGCATCTCAAGTGGTCATTATCTACCGGGATATCAGGACTTACGGGCTTCGTGAGGACTATTACAGAAAAGCGAGAGACCTTGGTGTTGTTTTCGTAAGATACGATGTGGATAGAAAGCCATCTGTTCAGGAACTAAACGGAAAGCTTTTGATTAAGACATGGGACTATATGCTCAACAGCGAGCTTGAATTTGAAGCGGACAGGCTGGTTCTTTCTGTAGGGCTTAGGCCTCACCCAACAACAGATCAGGTTGGAGAGTTGTACAAGGCTACAAGAAATCCTGACGGATATTTCCTTGAAGCGCATGTAAAGCTGCGTCCGGTAGATTTTCCGGGGGAAGGAATTTTTGTATGCGGGCTTGCGCATGCTCCGAAAAACCTTGATGAAACTATCACGCAGTCTCTGGCTGCAGCGGGCCGTGCCGGTGTTGTTCTCTCTCATGAGAGGCTTGCTGTTTCTGGCATCGTCGCAAAGCATAGAAAAGAGCGCTGCATGTCATGCCTGAGCTGTCTTAGAGTCTGCCCGTTCGGCTCTCCATATATCAGTGAAGACGGCACGATTGCTCATAACGAGGTAAAGTGCCATGGATGCGGCATCTGCGCAGGTATATGTCCGGCCAAGGCGTTTCAGGTCAACAGTTTCAGGGACGAGCAGATACTTGCGATGATAGATGCCGCAGCGGTTTCGGAAGAACCGGGGCTGATAGGCGCATAGAATTAAAGTTTTTTCAGGAGGGAAAATGTCAGGACAAACGGATACGGCGGGGCAGGAACCTGTATCCTCAATAGAGAAGAAGCAGGAGGTTCCTGAAGGCTGGGAGCCTAATATACTGGCCTTTGCATGCCATTACTGCGCTTTTGCAGCGGCGGACCTTGCAGGAGTTATGAGGCTTTCTTATCCTTCAAATGTAAAGGTTATAAGACTTCCCTGCACAGGAAAGCTTGACCATATTCATATACTCAGGGCTTTTGAAAAAGGGGTGGACGGCGTTTTTGCCGCAGGCTGACTTAAAGGCCAGTGTCATTACCTGGAAGGTAATGCTTACGCGGCTCTGAGAATAAAATATATTAAAACGCTTTTATCAAAGGTGGGCATTGATCCGTCGCGCATAGAAATGTACAACCTGTCCGCGGCGATGGGGCCCAAGTGGGCAGAGATATGCGAGACCTTCACAGCAAGGATACGCGGGCTAGGGCCTTCTCCGGTAAACCGCAGATAAGTTTAATATAAGGAGCGGATAAAACATGATAGTCGGCGAACAAAAGAAAATCGAAGAGATCTGGGAAATGATTCAGGGTTTTAAAAAGATTCTTGTTTTCGGATGCAACACCTGCATAGCGGTGTGCCATGCGGGCGGAGGCAAGGAGGCAGAGATACTCGCTTCTTTGCTGAGGATGAAGGCAAAGCAGGAGGGGCTTGATCTGGAGATAAAAGATCTGGCGGTGCAGAGGCATTGCGAGCCCGAATATTTTGAGCCTGTGATGGAGGATGTCCGTAAGTACGACCTCGTGCTTTCTCTTGCATGCGGAGTCGGCGTGAATTTTCTCTCAGAGAGGATCGGTAATATACCGGTTTATCCTGGAATCAATACAGAATTTTTCGGCGGCGTGCCGCAGCCCGGATTTTTTGTGGAGCTTTGCGCAGGGTGCGGCGATTGTGTGCTGCATCTGACCGGCGGTATCTGCCCTGTGGTCAGGTGTTCAAAATCTCTGATGAACGGGCCTTGCGGAGGCACCAATAAAGGCAAGTGTGAAATAAGCCCTGACGTTGACTGCGCCTGGTTTTTGATAGTCGAGAGAATGAAACAGCTCGGAACTCTAGAAAAATTATTTCAGGTCCAGCCTCCTCGCAACTGGGCGGGCGGAACGCACGGCGGACCGCGCAGGGTTGTTGTGGAGCATGTCAGGACCTTGGAAGAACAGGAAAGTAAATAAGATGCGGCTGGAGGATATAAGATGAAGAGCGGAAGCAATCTTGAAAAAGTAATCGCGAGCGGAAACCCGGCAGTTACTGCAGAGCTCGGACCGCCGATGAGCGCTGATGCGCATGAAGTAATTAAGAAGGCAAACCAGCTTAAAGGCTTTTGCGATGCCGCTAATATTACGGACTGTCAAACGGCTGTTGTAAGAATATCGAGCATAGCAGCGGCTTACATCGCTTTGAAAGAGGGTCTCGAGCCTGTCATGCAGATGACCTGCCGCGACCGCAACAGAATCGCTATGCAGGCGGACTTTCTCGGTGCGGCCGCGCTGGGACTGAAAAACTGTTTGTGTATTGCCGGAGACCATCAATCTTTCAGCGCAGCAGGCAGACTAAAGGGCCATCCGGGCGCTAAGAATGTTTATGATGTTGACACCTGTCAGCTTGTAGGGATAATGAAAAAGATGCGGGATGAGGGCCTTCAGCAGGGCGGTGACAAGCTTGAGGTTGCACCGAAGTTTTTTATCGGGGCTTCATGGACGCCGATGGGCGATCCAATAGACTTCAGACCGTATAATTTAAAAAAGAAAGTTGATGCAGGCGCCGATTTTATACAGACGCAGGGCATTTATGATATGGAACTTTTCAAGGTGCAGATGGAAAAGGCGCGTAATTTAGGGCTGCATGAGCGCACAGCCATGCTTGCCGGAATTATCGTGCCTAAGAGCGCTATGATGCTCAAGTACATGGATTCATCGGTTGCAGGAGTTACTGTCCCTAAAGAGCTTATCAACAGGATGCTTAAGGCAAAGGATGCTGCAGGCGACGACAAGAAAAAAGCGAAGGAGCTTCAGGAGCAGGAAGGCATGAAGATAACTGTTGAGCTAGTTAAGCAGGCATTGGATATTCCGGGTGTGAAGGGTGTGCATATTCAGGCCATCGAATGGGAGTCTGCGATCGAACATATAGTGAAAGCTGCAGGTCTTTATCCGAGGCCTGTTTTTTCGGAATAGCAGAAATAGTTAAAAAAACAGGATTGTTAATGTATAATATGCTTTGAACCGGTTTCCGGGTCAAAGCATATTTTTTGTTTCAAAAACAGTTTTAGGAGGACGGATGCCATCGCAGTTTAAATGGAATGGAAAGACGGCGCGGGGAGAGCAGAAATCCGGTGAGATAACGGCCGAAAACAAGGATATGGCCATATCAAATCTTAAGCGTCAGGGCATTACCGTTTCTGATATAACTGAGAAGAAGGCTCCGCCTAAAAAGAAAAAGGGCAAGGTTATTGAAAAAGATGTTGTTGTATTCACAAGGCAGTTTTCTACGATGTTTTCGGCAGGTATACCGATTGTGCAGGGACTTGACATAATGGCAAAACAGACAGAGAACCCTGCCCTCGGTGAGGTGATAGGAGCTATAAAGGGTGATGTTGAGGCTGGCTCGACACTTGCCGATTCTATGAAGAAGCATCCCAAGGTTTTTGATGATCTGTTTGTAAACCTTGTTGCAGCAGGAGAGGCGGGCGGTATCCTTGACGGGGTTCTGCTCAGGCTTGCGAACTATATAGAGAAATCGATGAAATTGAAAAAGAAGGTCAAAGGTGCGATGATATACCCTGCTATTGTTATGGGTATTGCTTTTTTAGTTATTGCTGTTATCATGGTTTTTGTTGTTCCTGTTTTTTCGAAGATATTCGGTGAAATGGGCATACCTCTGCCAGCGCCTACAAAGCTTATAATTAACTTTAGTAATTTTGTTGCGGGAATAGGTGGATTGATGATTGTTGGTGGAATAGTAGGTGTTATTATGGCATTTACGAGATATCGTGCTACGCCCGGTGGCCGGAAGACTACGGATAGGATTGCGCTTAAGCTGCCTGTGTTCGGCGACCTCCTAAGAAAGGTTGCTGTTGCAAGGTTTACAAGAACTCTCGGAACACTTATAAGCAGCGGTGTTCCTATTCTTGATGCATTGGAAATATGTGCAAAAACAGCCGGCAACAAGATAATAGAAGAGTCGGTATTTACGATTAAGACGGATGTTTCTTCAGGAAAAACCCTTTCGGAACCGCTCTCCCAGTCTCCTGATATATGGCCGCCTATGTCGGTTCAGATGATAGGTGTAGGCGAGCAGACAGGCGCCCTTGATGCTATGCTTGTCAAAATAGCCGACTTCTACGATGATGAAGTGGATGATGCGGTAAACAATCTTACAACACTGCTTGAGCCGGCGATGATGGTTTTTTTAGGTACTACTGTTGGTTTTGTTGTTGTTGCCCTTTATATGCCGATATTCAAAATGGGTGAACTTGCAAAATAGTTTTATTGATAAGGGGGAAGCATCGGCTTCCTCCTCTTTATTTCTTTCCATGTTTTGAAAGTCTGTATCTGAATTCTCTGAATGATAAGCCGAGCAGTTCCGCAGCCTTAGTCTTGACGCCATTAGATTTTTGAAGTGCTTGTGCAAATAACTCCTGCTCTATTTTTGAAATGTATTCATTTATGTTGAGACCACTGTCAGGGATTTTTTGCATAGAGGATTCTGCTTTGTGAGGAGGAGAGTAGTGTGTAAGCCTGAGATACCCGTCTTCTGATAAAATAATTTCTCTCTCTATGAGGTTGCGCAATTCTCTTACATTGCCTTTCAGATTTTGGTTTGTAAGGAAGTCTATGAAGTCAGGGTCTATTTTTTTTATCGTTTTCTGGAATTTTCTGCCCAGCACTTTTACGAAATGTTCAACAAGCAGCGGAATGTCTTCTTTCCTCTCATCAAGCGACGGCAGACTTATCTCGAATGTCGAGAGCCTGAAATAAAGATCGCCTCTAAAAATATTTTCATCTCTGAGGTCTTTGTTTGAGGCGGTTATTATCCTTACATCAACTTCGATTTCGCTGTTGCTGCCTAATGGGCGGACCTTTTTGTCCTCCAGAAAACGGAGCAGTTTTGCCTGCAGAGAAAGCGGCATTTCTCCGATTTCATCAAGGAATAAAGTTCCTCCGTTGGCTTCATCTATCAAGCCTCGCTTTGATGTATAGGCTCCTGTGAAGGATCCTTTTGTATAGCCGAAAAGCTCGCTTTCGAGCAGCTCGGCAGGCAGGCTTGCGCAGTTTATTGTCACAAAAGGCTGCTCTGCGCGGGGACTCCTTTTGTGGATAGCGTTTGAAACAAGCTCTTTCCCTGTGCCGCTTTTTCCGAATATAACCACGCTTGTGTCGAAGGGCGCGATCTTTTCGATAAGCATGAATACTTTTTTCATGGCATCAGACTTGCCTACAATGCCTTCGAAGTTGTCGGCATAAGGTTCAAGGAGGCGGATTTTTTGATGAAGTAATATTGTCTCATGAATGTTTTTTAGGACCACCCTGATTTCATCAATGTTAAAAGGTTTAATTACATAGTCATAGGCTCCGGCCTTCATAGCCTCGATCGCTGTTTCTGTTGAGGCAAAGGCGGTAATAACCAGCACTTTTGTTTCGGGATTGGATGCTTTTATCTCTTTCAGCGCTTCAAGTCCCGACCCGTCCGGCAGCCTCATGTCCATAAATGCAAGATCGAAGAAGTGGTTGCCTATAAGCTCTCGCGATTCCTGAAGATTGGCGGCTTCATGTGATTTAAAACCGGATTCATCCAGAAGCGTTTTTAGCACTTTTCTTATGTTTGGTTCGTCGTCAACTATCAGGGCTCTCATTATTTACTCCAGTTTTATGAGTTTCCCATACTCGGATTTTTTGGGAATATTACCGTAAATTTTAGTCCACCCATCAGGGATTTTTCGACTATTATTCTACCTCCTAAACTATTTACTATTCGATAGGATATTGCAAGGCCAAGGCCTGTACCGTAGTTCTTTGTGGTAAAAAAGGGCTCGAATATTTTGTCTTTCATATCATCGTCAATACCCGGTCCATCGTCCTCAATTTCTGCGGTTATCCATATGTCTGCAGGATTGCTGAAACGGTCCGCATAGAGGTCTCTTAAGGCATCCAATAAGTCCGAATGCTCGGCTGTTTTAAGCGCAACCCTGATTTTTGACTCTGAGGCTTCGAAGGCATTTTTTATGATATTGTTGAGCGCTGCTTCTATGAATGTTCTGCTTGCTGTTATTTCTATACCGTCTTCTATCTCTAAAGCAACCTCCTTATTTGCATTAGGCCTGCTTTTCGCAAGCGATTTCAATAGATCGGTAAGGTTTACTTTTTCTTTTGGCGCGTCGGAAGGCCTTGAAAAGAGAAGAAAGTCGGTTACGAGGTTTTTAATCCGTTTTGTTTCTGTATCGAGCATCTCTATATAGTCGGCTTGAGGTTTGCCCTCTTTTAAAAATTGAATGGCGGCAGAGACCGAAGCGAGAGGGTTTCTAAGTTCATGGGCCAAATCCGCGCTCACACGATAAAGCCTCTCATATCCCTGCATTCTTATTTTTTCTTCTTCAAGAAGCCTTATATAGCGCTCCTGTTTTTCCATTCTTTCTTTGAGGTTGTCTCCGGCAAAGGCTATAGACGAGAATGAAAGCAGGTGCAGAGACAGGTTAAGCAGGCTTTCTCTGTCAACCGCAGCAGAGCTGATAATATAGACGATAGTGTATAGGATAGCAGCAAAAAGCGGAAAAATATAAATGCGCTTTGTCTTAATGAGTATTGATGAAAAAAATATAGGGAAGAGATAAAGCATCGAAAGATAGGTGTATTGCCCGAAGCTTAGGTAAACAATAGAAGATATAAAAACGATGTCAAGAAGAAAGTCGAAGTAACTGGTTTTTTCGGCCGAAGTCATGAAACGCAAAAATGCTATAAGCGTGTAAAGTCCGAGTGCATACATGAACAAGGGCATGCCTGCCGCAAGTCCCGCTACCTGAAATGCTAGGAACAAGGCTAATGCGAAAAGGAATCGTCCGAGCCTGTAGTAGTTAAATAGATATGACAGATACATGTGTAAATTTCTCATACACTGACAAAAAATGTCAATATAATTGACATTTTTTGTCAGTGTATGGTGAGGCTATAGCGTGTATGAAAAAAACATGCTGTTTCTATGGATAAAATTCAGCTTAAATTTTTGGCATAGAAGATGCTATAATTATTGTCGGTTAAGTATTCTGCCTTTGGCAGAAATAAATAATTTTTTGGAGGTCTAAAGAGATGTTAAAGGCAATCCACACAAAAAGGAATCAGAAGGGCTTCACATTGGTCGAGTTGCTGATCGTTGTTGCGATTATCGCGATCCTCGCAGCAATAGCAATTCCGCAGTACGCAAACTACACAAAGAATGCAAAGAACTCAAAATGCACCAATGACTCATCAAGCGCATGCAGCGTGGCAGCAGCTCAGTATGCAAATGATGGCAACGCTCACACAGCGACAGCCGGTTCACAGTCTTGTGCGATTGATACAAATGGCGCAATGACCATTACAAACGGCACAGGATGCTCAGGTTGTTCAATAGCCACAACAGGTCTCGTATCAGGCTGCACAGGATCATAGTATAAGTTTTTATTTGGGAGGATGGGAATTCTCATCCTCCCAAAATTTTTTAAGAAGGCAGAAAGCAAGATTAGTTATATTCAAAAATAAGTTTGATATTAGCGATTGGTGAGGTGAAGCGATGTTGAAAGCAATTCATAGCAATAAGAAGGGTTTCACACTGGTCGAATTGCTGATAGTCGTTGCTATTATCTCGATCCTGGCATCAATAGCAATTCCGCAGTACGCAAACTACACAAAGAATGCAAAGAACGCAAAATGTTCCAATGATTCAGCAAGCGCATGCAGCGTGGCAGCAGCTCAATATGCAAATGATGGAGAAGCTCATGCTGGGACAGCCGGTTCACAGTCTTGTGCGATTGATACAAATGGCGCAATGACCATTACAAACGGCACAGGATGCTCAGGTTGTTCAATAGCCACAACAGGTCTCGTATCAGGCTGCACAGGATCATAGTATAAGTTTTTGTTTGGGAGGATTGGGATTCTCATTCCTCTTAACCTTAATGCGGCTTATCACATTTGACGGCAGGAGAAAAAAGTATGTTAATGGCAATAAATGATAATGAAAGAGGCTTTACTTTGGTCGAACTGCTTATTGTTGTTGCTATTATCGCTATTCTCGCGGCAATAGCAATTCCGCATTAAACGAATTATACAAGGAATGCAAAGCAGTCACGCTGCGCCAATGATGTTGCAAGCGCATGCAGCGTGGCGGCCGCTACATATGCAAATGACGGAACTACTGCACAGGCAACGGCCGGCAGTGCTGTTTGCAGCATAAGTATTGATGGAGTAATGTCTATAGTTAGCGTTACAGGATGCACCGGTTGTACAATGTCCACAGCAGGTCTTATAACCGGATGTACTCCGTCATAGCTTATTATTGATTACCTTTTTTTTAAAACATCGTAGAGATGTTCTGCTTATACTCTGCATTATAGTATTTGCTATTTTTATAAAGCTTAAGGACTTTCAAAACTTTTCGGATGCTCAGAATGTTTTCTCCACCTACGATGCCTTCAGATATGCACGATTTGCAAAAGAGATACAGACAGGTTCTTATTCTGCTATTGACTATCTTTCGAACGCTCCTGATTTTCGCACTAACTTTGACCCACCCTATCCTCTCAGTCTGTCAGCAGTGTGGCTGTCCGATTTCTTCAACATTCGGCTAGAACGTCTTTTCGTTTATCTTCCTCCAGTACTTTCGCTTTTTTATATCTTGCCGCTATATTTTTGGATTAAGACCTTTTGCGACTCTTATAAACTGAGTTATATATTTGCGGGTGGCGCGCTTTTGGAATTGTTTAACTTTATATACGCTATAAGAACCTGCCCCGGATATTTCGATACCGATTGCCTGATACTGTTTTTTATATTTACCATTAATCTCTTTATAACTTATGCGGTTAAGGAAAAAGAAAACACTGTTCAATCTTACATTTATTTAGGGGTGGCGGCGATTTTTTATAGGATGTTCTTATGGTGGTATGACGTTTATATTTTCTCAGCTTTATTTATGTTTGCTTTAGTTGTAGGATTAATAAATTCTGGGCATACAAGAAGGGATATTCTTTTTAAGAGCCTTTTTTTCTTGATAGTTATAAATCCTTCTCTGTATTCCGTTATAGGTGGTATAAAAGAGTACTCGACTGCAGTTTTCATGAAGCAGACCGTCAACATTCTTCCTGAAAGTATTTTTTCGACTATAAACGAGTTTAAACCGCTTTCATCGAGACAGTTCGTTGCTTTCACAACAGAAAACACATTGACGGCAGTGTTATCAATGGCAGGGCTGGGAGTAGTATTTTTTGTTTTTTTCAGGCATATGGTTGGTTTACTGCCGTTTATTTTAATAGGGTTATCAGCTTTTAAGTCAGGTAATAGATATGTAATGTATCTTGCACCGTTCTTAGGAATGGGACTAGGTTATCTTATCTATCTTTTGTTTAAGTTTATTTCCGAAAAATATAGCCGAAAAGGAGAATTAATTTTAGTATCAGGATTACTCTTAACGGTTTTTCTGACATTTCCTCCGCAAAGACTTTATTATAGCCCTAAACCATTTGTCAGCAAGGAAATGTTTGAAGGCTTAAGGAGCCTGAAAGAGGTTACAGAAAAGGATGCTTTAATTTGGACTTGGTGGGACTGGGGTATGGCTATAGAATATCTTTCGGAGCGGGGCACTTATGTTGACGGCGCCAATTATCATCCGGCCAAGCTCTATTTTATAGCTAAGTCTCTTATGACATCAGAGGCCGAAACCGCTAAGAAAGCTATAGCCTTTATAACCAACAATAAAACAGCCGATTATCTAAATACAGGCATTACATTGCAAGAACTGAATGTAAGGGCTATGTCATATACCAACTTTCCAAACAAGCCGGTATATGTAGTCATTGACAGTTCAATGGTCGATTATCTTTTTATTAAAAGACTTGGGATGTATGGTATGAAATCTGATAACATTACATTGCCGGTTATGAGTACCCCGATGAACTGCACAAAGAACAAATCTATGACCGGTATTTTTGGTTGCCAATCTATATTTGATTTTGATGTTTTGACATTGAAAATATTGTCGCCAAAAGACAAACAGGACATCAGAGACATTTACAGGGAAATACTTTTTATCAATAGAGACGTCAGTACAATAAAAAAAATCTGGTACAATAAACGGGCATCATCCGATAAAACATTGCAGCTTATTTACAAGGCCGGTGCGCTGTATTTTATGGTTGTAGATGACAGAGCTAAAGAGACGGTTCTTCATAGGATGTATGCGCACAAAGAAAAATTAGAACATTTTGAGCTGATTATGGATATATTCCCTTCAATGGTGGTCTATAAGGTTATAAGATGATACTAAACAAGAAGCTTGTGGTGGTAATGCCGGCCTACAATGCCGAAAGAACACTTAGACAGACATATTTCGAGCTGCACAATGAATACGTTGATGAGGTTATTCTTGTTGATGATGCGTCTCAGGACAATACAGCAGAACTGGCCCAAGAGCTTGGCATCAGGACGATTATACATTCAAAAAACAAAGGCTATGGGGGCAACCAAAAAACATGCTACAGGGAGGCGATGCAACTTGGAGCTGATATTGTTGTTATGTTACACCCTGACTATCAGTACTCTCCCAAACTTGTTCCCGCCATGGCGTTTATGATAGCTTCGTCCCATTATGATATTGTTTTAGGTTCGAGAATTTTGGGAGGGGATGCGCTTAAAGGCGGGATGCCATTTTATAAGTATGTTTCAAACAGATTTCTCACCTTGTTTCAGAACTTGGCGCTCGGCATAAAGTTGTCTGAATACCATACCGGCCTGAGAGCTTTCAGCAGCGATGTTCTCAAGGTTATTCCGACCGGCGCAAATTCGGATGATTTTGTATTTGACAATGAAATGCTGGTTCAGGCTGTTTACAAAAAGTTTAAAATAGGGGAGATAAGCTGTCCTACAAGATACTTTACTGACGCGTCATCAATAAATTTATCTAGAAGCATCAAGTATGGTCTGGGTGTGGTTCAAACAACATTGAAATACGTTCTGCAACGGCTTGGAATAAGGAACTTCTCGATATTTGAGTCTTTGAAATAGTGATATGTTGTTTGGCGAAAGTACGGACTATAAAATAAACCGAAAAAAATCTATTTATTGTTCCATTCTTGTCGGATTATTTGCTATTATTGTGTTTTTGCCAGCTCTGCAAAATGATTTTGTCACCTGGGATGACCAGGCTTTTGTTATCCAGAACTCTAACATATATACACTAGATGTAAAGCTTATTGAATGGGCATTTTTTAATTTTTTTGCTTCAAGCTGGCATCCAATAACATGGCTCTCCCATGCAGTGGATTATAGGATATGGGGGTTAAATCCTTTTGGACACCACCTAACTAGCATACTTCTGCATGGCATTAATACATATTTGGTGTCGCTGCTTTGCATTAATTTGCTTAATTTTAGGAACTCAACCCTAACTGCTTCATCAGAAATCCAAAAGGGATGGATTTTGTCAGACAGAGGGATAATAGTGGCAGGATGCATAACAGGTTTGTTGTTCGGAATACATCCTCTGCATGTAGAATCGGTGGCGTGGGTGTCCGAAAGAAAGGACCTATTATGTGCATTTTTTTATCTGTTAAGCCTGATTTGTTACTCTGCGTATGCTCGCGAAGCATTGATTGACAAGGATAGGAATTGGTTGACAGACAAAAGATACCTGTTGAGTTTGTTATTTTTTGTCTGTGCCCTGTTCAGCAAGCCAATGGCAGTGACATTGCCTGTGATACTTTTATTGCTTGATTGGTATCCTTTTGAGCGATTTAATTATTCAAATCTCAAGAATCTTTTTTATGAGAAGCTTCTGTTTGCACTCTTTTCGCTGTATGTTTCAGTTACTGTATTATTTGCACAAATGGCTGGTGAATCTTTAAGGTCTTTTGAATTATTTCCCTTTTCGTCAAGGATCCTTGTGGGGGGAGACGCTGTTATTATGTATATAAAAATGATGGTTTGGCCGGTTAACCTAATAAATTTTTATCCTTTTCCGAAAGAGGTATCGGGTGTTCCGACATATTTTATTTCATTTATAGGTGTGGGTTTAATCACAAGCGGACTGCTTATGGTTTCAAAAAAATTCAAGGCTCTTTTTGTAGTTTGGTTTTTTTATCTGATAATTTTATTTCCTGTGCTGGGCATTATTAAAGGCGGATCATTTGCTATTGCAGACCGATATACGTATCTGCCAAGCATAAGTATATTTTTGTTAACAGGTTTTGGTATTGCTATAGTATATGATAAGGTTATAAAAGCAAGTAATATTTTAAAGGGACTTTTTCTGTGTTTTCTTATCGCAGTAAATTTGACCCTGTCTTTTTTGACTATAAAGCAGATTGGTGTATGGCATGATACGATTTCCTTATGGCGACATGCTATAAAAAATACTTCTTCTGAAAGGGATGATTATTACAGAAGGGTTGCAAGAATGCATATGGGTTTAGGTATGGCATATTTCGCAAAGGGTATGCAGGATGAATGTATTATGGAATTTAAGACTGCATTGGACATTGAACCTCGTAACACGGATGTCCGGATTTCTTTAGCTAATATTTATCTTGACATTAACAAACTGGATGAGGCGATTATAGAATTTAAGACTTCAATAGCTGATGATCCTAAAAATGCCGCCATCCCTTTAACATATATTAAATTAAGTGTGGCTTTACACCGGGTTGGCAGAATATTTGAAGCAAAAACTGCATTGATGAAAGCTGACGATTTAATAAAAAAGAATTATGAAAATATTGCTAAACAATAAAAGCAGTACTTTAGCCGTTTTCATTGTTTCTTTTACAACTATTATGGTATATCTGCCTGCCCTGCAAAATGAATTTGTTAACTTTGACGACTATGACTATGTGACTCAAAATCAATACATACGCATTATAGATGCGAATTTTTTTAGTTGGGCAGTAACTAAATTTTATTTCTCAAGCTGGCATCCAATAACATGGCTCTCCCATGCAGTGGATTATAGGATATGGGGGTTAAATCCTTTTGGACACCACCTAACTAGCATACTTCTGCATGGCATTAATACA
>PEAD01000042.1 GCA_002753335.1 Nitrospirae bacterium MYbin3
TCGGTCTCGTTTGAGTGGGATTGGGTACCTTATAACCGGTACCGGTTAGGTGGGATTTACACCCTTAAAATCGGTATCGCTTTGCTGGGACGTAACAGATATATGTAGATGCTTTCTTTTTTCCATAGGCTTGAATCTCCTAAGTCCGATGCAAAAGATTCATCAATGAATTAACGGAAGAAAAATTTTCATATAATTCGTGAGGTAATATGGTCAAATTTTCGCTCAACGAAATGATAGTCACCCCATTAACATAAAATTTGTTTAATAATCCCTCCATGTTGCCTAAATTCCTTCCAAGGCGATTCAAATCTGTCACAATCACCATTTTAATTTCGTCTTTTTCCATAGATGCAATTAGGCGCTTCAGAGATGGCCTATTGGTGTCGTTTCCGGAATATGCACAATCTTCAAATATCGCGACATCCTTAAAGCCCTTCGATTTGCAATAGTCTTGCATACGTGTTATTTGAGACTCAATGCCTAAGTCCATACCATTAACTGTTTTCTGGGAACAAGCTACACGAGCATATAGTGCACATTTCATCTTTTTACTCTCCTTTTTAAGTGTAGTTTAATTAGAGTTATCTAACTCATATTTCATTATTAGTAAAAACGACAAAAAGTAAAGTCCAACCTTATATATATTACTGACAGAATCGGCCAGAACGACATTGTCGTTAATAATGTGGTATGGTCGGTTGTATATTTCGGTCATTTAGGACATCTATTTCGGAATTGGAGATTTCGGAGTATTTGGGCCAGTCTTTTCGGACTAAATTGGACACTCGGTTCGGTTTAGTTTAGCCACCTAATCGGCCATAACGACATTGTCGTTAATAATGTGGCATGGTCGGTTGTCGCCGAGTGTATGAAGTTTCTCTATATGCGATATAACACTCACCATAGACGTCCTTTTGAATATCATTTATATTATTCTATTATCTAAAGCCATCTTATAATTAAAGATTCTGCTCGTATACAGATGCAAACCTGCCCCTGTCTGCATCTTGATACGAGTCTCTCTCCTTCCCACTAGATCCATAATATAACTAACTGTTTTACTGAGAGATTCGTGGATTTTTACATCAGCGCATATTTTGTTTTCGTCCGCGTAATGGATTACAATCTTATCAACGATTGAATAAAGAGTGTCTCTTCTTGTCTCAGGATCTCTGAGTTTAGCGACAACTTTCGCAAAAAATTCTTCTAGGTCTTTTTGAGAAATAATAGCATTAAAATTAATGTCGTCAATGTTATCGACTTCAAATAATGAAAATTCATTTTTAAGATTTCTTATCCTATTTTCCGTATCCATGAGTAATGCCGCAGTAGTTTCTCCTATGATGCCTTTCTTTATAGCATTTGCTATATTGGCAAGCTCTTCTTGGGCTACTTGAATATCTTGTTCAATAACTGCCAGTCCCCTATCTTTTTTTGAATTTTGTATAAATTCTTTTAATGAGCAATGGATTTCAGATGTTATGGCGGCTATCGCCTCTTTTTCTAAAAACTCTTTACACAGGGTCGATATGATACCATCTTCCAAAATCTCCATTTTCAGTTTCATAGTGTTTGTGCATACATGAATACCCTTGTTCCAGTTTGTAGTGCACCCGTATTTTTTATATTTCCCACCAGTGACAATACCGATAGTCCCGCTGCATGTACCGCATTTCGCTACTCTCGTCAGCAGATGCTCTGAATACAAATGCTTGGCATTCGCCATTCTACCTTGACACCTGTCTCTAACTTCTCTTTGTCGCACCTTGACTAACGCCCAAAGATCATCCGATATAATTCTCAGATGTGGCCTGTCCATTTCTAACCATGATTCGGGCGGATTGATGGTCAGCTTTTTGCCGTTCGGTTTACTCCTAAACTTACCTTTTGTTCTATTCCATATATATTTACCTATATATAATTCATTGTACAGAATTCCCCTAAAGGCCTTTGGACTTCCCGAAATTGTAGTTTCGCTCCAATACTCGCCGACTGGAGGCTTGGGATGCCCGGTCTCTTTAATTTCTTTATTAAATTGCACCGCTATTCTTTTCGCCGACCACTTTTCCTCCCCGTATAGCGTAAATATCCGTTTTACGGTTTCTGCTTCCTGAGGGTCAATCTCTCTGTGATAACCAATAATTTCTTTTTCCCCATAGCGGTCTGTTTTACCACTGTATTCAGGACGGGATTTATATCCGTAATGTCGCCCTCCAGCACTAAAACCTGCTTCCAAACGACCCTTTATTCCTTCATATGTTTTGTGACTGAGAGTGCGCAAATATATTGAGTCGACCATTCCGTAAATTGTGATTAGCTCAGAGGCCGTTTCTTCTTTTGTGTCAATCCCCTGCGAAATGCAATAAATATAAACATCTTTGGCAGTTAGGCTTTCAAAAATTTGAAGAGCTTCAATGAGATTGCGAGCGACTCTTGATGTGTCGTCTACTAAGATATATTGAAATGGAGGATTGGTTCCGAGGGCTATTTCCTGTAAAGCTTTAAAACCATTTCTTGACGCTATGCTTTGCCCTGACTTGGCTTTGTCGATATAAATATGGTCTTCGAGAATTTCCCAGTTTTTTGTCTTGGCAAATTCGCGACATATTCTTATTTGATCGTCAATTGACGCGACACGCTGATTACGACTTGAGTAACGTGCATAAACGGCACACTTTATTGGGCTCATAAGTCGATACCCGTCTCATTTTTCATGAGTCGCTGCAATCCTTTCGCTAGGATCGCCGTGATATGGTCGAGTCGCGCCTTACTATCTAGATTGGCAGAATATCCATGCTTAATTGGTGATGGCGTATCTTTTGTCGGAACCGTTTTGGGTGACTTAATCATATTTATATTACTCAGCCAATTAATTTCCCAAAAAACCGCAAAAATAGCTTCAAACGACAATATTATTGTCGTTTGAAAATTAAGATATGATTGAACTGCATGTAAGTTTAATTGGGATAAATCCAATTAAATGCGTTGATAAATAAGGATAAATAGATAGCTTGTTATTATTCAGTGACCGTGTCGTTTATATGCTCCACAATTGTTTAACTGGAATTGGCAGGCATGCTGGTAACGACACTTAAACGACAATTGTACATGCATGAATGTCGCTGACGACATATAAACGCAATCACGACGACATAATTTCCCTCCAAATGCAGATTTTATTATAAGGATGCGACAATAGAACCCATAGATGCTGGTTCGTACTGGCTTGTCGCAATAAGGAAATTATATGACATACTCGACAGCGGCCTATATTGGCATAGCAATAGCTGTGTTTACTCGTTCCATTTCTTTGTCGTCCTGAAACAACTTCTGAAAGTAATATAAGTACATCAAATAACATTAGGAGGTGTCGCATTATGGCAAGCATACTTGAAGTAAAAGTTTTTTCTGGGAAATCATTGGAGGAAGCAGCCGAGAAGGCTCATGGTTTGCCCTTTGGAGGGTATCTGTTTGTGGGGTCTCATGTCATGCAAGAAAAAGACGAAGTTAAATTGGTTATATTATTTGTAAATCATAGCGCTCCTTAATGAATCTCTCCGGACTAAATGCGAGCGTTTCTGAGAGGGTCTTGCCGACTCTTTGGAAAGCTCGGGGGCTTTCTGGAAGTGTTATTTGTAGAGTACAACAACGACTAATCCGTTGTTGTACTCATTAGGAGGAGACAAAACCATATTATGAATTTTTATATCAGGATGTTCTGATAGCCAGTCGTTCATTTCGGCTTCAAGTTTTACATTATCGTAATCTAAGACTTGCTCCTTTCTAAATATCTTGCATTTATAACTTTCGACCATTGACACTTGCCTCCATTATGTTTTTACCGTCGAATAATTTCAGCCATTTGTAAGACATCGCTACGATAGCTGATTTATTTTTAACTTGCATATCACTTGCCCTGATTGTTTCCAAGTTGTGAGCTAAGAGCTTTAATAGCTGCTTCTTTTGAAAGACTTTTCCAAACTGCTGTGCCATATTTGTTTGAATTCTTTGAAGCTGAAGTTGGTTTTTGTCTAATTACAAAGCTGGATGTTTCTAAATTAGCTTGGACCTCCGCTATGATTTTTTGTTGCATGTTAGTTGGCGTAATGCCTAACGTAAGTTCCATGCATTTATTTTTTGTGTGTTCGTATTGTTTATTTTTTTCTGATATAAGATACCTGTTGTCTTTGTCCGCAAAAGCTTTAGCTTTATCAATGATACTGTTGCATATTTTCCATGCTTCTTGGCGCTTTTCGTCAGTGGGATTTCTGTTCATGTTGTGAAAATCCATAGCTCTATTTAATGCTTCTTGATAAATATTAAGCCATTCTGGAGCAAGAATTCCGCCAAGAGCAGGATAGTTGCTAACTTCGAAAATCACATAAGATGTTTCTATGTACGGGCTGCCGTCCTCGTATGCTAATGTTGCACCATCTCCTGACGAAATAACTTTCAGTTTCCTAGCTATTACATCAGAAGGCAAAGCATTACCGTCATAAGCTCCAAGAATATAATAATACGATGATTTAAGACCATTAATTAGCGACCACGAACCACTGAATTTCATAGAGGACTTAACACTAGTATCGTCAAAAAATACTGATACAAGTTTGCTCGCAATCTTTGCTCCTGCATTAATGGTGGATAAATTTGCTCCGTCAGCAGCACTTAATGCCAAATTGATTGCTAGTGGCTGCTCAGGTGAATTAATAAAAGATGATAGTTTGTTTAAATATTCTTTTACAGGGCTTTTTTCTAGTATTTTGAACTCTACGGATATAGAAATATTTGTCCCGATTGCGGGTAAACAATCAGCTATTATTGGTCTAATCCCAAAACTGTACGTATTACCAGATTGAATATTTTTTTCAATCCAGTTTATGCCTTCAGACGACACCGAAGATCCAGGAGAAGATAATTTAATTGAAGATGTCATGACAGCCTGATCTACGCTTCTAAAAAAATTATCGAATGAGTTCCTCCGAGGAACCATTAGAGATGCACCAACAATTTTTACAGAATAGTAAGTATTTGCAGGTTCAATAAACGTATTAATGTACCTATCAATATTTTCATGACCTGTAGTTACCCTCTCGGATAGATAAGGCCCCTTTGTACCAAATTCTAATGCAAATACAAGTTCTGATTTTAAAATAATAATCAAAGCTACTAAGAGTACGGTTAAAGCTGTTTTATACATTGAACTCTCCTACTATTTTGTAATGCTGAATTGCTATTCCATTATCAAGAATCGTGCCTAATTCATCAGGTCGTGCCGCATTGTTGATTTCTCAAAAGGTTAATTATGTAAAGCCACTAAATTTTCTTCAGTGCATCCATTCAGCGGACTGTCAGCAACCTAAAAGTTGGACACCCTGTCACACAGTAATGACAATGTGGCAAACTCTGAGCACGCCCTCATAATTTGACCTCATTGATATTTAAGGATTTGCAAATTCCATCCTTTATTTATTTAAACCTTATTCTGTGGCACAAAATCTGCTTATTAGCTAATCGACTTTACGATGCCTTCTTGGTTGCTTGAATGTGACTGAGAGGGCGGAGCATTGAAGCAACTGTCATAGTAGGAGGGAAAATTGGAAATACCACAGATGCAGACTATTGTTGGCGCCACAATCATAACTCAAATATGTTTGTTGATGATGCAGTTTATTGCTCTTTACATAATGAAACAAGGAACGCCTACATATGTGAGGACTATGCCTACTGCTGCAAGTTTGATATGGCTTGTAATAGCGAATTCTCTTATTACGCTTGTACTTTTGTTATTTGCTGAGAGTTACATTAATGTCTGGAAAAGCGCTTTCCCTAAAATTAATTTGCCATCGATAAATTCAAGTTCTTCTGTAATGTGGACTTTTATTTTAGACATTATCTGTATTTCTATCGTCGTATTTAAAACAGGAGGCAGTCAAAAAAGCCCATTTTCTTCTATTTATTTGATTTTGCCGGCGCTCGCTATTTTTCTGAATGAGCCGTATTCACACATTATCGGATACATGACCTTAGTAAGTTTATTATTTATTGTCACATTTTATTTCTATAAAGAGCCAGAACAAGACAGAGCTAATGATTTTGCTCAAAAAGCTTCGGAAATATCGTATATTTTTGTTTCAATAGCATGCTTTACACTGACAACTTTTATTTCATATATCACGAGACCGACGTAACTTATTGCATAGACATACATATACATATAACGAGCTATTTAGGAGGCAACATTGAAGCAAATACTATTTAAAAAGACGGCATTTTTCTTATTATTCTCTTGTCTGATTGCAATATTTTTTCAGGGTTCAGGGCGTTCACTGGCTGATAATTTGGATAACGGTATTCCTCTTGGACTCAAGCCTGACAGCATAGACATAAATCCTGACACCAATATAGCGGTAGTAGTCGGAAAAGGGCAGGATCATAAATCAGGGGATTTCGATAGCAAAGATGATGGTAAAGAATCAGGTATCGTATCTATCGTTAACCTCAATTCCGGTGCCTCGCTTGCCTCCATTCCAATTGGCAAGCAACCAGCAGGCGTTGCAATAGACAGATGGTTGAACATCGCGGTTGTAGGAAGCAGCAAAGGCAACACCGTTTCGATCCTAGACCTTAATACCAACTCTGTTATTCACAGTGTTCCTGTCGCTAAAGAACCGTCAAGCATAGCCATCAACCAGACGACACACATGGCGCTTACAGGCAGCTCCAAAGACGGCATAGTATCTGTTATCGATCTGACGAATTACAAGCTTGTCGGAACAATTTCAACAGGCAGAGGTATCAAAGACCTATCCATAGATTCGCAGCTCAATCTTGCTCTTGTACTAAACGGCAATGATAGCGAAGACCGTGATGATGACGACAGAGATCACCGTCTCGGCAAGCAAAGCGTGCATAAACCAAAACATACAGTTATGGTAATAGACCTGAACAGGTATCAAGCAATTGGTACAATACCTGTCGGCAGGGGCGCCCAATCAATTTCGATCAACCCAGACACGCATACAGCAGCAGTCGCCAACAAAGAAGACAAATCCATCACCGTCATAAACCTTAGCACTCTGCAAACCCAAACCATATACATTGGCAAACACCCGACAGCTATAGCCATAAACCAGCTCGACAACCGTGCAGCAGTAATATGTGAAGAAGACAGAAACCTTTTGCTTATAGACCTAGATACAAACGCAATAATTACATCGTATGCCTTAACCGGCAAAGAACCCAAAGCTCTTGTAGTCAACCATTTCACAAACATTGCGGCAATAGCGGAGCAGGATAAACTCAGACTTATTCAGTTGCCTAACCCCACACCCGTTATCGGCTCAGCAACTCCGGCCACTCTTTCAAGGGCAAGCGGAGCGGCCAAGCTAAGGATAACCGGCTCGAAATTCATCAAGAGCTCGGTGGTTATGCTTAAAGCCGCAACAGGCTCATCGTATAACGTACAATCAACCTTTTTCAGTAATAATATTTTGGAAGCCGATATTCCTTCTGAATTTTTGAGGCAAACAGGAGTCTATAGAATAACCGTTATCAACCCTTCACCAGAAGGTGGTGCATCAAATACCGTTGAAATAAGTATAGTAAACCCTGTCCCTCAGCTTTCATCCATAGACCCTGCAGAAACGACAGCAGGCTTATCAGGCCTTATACTTACAGCAACCGGCAGCGGATTCTTTGACGACACGACAGTCTATATAAACGGAATACAAAAGCAGTTCAGTCTTATAAGTCCGACCAAACTTCAAATAGAACTTACGGCATCAGATCTTGAAACAGGCGGCTATCTTCAGATAACAGCGGTAAATTCATCTCCGGGCGGAGGGACATCCAGCCCTGTCACTCTAGCAGTTATGAATCCTGCACCGATACTGTCATCCATAAGTCCGGCATCAGTTAAAGCCGGAGGCACAGACTTAACAGTTACACTTACAGGCAGCAATCTTGTAAAAACCTCCACGGTCAACTTTAATAATCAAGCCATAGCGGCCAGATATATCAACAACAGCACAATCGAAGCCACAATCCCCGCAGCAATGATGACAACCGCCGGAAACTATCCGGTAAGCATAACTAACTCCGCACCCGGCGGAGGCGTATCAACGCCAATCAACTTCACCATAACCAAGAAGAGCAATGCAGAACCTCAGCCAGAAGGCTCCTATGGCAAAAAGTATGAAGATCTCGTGCCTGCTGATGCAACCATCAAGGCCTACGACCCGAAGAGATTTGCGATTGTAACCGGCACGGTGATAGACAGAACCAACAATCCATTATCAGGCGTGACAGTATCTGTCCACAGCCATCCCGAATACGGAACTGTCTCAACAGATGGCAGCGGCAGATTCTCAATTCCTGTAGAAGGCGGAGGAGCGCTTACATTCGTTTACAAGAAGGTGGGGCATATCACCAGCCATAGACAGGTCAATGCCTCATGGAACAATGTAGAGATTGCCGAACCGGTAACAATGCTGACCGAAGACCCAATAGCCACCACAGTAACCTTTGACGGCAGCCCATCTACTATCACAACCCATAAAAGTTCAGTCACAACAGACCAATACGGCAGCCGCTCGGCCACGATGGTCTTTACAGGCGACAACAAGGCATACATCAAAGACGCAAACGGCAATGAGACATTAGCAACAACTATCACTACAAGAGTCACCGAATTCGACACTCTACAATCGATGCCCGCAAAACTGCCTCCTACATCGGCCTATACCTATTGTGCCGAGTTTTCGGCTGACAACGCCAAGAGCGTAAGATTCGACAAACCGGTGATAACCTATGTAGATAACTTCCTTGGCTTTAATGTAGGGACGAAAGTGCCTGTCGGCTATTACGACCGTGACAGAGCAGTCTGGGTTGCTGAAGATGACGGCGTAATTGTCAGGTTTCTGGATACCAACGGCGACGGCATAGTAGATGCGATTGATGCAACCGGAAGCGGTATGCCGACAGACTTAAACGGCAACGGTTCATATAGCGACGAAGCAGCGGGGCTTAACGACCCGGCCAAATACATGCCCGGTGCCACTTACATGCGTGTGAAGCTAAGTCACTTCACACCTTGGGATTTCAACTGGCCTTATGGCCCGCCGCCCGGCTCGACAATGCCGAATCCATTAAGCGACCCTGACGGCGACAGCCAATTCCCGCCGAATTGCGACAAATGCACCCAAAGCGCTTCTTATGTTGAACACCGCAGCAGAATATTTCATGAAGACGTTCCGGTTACAGGCACGGACATGACCCTTCACTACGCAAGCAACAGGGCTCAGGATTACAAGACTGTGATAAGTATACCAGCAAGCGGACCGACCGTTCCTACCAGCCTCAAGAGTATTATTGTAAAAATGACAATAGAAGGACGCGTTTTCCAGACCGAGCTTCCGGCATCACCCAACCAAAAAGCTGAATTCGTATGGGACGGCAAAGACTTCTTGGGCAATACTGTGATCGGCTCGAAACGGGCTGATATACAAATAGGCTTTGTGTATAAGGCCTTTTATTATGAGTCTTCCGGCGCATTTTCCAAATCATTCGGACAGGCTGGCGGCGCTGTTACAAGGGTTGGCGCCCGGCAGGAAATCATCCTATGGAAAAACAGCACGCTGATAGTTCAGCGCAACATAAGCAGCGACAACAGCATCTTGGCCAAGAGCTGGACATTGTCCTTGAATCACTATATTGACCCCACAGACCCATCCACTCTTTTTAAGGGCGACGGAACTACGATCAAAAACAAAGCAGGCATAATAAACACCGTACCGGGCTTTGCTTCCACAGCAAACAATGTAGCATCCGATGCAGCCGGAAATATTTATGTATCTGTTGCAGGAGAAGGTTATGTCAAAAAGATATCTCCCGACGGCAAAATCACTATAGTAGCCGGCAACGGCCAATACTGGTACACGGGGGATGGTGGACTTGCCACCCAAACAGGCATGAGTCCGTTGGCGATAGCTCTTGATAGTTCTAACAATCTTTACATAGCGGACAGAAGAAACCAGCGTATTATGAAGGTGGACAGAAACGGCATCATAACCACTGTAGCAGGCAATGGACAGTATGCCGATACAGGGGACGGTGGCCCGGCGGTGCAGGCCAGCATTAAAGTACCGTTAGGACTGGCTGTTGACGATGCAGGAAATCTTTATATAGCCGACAGCTTTAGCTTAAAGATAAGGAAAGTTGACACAAACGGCATCATCACCACGATAGCAGGCAACGGACAGTTTAGCTGCCAGGGTGAGGACGGAGTGCCTGCCATCCAGACATCTTTCGGAGACCCTGTAGCTGTGGCTATAGACAAAGAAGGCAACCTTTACATAAGCGACAGACTTTGTAATAGGATAAGGAAAGTGAATCCTTCAGGCATAATTACGGCAAAGGTAGCCCAAAAGGGATACGGCATGGGTTATGGAGGCGACGGAGGACCGGCAGTCAATGCCAACGTTGCCGAACCATGGGGAATCGCAATCGATAAAACAGGTAATATATACATAGCCGACACATGGAACTATAGAATACGGAAAGTGCAGACAAACGGAATAATAACTACAATAGGCGGAAACGGCAAATGGGGAACTAGAGGGGACGGCGGCCCGGCGCTGCAGGCTGAACTCTGGCCTCCAAGCAGCATAGCGCTTGATCCCGTGGGCAATATTTATATAGTGGGCATGGGTTATGACTTCCGCAAGATCTCTGTATCCGAAGGATCCAGAGATTATAGAGGAACCAGCATAACCTTTGAGGACGAAAACGGACAAGGATATGTGATGGATGGCAGCGGCCTGCAACAAAGCACTATAGACCTTAAGACAGGCAAGACTCTGCTCACCTTTGGATACGACATCAATAAGCGCCTGACATCCATCACCGACCGGTTCGGCAACACAACAACAATCAGTAGAGATGGAAGCGGCAAACCCGTATCAATAACCTCACCTGACGGCATAGCCACCGGAATAACAGTCAACTCAAACGGACATATAAGCAAAATCACCAACCCGGACGGCACAAACTACACCTTTGCATACACAGCAGACGGCCTGATGACCGACGAAACCAAACCGAGGGGCGACAGGTATAGACACACATACGATGCCAACGGTAGGATCACAAATGTCTATGACCCTGAAGGCGGAAGCTGGAGCTACACACGCATAGTTGACGGCACAGGAACCATCTTCACAACAGAAACCACGGCAGAAGGCAATGTGATAGCCTATAGAGACAACAACACAAGCAATGGCTACGCATCAATACAAACAGACCCGACAGGCAGAATAACGCTAATCAAACGCTCAACGGATAACATGCAGGAAACCATAGAACCCTCCTGTGGCATCAAACAGACCAAGCAATACGACCTTGAAACACAATACAAGCAGAGATACCTCAAACAGACAACAGCCGTAACCCCGCAGGGACTCACACAAAATGGAATAACAGCGAAAATCTATCAGGACATCAACAGCGACAAAATCCCCGACATCATTACAGACACAATAACCATAAACAACAAGAACTGGAGCAACACCAACGACACCATAACCGGAACGATAACAACCACCAGCCCATTGGGCAGGACAACCACACTGAAATATGACCCCATAACACTTCTAACCCAACAGAAAACCACACCCAATCTCAATCCCACAACCTACACCTATGACATTAGGGGCAGACTCACAGCCGTAACCACAGGCAGCAGAACAGCCACAATAGGATACGACCCAAGCGGCAACATAGACTACATGGTCAGCCCCGACGGAAAGACAACAAGCTACACTTATGACCTTATGGGAAGGATCAGACAGACCAACAGACCTGATGGCACAGCCATCGCCTACAGTTATGACCCCAACGGCAACATGACCATACTGACCAACCCTCAGAACACGAACTACACATTTGGATACACAGCCAACGACCAGAGAAAGACCTACACAGCCCCAATATCAGGCAGCTACACATACACCTACGACAAAGAAAGGAAACTGAAAACAGTCACACTGCCCACTGGCAGACTAATCACAAACACATACACAAACGGCCTGCTGACAAGCACAGCAACGCCTGAAGGAATAACCAGCTACACCTACGACTGCGGAGACAATATAGCGACAATTACAAGAGGAACGGAAAGGAATACCTTCACATACGACGGTTCTTTGTTAAAGTCTGATATCAGAACAGGAACTCTGAACCAGACAATCAGCTACGCTTACAACAATGACTTCAAGCTAACTGCAATGAGCTATGCCGGACAGACACAGACACTGAGTTACGACAATGACGGCCTTCTCACAACAGCAGGAACATTCACAATCAACAGGAATGCACAGAACGGATTGCCGGAATCAATAACGGACGGCACAATGACCAATACCAGAGTATTCAGCGGCTACGGAGAGCTTGACGGATATTCGTACAAAGTCAATTCCAACGGGGTCTATACGGTTCTGATGACCAGAGACAACGCCGGAAGAATAACGCAAAAGACTGAAGCCATAGGCGCGGAGACAAACACTTATGATTATACCTATGACACCCTTGGCAGATTAACAGAGGTTAAGAAAAGCGGCGTCGTTGTTGAGAGATACACTTACGACGCTGACGGAAACAGGATTACCGATGGCAGACGCTCATACATCTATTCTGCCGAAGACCATTTGATAACCGCTGGAACTGACAGCTATCAGTATAATGCTGACGGGTTCTTGTTGAGCAAGACGACAACAACGGGAACTACGAGTTACAACTATTCGACAAGAGGAGAGTTGCTCGACGCATTGCTGCCGGGCGGAACGTCAATAAGCTATGACCATGATGCAACAGGCAGAAGGATTATAAAGAGAGTAAATGGCACAATCACAGAAAAATATCTCTGGGCTGATGCCATAACATTGCTTGCAGTCTATGACGCCAACGACAACTTGAAAACACGATTCAATTACGCCGACGACAGGATGCCTGTTTCGATGACACAAGGCGGGATGACTTATTACCTTGCTTATGATCAAGTAGGGTCATTGAGAGCGGTTACAGACAGCCTCGGAAATATCGTTAAGCGGGTTGATTATGATTCATTTGGAAACGTCATCAGTGACTCCAATCCATCGTTTGCCTTGCCTTTCGGCTTCGCAGGCGGCTTACATGATAGAGACACAAACCTCATCCGATTCGGCGCAAGAGATTACGACCCTGCAATCGGCAGATGGACGGCGAAAGATCCAATAGATTTTGAGGGGGGGGATGTGAATCTATTCGGTTATGTAGAAGCGGATCCCGTGAATTGGATTGATCCATGGGGATTGGAAACTTGTAGTCCTGCTACTAAATTACTCAATCTTATAAATAATTATATAAACAAATG
>PEAD01000004.1:0-21242 GCA_002753335.1 Nitrospirae bacterium MYbin3
GGATGAAGTTTACTATGGCACATTGCCATCTATTAAGGTGGCAGCCTGATAGAACAGCTTATCACTTATAATAGGCTTCAGCCTGTACAGACAAACCCGACCACTTCTAACAGCGGGTGATGTATCATGTCCGGTGGTGTCGTTATCTGTTACTGATGCTGAGTTGCCTGTATATAATTATTCAATATCTAATTGTTATTCTGCGTCTGGTAGCTTTGTTATTGATAATGTTTCGGTCGGGAGTTTTACAGGTTGTAGCGGCTCGGTTCAATCAACTGCATGTGTATCAAAAGGTACGCCGTTTATAAAACTTGATGCGTTTGTGGTGTCGTCTGCGCTGAAAAATACGTATCCGTCTAAAACAATTTCATTTAATCATACTTATTTGAGCGACTATACCCTTTCATATTCCGAGGTATCATCTGATAATTCTTCATGGGATAAAAAAGTAAAATTAACGGTTGCTGCTGCATCGTTATGTTCATCTTTAAACAGTAATGATACGATAACAATTAAGTATATTAAAAATAATACTTGGTACAATGTTTATTCTGGTGCTGTTAATGGTCTGTCTGGCTTTTATGTTTTTAATTCTCCTGTTGATCCTTGCGCTTCATGTGTCAGTTATAGAATTGTAGCTCCAAAACAAAATCATGATTATTGTTTTAGTGAACAGAATATTCGAGGCACAACATACAATTCTTCTTGGGGTTGGAACATTCCTATGCAGTGCGCGGGGGTCAATACATTTACATCTTCGCCGTATTATCCTTATTTTCTCGGTCCAGATTCTCCGAATGGTTTAAGCGCTGGCGGTAATTCTGTATCGTATAACAATCATTTAAAAGGCTGTGCTGCAAGCTATCCAGCAAGCCCCATTTACTATACACCCGATTATGTTATTGGTACCGGTTTATCTTTTGACGGTATGATTTCCGCTATTCAATCTTTTGTATCCAGCTGTAATGCTCAAGATTATGGAGTGTCATATATTCGGACTATTAAGAATCATAATTATAACTATGTGTTGTGGCCTGAATGGACGGTTTGGGGAGTATGTAAAAAGTTCACATTAAAAACGCCTGTTCCTTCCGGATGTTATAAAGCTGCACGATCTAACTCTATGCTTGGTGGTGGTACTGATACAAACTCCCTGACTGTGCGCCGCAGCGGTCAGGGTTATCGTGGTATTGGCGGTTATGAAAAAAGAGTTCATTAGGGGGATAGGTAGATATGGGCGTTCTTAAAAAAATTAACCTGCGACGATTATACGAAGCCGTTATTATCGGTTTAGCATTATTTGCTCTCAACTCTGAGGCTTTCGGGCAAGTATGCGGTCAATACCCCATTTTAAAAATACGATATTCTGATGGATGTGATAACAGTCCTGCAGCATATACAAAAACACTGCCTACAAATTGCACTGTCACACAAGTTTTTAATGATTGTATCCGTACTGTTTGGAATAGATGCTGCGATGACTCTATACAGGTCTATGAGGACAGTGTTAGCGATTCCGAGACAATAACCGGCGTTGCTATAGGTTCCGAGCGTGAAGCTGCTCTTGCGGCTATGGAAGCGTTTAAATCTACGCATCCTTTTCCGTCAGCACAACCCGGCTATGTTCGCGTAGATATGTTAGAGGGTTCTGCATATAGCAGTCGTATGAATGATAATGGTACTTCTGCATTAGTGGACTTTGTAGCGTGGCGACGTGCAAATTTTGTGAAGATGGATAACGGAACCGTTGTCCCTTTGGAATCGTTAACAGGTGGAACTGGCGGTAGCGGTTCCGGAGGTGGTCTAAGTAAATCTGACACAACGCAAGCTTTCAAAGATGCCTTAGGCGGAGATAATTTAACAGCCGTTGCAAATGCCGTTGCTGCCGGGTTTGGTTCCAAGCTTGGTGCATCTGATATAAAACAAGCCTTTAAGGATGCCCTTGATAATGGTAGTTTCAAAGGTGGCATATCAAAACAAGAGGCTCAAGACGCTTTTGATGCTGCTATGGGGAAGTATTTCGGAGATAACAGATCCTATTCTTTGGGTAGTTCTTTTAATGAAGGGACATATACCAAGCCCGAGCGGTACTCTAAAACACTATCAACTGTCTGGTCTGATTTCAAGACAAATATTTCCGGCACTGCATTATTTTCTGTGCCGTCACAATTTTTTGGTGGCTTGACGGTCAACAATCCTTCTTCTGTTATATCTTTTTCTGCTGGCCGTTTCGGTAACTTTAGTTATGATTTTGCAAGCATGTCCAGCACATGGTTAATTCTTAAATCCTCTTTGCTAATTTGTTTTGCTTATGCGTCTGTGAAGATTATCGTTTTAAAAGGGGCTTAACATGAATGCAATCATAAATTTCTTTGCCTCGTTTTGGGAGTTTCTAAAAAGTGCATTGAGTTGGACGGTCGGCGCATTGGGTGATGTTATGCAGGGCGTCTTGTCGGTTTTTTTCGAGGGCTTTTTTGCTATAGTTTACGCGCTCGTAGCTTCTCTGGATCTCGGAACTTATACCCTGTCTTTGGCTTCAACGTGGGGCGCCTTGCCTACACAGGCTGTATATTTGCTTAATGCGATAGGGATTCCTCAGGGTCTTACAATGTTGGCGTATGCTTATGGAATACGTTTGATTTTAAATTTGATACCGGCTTCTATTACGAGGGTTTAATTATGTCAGTGGTTTGTTTTGAAGGCCGTCCCGGGGCTGGTAAAACTTACGAGAGCATTATAAAGATAGCAGACAATTTGAAGCTTGGTCGTGTTGTTTATACAAATCTTGACGGTATGGATGATGATATTGTCAGAGAATCAATAAAAAGTTTTACGGGCCTCGGTGACTATGATTTAGCTCGGCAGCTTGTTTTTATTCCTCCGCATAAGGTTACTTCTTTTTGGGAAGGTGCGCCTCGGGGCGTTTTCTTTTGTATTGACGAAGTTCACAAGATATTTAAAAAACAGGATTGGGCAAAAGAACATAATAGCGCCTTTCATGTCTGGGCGTCTGAACATCGGAAACATGGACACGATATTTTATTAATCACTCAAGGCATTGAGAAGATTGATGCTCAGGTAAGAACCCTAATTGATTGGACGTATAATTATAAAAAAGTTACTTCAATGGGTAGGGTTATGACGGACAGGTATCAAGTTTTTTCATGGAATGACAACGAAGCAAAAGGAAAGCCGCTGGATAGCTCGGTTAAAAAATATAATTCTCGATATTATTCTATGTATAACAGTTACGTTTCAAAAGACATTAAAGAGCTGGGTCTTATGAGGCATACAAATATTTTCAGACATCCAATATTTTTTATTTTGCCGGTGTTCTTTCTTATCACAATTTTCTTTTTTAGTCGGTCAAGCATTGCCAAGGGTGATTTATTTGGTGTTAATACCGTCTCGCAGAAAAACAAAGAAATGCTCGAAAACAAAAAGCTTGTTATTAATGAAAAGCGCGTCTCTGAAGTGGCACCAGTGTCGTCTGCTGCAGCAATTCCGGCTTCGCTACCTGCGCCTATTCTTCCATCATCACCCGCCGCAGTTGTTGCAGGTTCGCCGGGTGCCGCTTATCCTTCGGGTCTTCCTCCATCTTTTCAGCCGAATCCTGCTGTTGTTGTTAATCCTCAACAAATGCCGAATGCAAAAGCACCCATTGTTGAGGAAAAACCGATAATGGTGACGCCTACAGGACAAAAAATCTTTAGGTCATATTTGCAAGTGAACGGTAAAGTGCTGATAGCCGATTAAAAAAAACGGGTGTCCCCGCAGCGGCAGCGAAGGGGTTGCCCGTTTTTTAATGCAGTGTCCTGACTCTTTCTTAGAAGCATTTTGCAAACTTTTTTTAAAAGTTTAGTTCCTCGATAGCGGAGCAAGTCTTTATCGAGGAACTCGCCAAGAGCGCAAAAATATTGCGGAACCCGTCTTGCTACCGAATATGAAATAAAAGCGGGATCTCCGCAATTTTATTGCTGCGATATTGACAAAATAAAGGTCGTACTTAAATGTATTCTCTCGGTCGAGAGTATATGTTGAAGTACGACTCCTTAAAGACGTTGTCACTATGTTGTCACTTGGGCAAAAATGAAGGGGTTAGATTATTAGTCTAACCCCTTGAAAATAAAGTGAACCGTGCAAGATTCGAACTTGCGACCCGCTGATTAAGAGTCAGCTGCTCTACCAACTGAGCTAACGGTCCATAGCGAACGATTACAATACTAAAAAATTAACCTAGCAACTGTCAACTTGAGTTTTTTATAACTGCATAAATTAAAGTACAGATATAAGTTTTGCAAGGCTTGGATATTCTCTAAAGCTTAAACCAATATCTTCTTTAAGCAGGCGCAATCCTTCCGGTACATGCTTTAAAAAATATTTTTTATTTTTGACCGTTGAGAGAAATCCGTAAGCTCCAAGCGCCTGCATGTGCCTTTGTAAGCGGCAAGAAAGAAGAGAGCGTTGAACGTCGTCAGCCATTTCGGTTTTTATATTAGAAAGATAATATTCCAGCAAGTTTTCTCTAACCGCATCAGGCAAGCGATAATACGGGTCCCAAAGAATTGAGGCGATATCATACGCAGACGGAGCCATGCGAGCACCTTGATAGTCAATAATTCTGGGCTTCCCATCCATAATCATAATATTTTGCGACTGAAAATCCCTGTGTATTATCGTCTTTTGGAAAGAATCGCATAATGATGCAAGCCTGTTAAGCTCATTCTCAATATCATCGATATTTTCGGGCTCTATACCGCGCAAACCTATAACAAATCTCTCTATGAAATATTTCGTTTCCCACCTGAAATATTCATAGTCAAAAATTCTTGCGGCAAGAGGCGGACATTCATTGACTCTATCTGATGCGTCGGTCTGAATTTTTATTAAGGCATCAAGGATTTTTTTGTACATTCGCTCTATGTCCGGCTCTTGCCTTGTGCATTTAAGCCAAGAGTAAAGCGAAAGATCTCCCAAGTCTTCGAATACAGCTTCTTTACGGGCATAATCAACCGAAACAAGTACTGGCACAGGAACGCCGCAGGAGGTGAAAAATTTTGTGTATTCGATGTGTCTTTCAAAATCAGCGTCTCCAACTCCGGATTTCATGACAACACAAGTCCGGCCCGATTCTCCTTTTCTGAAATAGCTTCTATCAGATCCTCCACTGCCTATTAGTACCGAATCAGTGTTTTCGGGCATGCCTAAAAACTCATTCTCTTTAATCTTTAGTTCAAAACCCGGTCCAACAATACAGTTGTGATAAGTCCTTGCCTCGGTTTCTGCTCCCGGAAGCAAAATACAGTTGCAGAGTTTGGTGCTTTCGCCGATTTTGCTTTCATCCTCGGCAATCACAAATCCGTTAATTTCGGCATTGCTGCATATACTGGTTTCTGAACCGAAATAAACGGTTTCGCCGTTTGTTCTGAGAAAGTCAACAACAGTTGCCGCATAAGCAGCAGGTGTGCCTATATCGCTCCATTTGGCGCCTGTAAAATCGCAGGCTCCTACCAGTTCGCCTGAAGCCGAGGTCGCAAGCCATGCATCGACAACACTTGAAGGGCCTGAAGGCAGAAACCTCAAAAACTCAGGCTCATAAACAGCAATGCCTGTAAATGCCCTGCTGACAAGGCTTTGAGCGTATTCAGGCCGAGGCAGACCAACATTTTTAAGCAGACCGGCTTCGTTCAGGAAAAGATTATTGAACTTCGGAAAGTCATGCACCGCTAAAGTGACCAGATTGCCCTTGTGTTTGTGATAAGAAATAAGTCGGCTGATGTCTATATCAGAAAAAATATCCGAATTATGAACCACAAAAGCTTTATTTTTAAGAAACGCCTCGGCATTTTTCAGGGCGCCGCCGGTGCCAAGTATTTCATCTTCAATAAATATTTGCGAATCGCTAAACGGGGAGAATTCAAGCCACTCTTTTAGAGTCTCTTTTTGATAGTGAAGGTTTATCCCGATTTCACCCGAAACCGAAGCGCGGACCTTCTCCAGAATTCTTTCCAGCAATGGTTTCCCTGCTATAGGAACAAGCGGCTTGGGAATGCTATTGGTTATGGGTCTTAGCCTTAAGCCAAAGCCGGCAGCAAGGATAAAGGCGTTGACAGACTCAGCCATAAAGGAGATATTTTTTTCTCACATTTTTGTCGAAAACATTACACTCAGCAACCCACCAGCTTTCGATTTCATCGAGGTTTTTATGCTCTTCCAATTCGATTCTAAGCCTGTCCGAACCTGCAAGGATGTCTATCGGCATTTTTTCGGTTTCATACTCATACGGTGGAAGTTTCCAGAGGGGATAAGCAGGGTAAAGTTCGTTTGCAGTCTTCAATATTGCTACTGCTGTCTTAAACGGTTTAAATAATTTTTTGTCTAATACATGAATCTGCGCTCCGCCGCACAGCCTTCCGGCATGCTTTTGGAATGTGGGCTGAAAATGTAGCGGTCTGAAAGCAACCCCTTTAAGCTTAAAATCCACAAGCCTCTTTACAAATGCATCAGGCTCGATAAAAGGCGCGCCGAATATCTCAAAAGGCCTCGTAGTTCCTCGCCCCTCACTGAGATGAGTACCTTCAAGCAGACACATGCCGGGATAAACCAATGCTGCATCGATTGTCGGCATGTTTGGCGAAGGGAGAACCCACGGCAGTCCTGTTTTGCCGAACCACATGCCACGTTTCCAGTTCCTCATTTTTATGATATGCAAATCAAGTTTAGGATAAAAGGCATCTTTGAGATAAAGAGCTATTTCTCCGATCGTCATACCATGTCTGACAGGAAGTGGTCTCTGTCCTACAAAGGACGCATAATCCGAATCCAAAACAGGGCCTTCGGTCTGAAGCCCGCCGATAGGGTTCGGCCTGTCGAGTACAACCACAGATTTAGCGGATTCAAGGCAGGCCTGCATGCAAAGTTCCATAGTCCAGATAAAGGTGTAGTAGCGCGCCCCGACATCCTGCACATCAATGACCATGCAGTCTATATTCTTTAGCATCTGAGGCAAAGGTTTTCTGGTATTTCCGTAAAGACTATAAACAGGAAGGCCGGTATTTTTGTCTAAAAACCCTTCCCACTCTATCATGTTGTCCTGAGTCTCTCCCCTGATGCCGTGCTGCGGACCGAAAAGAGCTTTAAGTTTAAAATCCTTACAACGAATAGCTGAATGAACCGTATGTTCAAGTTTTATGTTTACGGAGGCCGGATGAACAAGAAGTCCGATCCGCAAACCCTTGAGCCGCTTAGGCCAGCTTTTGCCGATTAAATCTATACCGGTCAATACGGTTTTTGTGGTAAGATTTTTTGCTTTCATCTTTTCTTCAGAAGATTATAGCAGTTTGATGCGGCCTTCGGTCATCTTTAGCACTACAGCCCCGAGTCTGTCCGCTTGTTCTATGTCGTGAGTAGCTATTATCACCGTTTTCTGGTGGTTGTTGAATTTTAAAATCATATCTTCTATTATGCTTTTGCTTTCGGCATCTACAAAGGCTGTGGGCTCATCAAGGAAAATGATAGAGGGTTCAAACACCATGGCGCGTGCGATTCCGAGTCTCTGCGTTTCACCGCTCGAAAGCGTTTGGGCATTCTGGCTGCTCCTATCTGTAAGCTTTACCAGATTAAGAATCTGATTAACCCTTTCTTTTATATCGTTTCCGGTAATACCCCGTATTCTCAATCCATACCCCGCATTATTGAACACAGACGAGTTGAACACTCCGGTCTTGGGCAAAACTAGAGTCATCTTTCTTTTAAGAGAGATTTCGTGGGGCTGCTCGGCATCGCCGCAAAAAAATCTCACCGCCCCCTTATCAGGCTGCTCAAGCAGGGCGCAAATTCTTAGAAAGGTTGATTTGCCGCTGCCGTTGGACCCGATTAGCGCGTAAGTCTTGCCTGCTTCAAATTCAAAACAGCATTCGTTTAAAACAGCATTGCCACCATATCTTTTGCTTATTTTTTCTGCAGAAAGTTTTAAGCTCATAAGATGTTTTGAACCCCGTCTTTCTTTTGTACCAAATGCAGGGCAGCGTTAATTAATAGTGAAATAGAGAGCAGGATTATTCCGAGCGCAAGCGCAAGCTCAAAGTTGCCTTTATCGGTTTCGAGCGCGATGGTTGTGGTCATTACGCGGGTGTATCCTGCAATATTGCCGCCGACTATCAGGATAGCTCCGACTTCGGCCATAACTCTACCCAAGGCAGCGATTACGGCGGCCATTATTCCGTAACGGGCTTCTTTGACCACAGTTAAGGACTCTTGCAAAGGTGAGGCCCCAAGAGTTGTCGCCGCTTGTCTTATCACAGGGTCAACGCCAACTATGGCCGAGTGGGTCAAGGAAACTACGATCGGAAAGGCCAGAATTGTCTGCGCTATAATCATCGCAAACGGCGTATAGAGGAGCGACAAAAAACCTAATGGGCCGCTTCTTGAAAGAATAAGATAGACGCACAAACCTACCACAACAGGCGGCAGCCCCATAAAGGTATTAATAACACTTATTATCGTACCTCTGAAGCGAAATTTTTTCAGACCGGTAAAAGCTCCAATCGGGATGCCTGCAATTGAAGCAAGACACAAGGCGGTCAAAGAAACCTTAAGCGACAGCAGAATGATCGCAAAAAGCTCATGGTCGGTATTTAAAATAAGTCCCAATGCCTTTTCGAACATATCCTGGTGTCGTCCCTTATCCGCTACATTGCGTTAGGATAAAAAAGCTGATTGCCGTGGCTGTCTTTAAAAGACTTTATGGCCTGCTGCCCTTCTTTCGATATTATCCAGTTCACGAATTCCAGTGCCTCTTTGTGTTTTACATGTTTGTGTCTTAGGGGATTCACAGCCATAACTCCATATTGGTTGAAAAGCGGCGGGTCACCTTCGAACACAAGCGTCATATCGAGCTTGTCCCTGTCTTTAACCGCAAGCCATGTACCTCTGTCTCCGATAGTGTATGCCCGCTTCTCGTTTGCTATTCTTTGCGTCTTTTCCATCCCCTGACCTACCTCAAGATACCACTTTTGACCTTTTGGATCAATGCCGGCTTTTTTCCATATATCAAGCTCTTTGATATGGGTTCCTGATTTATCCCCTCTCGAAACAAACAACGCATTGTCGGCAGCTATTTTTTTAAAAACCTCGATAACAGTCTTTGAACGTTTAATTTTAGATGGATCATCCTTAGGTCCGATTATTATAAAATCATTGTACATAACATCATAGCGACTCGCAAACCAACCTTCCTCAAGCGCTTTCAGTTCAAGTTCTTTAGCATGAACCAATACCACATCCGCATCGCCTCTCTTGCCCATCTCGATGGCCGCCCCTGTACCCCTCGCAACAACTTTCACTTTAATGCCTGTCTTTTTTTCAAAGGCAGGCATTATATGTCCAAGCAGTCCTGAATTCTCGGTGCTAGTAGTCGAGGCGCAGATTATTGATGTTTCGGCAGATACTTGAGTTGTAATACAAAGACCTATTATTGCCGACAATAAAAAAACAATTCTCCCCATACGCCTAAGTTTCGAAAACAGGGTCCTTTTTTAGAAGGTCATGCAGGGTTTCGGCGCTGAGTGGTTTGCTGAAGTAGTAGCCCTGTATTTCATCACAGTTGTTTGATCGCAGAAATTCGAGCTGATTCCGGGTTTCGACCCCTTCAGCTACGACTTTATGATGAAGCCCATGAGCCAATGCTATTATCGATTCTACAACTCTGCAATTTTCGGGGATGGTCAAGTCTGATATGAAAGAGGCATCTATTTTAAGTTCGTCCAATGAAAACTTATTCAGGTAATTCAGTGACGAGTAGCCGGTCCCAAAATCGTCTATAGAAACACTTACCCCCGCATCTCTTAAATCGTTAAGCATGCTTATTGTTCCGGTTATATCCTCGATGATAGTGGATTCGGTTATCTCCAGCATCAAGTATTTGGGGTCAAGTTTAGTTTCGCAAAGTATTTCTTTTACGACCGACAGAAAGTCACGTTTCCTGAACTGCCTGACCGATAAATTAACAGAGACTCTTATCGGCCTTAGGCCCTCGTCCTGCCATTCCTTATTCTGGCGGCAGGCTTCTCGCAAGGCCCATTCTCCGAGCGGGATTATCAATCCGGTCTCTTCGGCAAGTGGTATAAACAGTGTAGGCCTTACCTGCCCTTGATCCGGATGATACCATCGAAGCAGCGCTTCCATTCCAGAAATCCGGCCGGTTTTGATATCTACTTTGGGCTGGTAGTTCAGATGAAACTCCAGCTTGTCCAAAGCTTGCCTGAACCTTGTTTCAAGCACAAACCGCTCAACAGTGCTTTTGTTTATGTCTTCGGTGAAGAATTTAAAATTATTTTTCCCCTGAGCCTTGGCATGGTACATTGCTGTGTCGGCGTTTTTAATTAAAACGTCAGAGTCGCTGCCGTCGTTTGGGAATATGGTTACGCCGATACTTGCCGAGATATAAAGCTCGTGTCCCGAAAGCGAGAACGGTGATGAAAGCAGAGAGTTGAACTTTTGCGCTAAATGAGCGGCGTTAGTTGCGCTGCCAACATCAGGCAGTATGACCAAAAATTCGTCCCCACCCATTCGCGCCGCCGTGTCGCTCTTGCGTATTGCGCTAGAAAGCCTTGATGATGCTTCAACCAAAAGCTGGTCTCCTACATGATGGCCGAGCGTGTCATTAATCTCCTTAAAGCGGTCAAGGTCTATAAGCATAACCGCAATCAGCAGGCGGTATCGTGATGCGAAAGTAAGCGCTTGCTTGAGGCGGTCATACATAAGCGACCTATTGGGAAGCTTTGTAAGCACATCAAAATGTGCCATCTCTTGCAGCATCTTTTCATTATCTTTAAAGCGGGTTATGTCCCAGAATGCCGCAGTATATCCTTCTGTCTTGTTTTTTTTGTCTTCGAACTTAGCAATAACAAACCAGGCCGTGAAAAACTTTTTCCCTTTCTTTCGGCATAAAACCTCGCCTTGCCAATTGGTGTTGTTCTGCAAGGAATCTTTGATTTTTTGTATTAGATTATTATCATTTGTGCTTAATAAATAATCGAATAGATTTTTTTTGAGTGTGTGTTTTTTTGTGAAACCGGTAAGGTCTAAAAGAGTTTCGTTAATAGTGGTTATTTGGTGATTCTTGTCTATAATTGCGTATGCTATACCGACCAAACGAATAGCACGGGATTCGTTTTTGCGAAGGGTTTCGGATTTTTCTGCTTCTTTTAGTTGGCATTGTAATTTAGAAACAATGTTAAGTAGCTCAATCTTGTTTAGCTTTTCGTATTCGGAAGCAGTTGCAGTTTGAGTGCACAGCTTGCTTGTTTTTTTTGTTTTGCAGGGCATGACGGTTGCTATGTTTTTTTATTGGCCCTGCTTGGTCTGTGCTTCCATAGTGTTTTTTAGTTTAATGCCAAGCTTATCCATGACCAGCTTAGAAACGCTGAAATAAGTTTTAATCTCATCTATGTCAGGAGTAAGGTTGTCCTTGCCATCTTTCATTAGGCCGAAGCTTGTTTTGCCTGTGCCTTTATCGAACCTGATTATAATTTCATATGTTCCTGCCATATTTTTCTCCTCTTTTTAATTGGTATGCATAATTATAATATGTTTAGACGGTATTTGATATGTTTTAACAAAACAATAGTAGGAGGAAGTTGTATGTAAGTAGAGACAAATGTCATTGATTTTATAAATGCCGGAGACGAGAATCGAACTCGTACGGGGCACGCCCCGAGGGATTTTAAGTCCCTTGCGTCTGCCAGTTCCGCCACTCCGGCACAAAAGCTAGACTATCATAAAAACTTTTGGGGTGTCAAAAAAGATTCAAAGTCAGCTTTTTCTATTGACTCAGAGGCTGTTAGCATGATATTGTTCATAGTATGAACGGCAGGATGCAGCAGGATGAAATATCACTGAAGCTTCTCGACAATATCGCCAAAGAACCCCAAACAACCCAGAGAACACTTGCGGACGATCTTGGAATTGCACTTGGTCTTGTAAACGCATATCTGAAGCGGCTCGGCAAAAAAGGCTATATAAAGATCACCACTCTGCCAAGGAACAGGATTAAGTACATAATAACCCCAAAAGGGTTTGCCGAAAAAACAAAGCTCACTTATACCTACATGAATTATTCGCTCGAATATTTTAAAGAAGCTAGAAGCAAAATAGAGGACGCTTATAAATCTATGATAGAAAACGGCTGCAAGACTGTCATTATCTGGGGCGATGGTGAACTTGCGGAACTTTGTTTTATATCGACTCGCGGGTTGCCTTTGAATGTTGTAGGTATTGTCGGCAGCAAAAGGATAGAGAACGGATTTTTTGGACACAATATTTATTCCGTTGAGGATGTTAAGGCGCTTTCTTTCGATGCTGTTATTGTCGCATCTATCGAGAAGAAAATTTTAGAAACGATCAAGGAGCATGGTGTTGTTTCTGAAAATATTTATAGCTTATAGCAGGAATGGTTTATGAGTTCAATTATTAATGAAAGTATGACTGAAGATTTATTTTGGTTTGCAGTGCATGTGAAGTCTCGCCACGAGTTCAAGGTTCAGGAGCGTTTGGCAAAAAGCGGGATTGAGGTGTTTTTGCCTGTTGTGGAGAAGTTGAGCAAATGGAAGGACAGAAAAAAGCTTATAGAGTTTCCGATGTTCAACGGCTATTTATTTGTGCATATTCCGAAGTCCCACGGTGTATTGCTTTCTGTATTGAAAACGCCCGGAGTGGCGAGGTTTATCGGAATGACTCCCGGAGAGCCGGAGTCTGTGCCGGATGAGCAGATAGAATCTCTAAAAAAGATTGTCGAAAACAAGGAAACTATTGACCCATACCCTTATTTAAAAGAGGGCAACAGGGTGAGAATAAAGAGGGGCGCTCTTGCAGGAGTCGAGGGTATTTTAGTGCAGAAGGCGGGGCAGCATCTGCTTGTGCTTTCGATTGATTTGTTGCAGCAGGGCGTCTCTCTTAAAATAGACTCGTCAGAAGTCGAGCCTATATAATACATAGTTGTATATAAGGCCTTATTAGGTTGCATTGGGCGTATTCCTGATGTGACCGAGAGGGCGGAGCAGTCCTAAAAGGCAATGGAAATCAGAAACAAAAAAGTACTCGTAACAGGAGCAGACGGTTTTATAGGCAGTCATCTTTCCGAGGCTCTTATGGCAGAGGGATGCAGTGTAAAGGCCTTTGTATTTTACAATTCATTCAATACATGGGGATGGCTCGATACTATTGCAAAGGACAAGCTCAAGAATATTGAGATATTCAGTGGTGACATAAGAGATCCTAACGGAGTCAGGTCTGCTGTTAAAGGCGTAGATATCGTATTTCACCTAGCCGCTCTGATAGGGATTCCTTTTTCTTACCACTCGCCCGACTCTTACATAGACACAAATGTTAAAGGCACTCTGAATGTTCTTCAGGCTGCCCGCGATTTTTCGACAGAGAAAGTCCTTGTTACTTCAACCTCCGAAGTTTATGGCACGGCCCAGTATTCGCCTATTGATGAGAAACATCCACTTCAAGGGCAGTCACCGTATTCAGCATCGAAAATCGGGGCAGACAAGATAGCAGAGTCGTTTTATCGCTCTTTCGGCTCTCCTGTTGTAACTGCCAGGCCTTTTAATACCTTCGGTCCTCGTCAGTCTGCAAGAGCTGTTATTCCTACTGTTATCACGCAGCTGCTTGAAGACAAAAAAGAGATTCGTCTCGGTTCTACGCATCCGACTCGAGATTTGAACTATGTCGGCGATATATGCCGAGGGTTTATTGCTCTCTCCAGATGCGATGAGGCCTTAGGCAGAGAGGTCAATATCGGGTCCGGAAAAGAAATATCGATAGGCGACCTTGCAGCCCTTATTGTTTCTTTGATAAATCCGGATGCAAAGGTTGTATCCGAAGATTTAAGAAAGAGGCCTGAAAAGAGCGAAGTTGAAAGGCTGATTTGTGATAACAGACTGATAGGCGAGCTTGCAGGATGGAACCCTGAAGTTTCTCTGAAGGAAGGATTGATAAAGACCATAGAATGGTTTGGCAATCCTGAAAACCGCAGGCAGTATAAAAGCGATATTTATAATGTTTAAGCAGGGTACTAAAGAGATAATCCCGCTGTCTGAGCCCGAAATATCCGGCAATGAGTGGAAGTATGTCAAAGATTGTCTCGACTCCGGATGGGTGTCGTCGGTCGGAGAGTATGTCGGCCGATTTGAAAGGATGGTGGCTGACTATACCGGAAGCCGCTTTGCGGTTGCAACCGTCAACGGGACTGCGGCGCTGCATGTGAGTCTTATTGCTTGCGGTGTATTGCCGGGAGACGAAGTAATCGTACCGACACTTACCTTTATTGCCCCTGCGAACGCGGTACGATATTGCGGTGCATATCCTGTTTTCATGGATTGCGATCCGGACACTCTTTGCATTGATGCAGAAAAAACAGCCCATTTTTTGGATATAGAGTGCTGTAAAGGGAAAGATGGGCACACGTACAATAAAATGTCCGGTAGGCGTATAAAAGCTTTGATGCCTGTGCATGTATTCGGGCATCCATCCGAAATGAAGAGTCTGATGGAAATCTGTTCCAACAAAAACATAGATATCATCGAAGATGCAACCGAAGGCCTAGGTTCAGAATATGGCGGCAAGAAAACCGGCTCTTTCGGAAGGAGCGGATGTTTTTCATTCAATGGCAATAAAATAATAACGACCGGCGGCGGCGGCATGGTTGTCACGGATGACGAGGCTCTTGCAAAAAAGGTAAGACATCTTACGACTCAGGCAAAGACGGATCCTGTTGAATACGACCATGATGAAATAGGATACAATTACCGCCTTACGAATATACAATCTGCTATCGGTGTGGCGCAGATGGAAAGGCTTGAGGAATTTATTGAAAGAAAAAGAAAGAACGCACGACTTTACAGTGAACTGCTTTCCAAAGTTCCCGGGGCCGAGCTTATGTGGGAGCAGCCGGGTGTCAGGAGCAACTTCTGGTTTTACACGATCAGGGTTTCTTCAGGGCAGAAAAAGCCGCTTATGGATTCTTTGGCATCAAAAGGAATGCAGGCAAGACCGGTCTGGAAGCTGATGCACACGCTTCAAATGTATGCGGATTGCCAGGGCTATTTTATAGAGAAGGCCACTGAAGCCTATGAACGCTGTTTGAACATTCCATGCAGTGTGGGGCTTGAGCCGGAAGATGTTTGTTATGTAGCCGAAAATATAGCAGCGTTTTTAGACAAGGAAAGACTCTGATATGACAAAGCTTGTTTTTGTAGGCGGAGGCGGACATGCAAAGGTTCTGATTGAACTTGTGAAGTCGTTGGCTATTTATGAGATAGTAGGAATTCTGGATCCTGTGCTTGAAATAGGCGAAAAGGTTTGTGGCGTTCCTGTTTTGGGCAGTGATGATATGCTCCGTAATCTTTATGGTAGAGAAGTCGTAAATGCATGCATAGGCGTGGGCAGCACAAAGAGTAATGACAACCGCAGAAGACTTTTTGAGAATCTGCTGCAGAACGGTTTTGCAATGCCGGCGTTCGTTCACAATAAGGCGGTTGTTTCACCGTCGGTGGTTGTTTCGGATGGCGTACAAATAATGGCGGGAGCTATAGTCCAACCAGGCAGCCGGTTGGGTAAAAATACAATAATAAACACCGCGGCAGTTGTTGACCATGACTGCAGTATAGGCAGTCATGTCCATGTCTGCCCCGGGGCAGTTGTAAGCGGAGATTGCATAATAGCTGACGGCGCATTTATTGGAGCGGGGGCTACTTTGATCAACGGAGTTAAGGTTGGAAAGAACTCGGTGGTCGGAGCCGGAGCGGTTGTTTTAAAAGATGTTCCTGATGATGCGTTGGTTAAAGGAGTTCCGGCCAAATGAAAACGTTTATTATAGCCGAGGCGGGTGTAAATCATAACGGGAGCATGAATACAGCCTTAAAACTCATCGCTGCAGCGTTAGAGGCTGGGGCGGACGCTGTAAAGTTCCAGACATTCAAAGCTGAAAAAATGGTCAGCAAATTCGCGCCTAAAGCCGATTATCAGAAAGATGCAACGAGAGCCGGAGAGTCTCAATACGAGATGCTGGCAAGACTTGAACTTGATGCAGAGGCTCACTGGAAATTGACAGCCGAGTGCAGGGAGCGCGGTATTATCTTCCTCTCCACACCCTTTGATTTTGAAAGCATAGAATTGTTGGATGGTTTGGGGCTTAGCATATTTAAAATACCCTCCGGAGAAATCACTAACCTTCCATATCTTAGGAAAATAGGCAAGCTGAAAAAGAAGGTAATACTTTCCACCGGTATGGCGGATATGGATGAGATTGGAGACGCCCTCGGAGTTTTGACCGTGGCAGGGACAAAAAAAGAGGATATAACAGTTTTGCATTGCAACACCGCGTATCCTACACCCTTTGAGGATGTTAACTTGAGAGCTATGGCAACGATTAGGGATAAGTTTGGTGTAAAGGTCGGGTATTCGGACCACACTACAGGCATCGAAGTCCCAATTGCTGCTGTCGCTCTGGGTGCTACTGTAATAGAAAAGCATTTCACATTGGATAAAAATATGCCCGGACCCGACCACAAGGCATCGCTTGAGCCCGATGAACTTAAAGAAATGGTTCGAGCTATTCGAAACATTGAGAAATCGCTTGGAACTGGGCAGAAAAAAGCTTCTGCATCGGAATTAATGAACAGAGCAATAGCCCGCAAAAGCATTGTAGCAGCCTGTAATATCAAGGCAGGAGAGTATTTCACAGAGAAAAATCTTATCGGCAAACGTCCCGGCACCGGAATCAGTCTTATGGAGTGGGACAAGGTCTTGGGCAGGCAGGCAAATCGTGATTTTGCTGTTGACGAAATGATCGAAATTTAAGCGGAGAAGATACTTATATGAAAACGGCGAATGATAAAGCTTCACTTGGGTACAAAGAGAGCAGGAGCGCTTTAGACATAAGGATTCAGGCGCACCGGAACTATTCGAGTTTTAGCCTAGAAGAATGGATTAACCGCAGTCTTCCGTTAAAGCCGGGGGATGTTGTTATGGATATCGGTTGCGGAAACGGCAACCTTTTTCCTTCATACGAAAAAAAGCTTGGGAGCACGGGCGTTATAGTGGGAATGGATCAGTCCGAAGACTTGCTTCAAAAAGCCGCATCCCGTGAGGGTGCGAGTCCAAAAGTGCTATTGCGATGGGATATGAACGAAAACCTTCCGTTTATTGATGCGAGTTTTGATATGGTGATTTCATCGTTCGCAATTTATTATGTTGATGATGTAAAACGGATTGTTAACCAAATCAAAAGGCTTCTGAAAGATGGCGGCTCGGTTTTTCTTATCGGCCCTACCGACCGAAATGCGGCAGAACTTTATGACTTTAACAAGAAGATATTTGGTTTTGGAAGGGACGAAAAGATTAATAGAAGGACGAACCGTTTGGAGATGGAATTTCTGCCGGCCCTTGAAGAGATATTGGGTGCAGTAAAAAGTGAGATAATTCCTAGCAAGCTGGTGTTTCCGAATCGCGAAGAGTTTGTCAGATATTATCTTGCCACACTGCTTTATGAAGAGTCTGCAGCAAAGGCCGCATATGCTCCTGATGCAGAAAAGCTGGCCTCTATTGATATGCCGGCGTGGGAAATCTCAAAAGAAATGATTGTTTTATGCAGTACGAAGCAAAAAACAAAAGAAAAATAGTGGTCTTTACAGGAAACAGGGCCGAATACGGCCTTCTTAATCCGGTTATTAAGGCCTTGTCCGAAGATCCTGCTTTTGAAACAACACTCATAATTTCAGGCACGCATCTTTCCGGAGACTTTGGCAAGACTGCCGGCGAAATTGATACTTCGAATCTTGCGGCGATACGTGAAATTGTTCTTGAGATTCCTGATACAGATACACGCACCTCAATGCTGCTTTCTGTTTCTGATCTGATACGGACAGGAGTTTGCATGCTGAAAGATATATCCCCTGATTGTTTTGTCTTGGCAGGCGATCGCTACGAGACTTTTGCGATGGCTTTAACATCTTTTTACTGCAACATTCCCATTGCTCATATTTTCGGAGGAGATCTTTCGCAGGGCGGCCATCTTGATGATTCTGTGCGCCACAGCATTACCAAGCTGAGTCATATTCATTTCACAACGAACGAGGATTCTTTTAATCGGGTGCTAAAGCTCGGTGAGGAGCCTTGGCGTGTCTTTAATGTTGGAACCCCGGTTATGGACAATGTCCTGGGAGGAAACTTTGCCGGGCCTGAAGAGGTTTCTCGAGAATTATCTCTGGATTTGAACCGTCCAATGATAATATTTACCCAGCATCCTGTCATTCAAGAAACGGATATGGCTTATGAACAGGCGAAGGAAAGCCTGGAGGCCTTGAAGGCGCTTGGCTGCCAAACCGTAATAACGTATCCTTGTAATGACGCCGGCAGTGAACATATAATTAAAGCTATTAATGAGTATGAAGGAGTTTCCTATTTCAGGATCAGAAAAAGTCTTGGGTGGAGGCTCTACCTGGGCTGTCTGCGTGTTGCATCTTGTGTTGCAGGGAATTCAAGCAGCGGTTTGATGGAAACGCCCATTTTCAAAGTTCCGTGCGTAAACATAGGAACCAGGCAGCAGGGTAGGCTCAGAGCGGATAATGTAATTGATGTTTCTTATGACAGAAATGAGATTTCGGCTGCGCTCCAAACGGCTCTGAATGACAGCGCCTTTATCAAACAGGTTCAAAACTGCTCCAATCCTTATGGACAGGGCGGTGCATCAAAGAGGATTGCACATGTGCTTTCGACATTGCCTTTTGATAAAAAAATGTTGCAAAAAAAGATGACCTATTAATGCTGAAAGAAACTAAAAAAATATTGGTTGTCGCACCCCATCCTGATGATGAAACTCTCGGATGCGGCGGAACTATACTGAAAAACAAGGCGGCCGGAAATAAGATTTGTTGGCTACTAATAACTTCTATGGAAAAAGAACAGGGCTTTAGTGAAGAAAGGATTCAGGAAAGAGAAAGGGAAATAGAGAAGGTTTCAAAAGAATACGGCTTTGATGGCGTATTCCGATTGAACATGCCTACTAAGAGGCTCGACACAATTCCCAATGAAAAGATAATAAATGCAGTATCGGATGTTATCAACAAAGTAATGCCGGATACTGTTTTCTTGCCGAACCGCAGCGATGCGCATTCGGATCACAAGATAGTTTTCGATTCCGCAATGAGTTCTCTGAAAACATTTCGCACTCCTTTTGTAAAAAAGATTCTTGTTTATGAGACCATATCAGAAACAGAATTTGGTTCGGCAATATGCGGCGATGTTTTTGTGCCCAACAGTTTTTCGGATATAACCGAATTTTTAGACCGGAAGATCGCTATAATGCAGATTTACAAAGGGGAATTGAGCCAGCATCCTTTTCCCAGGAGTCCTGAGAACATGAAGGCGCTTGCTGTGTTCAGAGGAGCTGCCGCAGGGGTAATATATGCCGAGGCTTTCATGCTTTTGAAAGAGATATGGTAATGCTATGAAAAAAGAAAAATTACAATCATTGCTGATATCGGCGGATGCTTCTATTAAGAGTGCTATGTTGAAGCTTAACGAAACAGGGGAAAGAATACTGTTTGTATCTGACGATAAAACTGTGCTTATTGGTACGGTGACCGACGGGGACATTCGACGGGGGTTGACGAACGGTCTTCTATTTAACGATCCCATTGTTACTGTTATGTTCCGGGACTTCTCGTTCCTGAGCGCGGATGAGGAAGACTTGTTCGACAAAGCCCGGATATTAATGATGAAGCGAGAGATTGAGCAGATACCGGTTCTTGACCGTACAGGAGTTATCGTTGATGTTATTCTTTGGACCGATATCTTTGGGAAGAAAGAGAGTGGAAAGCGTTCTCTGTCCAATACCGTTGTCATTATGGCCGGCGGCAAGGGGACCCGTTTGGACCCATTTACACGCATTCTGCCCAAACCGCTTATTCCTGTGGGTGAGAAACCTCTTATCGAACTCCTGATGGACAGGTTTGCGGAGCATGGGTTTCAGCGTTTTGTGTTTACGCTTAACTACAAAAAAGAATATATAAAAATGTTTTTGAAAGAGAATCCCTCACGTTACGACATATCGTGGGTCGAAGAAAATGATTATATGGGAACCGCAGGAAGTCTGTCTTTGCTACGCAATATGATTAATGATACGTTCATCGTTTCCAACTGCGATATTATAGTCAATGCTGATTTTACAGAAATACTAAAATGGCATTATGAACAAAAAAACCTGATGACTCTTATCGGTTGCCATCGAGAGATCAATATTCCGTATGGAACTCTCGAGATGCAGAACGGGATATTGAAAAATTTTGTTGAAAAGCCGAGCTTCGATGTCTTGATAAATACAGGCGTTTATCTTCTTGAGCCGGAGGTGTTGTCGTTGGTTCCTGAACAAGCGTTTATGGATATGAACACCCTTATCGGACTCGCTTCACAGCAGGGCAAGGTATCCGTTTACCCGATCCACGACGGGTGGCTTGATATTGGTCAATGGGACGAATATAAGAAAAGCATAAAGGAGCTGGGACACCTGTAGTAATGTATAAAGCTGCAGTTATCGGACTTGGCAATATAGGCTTTCGGTTTAACCTCGATCCTAAAAGAAAAGAAACATGGAGTCATGTTGCTGCCTATGAGCGCTGCAAAGATACAGAACTTGCCGCGGCTGTAGAAATAAATCCTGATAACATTGAGACCTTCAAAAAGCAGTACCCGCAGACCCCGGTTTTTAGCTCGGTACGGGAGATGATGGAAAGCATGTCTGTGGATATTGTGTCGATTTGTACGCCGACAGATGACCATCATTCAGTCCTTGAAGAGCTGGTCGCGTATCCGATCCGTGCGATCTTCTGCGAAAAACCCTTTGCCGGATCATTGACTCAAGCGGAGCAAATGATCCGTTTGTGCGAGGGGAAAAATATTGTTCTTGCTGTAAATCACACTCGCCGGTGGGATGAGGGGTATATTAGCGTCAGGGATATGATCCGCAACGGTAAAGTTGGCGATATTAAAACCGTCAATGCGGTTTATTCAGGGCAGATCTTTAATATAGGAACACATTTGATAGATACCGTAAGAATGTTTGTATCAAAAGAAGCTTGTTCGGCAAGCGGAATATCTCATAATCTGGACAACCCCGACCCCGGGATTTCCGGTTGGGTTGATTTTGACGGTAAAGTTCCGTTCGTAATGACCTCAAC
>PEAD01000004.1:21268-134745 GCA_002753335.1 Nitrospirae bacterium MYbin3
TCTGATTTTCGAGATAGATATAATCGGCACTGAAGGCAGGATTAGAAGTTTGGACAACGGTGACCGGATAGAGTGGTATGTATTTGAGGAAAGCCGCAGGTATTCAGGCTATCGCGAATTGAAGATGAATACTATTTGTCCGGTTCAGAAAAAGGATAGGCTTGTCGAAGCTATAAGCGATATAGTTTCTGTGGTGAATGGCAATAAAGAGCAGGTAAATTGTTCCGGTAAAGACGGCTTTGCCGCTATAGAATTGTGTATATTGATGCTCGAATCGGCCCGGGCAAATGGCAATCCTGTTAGTTTGAGGAAAGAGAACGGCTTGCATGTCTGAAATGGCAATACTCGGTGGAACCCCTGTTAGAACTAAGTCCTTTTTGTCACCTGTAGTTGTTGATGAGAACGAATGGAATTATGTAAAACAGGTTCTCGATAGCAGAGAGTTTTCCAGATTTATGGGCAGCCTCTCGGGTGATATGGCAAAAACACTCGTTATGCCTTCTCAGGAAGCCGAAAACCTTGAAGGGCAGTACTTCTCTTTTCTTGGCGGCAGGATGGTCAGAAAGTTCGAGTCTGATTTTGCAAAGAAGTTCGATATTCCGTATGCAATTTCCGTAAACTCTGCAACTTCCGGACTTTCTACAGCTCTCGGGGCCTCAGGGATCGGCCCCGGCGATGAGGTAATAACGACCTGTCTGTCTTTTAATGCAACGGCGCTCAGTATTTTGCTTTTTAACTCCATCCCGGTTTTTGTAGATGTCAGCAAGGAAAATTTTTGCATCGTTCCGGAGGAGATCGAAAAGGCGATTACACCCAAAACCAAGGCGATACTTGTAGTGCATCTGCTAGGATACGCTGCGGACATGGATTTGATTATGGGTATAGCAAAACGCCACAACCTGATAGTGATTGAAGACTGTGCGCAGTCCCCCGGAACAAAATACAAAGGCAGAAATGTAGGCACCATAGGCGATATGGGGGTTTTCAGTTTTCAGGAAACCAAGAACATGATGACCGGCGAGGGTGGGATGATAGTTACATCTAATCCTGAATTCGCCAAAAAAGCGCGGCTTATTCGCAACCACGGAGAATCCGTTCCGGATGATACTTGGGATGAAGGATCATTGGTGAACCTCGTTGGCATGAACTTCAGGATGACCGAACTAACGGCAGCATTGGGGATTGCACAACTGGATAAGCTTGATGAGAATAACAGGGTCAGGAGCAAAAACAGGAGCTATCTTTCCGAACAGCTTGCCGGATTGCCGGGGTTGAGGACCTGCAGTTTCAAGGATGAAGAAGTCCCTCATGTATTTCCTATGATTTATGACGGCAATGAAACGGGCGTCAATAGGGCCAAGATACTTGCAGCCTTGAGGGCTGAAGGCATTCCTGTGGGTTCGGGGTATTTAAGGCTAATGTATGAGAACCCTATTTTCTTAAGGAAGGTCGCTTACGGGGATAAACAATGCCCGTGGTCCTGCCACTTATATGGGAGAAGTAGAGAATACGGCAGGGGGGATTGTCTGACGGCTGAGCGTTTAATCAACGATAAGTTCATATGGTTTTACCACATAAACCGTCCCAATACACTTGAAGACATGGACGATGTGGCGAAGTCGTTTAAGAAAGTTTTTAGCAATCTTGAAAAACTCAAAGATGCTGAAATAGAAACGAGGATAGGCTACAAATGGTAAACGAAAAAAAGTCCGAAATTATCGGAGTTATACATGCGCGAGGCGGTTCTAAAAGAATACCTCTTAAGAATATAAAACTTCTTGGAGGGCGGCCACTCATTTCTTATATGATTAAGGCTGCGCTGGGAAGCAGACTCTTGGATCGAGTTATCGTCTCAACGGACCATCCAGAGATAAAAAGGATTTCATTGGAGTGCGGCGCCGAAGTTCCTTTTGTCCGTCCGCCGCATCTTGCCGAAGACTGTCCATCAGAATGGGTTACCAGACATGCGGTGGAATTTGTGGAAAATGAAGAAGGACACAAAATAAATATTGTAGTTACAATGCAGCCTACAACCCCGTTTTGTCTTGCTGACGATATAGACGAATGCATAAGCCTGCTACTGGCTGAGGAGGGGCTTAATTCTGTTTTTTCTGTCAAACAGATTCATGACAGGCCAGAATGGATGTTTCGGGTGAAGGAAAACTCGGCGGCGGAACTGTTCATGAGCGGAGAGATGAAGGGTGAGCGGGGAGTTTTTCAGTCTCTTGAGAGGATGGTCATACCGAATGGCGCGGCTTACGCTACAAGGCGTGACTCTCTTTTTACGGAAGGTGCAATTATTTCTAAAAAAACAGGAGTTCACATTATGCCGCCGGAGCGGTCGGTGGATATAGACGAACCTATTGATATGCTTTTTGCTGAGTTCTTATTTTTACAAAAGGAGGGAAAATAAGATGAGTAAGTTTTTGCAGGGCAATTATGAAATGGCGCAAGACAGCCAAGCATCTGAAGTAAAAAAGACGGAACAGGGCTATTCTGAGATGTTTGAAAAGCAGGCGCTCGAAAGATTGGGCGGAAGCATAGCCTTTGTAATGAAGGCAGACAAATTCGTATGGGACGACGAAGAGGATGCTTAGCGAAGAACAATTAAAGCTTATTTCTGAGGCCACACTCAGGAAAACTGCTGCCATCGGTCTTAAGCATGCATCGGAAAACAAGGCTTACCTTAATAAAAGCATCAAGGACTTGAGAAACGAACTTCAGTCTTTACCTCCAAAACCGTCGCTCGTAATTTCGGCAGGACCGAGCCTGCACAGACATAAGTCTATCGAAACCATAAAAGATAAGGGTTTTAACGGACACATTATAGCTGTTGACGGAGCTTTGGGACATTGCCTGAGAAACGGAGTTGTACCTGATTTTGTCATAACGGTGGATCCTGATCCCCACCGGATTATCCGGTGGTTCGGCGACCCGCGGCTTGCCGAGCGGCCTGTTGATGACTATTTTAAACGTCAAGACCTTGACCCTGCGTTTCGTGAAAACGAAGTCGCCCGCAATGCCGAAATGATAGAGCTTGTAAACAGGTACGGCTCGAAAATAAAGGCAATTATTTCCACCAGTGTTTCTTCTGAAATTACCAGGCGTTGTCTCGAAGCAGGCATGGAACTTTATTGGTGGAACCCTCTTTATGATGATTATGACGCTCCCGAAAGTGTTACCAGAAAGATAAGGAAGCTTAACGGAGTACCCTGCATGGTGACCGGAGGCAATGTCGGGACTTCCGCATGGGTTTTCACTCATACCATTCTCAAAAGTCCTGAGGTTGTTCTCGTTGGAATGGATTTCTCTTATCCACCCGGAACGGATGTTGTAAACACCCAGTATTATGAACATTTAAAAGAGATATTCCCTGATGATCCTTCAAAAGGTCTGATATTTATAAATAACCCTCATACAGGCGAAACTTTATGCACTGATCCTGCCTATTACTGGTACAACATAAATTTTCTCAATATGGCCCCGCTGGCGTCATGCAAAACATATAACTGCTCGGAAGGCGGAATACTTTTCGGTAATGGAGTTGAGTTCAGGAAGCTTTCGGAAGTTTTGACCTCGATGCTTTAAAAATAAATGTAAAGATTCGGACAGAATGGCAAAAGTTCTTTTTATAAATCCTGTTATACGGCAGAACGATAAACCGAGGCATATCCCTTATGGGTTGGCGCAGTTGGTCGCTATTGTCGCAAAAGAAGGGCACAAAGTACAGGTCTTTGACGCGAACGCATGGAGACCTACCGAGAGCGAAATTTGCGAGGTGCTTGCATCCGATAGTTGGGATGTTATTGCGATCGGCGGTCTTATTACCACATACGGCTTCATAAAAAAAACGGTTAAGCTTGCAAGACAGGTATCTCCAACAGCGTTGATTATAGCAGGCGGAGGTTTTATAACGCCGATCCCTTATGAAGTTATGACTTTTCTTTCGGAGATCGATGTAGGGGTTGTTGGCGAGGCGTACAATACATTGCCGGTCATCCTAAATATGGTTGATGGAAAAAGTCATGATTGGTCTGATGTCAAAGGCATAATTTTCAGGGACAAAAACGGAGAGCTGCATTTGAACGAGCAGGTCAATCTGCTTGAAGATGTGGATTCTCTCCCGTTCCCTGCGTGGCATTTTTTCCCTTTGGATATATATTTCAAAAACAGCAGCCTGCTGCTCAGCGAAGAAGCTATGCTTGCACGCAGGCATATTAGTGTAATGGCAAGTTATGGATGTCCTTACCGATGCAAATACTGTTTCCATCTCGGATTGAGCGGTGAATTGAAAACAGTCGAATGCGGAGGGAAAAAGCAGATAGAGATTAGCTCATACAGAAAGATCCGTTCGCATAGTCCGAAGTATTTTGTTGATCTTGTGAAATATGCAAAAGAAAGATTTGGAGTTGATTTTGTTTCGGTGCTTGATGAGAATTTTGCGGCACTTGCCAAAAAGAAGGATTGGTTTGATGAGTTTTCGGATCGTTGGATGAAGGAAGGGCTGCAGCCCGCTTGTGCGCGAGATAGGCAGGATCATGCCCCTGAGTCTTGCAACGGTGTGCATTGGGGTACGACCGCTCATGCGGGAATAGTTAATGGTGATATGCTTAAGCGTTTTAAAATACTCGGTTGTTCCCATCTGGATTATGGGCTGGAGTCTTTTTCGGATGAAATTTTAAAGAAAATCTCAAAAGGGGCTACGGTGGCCCAGAACGAAGCTGCTTTAAAAATGACGATAAAGGCAGGGATAAGACCTATACCAAACCAGATAATCGGGTTTCCTGACGAGTCTTTCGAGAGTATTTTTTTAAGCATAGAAGCATGGGAAAGATTGGGTATTCAAGTGTATCCTTTTTTTGCTACGCCTTATCCCGGTTCGGAATGGTACTACTCTTTCAAGGACAAAATTCTTGAACAATACGGCGGCAGCCTCGAAGCTTTCTTTCTCGATCTCGGCGATGCTACAAAGATAACCGCTGTTATATCCGGAAAATTTAATGCCGTAGAATTGCTCGGATTAAGGGAGCTTATGGTTAATCATGATACGAAGAGGATAAGAGATTATGAAAGAATTTGGAAAGGACAGAATGAAGGAAGGCGAGGTGTATAAAGAAGAGCGTAGGGATATCCTACGCAGATACGAGATCACCGACTGGCGCAGTATATTTACGGAGAAATACGGGGACCGCTTTCTCGAATACCGCAGATTATGGGAGTTGGCCAATAAGGCCGCTATACTTGCCTCTTATCCGCTCGAAATCAGCTTTGAAATATCCGACCGGTGCAATTACCGCTGCTCTTTTTGTCCAAGGAACTCGGAGTTTAAAAGGGCTCTTAATTTTGAACTGGGGAAGGAAAACGTCAGTTTGCCGTTCGCCGCTTACAAAGAAGTCATAGATGATGGGAAGCGAAACAACCTGTTTTCTGTATCCTTCAGCACCGGCGCCGAAGCTCTTATCGAGAAAGATTTGCCGAAATTTATCGAGTACGCCCGGACAAACGATGTTGTTGATATACGGGTCACCACCAATGGGTTTATGCTGAATGAGGAAAATATCCGTATTCTGGTGGATGGCGGTGCGACCTTTATAGGTATATCCATAGATGCATATAGGCCCGAAACATATAAGCTTCTCAGGAAGCATGACCTTCAGAGGATCGTAAACAATGTAATGAATCTGGTGGAATACAAGCGGACCAAAGGTAGTCTTTTCCCGATCACCCGTGTATCTTTTGTTAAAACAAAGGAGAACATAGGCGAGATGCAGGACTTTCTCGATTTCTGGAAGGATAAGGCGGACATTATAGATTTTCAGGATCTTTACACATATGAGTATTGCGCTATCGAAAAAGCGCGGGAGAATAAATTTTTCTGCGCACAACCATGGCAGAGGGCTAATGTGTGGGCTGATGGCAAGGTATCGCTTTGCTGTAGTTGGACTGCACAGAAGGAAGCTGTTGGCAGTATATATGAGTATTCCATGAAGGAAATATGGAATTCGGCCAAGGCAACGGCTTTCAGGGAAAGCCTTACCGGAAAAAATTATTTGGAGGCCTGTCTCTGGTGTGTTGCGAGCAGCGAAAAGATTGCTGATTGACGATGTCGGATCTGGTCTTTCTTGATTTTAATAATGTAACCCCCTCTTTTCGTCCTGAGGATGTTGCTTATGTACACAGCGCTGAAAAGATTATTTGTCTTAGTCCTGCAGCCGATTATTGGGCAGATAGACAGAAGCTGCGTTATGAAAGTGTTGATACATACCTCAACGCCGCTCAACTTAGAGATGCAGGCATAGAAAATTATGCTACGGTCGATGCCATCTGTAATACTCTGGACAATATTCTCGTGACTGTCTGCGGGCTGAATAGAACCTTAGCTGAGGGCATTCCAGGCCCCGCATACAGTTTTTTTTATACTCTTAAAATTGTTTTTGACGCTATCATTATTCGGCATCACGCGTTGACAAATATTTTCAGGGACAGTGTTCCAGAAAGGATACATTATTTCTATGATGCACCTGAGGATTTGTCCACTCTTGAGGATGTCGTGTTTTGCAATACCCGATCCCTATATAGTGACCTATTGACGCGCTTTAGTTCCGATCTTAAAATGGCTATGCGTCGTGTTAGTGCATATCCGGTGAAAGCTCCTGTTCGTGGTTCTCACCCGCTCAGAGCTTTTACAAAGGCGTGGAAAGCAGGAAAATCATTATTGCGCCGAGCACCGAAACTGTGCGCACGGGCTGCCGGCATGAATTTGCTGTTGCTTTCACCTCAAAATGATTGGGACGAAGCATTGCGGCAACTCACCAATCAGGGCGCGGCAAGGGTTTTTTATCTGTCGCCTTTTAGCGACAAGCCTCTGCTGTTTGATAGCTTTCCGTACTATGTTTCGCGTATATGGAAAAAAACAGGCCATGTGTCTTTGCAAAAGCATATGGATATTGCCCGCAAAGAAAAATTGTTGGCATCGATTAGAGAGCGGAGGGATTCTTTTCGGTTAGAGAATAGCCATTTCGAGTTGCTTCTACCCTATCTGCTTGAGATTGCGCTTCGGGCGGAACGCCTATATGCTGAAGGCTACGAGAAGACCAAGGCTTTTCTTCAGCATTATGATATTGATGCCGTACTTACTCTTTTTGTCGCCGAACCGGTAAACGTCATGCGCATACGCGCGGCGCGAGACTTGGGGATTCCGGTCGCGGTATTTCAACACGGCGGAGTGGGTTTTGACCGGCACCTTATGTATTATTGGGGTGAAAGAAGACTTGCGGATCATCTCTTTGTGTATGGCCCTGCGCTTAAGCCTTACTATGAAGGACTTGCCGGTTCACGTCAGCCTACTTACCACATTACCGGATCGCCGGTAATCGAGGACGTCGGGAAAGTTCAAACAAGTAACAGAAGTTTTTCGCGAAGCAGCAAAGTTTGTGTATATCTGCTGAATATTCTCGCCGGTAATACGCATTATCTGAGTCACAAGAATTATCAATCAGATATTTTTCTCTGGAGATTTCAGAAAGAGGTGGTGGATCTTTTTGCCAAACAAAAGGATTGGCGACTAATCATCAAACCCCATCCAGACAGGAAAATATACAACCCTCTCGAAGACCACCTTGCTGACAAAGGCATAACAAATGTCGCGATTGATTACGATCATCAGGCGGACGGGCTAATGCAGATGTCTGATTTGGTAATACTTGACTACCCTGCTACCAGCCTACTAAAGGCTATAGCCATGAAGAAGGAGATATTGGTCTTTTCCGGATATTTTACAGTTGAAGATTCTCTTGAAAAGAGACTCAGCGCCATGTTGCACGTTTCACGCTGCAAGGAAGAGTTTCTATCTATGCTGCGCCAATGTCTGGGTGCAGGGACCTCAAAGAAGAATGATCGTCTTTACGATGAGTTTCTTATAGATTATGCCATCTGTTGCAATGACGGCAAAAGCGTTGCGCGTATAGTCGAATCTATCAAGCGGATACTTGCAGTAGCTCCGGAGGGTGTACATGCCTGAAATCTATACGCCACTGTCGAATTATTATGAAACAAACAGCCAACGCCGGAAGCAGGCTGCTGAGGGTGAGGTCTTGGCATGGGGTGAATCGTCCGAATTATTCGGAAAGTACAGGGAAGAATGGAATCGTTCTGCAAATGAAAGCTATCTGCCGGCCCATCCGCTCCATGTGGATATTGAGTTGTCTGATGCCTGCAATCTTAGGTGCAGGATGTGCGCTCATGGTATGGGTGCGGTAAAAAAATCCGGTTTGATGGATAGAGAGCTGGCGTTTAGCCTGATAGACCAGTGTAGTACGGTCGGGGTATATTCCATTAAGTTCAACTGGCGGGGAGAATCTACTTTGAATCCTTTTCTGCCCGATGCGGTTGCGTATGCCAAGGCAAAGGGCATTCTAGAGGTGCAGATAAACACCAACGGGCTTCCTCCTCGTCGTACTATGCTTGCAGAATGTGCAGAGAGCGGTATCGACAGGATCATCTTTTCGGTGGACGGTTTTTCTAAGGAGACCTATGAATCGCAGCGCATAGGTGGTGTGTATGCGAATCTTGTAGAAAATATAAAAGATCTCCTTGCTTGGAGGAACTCTCGCAAGAGACAAAAGCCGTTGGTCAGACTCCAAATGGTGCGAACATTGCTCAACGCTCATGAAGTCGATGATTTTATAAATTACTGGCAGCCACTTGTAGATGACGTCCGGGTCAGTGACGTAACCGATAGAGGGCAGGGGGACGGACTGTCCGTAGGAGACCAAATAACCATAGGACGCAGGCGTTGTCCGCAGCCTTTTCAGCGTCTTGTTATAGCACGGGACGGTCGTGTTTCACCATGCTGTTCTGACTGGAACCAAGAGTTTGTGGCCGGCGATGTGGCACACGAAACGTTGCTGCAAATATGGCAGGGTGATCGCATGCGTTATATAAGGGGCATTTTGGAACGAAACGAACACCATAAGATAGGCATCTGCAACAACTGCTGCGTAAAAGAAAGTTATATCTGGAAAAAACGTGATTGAGATAATTGCCGAAATAGCCAACGCACATCAAGGCAATCCTGAAACTGCTCTCGAACTGGCGCGCGCAGCTGTTGCTTCAGGTGCAGACGCAGTGAAGTTCCAGATATATTTCGCCGGGGAGTTCTTGACCCTGAAGCATCCCCGCTACGAACATTTCAAACGTCAGGCCTTTTCCGAAGAGGTCTGGGAGACGCTTATATGTGAAACAAAAAAGACGGGAGTCTCTGTATACGCAGACATTTTTGGTCTGCAAGCCTTGGCAGTGGCTATCAGTAACAATATTGACGGGTTCAAGGTGCACTCCTCCGACCTATCCAACACCAGACTTCTCAAGCGTCTTTCCGAGCAGAAAAGGAAGGTCTTCCTTGCAACAGGAGGGAGTACCTTACCCGAGATTAAATATGCTGTTGACTGCATAGTACCAAATGATAAGTCTGCAGAGGTCGTTCTGTTGCACGGCTTTCAGGCATATCCAACCATGGTTGAGGATTCTGTTCTTTCAAGACTGCGTACTCTTTCGGAATGTTTCGGTGACCGACATAAGATTGGATATTCAGATCATGTTGATGCAGATGATCGCTTCGCAGTTATTCTGCCTCTAATGGCAATCCCTTATGGTATTTCCTGTATCGAGAAGCATCTGACTTTTCACCGTGGGCACAAGGGTGTGGACTACTATTCATCGTTCGAACCGGCGGAGTTTGGAGAGTTTGTAGCTGACGTGCGGATTGCTGAGAAGGCTGTAGGAGAGAACCCGCTGTTATTTGCCGAATCCGAACGGCGGTATAGGGATACTGTGAAAAAGGCATGGGTGGCGGTCGGGGACATGAAACAGGGCGATCATATTTGCGACTCCGATATTCTGATGAAACGGACCTCCGAAGGTGTGCCGTCGGCATTTTACGAAAATATTATAGGTAAGGAAATTAAGTTGCCGCTGGCTGCGGAAGATCAGATACTGGGCACTCATGTGTCCTCCAAGGTGCTTGCAATTATAGTCGCACGTATGAGTTCATCGCGCCTGAAAGGCAAGGCAACTATTGATATCAACGGCAAGCCGGCGATCTCTCATCTTTTTCAACGGGTACGGATATGCGTAGAAAAGGGCCTAATACATTCTGTGGCCTTTTGCACCACTCAGGACCCCTCTGATGGCGTACTGGCATCCATTGCTGAAGGCTTTGGTTTTAAGGTTTACAAGGGGTCGCTTGAGAATGTACTTTCAAGGATGATGCTTGCTGTGGATGACCACCCCGACCACTCTCTGATTCTGCGTATTACAGGGGATGATCTTCTAATGGACAGTGAGTATCTATTCAAGACTTTGGAATATCACCTGAAAATGAACGCTGACTATACCGATGCCAAACAACTTCCCTCAGGAGTTGAAGTGGAGGTCTTTAACTCTGCTGTACTGAAACTGATCAGCAGGTTCTCAAAAAATCCGGACGGCACCGAGTACCTGACGAATTATGTTCAAAACAACCGTGACCAATTTAATGTAGCTAGCCTTACTGTAGCCCCGAGGCATGCCAAGAATTTCCGTCTGACTCTTGATACAGAGGAGGACTATATTGTCATAAAGACCCTGCTTGCACAGATGAAGGCGGAGGGGAAAGAATACACCTACACGCTCGACGACATCGTTGATTATTTCGAGAAGAATCCGCAGGCCATGGATGTCAATAGTCTTGTCCGGCAACGTTCCGCACCGCTAACCGTTAAGACTGATATCGATTGGGAGTCCTTCTGTAAGGCGGATATATGTAAGCTTCTTTATGGCAATACCGAGAACCCACCGGACAGGTGAGCAGTCTAAAAAAATATTGGAGGAACATTTATGTTATTTATTGCTGAAATAGGTCTTAATCACAACGGGAACTTCAGTCTTGCATATGAAATGATCAAACAGGCAAAGCAGGCGGGGGCTGATATCGCCAAATTCCAGTTGGGTTGGAGATGCAAGGAGGGAGAAATAAACAACATAACACCTGACATCCTACGCAAACTTAAGCAGTGGTGCGACTTTTTTGAGATAGAGTTTATGGTTTCAATCATAACCCCAGAGGCTTACGAAATGGTGCGAGAAATAGATTTTAAGACCTACAAAATCGCATCCCGGACCCTGAAAGATGACTTACCGCTTGTGAAGCGTATCGTTGCCGAAGGGAAAGATACCATAGTATCTCTCGGCATGTGGGATGGCGCCAATTTGCCGTTCACAAATGATAACGTGAAGTATCTGTGGTGCAAATCCAAATATCCTACTGAACCGTGGGATTTGTTGGATTTTCCAAAGGACTTTCGGTCCGGCCGGTTTTCCGGATATAGTGATCATAGTATCGGAATAGAACTACCGCTTCTTGCGATTACCAGGGGCGCAAAGATAATCGAAAAACATTTTACGCTCGACAAATCAGATACCACGATACGCGATCACGCACTAAGCGCAACGCCAGAGGAGTTTTCTACCATGGTGCGTCTAGGCAGGGATATATTTAAAAAGATCCTATTGGGAATCTGAAAGAACAAGGTGTATCTCAAATCCAGTAACAGTCTGTTTTCTCCTGATCATGAACCGATTCGGAAACAAGCCTTGATTACTACATGCCTCATAAGAAAGTTAAATTAACAGAACCGGTATTATGAAAAAAAATACGCTTATTTTGGCAGATAGGATCACTTTCCCAATATTCTGCCTCGTGCTGTTCAGTATTATTATGAAAAGGCCTATCAAGGTTCTTTGCGGAATTCTCCCGGCGCTTCGGTTGTCGCGATTATTTATTAACCACTGCCTAATGAGGGTCTGCGATATATCATTCGTCTATTATGACCACTTGGACCTTCACGGTAGCAACATACCTAAGGTGTTGATTGAGAGCTTCGGGGAACTAAAGGACAATATAAACGAGCGAAGTTTTCTTTTATGCGAGCAGATTTTCGAGCGGACAGTCGCGCCCTCTAGAACTTACCGGAATATTGCAGCCCTGTTCAACCACGACAGACGGGTGAACAATCTTTTCCGCAAGGCGCTGTTGTTGCATTACTGCAAAATCTATACGAGTCTTATTGAATGCGGAAGTCTGGTTGCGGCCCAGGCAGACGGCGGTTTTGGCCGGGTGTATTTGCTTGGGTCTAGGGACTATTTTAATGCATGTAAATGTTATATAGAGACGTTTCGTCCCTTTTCGGTAGATGTGCATTTGCCTTTTAAGCGGTATTTCCTTATCTGGAACTGGTTGCTGGGTCTGGCTTTATCACTTGCGGTACCTGTGTACGTTTTGTCGACAATCCTTCGACGTCTTTCCAAAACTGCTAATATAAGCCCGGTAGCAAAGCCCATCTGGCTTTCGACAGGCATTAATTATACTTTTCTGACAAATTTTTTTAGTGAAACTTCAGATGTTTATCGCAGCGCCTTTCATGTAAAGGACGCACTGTTTCTGCTTGAAGGCTCGGACAGCGGACAGATGTTGCGTTATTCCTCTGAGCGCGCCGTAGAGATCGTTAATGTGAAAAACACTCCTCTGTCTTTAAATTATATTGTCAATAATGTGATAAGACCTGTTTATTGTGGAACCTTTTTCAGACAGTTTTTGCTATCCTTGAGCGGAGAGGGAAACCTACTATACTGGAGAATCATGTATAAAGCTGTTACTGACAAGATAAATTTCGAGACGCTTGCAAGAAGATATGGGGTGCGCATGTATCTGACTGCACGATTCAATGAAAACAATGCTGCTAAGGTCATGACCATTAATGCCTTTAAGGGGCAGGCGGTTGGTTTTCAGTTCGGGGATGTTGCTCACCCTTTGATGAACCTGTTTGTTAACGCGTATGCGAGTGTTAATCATTTTTTTATGTACGGTGATGGTCTCACTGAGTTTAAGAAATGCGGACATATTATCGACTCGTTTCATCCGGTGGGTCTCGACAGGATGGACGCTTTTTTTAGATTTAAAGAACAGGCAGGATTTTTGCGCCTAAAACATAATCCGGAGAAAGCTTTTGTGATTGTAGTATTTGGTCCTGCTTACAACGAAACACTGCCAAGACACCGTAATGTATTATCGTTTTATCATTCTGTCTTCGCAGCTTTTTTACAGGTGGTTGATCATAACGTTAAGTTCATAATAAAGGTACACAAAAAAAGCAGTATGGCGGACGGTGAAGCTGATTTTCCCGAACTTGCTACGTTAATAGAGCTTTTTCGCGATCACCCCAAAGTGCATTATTGTTATTATGAAAATCCTTACGAACTTTTGGCTATAGCCGATATGGTTATAACGTGGTCCTCTTCTACAACAGGGTTGGAGGCTATTGCAGCCGGCAAACCTACTGTGTTTGTAGATCCCATGAAGTCGCGTTATCTTATATACGGTTCATTCCATCCGTCGCTGGTTGTGAGCGGGAAGAAAGATCTACAGAGGCTTGTGGACATGACCATAAAAGGCGAATATCCGGTTTCTCCTGAAGTTTATGAACGGATATTGCGTCTTTATTGCGCTCCTAATGACGGCCAAGCATTTCAACGTATTCTCGATATACTTATTGATCTTGATGTACGGCAGTGGGCAAATACGGGAGATTTTAATTGAAATTATTGGTGGCGGTTTCTTCGCCCGGACCTGCGGAGTCGTTGTCCCTTCTGGTCAAGGAGTTGCGAAGACGTGGTATCGAGACGGATCTCATAAATGTCTCCAACGATAATGGTGGGACTCTAAGATCCGACATTGTTTATCAAGGAGCACGCAGCATACTGAAGTCATCCGGGGTTGACTTTAAAGAAGCGGACAGTTTTGGTCCTCTTCCTGACTATTACAATGTATCGGTTGAATTTGCTGCAGGCCTTCTCGATCGCCTGCAGCCGGACAAGGTGCTTGTGGGAACCTATCGCGACCTAACGATGGAAAGGGTTACTCTTGAGGACGCCCTTATCGTTGCAGCGAGGATGGCCCGTATTCCTGTCTTTCAATTTGTCGATATGTGGGACAACTGGTTTCAGAAGAAAAAATTGTCTATAGAACCTGATGCTTTTTTAGTTCAAGATGGCATTACCGAGCGTCTGATTCGAAAACGCGGGGGGGGCTCGGGGACTTATAATATTGTCGGCAACCCATCTTTAGAGTGGTTTATCAGGACACGAACTACTCGGCAGAAACGTCTTTCTAAGGAGTTGTTCGGATTGGAAGGCAGGCGTGTAATAGCCTATTTTGGACAGTGTGCTCCTGTAAACAATGAAATATCGCTCGGGTGGGCTATGGAGGCTCTTGGAGCAAGCGATGTGCTTATCTTTTGCAAGCATCCGCGTGATGAGAGAGAGCTTGCAATGCGGTACAGGAACGACTCGCGTATGATAGAATTGCCTGTTTCCAGCGACGATATTCTTGATGTGACAGATATCTGTCTGACGCACACTTCTACAATGAGCATAAAAGCATCATTTTTGAAGATAAAAACCATCAATATTATTCCGGCCGGTGAATGTGATGAGCTTCTAAGCGAATGTGGCGGGTATCCCCTTTCCTTGATGGGTGGATCGATACTGGTGCGTAGTTCAGGAGAGTTGCACGAGGCTTTGGCATCCGAGACTTTTCACTCTATAAACTTTGCTAGTTTTGTTGAAGAGACCAACACAGGTCATGCGATCGAGAAAATGACAGGGTTGCTTAGAACCCTATCTCATAATGCTTAGAAAATGGAGGAAAAAATGAAAGCATGCAAGGAAATCAAACACTCAACGCCTTCCGCAGATTGGCTGGGTGACGACTTAAAGAGTTGGTCGCAAAGCATTCGTAACGGATTTGTGCGCGCGCACCTTTTGTTTGCGCTGCATGAAACCGGGGTATTCGAACTTTTGCGCACAAGCAAGCCGCTGACAGTATCGCAAATAGCCCAGAGATGTTCTCTCGACGCGGCAATACTTGAGGGGGTTCTTAACTTTATGTACCATTCCGACAAGGTGCTGACAAAGGAAGGCAAGCGTTTTTCTCTAACGCAACAAGGTCTCGACTGGTTGTTCACCGATACAGTCCTGACCATGTCATATGGGCTGGTAGGCGCGGCCTCCTGCATATATATCGAGTTGGTTCCGGTCTTGCGTAAGGAGAAAACCTATGGTGTTGATTTTGTCCGGAGGGGAGATCTGGTTGCCAAGGGAAGTTACTATACGAGTTCACAGAACTACCCGTGGATTATCGATGAAATGAAAAAATTGGGAGTCAAGGTTGTCGCAGATATGGGGTGCGGTGCGGCAAAGATACTAATTGATTTCTGCACATTGGATGGTGATATTAAAGGGGTCGGCCTCGATATTTCAGGGGAGGCATTGCAGGAGGCGGCTGGCAATATAGAGAAGCAGGGGTTATCCGACAGGATAAGTCTGGTGGAGGCGGACATTTCTAAACCTAAGACTTATGCTCGCCGTTTGAAAGATGTGCAGGCGTTTAATGCTATCATGGTGCTGCATGAGTTTTTTCGCAACGGTGAAGATGCCGTCATAAAGCTTTTGCAGGATCTCAGAACTTATTTTCCCGGTCGCTACCTTTTCTTGGGAGAGCTGAATCCCTTAACAGACGATGAGTATCAGGAAACTCCCCGGCCGGACAGGATTCATATCCTGTGCAACCAGTATATCACTCACTACATAACCGGAGGCAGGCCGCTGCTGACCAGAAAACAGGAGTGGCTCAGGATATTTAGAAAGGCTGGCATAAAGGTTGTAAAGGTAAAGGACGATTTCGGATCTCGGCTGGTAGAGTATGTGTTGCAGTTATAATTATATCGCGTATATCTATAGGACTGATTACGGTCCAGCTTATATTCGGGTTTCGTTAGCGATAAATAGCAATGCCTAAGGTTACCGTATATATCCCGACACATAACCACGAACACTATGTGGAGCAGGCTATTGAGTCTGTATTGCGACAGAAGTTTAATGACTGGGAGCTTATTGTAATTGACGACGGCTCCAATGATAACACCAGACGGATACTGGCCAACTATGAGCATAACCCGAAGATACACATAATTTTTCAGGAGAATAAAGGTCTTACCGTGACCAATAATATAGCGCTGCGGGCATCCGCAGGCGATTATGTTATGAGGCTCGACGGCGATGATTTTCTAGATGAAAACATTCTACTGGTTCTCTCCAATGTGCTGGATACGCATCCGGAAATAGGGCTGGTTTACCCGGATTGGTATGAGGTTAACGAGCATGGGGAAATGATGAATGTGATTAGAAGGAACAATGCGGGAGAGACCTCTCTTTTCGACATTCCTGCTCATGGAGCATGCACTATGATAAGGAAATCATGTCTTCTGGATCTCGGCGGGTATAATGAGGATATAAAGTGCCAAGATGGTTACGACCTATGGATAAGATTTATCGAGAAGTACAAAGTTTACAACGTAAATTGTCCATTGTTTTATTACCGTAAACATTCTGCCAACCTGACCAATGACCATAAAAAGATTATTGATACCCGGGGGCGTATAAAGCGGGAATATGTCAGGCAGAAATACGAACAGATGCCACTCAAAGTGCTTGGTATCATACCGGTCAGGGGATATTCCGACAGTTATCTTGATTCATCGCTGCGCGAGTTGGCAGGCAAAAAGCTAATCGATTACACCATAGAAACCGCTCTGGGCACAAAGCTTCTTGATCGCGTTGTCCTGACCACAAATGACCCACAGGTACTCTCCTACACCGACCGCTATGAAGCCCTGACTAAAATTCAGCGGCCTGATGAACTGTGTAAAATCAACTCGAACATTTTCGGCACGCTGAATTTCGTACTAGACGAATTGCAGCGGGAAGGATACAATCCCGACGCCGTAGCCGTTCTTTATATTAACAGTCCTTTGAGAAAGAGCGGGCATATCGAAAAGGCTATTGACTCGATGATAATTTTCGATTCGGATTCGGTGATATCTGTGAGAGAGAGCCTGAGCAACTACTACCAACACCACCAAACCGGCATGGTGCCTTTATTTAAAGAGCGCAAGCTGCGCTTGGAGCGGGATTCCCTTTATGCCGAGAACGGTGCGGTGTATCTTATCAAGACGGAGTGTGTACGGGCGCAGAACTATGGGGAAAAAGTAGGGCACATTATCATGTTGAAGGAGGAGAGCATAAGGATTCATGACGATTTTGACTTTTGGATGGTAGAAAAAATAATCGAAAGGAGTTAGATAATGTTTTTAGTTAAAGGGAAAAAATATAATGCACAAGTGAGGTGTCACAGTTGTGATTCAGACAAGTCAAAATACATTGCCTGTATTGGTGGTCATGATTATTTTATTTGTGTTGTTTGCGGACTAATTTTTTCTGATAATTTATCAGAGGAATCCTTTGATGCTATGTATAAACACAAGAACGAAACCGAGCAGGAGCTTATAGAACGGTTCCAGTCCAAATTAATCGTATCTTCCAAAAGGGCTAGATATCTATTTGGCCATGTCACAGCAAATTTGAATTTAAAGGTATTAGATGTCGGATGTGGCGAAGGTTCTTTCTTATTCGCATTAAAAGAATATGGCATAGATGCGTATGGTGTTGAATCGAACATGATACAAGCTCGATATGGAATTGCAAAGCACCAGCTTAATATTCTTAATAGCTATTATGACAAGGCAAGTTTTGAACGCTCAACATTTGATGTGATTACCTTTAATCGGGTCTTGGAACATATACCGGATGTTCACAAGACTTTAGAGACAGCAAGATATCATTTAAAAGACGGCGGGTTCCTTTTTATTGATGTGCCTACTTATTGGAATAAAAATAAAGTTTTCATGAAAAATCAATGGGGGGGTGGGCATTTAAGATTGTATGATATTAATTCACTGAAATATCTTTTAGTTGAACGGCATTCATTTGAACTAATCCATGCGATTCCTTTTGTAGATTTTTATGGAAATTACAAACCGGGTTGTGCCTGTTTAGTGAAAAATAAGACGGTCAGAAAAGACTCTGATAGGTTAGTAAAAAAAATCAGCCCTTTCAAAGCATTCCGTATAAAGTTGTCGATATTTTTGGGAAATCCAGTACTCAGAGTTAAGAAGATATTAATAAAATTACTGCCCCAACATATTATAGAAAGACTGAAGAAACTACGCTGAATATTGCTATTGAAATGATAGGAGGCAACCCACTGTGAAAGTAAAAGTAATTAATTCTGTTTCGAGATACACTGAGAAGGATATTTTTAAGTATTTGATCTCAATATATGGCGATCGTTTTGAGAAGTATAGAACTGAATGGCAATTATCCAGTGAAGGGAAATACCTCCCTAATTTCCCCTTATGTTTGAATTATGAATTGATAGACAATTGCAATCTAAGATGTATCCATTGTGCCAGACAAGTCCAAAAGAGCAATCGAGGTCGTTTAGGCATTGAAATATTCAAGAAAACTATTGATGAAGGCGAAAGGTTTTTCTTGCCGTCGATCAAAATAGGTTTTGGAGAACCATTTCTAGAGAGACAAATTTTCGATATGATAGACTACGCCAGCAATCACGGTGTTATGGATATAATAGTTACAACCAATGGTACACTTTTTGGCGAGGAGGAAATAGATAAATTATTAAACAGCAAGATAACATTTCTGAGAATTTCCATTGACGCTGCTTCAGAGGAAGGCTATGCTAAAGTCCGCGGTGGGGATTTGAGCGCTATAGAAGGAATGGTGAAAAGATTATTAACAAAAAGAGCGGAAAGAAAGCAGCAACTACCTCTTATAAGGCTAAGTTTTGTCGTAACGCAAGAAAATAAACATGAAACAGAGTTGTTTATAGATAAATGGGCAAATATAGTAGATTTTATAGATTTTCAAAATTATATCGAGCCACCAATGCCTATGCTAGAAAACCACACCGATATAGAACCTGTGTGTTCTAACTTTTTTTGTTCTTATCCTTGGCAAATGATGGCGATTATGGGAGACGGTGACATCAGAGCCTGTTGTAGCTGGTATGGTGAGAGATTGATCTTGGGGAATTTGAAATCCGGAACAATAAAAGAAGCTTGGGAGTCTAAGAGCATGAATATTTTAAGAGGACAAATACGAGCTAATACGTACACTGGTTATTGCGCAATTTGCGTGACATCTAGATAAGAAAAGGAGACACTATTATGAAAAAGAAAGTATTATGCGTTATTCCGGCACGTGGCGGTTCCAAGGGGCTGCCAAGCAAGAATACTAGGTTGCTGAATGGCAAACCGCTTGTATCGTATGTTATAGCTACTGCGTTGCAATCATCGTTAATCGACAAGACGATCGTTTCTACCGATAATGAGGAGATAGCTTCTGTTGCGGTTTCCTGTGGGGCAGAGGTGCCGTTCTTGCGTCCGGCGGAACTTGCACAGGACTCGTCCACGCTATTTCCCGTACTAATCCATGCTATGCAGTTTTTCGACGTTTCAGGTTGGCACGCTGACATAGTAATATCATTTCAACCCACATCGCCACTGACCCCACTAGCGGATCTAGACAACGGTATTTCTAAGATTATTGAAACCGGCTGCGATTCAGTGGCGTCGGTATGCGAGATCGATAGGAATCATCCTTTTAGAGCGCTAAAGGTTGAAGGTGATAAAATCTATCCGCTAACGGAATACACTAATGAGAAACATGCTAATAGACAAGATAGACCTCTTTGCTACTCGCACAACGGAGCTTTTTATATAAGAACTCGGGAAGTTCTCGAAAAATGGACAGGAACCGGTTTCGCTCTTGGCGAAGACCAGCGAGCGGTCATCATGGATAGGGTTGCGGCTGTAAATATTGACGGCCTCCTTGATTTCAAACTTGCCGAAATTATACTGAAAGAGAAGCTCTGTTGAAGGAAGAGTTTAGACGGGACCTCGCATTTATCGGGGGGTATTTAACCCGCTACCGCATTTTAACTGGCGGGGTGCTTGTTGCTATCTTTCTCAGTTCATTTCTCGATGGAATCAGCATGGGTATGCTTATTCCAATTCTGCAACTAGTGCTGTCGCCGGAAAGCTCGTCTTCAGGGGCTCTCCCATTCCTGCACATACTGAACTTTCCTGCAGGGTTTGACATAAGAATGAAGGTTTTAATCCTGTTTTCTTTTTTTTGTCTCACAGTCGTTATTAAAAATATCTTTACCTATCTTATGAACGTGGGGATCATAACCGTGCAGAACTCTTTGACAAAAGATTTGCGCACCGAACTTTTTGACATGATTATTGAAGCCCAAATCTCGTTCCATGACACTCTCAAAAGCGGGGCCATTTTCAACTCCATTAATAACGAGACAGAACGCATCGGCAGGTATCTGTTCTACCTGTTGCAGATGGTTGTTGCCGTTGTGTCACTGCTGTCCTATATGGCTGTTCTCCTGTATGTCTCATGGGAGTTCACTCTTTTGTATTTTATGATTATAGGGGCTGTGGTGCTGCCTATGCGTTTTGTGATCAGGACGGTTCAGTCTTACGGTGACAAACAATCGCTTTACAATGCCGACTTTAATTTTCACCTTATGGAAATGCTTACCGGCGCTAGGGTGATCCATCTCTTCGGTCGAGTGGAGCATGCTAAAGCTCAATTTTCAAGGCTTGCCGAGCGTTATAGACAATCCCTTGTTTCGGTCGCCAAGTACATTTTCGCAGCCACACCCTTTTCTGAGATAGTTATGGTAATAGCAATATCGGCCATGTTTGTCGGCAGCTTTTATTTGCTGTCCGAACGTGTTACCGCATTGATCCCGCAGATTATAGCGTACACATTTATAGCATTTAGAGCATTACGCTATATAGGGAATATTAGCTCTTTTAGAACAAGCATGTCCGGAGAAACTCCAGCGCTTCGTTATTACCAAAGGCTTATGGAGGATAGTGCAGAATCCCGACAGAAGAGCGGCAGCACACGCCTTTCGTCGTTTGACCGCATCGAATTCAAGAATGTTTCATTCACATACGGCGATGAAAAACAGGTCCTTCGCAACTTCAATCTTACAATACGACGGGGAGAGGTTACCGCAATAGTCGGGGCATCAGGCTCAGGGAAATCAACCATAGTTGGTCTCATATCTAGGTTGTATGATCCTCAGGCGGGACAAGTTCTTGTTGACGGCATTGACCTGCGGGAGCTTGATGTGACCGTTTGGCGAAAAAAAATTGGTGTTGTAAGCCAAGATGTTTTTCTTTTCAATGACACCGTATTTAATAATATAAGCTTTGGCATACCTGATGCTCCAAGAGAGAAAGTGATAACTGCGGCAGTGGTAGCCAATGCTCATGAATTTATAGAAACTCTTGAACAGGGGTATGATACATTACTCGGAGAGCGGGGATTACGCCTTTCCGGAGGGCAGAAGCAGAGGATATCGATCGCCCGCGCAGTGCTTCCAGATCCTGAAATCCTTATTTTTGATGAAGCCACCAGCGCTTTAGACACCCAATCAGAAAAAATTATTCAAGAGTCTATAGACAGGCTTTCGGTGAACAGAACGGTTATAATAATAGCGCACAGACTTTCTACCGTGCGACATGCCGATAACATCGTTGTAATTGATGAGGGTGAAATTGTGGAACAGGGCCGGCACGAAGTTCTGATGGGAGACTCTGTACTGTACAGGAAATATTACGAGCTCCAACAGGGCCACGTTATATGATAATCCTCATTAGAGAGAGATTTTATATAGGAGAGGTTTATGCCGGGTAAGCAGGCCGTAATAGAGGTAAACGCCAACTTCCACCATCTTGCAGGAGAAAACCTGTTTGAACGACGGGATAATCCCCGTTTTGCTGAATATCGTGGTAAGTGGGCCGAGTGGCCGCGCAGTTTTTTTGTAGGCGAGTTCCCATTGTTTATAGATGTTGAGGTGACTAGCGCCTGTAATCTAAAGTGTCCGTTTTGTGCCACAACTTTCAGGGGGCAAAAGGTCAAAAAAGGTTTCATAACATTCGACCTTGTTAAAAAAATCATTGACGAGGGCTCAGATAAAGGGCTCTATGGCGTAAAGTTTAATATCAGGGGTGAACCGCTTCTTCATTCCGAAATAAGCCGCTTTGTTAAATATGGAAAAGACAAAGGTTTGATTGATATTTATTTCAATACCAATGCGATGCTGCTTACCGAAGATGTTGCGAAAAGGCTTATAGATGCCGGGTTAGACCGGCTTTCTATCTCGTTTGAAGGATACACTAAAGAGGTCTATGAGAGGAATCGTATTGGAGCGGTGTATGAAACGGTACTCTCAAATATCGAAAATATGCAGTCCCTGAAGCAGAAACTCGGCGTAAAAAATCCGAAGGTGCGTATCCAGACGGTCATGCTTCCCGAAATAAAAAACCACTTTGAGGAGTATAAAGATTTCTGGCAGGCGCGGGCGGATGAGCTTGGTTTTCTAGACTACAAGGAAATGAAAGACAAAAAGAAGGGTCGGGCATATCCGTGGGCCTGTCCACAGATATGGCAGAGGATGGCTGTATGGTGGGACGGAACAATTTTGCCTTGCAATCATGACGACGATGGCCTGCTTACGATAGGCAATCTGAATGAGATTTCGATAAAGGCAGCATGGGATTCAGAACTGTTGCGAAAAACCAGGTCTGCGCACAAGGAGGGTCGGGCCCATGAGATTAATGCTTGCGACGGATGTTATCTACGGGATAGCGAGATAGTTAAGCTGACAGAAAGAGAGAAGATTAAATGATAGTATCACTTATTATGGGGAGGAAAAACAGTAAGGGTTTTCCCGGTAAAAACCTGCACCCGGTTCTTGGCCGCCCGCTTTCCTATTACCCTATGCGAGCGGCGTTAAGCTGTCCGGAAATCAATGCGACCTATCTTTCTACGGATGATGAGCGTATTATGGATTTGGCTACAGCTAACGGTGTGGATGTAATCGCCCGTCCGCCCGAGTTATGCACAGATCAGGCCCTAGGTGAAGACGTATATGTTCATGCTTATACCGTCGCAAAAGAGCGTAATTGCGACAAGCAAATCGAAATGGTTGTCCTGCTTATGTGTAATGCTCCGACTATAACCGCTGCTACTATAACTGAAGGGATAAGGGTTTTACGCGAACATCCTGAATACGACTCCGCAGTTACGGTATCGCGGTACAATATGTGGAGCCCGCTTAGGGCCAGAAGGGAAGGACCTGACGGGCTTCTTGGGCCTTTTATCCCTTTTGAGACCTTCGGCGATCCGAAGACATTGAATTGCGACAGGGACTCGCAGGGAGACGTTTGGTTTGCCGATATGGGGGTTTCTATAGTACGTCCCCGATGTCTTGAGAACCTCTCATCAGGTCTGCTTCCGCAGAAGTGGATGGGACAGAAGATATATCCGCTGAAGCAGTGGGGCGGGCTCGATGTGGACTACGAGTGGCAATTGCCGCAGGTGGAGTTCTGGCTGAGACACAATGGATATAATGACTAACGGAGCGAAGATTAAATGAAATACAAAAAATGGGTAGAGTCTGTTGAGCGGGTAAGAGGCGACAGAGATTCACGTTTTGACAAGTTGCGGCTCGATAAGAACGAACGGCTATCTAATTTCGATGGCTCCTTTTGGAAGGACGTTATCTCAAAGATAACCCAAGAGCATATACTTGCCTACCCTGAAGTGGAGCCTCTGTATGAGCGTCTTGCGCGTTTTTTGGGAAGAACACAGGACAATATAGTTATAACCGCAGGGTCCGACTTTGCCATTAAAATAGCTTTTGAACTATTTGTTAATCCCGGCGACAAGGTTGTTTATCTAGACCCAACCTTTGCAATGGTGGATGTATACTGTGGCCTTTATCGCGCTGAACGGGCCAAAATAGGGTATAACACAAATCTTGAAGCGGATATCTCTGGCCTTAGCACCGCAATAGACGAATCCGTTTCTCTAATTGTTATCGCCAATCCGAATAGCCCAACCGGAACTTATATACCTAATGATACTTTGTCTAGTATTGTTCTAAAAGCCGGATCTTATGGTATTCCTGTCTTAGTGGATGAGGCATACTACGGTTTCTGCCCATATACGGCATTAGACATACTCGATGAACATCCCAATCTGATGGTTACCCGCACATTTTCGAAAACAGCCGGACTGGCAGGTCTTCGTATCGGATATATTGTTGCGCAGCCAAACCTAGCCGCGCTTTTGTACAAGTTCAGGCCCATGTATGAGGTCAACTCGATAGCTGTTCTGTTTATGGCCGAACTAATGGATCATTGGCATATTGTCGAAGAATATATCCGTGCCACAGCCGAGGGGAAACAGTATCTGCTATCAGGCCTCGAGGCGCTTTCTATAAAGACGATAGACACTCTTACGAATTTCATTCATGCGGACTTCGGGACCCGACGAACCGGAGTTCTGGATGCCTTTCGGAAAGATGGCATTCTTGTTCGCGGGAGCCTTCCGGTGAAAGGTTTTGAAGGGTACTCGCGTATTTCGGTGGGGACGGTTGCTGAGATGGAAATCCTATTAGCAAGCATTCGCAGAAACTACGGCGTACGATGAATGGAGGCGGAATATACATGCAGCCACAGCGCTCTAATGCCGGCCGATATGCCCGTAAGGTTGCCAAGAAGATAAGCTCCATCTCTATCAGTATGGCGATAAAGCAGCAGGGGCTTTCGGACACGGTCGCTCGACTCAGAGAAATAGTACCGGACATATCTCATCAGGAATCGTCAGAACAGGCGTCGTTTAATGATTATTTAGAATTGAAGCGACGATCGTTGCAGTCGTTTCAGTGCACTCTCATGCTAAAAGCTATAAAAGATATTAACAAGCATTCTCTTATGGTTGTTGATATCGGAGACTCTGCCGGAACGCATATGCTCTACTTAAAGGCATTGACCACAGGCATTTTTGATGTTGATACGGTCAGTGTTAACCTCGACCCACGAGCTATAGAAAAAATCCGTGCGCGGGGAATGACCGCGATGTTGTGCAGGGCGGAAGACTTCTCTATGGACAACAGGGGGGTTGACCTCTTTACCTCTTTCCAGATGGTTGAGCACCTGCACAATCCGGCCCTTTTTTTCAGGAGGCTCGCTATAAAGTCGTCCGGTAACCGCATGGTGGTTACCGTGCCGTATCTGAAGAAGAGCCGTGTCGGATTGCATCATGTCAGGCTATGTACACAAGGGAAAGTATACGCCGAAGATGAACATATTTTCGAGCTATGTCCTGAAGACTGGTCGCTTCTGATGCTGCACGCAGGATGGAGGGTTGTGTACGACGACATCTATTTCCAGTATCCGCGTTTACCGTTTTTTAACCCTTTCTTGTCTTGGTATTGGCGCAAGACCGATTATGAGGGCTTCTGGGGGTGTATTATCGAGAAAGATACCTCTTTGTCGGATCGTTATCAGGATTGGGAGGATTAGAACTTATTATGTTATCGGAGGTCTTACTTGAACACTTGGGCTGATAAAGTGACAGATGACATCAACAAGGCATTCAGGGTTTTGCTGGTGTATGCAAATTCCCCTATGGACAACCTTATGCCGGTTAGCATCTCTTCAATCTCAGGAGCATTGCGCAGACGGGGTTTCGACATAAAGCTTTTCGATACCACCTTCTATCCCGGCATTACCACAGGAGGTGGCGAACGCTCTGGGTCTCTTCAGGTGGCGGAGTTTAGTTATGACGAGGTTGGAATAAGTTTTATAGAGACTGACGTATTCGACGATTTCCGGCGTCTGGCTTTGGAATACCAACCGAATATTATCGGTCTCTCTGTTGTGGAGCCTACGTATGAACTCGGCATAAATCTTCTTCGATCGGTCAGAGACTTGTCTATACCGACCGTTGTGGGCGGCGTATTTGCCATATTTTCTCCTGAGTATGTTATTGCCAATGATGCTGTTGATATGGTCTGTATCGGTGAGGGAGAACGCGCTATTGTAGAACTTTGCGAAAAAATGGCTAGAGGTGAGGATTCTTCTGCTATTGACAATTTGTGGGTTAAGCAGGGCGGCGAGGTCATTCGAAACAAAAAGGCTGTGATGAAGCTCGATGAACTTCCTAAACTCGATTTCTCGATATATCATCCCAAACGTGTTTACCGCCCCATGTCGGGGCGTTTGTACCGTATGGCTCCTGTTGAGTTTTCGAGAGGCTGCGTCTACGAATGCACCTACTGTTCTGCTCCGGCCTTCGCAGAAAAATTCAAGGAAGAAGGCCGATGGCTGCGTCACAAGCCGGTAAGCACAATTATCGACGAGATAAAATCATATGTTGACGAGTACAATATCGAATATCTTTATTTCGTATCCGAGACCTTTCTTGCCATGCCTGAGGAAAAGTTCCGTGAATTTTGTCTGCGCTATCCCAAGATCGGCATTCCGTTCTGGTTCAATACCAGACCTGAAACCATAACAGCAGAAAAAATACGCATGCTTGAGGATATTAATTGTCATCGAATGAGTATCGGAGTTGAGTGCGGTAACGAGGAGTATCGTAGGACGATGCTGAGACGTCGTACTAGCAATATTCAGATAGCAGAAAAATGTGCGATTGTCTCGAAATCGTCCATACAACTCTCTGTTAATAATATAATAGGTTTTCCAGACGAGACGCGGGAAATGATATTCGACACAATGCGTCTGAATAGGGAGATTGACGCGGACAGCTACACTTGTAGTATTTTCCAGCCTTACCGTGGCACTTGGCTTCATTCTTATTGTGTGGAAAAGGGGTACTACGATCCAGATGCGCTTGCTATAGACCTGACAGTGTCGTCCGTGCTCAAGCAGCCTCATATTACCGACAATGAAATCAGAGGACTCGCACGGGTATTTCCATTGTATGTGAAATTTCCCGAAACTGACTTTCACTTAATCAGAAAAGCGGAGAAGTTTGATGCTGAGGGAGAAGAAGCCTTTCAACTTCTTTCGGCCCGATATCGTAATACCTATGAAAAGCGTGGGAAAGTGTTTTAGAGGTGGAGAGGGCCTCGCTGCCTCTGCCTGTAATAATAAACATTAAATTAATTAAGGGAGTTTTTCATGACGCGCACTTGTAAAATCTTGTTGTTATACCCCAATACCGAAATGGCGACACTCGTGCCTATTAACCTGTCTTTGCTGGCACCCTGCCTACAAAGACAAGGATTTGAGGTTGAACTATTCGACACCACATACTACCGGTGGGAAGAGAAGAACTTTGAGCAAAAGAAGGTTGAGCTTTTGCAGCTCAAACCTTTTAGTTATGACGAAAAGGGCGTTAATTATAAGGAGAGCGACATGTACGACGATCTCCGGGCAAAGGTGGCTGATTATCAGCCGGATCTCATCGGCATCACCTTGGTAGAAGACACTTATGAGTTGGGGCTGTCTCTTTTGAAGGCTATAAGTGGTTGCTCAGCGCCTGTCATTGCCGGTGGGGTTTTTGTAACCTTCTCACCGGAAGACGTTATAGGTCATAACGAGGTTGATATGGTTTGCATAGGGGAAGGAGAGGAGGCCCTTGTCGAGCTTTGTGAACGGATTGCACGTGGTGAGGACTACACAGATGTTAAGAATCTCTGGGTTAAGCGTGACGGCAGGATTTTCAAGAACCCAATGCGTAGACTGACCGATCTTAATTCTCTGCCTTATATAGACTATGACATTTTTGAACGTAAGCGTCTTTACCGCCCAATGCACGGCAAGATATACACGATGTTACATGTTGAAATAGACAGGGGGTGTCCCTACGATTGCACCTACTGTGAGGCCCCTCATCTCCGGCGGCTGTTTCAGGAGAAAGGCTGTGGAACATATTACCGCCGCAAGGACACTGATAGGGTGATTGAGGAAATCAGACATCTTGTCGGCAAGTACCGGCCTGATTACATAAATTTTAATGCAGAGTCATTTCTTGCCAAACCTCTTTCCGAGCTCAAGGAGTTTGCCGAACGCTATAAAGAGATCGGGCTGCCGTTCTGGTGTCAGTCACGGCCGGAGACGGTCACTGATGAAAAAATACGAATACTTAAAGAAATGAATTGCCAGAACATGCAGTTTGGAATAGAACATGGCAATGAGGCATTCCGGGCCAAAATCCTAAACCGGCACTATACCAACAATCAGATGCTTGAGTCATTCAGGATTGTCGAACGCTATGGCATCTCCTACACGGTTAACAACATTATCGGGTTTCCAGATGAAACGCGCGAACTGGTTTTTGATACCATTAAGGTTAATCGTCAGATTTGCCCGACAACCATGAACGTATATTTCTTTACACCATACAAAGGCACTAGGCTTTATCAGTACTGCGTTGAAAAAGGCTATATAGATAAAAGCGATAAGGTTCACCAATTGTTGGATGGGGTGCCGCTGAAAATGGATTCTATAAGCTATATAGAGCTCAAGGGACTGCAGCGGACATTCCCTATGTACGCCAGAATGCCGGAAGATATGTTCGAAAAGATCAGGCTCGCAGAGAGGTTTGATGAGCAAGGCAATGCTATGTTTGAAGAGCTTAAGACTCTATATTATCAGCAGTATTTTAAATAAACTTATTTGCAATGAGGAAAATCTTCATTTCTACAACATCCTTTGGTGTCTATGACCGATCATGCCTGAATATTCTTTCTGACAAAGGGTTTGAGGTGCAACTTAACCCTCATGGGCGAAAGCTTGCCGGAGAGGAAATTGTGGAATTATGCCGTGATGCAATTGGCATTGTTGCAGGCACAGAATCTCTTGATGAAGCTGTTTTAAAGCAGCTTACGGTTTTAAAAGTTATCTCCCGCTGCGGCACAGGCATGGACAACGTCGATTTGAAAGCAACCGAAAGACTCGGCATCAAGGTTGTAAATACTCCGGATGCTCCGACACTTGCGGTTGCCGAACTTGCGGTGGGGCTGATTATTTCTCTGCTGAGAAAGGTATGCCGGATGGATGCTGCGGTTCGGAGGGGCGAATGGAAAAAGATGATGGGGAATCAGCTTTCGGGCAAGACGGTCGGCATTATAGGCTTTGGCAGGATCGGAAGGAAGACGGCCGAACTGCTTGCGCTGTTGGGATGCAAGATTATATTTTATGATGTCGCGGTTGATGCTGCGCCTGAGGGCTTTGAGATGGTAAGCTTGCAGGAACTTCTGGGCAGAAGCGATATTGTGACTTTCCATGTATCGTCAAAGTCTAAGATAGTAGGAGCCGAAGAAATAAAACTAATGAAGCAGGGGGCATGGATAATCAATTTATCCAGAGGCGGGGTTGTTGACGAGAATGCCCTGTATCTTGCGCTCAAGGAAGGACGGCTTTCAGGCGCTGCTCTCGATGTTTTTGAACAGGAGCCTTACACAGGCCCGTTTAAGGATCTGGATAACGTTATTATTACGCCGCATATCGGCTCTTACGCTAAAGAGTCGCGTATTGCAATGGAGCTTCAGTCGGTCGAGAATCTTCTTAAAGGATTGGAGGCACACAAATGAAAGTGATAGTTTTCGGTGGTTCGGGCTTCTTGGGTAGTCATGTTGCAGACGCACTCACTGAGGCGGGGCATGAAGTAATTGTTTATGACCTCAAGCATTCCCCTTATATTAGCTGCAGACAGCAGATGATAGTCGGAGACATAATGGATGAAAAGAAGGTGGAGGATGCTGTAAGGGGCTGCGATGTGGTCTATAATTTTGCGGGGATAGCTGATATAGAAGAGGCGAGCAGGAAGCCGCTGCACAGTATCCGCTTTAATATTATGGGCAATGCTGTCATTCTTGAGGCCAGCAGGAAAGTCGGCGTCAAGAGATTTGTATTCGCCAGTTCGCTTTATGTTTACAGCAGGTCAGGATCTTTTTACAGGAGCACAAAGCAGGCGTGCGAGCTTCTTATCGAGAATTACCGGCAGGTGTACGGCCTGTCTTACACCATTTTAAGATACGGCTCACTGTACGGTCCGCGCGCTGACGAAAGAAATGCGATTTTTAAATTTATAAAACAAGCCTTGACCGAAGGCAAGATCGAGCGGCATGGTGACGGAGAGGAGCTGCGGGAATATATCCATGTCGTTGATGCTGCGCACGGCAGCGTCGAGATACTGTCCGAGGATTTTGCGGACCAGCATGTTATCATTACCGGCCAGCAGCAGATCAGGATAAAAGATTTCCTTATGATGATCCGTGAGATGTTGGACAACAAGGTGGATATAACATATCTTCCCTCGACAGAAGGCTTCCATTACGAAATCACACCTTACTCCTTCGCTCCCAAGATAGGAAAGCGCATCAACTGCAGGACCTATCTGGATTTGGGGCAGGGCATTCTCGACAGTATCTACTCAATATACAGGGAGGTCAATCCCTTGCCTGTTTATGACAATATTATGATCAACGATCGCAACTCTAGACTATAACGCTGACCCTTACCAGATGCCTTTTATTACGGCTCTTTAAATAAATAACGAATGACATATAAGTATCTCTCATATCCGCTGGACTTAAAAATTCCGGTGTATGGAAAAACCGCTTCGATCGACATCAAAAGCGTTAAATCTATAGACAACGGTGATTCCGCAAACGTATATGCGTTTGCAATGGAGAACCACTGGGGAACGCATGTTGACGCCCCCAACCACTTTTTTGTGGAGGGCAAGAAGATTGCCGACTACCCTGCCGGATTTTGGTTTTTCAAGTCTCCTCAAGTCATAGATATAGAACTGTTATCCTCTGAGATGCTGATTTCAGGAAGCTGGTTTGAACAGATAAAACATGATACAGACTGTTTGTTGTTAAGGTCCGGGTGGGGTATGAGGCGAAGAGAAGAAGCTTACTGCATAGAGAATCCGGGTATACATCCTGATGTTGGACGGGAATTGAGAATAAAATATCCTACAATTCGTGCTTTGGGAATAGACTGGGTTTCTGTTTCATCGTACAGGAATCGTGAGTTGGGAAGAGAGGCGCACAGGGCTTTGCTTAGAGAATACGGCATCGGTGAACCGCCGGTAATAATAGAAGATATGGATCTTTCATGCGATATGGCAGGGCTTAGAAATGTATGGGTTTTGCCGCTGAGGGTCTGCGGGCTCGACAGCGCTCCATGCACTATCATAGGTGGGTTTGGTGATTGAGGCGATAATTTTTGATTTTGACGGCGTTCTCGTAGAGTCGGTGGATATAAAGACCAAGGCCTTTCAGAGGCTGTTTGAGTCTGAAGGGGAAGAGGTTGTTGCAAAGGTTGCAGAGTATCATTTAATGCACGGCGGTGTTTCGCGTTTCGACAAGTTCAGGCATTTTTATTCTGAGTTTCTGCGCAGGCCGTTGACCGATGAAATTTTTCAAGAGCTATGCAGTAGCTTCTCTAATCTTGTTAAGGAAGAGGTGGTAAAAGCGCCGTATGTAAAAGGAGCCAAAGAGTTTCTCGAATCTAATGCGTTAACTTACAGCTGTTTTGTCTGCACCGCAACACCCCATGATGAGATAGAGGAGATTTTAAGATCGAGACGAATGAACGATTATTTTAAGGGCGTTTACGGCGCACCCCGGAGCAAGATAGACATAGTCAGCAGTATTCTGTCTTTGTCGGATATCGTTGCGGAAAAGACGGTTTACGTAGGCGATGCCTGGACCGACTACGCTGCCGCTCAAGCCAACAGGGTCAAGTTTGTGGCCCGTATTAATCACAATGAAGAGATATTTAAAGATGTCACTTGTCCTAAAATAAATGACCTGACAGAACTCTCTGACGTTATTCTATTATGGAAAAATCCGCTAAAGAAATAGACGGTCCCGATGTCCTTGATTTATCATACCTGAGCGCTATTCAGGCCCGTTTATTAAATGAAACAGCCGAGATTGTTCGTGAACCTTTTATATCCCTTATAGACTCGCTTTCTGTTGACAATGCCGACAATATGGATTGGTGGGTCTCGAACCTTTCGAGCAGAAACGTTCTTCTGAGTTCATTCTATGTTGATTGTTGTTATCTTGCACTTATACAGGAACTGTTGCGCAGAGGCTACGCGCTAAGAACCATAAAGGTGAACTCTGTTGCTATGGCCGAAACGGTTAACCTTCTTCTCAGGACCCAGTCTGGCAAAATACGGGTTGAGAATGTCAAATGTCCTGCTTTTCAACGGTTAAAATCTGTGGTGAGATTTTTAGCTCACTTTATTCTTTCTGCGTATAGGTTTTTCCTTAGAATGTTTGCAATGAACGTATTGAAATGCAGCCGCAGATGCTTTCCTGATAAGCCGCTAACCTTGCTTGATGTGTTTGTTTTTGAAAACAGTTTCAAGGACGGAACCTTTGCCGACCGTTATTACACAGGTTTTCAAAATTTTCTTTCGGAGGATGAGAAGAGACTTATTTTCTATGTACCCACGCTGCATAAAGTAAAGAACATAATCGCGACATACCGAAGTATTTTAAAATCAGGTGAAAACTTTCTGTTAAAGGAGGTTTTCCTGACCTGTGCTGATTATCTTTACGCTCTTGGATACCCCTTTCGTGTAGGCAAGATAGCGCTTACGCCCAAGACTATTCTTAATATGGATGTTACACCCCTAATGAAAGCTGCATTATATCAAGACCGAGCGTCTTACGGGTCTATGGATGCGCTTCTAAATTATCGTTTTGCCGAAAGGTTGGCTGAGGCTGGGATTCGTCTTAGATTGGTTGTTGATTGGTTTGAAAATCAGGTTGTAGATCGCGGGTTTAACGCAGGCTTCAGGCGTTTCTATAATGGAATTTCGCATGTAGGTTATCAGGGCTTTGTTGCACCGGACAGATATCTTAGTTTGTTTCCATCCAATGCTGAATATGCTGGAGAAGTAATCCCTCAACATGTCATTGTAGTTGGTAAAGCGCTTGTTGATAGATTAAGACAGGCATGTCCGAACCTTGATGTTGGTGTTGGTCCGGCATTCAGGTTTGGTGGGGTATGGGCCGAGAGAAAGGATGTTCCAGATCCTTCATTATTCACGATCTTAATTGCATTGCCTATCATGATGAGGGAGGGCAACGACATCTTGAAACTTGCCGCTTCATGCCTGGAAAATAAAATGCTCCAAACATGCCACTTTCTTATCAAACAGCATCCTACCAATAAACGCGAACAAATTCTTAAATATTTCGGCTCTGGGTGGCCCAATCGCTTCCAGTTTTCGGACGAGGATGTTGACACCAGCATGAATAAAGCAAGCCTTTTGATCAGCAGCGCTTCAAGTGTATGCATGGAAGCTCTTGCCAGAGGGATTCCGGTTATAATTGTAGGAAGCAGTAGCGGGCTTACCTATACTCCTGTTCCCCATCATATAACCGATGACATATGGTCCCTATGTTATACTTCAGACGAATTAATGAAGGCAATTTTGTATTATAAAAGTCGTGATGAAAAAACCGTCAAGCGGCATGAGGCTCTAGGAAAAGATATTCGCGGCGACTATTTTGAACCAGTCACAAGGGAGTCTGTTAGGCGTTTTCTTCAGTTAGATCCAAGGGGGTAAATTCATGAAAACAGTGATACTTTGCGGTGGATATGGGACTCGCATCAGAGACGTTGCTGACAATATACCCAAGCCAATGATACCGGTTGGCGGATTCCCGATACTATGGCACATAATGAAATACTATTCCCATTGGGGGCATAACAGGTTTGTCCTATGTCTTGGCTATAAAGGACAGGTAATAAAGGATTTTTTCCTGAACTACGAAGCCCACACAAACGACTTCACTATTACATTGGGCGGCAACAAGACCATCGATTACCATAGCCGGCATTCAGAATCTGACTGGCAGGTGACTCTGGCCGAGACTGGAGAAAATGCAATGACAGGAGCTCGCATCCGGGCGGTGAAACGCTACCTTGAAGGGGATACGGACTTCATGCTCACCTATGGGGATGGTGTCGGTAATGTGGATATAACAAAGCTTATAGCTTTTCACCGCAGCCACGGTAAAATACTGACCGTTAGCGGAATGCGACCACCGGGCCGTTTTGGTGAACTCATGAGCGATTCGGACGGCAGGGTAACCGAGTTCAACGAAAAGCCTCAGGCCAGCGGAGGCAGGATATCAGGAGGCTTCTTTGTTTGCCGGAAGGAGCTGTTTGATTATCTTGATGCCCGCGGGGATTTGGTTTTTGAGCAAGAGCCGATGCGCAACTTGGTGCGGGACGGTCAACTGATGGTGCATGAGCATGATGGCTTCTGGCAGCCCATGGATACTTACCGTGACTATACGCTTTTAAACGAGCTGTATGCACAGGGTTCCGCGCCTTGGGTAATCTGGTAGGTGTATGTATGTTTGGCAATGAATTCAAAGACAAGAAAGTTCTTATTACAGGCAGTACCGGATTTAAGGGGAGCTGGCTTTCGGCGTGGCTTTTAAAGCTTGGAGCGCAGGTTTTCGGCATATCGAAAGATATTCCAACAGAGCCATCTTTGTTTGAAGTCCTGAAGTTGAGTGAAAAGATAAACCACACAACAGATGATATACGCGATCTCAGTAGTGTGGTCAATCTGCTCAATCATGTAAAACCGGATTTTGTGTTTCATCTGGCGGCTCAATCCATAGTCTCGCTTTCATATAAAGACCCTATAGAGACCATTTCAACAAATGTTATCGGTACCGCAAATGTGCTGGAGGCTTTAAGGCGCATCAATCATCCTTGCATCGCTGTTATCATAACGAGCGACAAGTGTTACGATAATGTGGAGTGGGTATGGGGCTATAGAGAAATCGACAGGCTTGGAGGCAAGGATGTTTACAGTGGATCCAAGGGGGCAGCAGAACTTATTTTTAAATCATATTTCCAATCTTTTTTAAAAGGCTCTATGGTGCAGGCTGCTACAGCTAGGGCCGGTAATGTGGTGGGTGGCGGAGACTGGGCAGCGGATCGTATAGTGCCTGACAGCATGCGGGCCTGGAGCGAAGCACGAACTGTTGAGATGCGTATGCCCAATGCAACACGGCCATGGCAGCATGTATTAGAGCCCCTAAGTGGGTATCTGTCTCTGGCTACTGAACTTAAGACGAACCCCAGCATTAACGGCGAGGCTTTCAATTTCGGACCGCATACCGAAAATAACTATTCGGTAAAAACACTCATTGAAGATATGGCTAGGGTATGGGGGTTCAAAGACTCTCGTCAGGCCTATAAAATATCTGATAATGCTGTATTTGCCGAAGCCGGGCTTCTTAAGCTGAACTGTGACAAGTCTTTATATCATCTCGGTTGGCAGCCAGCTCTGGATTATAACAACATGATCAAATTCACGACGCTCTGGTACTATGAGTTTTATAAAGGAAGAGACATATTTTCGTACACGATAGGTCAGATAGCCGAATATGAAGCTATTGCAGAAAGAAAGAGAATAAGGTGGGCGGGATAAGGATTGACGGGGTAATTCTTACCCCCCTTAAGATTATTCCTCATCCTCAGGGAGATGTTCTGCATGCAATAAAGAGCAGCGAGCCTGGATTTGCTGGATTTGGAGAGGCCTACTTCTCGACGGTAAAGAACAGAGAGATAAAGGCCTGGAAGCGCCACAAACGTATGACGCTAAATCTCGTGGTTCCCTCAGGGTGTATAAAATTTGTTCTGTATGATGATCGCCGTAACAGCTCTACTTATGGGAATTTCTTCGAAGTGATTCTTTCAAAGCACAATTACATGCGCTTGACCGTGCCGTCCGGTATCTGGAGTGGTTTTCAAGGTCTTGATACAAACCTCAACCTTCTTCTTAATATAGCTAATATAGAGCATGACCCTACTGAGGCAGATAGTGCAGCCATAGATGAAATAGCATATGACTGGGGTTTATAAATGAAACTGCTTATAACAGGTGGGTTTGGTTATCTGGGTTCATGGCTTACCGATTATTTTTGCGATAAGCGGTATGATGTTTCTGTATTGTCGCATTCCTCCAGTGTGTCTTATGATCCAAGGGTTCAGTTGTTTCGAGCTAACTTAGAAGATGCGGGGGAGCTCGAATCTGTACTGAAACAGAAATTTGATTGCTGCATTCATGCCGGAAGCATTAATGACTCTTTTGTTTCGGATTATGCGAGAAAAGCGCTTCTTGTAAATGCGCTCGGAACAAGGAATATAATCGGGGCTCTTATAAAAAATGGCATACAAAGGTTTGTTTATCTGAGTACTTTTCATGTTTACGGAGCATCGGAAGGAGTGGTAAGTGAGAGTTCTCCTCTATTGCCGGTAAACGACTATGGAATAACGCATCTTTTTGGAGAATATTACGTTAAACAGTTTCACAAAACACATGGACTGCCCTTCACTATTATAAGGCCGACAAACGGGTACGGAGCACCAAAACAGATTGGTTCTACAAAATGGTATCTGCTGCTTAATGATCTGGTCAGGTCCGCTTTTGAGAAAGGGGTGATAGCTCTCAGCTCAAATGGCCGGGCATACAGGGATTTTATATGGCTGGGCGATATTTGCCGCATTGTCGATGCCTTGCTTGTATCTTACAGGGCAGAGGGGGCTACCTATAACGTATCAACAGGCTGTTCGCATCGTTTAATAGATATAGCCGAAATTGTGAAGGAAGTGTATAGCGACCGATATAAAAAAGAGATTAATATTAGCACAAACAGCATGGACCAACGGGATTACTCGCCTATAACTGTCAGCAATGATTTGCTCATGGAAACCGTCAAGTTTCAGTTTCAGGACAGGCTTAAAGATGAGGTCTGCAAGATATTTGATCTATTGGAGAAGGGGGTTGACAGGAAATGAAGCCTCTTGTTTCGATTGTCACCCCAATGTTCAACGCAGAGCCTTACATAGCCGAGACGATCGAGTCTGTACTATCGCAGACATATGAGAATTGGGAAATGATAATAGTTGATAACTGTTCTTCCGATAAAAGTAGGAATATTGTCAGGGAATATGCTTCTAAAGATGACAGAATCAGACTGATTGAGTTGGAATTCAATTCGGGCGGCCCAGCTCGACCTCGTAATATTGGGTTGGGCAATGCACGTGGAGAATACATAGCATTTATAGACTCAGATGACTTATGGCTCAAAGAAAAAATTGAGAAGCAGATAAATTTCATGACTAATAATGAAAATATACGTCTGCTCTACTCCCAAGCATTTATTATGCATGACGAGACAATAGTGAAAAGGAAAAAGCCGGAGAAATGGACTTTTAAGCGTGGACAGTGCTTCAAAAGGCTTTTCTTATCAAACAATTTTATAATGTGCTGCACTGTTATGCTCAGATGGAAAGGGAGAGAAGACCATATCTTTTTTGATGAATCTCCAGATCTTATAACAGTAGAGGATTTTGATTTTTGGCTCAGAGTAGCAAGGGAAGGAATGATTGATTTTCTGGAAGAGCCTTTTTCTATATATCGAATTCATATGTCAAATTTTTCGGCTAGCTCATTAATATTTCTCAAGAGAAATATTAGACTTATAAAAGCATGGAAAAATCGGGTAAGCAGGTGTCTTTTTGCTGAAAAATGTTGCCTGTTTGTATTGTATGCATGTTACTCGCTTCTTAAAAATTCACTCTTTGCGATACTCTCATTAAAAAAGACTTATCGATAGAAAAATAGATCATTCGCATACCGGTTTTGTTGAACCTTGTACTGCTCGAGAGCCTGCCGATATGACACCACATAAGCCTAAAATACTTTATCTTGTAACTGAGGACTGGTATTTTTGTTCCCATAGGCTTTCTTTGGCTTGCTCGGCACGCGATGCAGGTTACGATGTTGTGGTTGCTACCCGTGTACGAAATCATGCTGGACACATTACAGGTGAGGGGCTGAGACTCATTCCGATAGAGCTTAGCAGGCGCAGCAAGAATCCTTTCATGGAGCTGGGGTTTCTATTTGATTTGATCTCTCTTTACCGTTCCGAGCGTCCTGACATAGTGCATCATGTGGCTTTGAAGCCTGTGATATACGGCTCTGTCGCAGCTAAGGTTGCAGGCGTGCCTTCTGTGGTCAACGCACTTACAGGCATGGGGTATGTGTTCACCTCGCGAGAATTGTTGGCAAAGGCGCTGCGTCCTTTGATCGAGACGATCTTCAGGTTTGTTCTTAATTTAGGAAACAGCCGTCTTATCATTCAGAATCCTGATGACATTGAAATGCTTGTTTCCGCGAACATTATAAAACCTGAGCGCGCGGTTTTGATAAGAGGCTCGGGCGTTGATATCGAAAAATTCAGTTTTGAGCCGGAGCCTGCGGGGACGCCTCTTGTAGTTATGGTATCGCGTTTGCTATGGGATAAAGGAGTGAAAGAGTTTGTGGACGCGGCAGGACTTATAAAAGAAAACGAAACTGCTGCGCGTTTTGTTGTTGTCGGGGAGGCTGACTGCGAAAATCCGGCAGCTATCTCTCAGGGGCAGCTTGAAGAATGGCGCAAAAACAGTGCGGTTGAATTCTGGGGCCATAGTGATAATGTGGCCGGGATTTTGAAGCAAGCGCATATAGTCTGTCTCCCTTCCTATCGGGAAGGGCTGCCGAAGGTCTTGATAGAGGCGGCCGCCTGCGGAAGACCTATTGTGACTACCGATGTCCAGGGATGCCGTGAAGCTGTGCGTCATGGTGTAAACGGGTTGCTTGTTCCGGCACGGGATTTTAAAGCCCTGTCCAAAGCATTGGCACTTATTATTGCTGACAAGCAGCTTCGCTTGGATATGGGCGCTAAGGGCAGGGAGATGGCCGAATCCGAATTCTCTACAGGCAAAGTCGTAAAGGATACCCTGGCGGTTTATGATAATTTGCTTGCGAAGGCATGAATGAATATACTCGTTACTGGCGCTAACGGTTTTATAGGAAAAGCTTTATGCAAGAGCCTTTTAGATATGGATTTTGCTGTGCGCGGGGTTGTGCGAAGCGATGAAGCCGGTATTGTTGCAGGCGTCGAGCGTATAGTTGTCGGCGACATAGGCCCTCAAACCAACTGGGATTCCGTATTAAAGGGAGTGGATACTGTAGTTCATCTTGCGGCCCGGGTTCATATTATGAAAGATAAAGCTGCTGATCCTCTGTCTGAGTTTATTGCTGTCAATGCAGCAGCCACAGAGCAGCTCGCACGCACTGCTGCATCAAAAGGTGTTCGGCGGCTGGTCTTTGCCAGCACTATAAAGGTCAACGGTGAATCTACAAAAGAACGGCCATTTAGAGAATACGATATGCCAAATCCCCAAGACTCGTATGCTGTTTCAAAAATGGAGGCTGAAAGAATCATAAATGAAGTTTCTAAAAATACAGGGCTCGAAACGGTTGTTTTAAGGCTGCCACTCGTTTACGGCCCTGGCGTCAAAGGAAATATGCTGAAACTTATGGAATACATACACAGAAAAATGCCGCTTCCATTTGGCTGCATCAAAAACAAGCGCAGTTTGATTGGGCTAGAAAATCTTACGCATGCCATAACTACCGCCTCAACGCATGCGGATGCTGCGGGCCATATGTTTTTGCTCAGCGATGGCCAAGACATTTCCACCCTGGAGCTGATAAAAAGAATAGCCGATGCGATGGGCATAAAACCGCTGCTGATAAACATTCCTGAATCATTCTTCACTGCTATATCGGTCGCTATGCCGCCTTTGCGACCTGTGCTCGAAAGACTTACAGGTTCTTTAGCTGTTGACAGCTCAAAGTTTAGACGCATAATCGGATGGAAGCCCAAGTTGACGGTGGATGAGGGCATAAAAAGCATGGTGGCTGACTTTATTTCATAAAAATGTTAAAACGCCTTTTCGATATCCTGCTCTCTTTTTCAATAGGGTTAATGCTGCTGCCGGTTATGCTGATTACTGCCCTCGCGGTGAAGCTTACTTCAAAAGGTCCTGTGCTGTATTGGTCCGACAGGGTCGGCAGGTACAACACAATCTTTAGGATGCCAAAATTCCGAACAATGAAAACCGACACGCCGGCGCTTCCCACCCATCTTTTTAAGGAAGCGGACAGCCACATCACTGCGATAGGCGGCTTTCTGAGAAGATCGAGCCTCGATGAACTGCCTCAGCTCTATAGTATAATTAAGGGCGATATGAGTTTTGTCGGACCGAGGCCGGCGCTTTTTAATCAGGACGATTTAATAGAATTAAGGACACAGAAAGGCATACACCAGATTATCCCGGGGCTTACAGGATGGGCACAGGTTAACGGCCGTGATGAGCTGCCGATACCGGTTAAGGTTGAATTTGATGAATACTATCTTAAAAACAGGTCCTTGATGCTGGACCTAAGGATTATCTGGATGACATTTTTTAAAGTTGCAAAACAGGAGGGTATAGAACACTGAAGATGAAAGGTTTTATTGAAGACCTGTTCAGTCCAACGCATATCAAGCGCACCTTGTTTTTTGTTTCGGTGGATTCTGTTATTATCGCTGTTTCTCTGTATCTCTGTTTTCTGCTTAGGTTTGAGTTCAATATCCCGGAGCATTACTTAGATGCGATGCTTGCATCGTTGCCATTTTTTATTGCGGTGAAGGTTGCGGCGCTTTTCTTTTTCAGACTCTACCGTATGACCTGGCGTTTTGTCAGTATTAATGAGCTTTTCAATATAATCAAAGGGTTGCTTATATCCGAGATGGTTCTTATGGTTCTCATCTTTATTCCACTTCCGCTGCAATTACCAGTATACCCTTTTGATGCATTGCCAATTAGCAGGTTCCCGAGAAGCATTTTTCTGATGGATAGCGCAATATCGCTTATTCTGATATCAGGATTAAGATTGTCAAAGAGGCTCTTCCTAGAGATAGTCTTAAAGCAAAACCAGAAAAGACAGGGCAGCAAAACTATAGTGGTGGGCGCGGGCCATACAGGAGAGATGATTCTTAGGGATATTCTGGGACGTGCTTCTTCCTCCCTGAACCCTATAGGGCTTCTTGATGATGATGCTAATAAAACAGGAACTTACATACACGGCGTGAGAGTCTTAAATACTATCGCAGGCCTTGAGTATGAGATTAGGAAAAATGATGTAGAAGTTGTGATAATCGCAATTCCTTCCCTAGATCACAAAAACATAAGACAAATATACGACTCTGCAAAGACCGCCGGTGCCGCAAGGATAAAGATCGTTCCCCGGATATATGATTTTCAAGGTTCTAAAGTCAATTTGCAGGATTTGGAGGACATAAGCATCGAGGACCTAATCGGCAGGCAGAAGATAAGCGTTGATTATCTTGAGATAGGAGAATTTCTAAAAAACAGAACAATACTTCTTACAGGCGCCGGAGGCTCTATAGGCTCCGAGATCGCCCTGCAGGTCAGCGGTTTCGAACCTAAAAAGATCATACTTTTCGATATTGATGAAACGGGTCTGCACAATATCGGGTTGAAGATCAAAAGGACCTTTCCGCAGATGATCGACAGTATCGTTTTTGTTGTTGGTGATATAAAGGAGAAAAGCAAGGTCAGAGAAGTTTTTGATTCTATGAAACCTGAGATTGTTTTCCATGCTGCTGCGTACAAGCATGTTCCTATGATGGAATACAACCCTGCTGAGGCGGTGAAGGTAAATGTTTTCGGCACTTTTAATCTGGCCGAAGCTGCTGCTATCTATGATGTGAATAAATTTATCATGATATCAACAGACAAGGCGGTTAGGCCCACGAGCGTAATGGGAGCAACAAAAAAAGTGGCCGAATATATCTGCAATTCTTTCAACGGTTCTGGCAACACTAGTTTTGCTTCGGTGCGGTTTGGGAACGTACTGGGAAGCAGGGGAAGCGTGCTTCCGCTTTTTATGGAGCAGCTGAAGCATGGTGGTCCGCTTACAGTAACCCACAAAGAGATGCAGAGATATTTTATTACTATTCCCGAGGCTGTATCCCTTGTTTTGCAGGCGTCTGTTCTAGCTTCAGGAGGACAGGTGCTTGTGCTTGATATGGGGGAACCTGTAAAGATAGTAAGGCTTGCCGAAGAGTTGATAAGGATACACGGCCTTGAGCCTTACCGCGATATTGGGATAGAATTTGTGGGGATGAGGCCGGGTGAAAAGCTGTTCGAAGAGATTCTAACGGCTGAAGAGGGTACTGTCCCTGGCAAACATGAGAAGATTTTTGTGGCTAACAGCAGCGACAGCCATTCTATTGATGAGATAAAGTTTGTTCTATCACAATTTGCTAATGTTCTTAATGCAGCTCCTGATGCTCGCGACTCGATGATAAGGGATTTGCTCAGGAAACATGTCAAGCATTTCGCGGATGTTTAAACTGCAGGTTCTTCTTCTAGGATTTCTTGCAGGCCTTTAAAAACCGCCTCAACGCTTACATCCCCCGCTTTTTTGCTTTTGTCCTGAAGTATAAGATGTCTTGTTCCCCACGGCCTCCACCTATCCTGCCTAGTTGATCCCCAAATAGTAACAATCGATTTCCCGAGCGCCGCAGCTATATGCATAGCGCCTCCGTCACAGCAGACCACAAGATTGCTTGCGCTGAGCGCAGCTATTAATTCGCTCAGGTTTTTGGTCTTATAAGCGGTGGCTTTTGCCCCAAGTGCAGCAGTAAAAACCTCGGCCTTTTCATCGTCTCCGGGGTGGTATACATTGCTTTCGCTGCCTGGAGACCAGAGAAGAAGAATAGAGGCTTTCAGGTTTTTTGAGACAAGGTTCCCGAGCGCAATGAAATTTTCTATTGACCATCTATTGTCTTTTTTTCTGCTGCTTATGTGGAATGCTATAACAGGCCGCTTTACGCCTGATGCCGACAGAAAAGTTTCGACCTTTTTTCTTTCTTTATCCGAAGGATAAACTTTCATTGCAGGTGGCGAGCCGCTTATTCCAAGTTTCGAAAGAAGCCCAAAGGTGCGCTCCACCTCGTGCAATGGGCCGTCGGATTCAATAACCGCGGCATTGTATCCTGAGTGTTTCAATCCCTCTCTGCTATATCCTACTCGCATTGCAGCCCCTGTGAGCCTTGTGTAACGTTCAAGCCGTTTCGAACAAGAACCGCAGGCTATCGCCACATCAAAACGCTCTCTACGTATTTTCATAAGCAGGCGCATATTGTCGAAAGCAACCGTGATTTTATTTTTCGAGGAGTGTTTTGCTTTTTCGTAAACATAGATATCGTCAATATCAGAATTGCCCAGGAGTGCATCGGCATTGTAGGTGTTTACGAGCACGCATATCTTTGCCTGAGGAAAATGTTCTCGCGCCACATGTATTGCCGGAGTGGTGCAGATAAGGTCTCCGATATTGTCACGCCGTATAAAGAGTATTTTTTTGATCATCAAACTCTGTTCTCGTCCGATTTTTGAAGCCTGTATGCCAAGGCCGCACCCATGCCTAATAAGACCATAAAGAGCAGCTTTGAGTCGCCTGCATCAAAACTGCCGAAAAAGTTGTTGACCCAGTATCCGGACATCATAGCAAGCAATGCGCCGGCAAAGCAGTGTCCCAGACTGTTTTTTTCAGCAACGGTTTTCTTCCAGACCAGTGCGATAAAAAAAGCCAGCGATAAAATCATATATAGGAAAACCGCCAATCCTTGAAGTCCGAGCTCGAATGCCATACCGATAAAGGTGTTATGCACCTGAGCATAAATGAAATCTTTATTGCTTTCGTTCCTTACTGTTCTCCCGAATAGAAACCGTCCGTAGCCGTGTGGCTTAAAAGGTTCCTCAGAAATCCTGTCCAGAGCTGTTTTCCACATGGCCAAGCGATGACCGGTGCCTGTTCTTTCTTCCTGAGCGAATTTTAAGGCTATCTCTGTGGGGGGCATTTTCATGAACTCAGAAGCTGTGGGGAAGGTGACGCCTTTGAATGTAATATTTGCCAATAATACTATAGAGATCAGGACTAATATTGCTGATGGTGCCAGGTGTTTAGAGAAACGTTTCTCTGAGATAAAAAGCAGCAGAATCACAAATGCCTCAACCCCCAAAGCTAGATATGACGCTCTTGTAAATGTTATATACAAGGCTAAGGTATTTATAATCAAAAGAGCGGCAAGCGCTAATTTGTGTATGCTCTCCTTTGCGTACAAGAGGGCGAAGAAAACAAACGGTATTATGGTGGTGTGATAAAGACCTGCTGCAGCTCCACCGCCTGGGTCTCTCAGGCCACCTGCTCTGTATGTAGATGTGGCCCATGTTCCATCATGAATATGAAAGTCTATGAACGAATAAAGGCTGAATATTAGGCTTCCAATAAAAAGAACCTTCATTATGGTTGTGACATCTTTTTCGTTTTTAATCGCGTAATAAATTGTGTAAAAGACCGCAACAGGAGTCAAAAACTCTCTCCATAATTCTTTCAAGCTTTTATGGATGTCTACCGAAGTAGGCAGTGATGCGATTATTGCTATGAAGAACAAGAGAAATGGCAATTCAAACGGGGTCTTGATATAACGGAAGTCTCTGGATAGGTAGTACCGCCCTAAAACAGCTGCAATCGTTATGCCGATGGCAAAGGAACGCACTGTGATGGTGTGTGCTATGGGCAGAACGAATACCAGTACGCAGAGGCAAAAAAGCGCAGTATGTTCGAGCCTATGAATGTTTATATTCATTAGGAGGCAGTGGACTAAGGTTGTTTTGCAGTTTTTCGGCCTACCGCAAAATAACCGATGCTGTGGTCGCTTGTATCGATCTTTTCGTCAACCCATTCAGCGAGGAGCTCTAAGGGCCGTATTATTTTTCCCAGTTTTCGCCTCCACCATTTCGATTTCAGCTCGATCAATCGCATAGGATACCAAACAAGAAAAGTGCAGACCCCCCCGTTTGGAATAAGCTCGATCATTTCAACTCCGTTTTTTTCGAACAGATGCCGAAACCCGTCCTTGCTAAAGCGGAAATAATCGAGAGGCTCTTTGTGATAAGGCGCCATCCACCCGGTTGCGAGGAATATATGCCCGTTTGATTTGCATACTCTTGCGAGTTCTGCCATAAGCTCTCCCGGTTCAGGCACATGCTCTATTACCTGAGAGCATATTACGGTTTCGGCTGCGCCAGACTTTAGAGGTATATTCATCACGTTGCCGATGAAGCCTATATGGGCAGGAACTTTATCTCCAAACTGCCGTGCACTGCTTAAATTATCGAAGCCTATATAATCTGTCGCATATTTTTTTATAAGCCCGGCGTATTTCCCGCTGCCCGCCCCGACATCCAGAGTAAGCCCTCTGCAATAAAATGGAAGCACTCTTTTGAGAATGCTTATCGTGTATGATTTAGGTTCGCGCATATTCCGGCTATTTTATCACAATCAGCATTTTTGATTATCTTAGCTGCAGCGCCGAATATCTCTTCGGCAGAAACGCTTTCTATGCATTCGCGTGTGCCTAAAGCGCAGTGGTAAGGGCTTTTAAAGGAGTGTGAGCAGGGCGCACAGGCAATGTTTTTTTGTATTATTGCGCAGTTGTCGCCTGTAGGTCTCTGGTCTTCCATGTCAGAGGGTCCCGCAATATCAATAACCGGTATCCCGAGCGCATCGGCCATATAAGCGATCCCTGTGTCAACACTTATGAATAAAGAAAGTCTTGCGATGAGTGAGGGCAGTTCTCTCAACTTCAGTTTGCCTACTGCATCGGTTACCATATTTTTTCTTATTATCGAGGCGATAATTGCATCTGCTGTCTGTTTTTCATCGAAGGCGCCGACCAGAACTATATTAGCATTCATCTTGTCGAGCAGTATATTTACAACCTCTGCAAACTTCCCGGCTCCGAGCTCTTTAAGCTTATTGCCGCTGCTAACTCCAATTCCTATTAGAGGTTTATTAATATTTTGCAAGATTTCTGATGCCTTGGATGCTGCATCGTTGTTTATAAAAATATCTTTTTTAGTATCTATGCTTTCGATTCCAATTTTTTTAAGCATTCTCAAATATGTTTCTGATGTTAGTCTGCCCTGTATGTGTTTTTCTGTTCCGCTGAAAAGATATGATGCGATTTGGAAGGTAAGTCCGCAGAAATTCGGGAATATGGTCAGGCGCACCGGCACAAGCCCCCAAAAAAGTGCGAGGCTAAAAAGAGTATTCGGATTAAGGCAGACGGCCGCATCATAGTGTCCCTCGCGTATCAAGGCCGCAAGTTTCAGTTTGCCCCCAAGTCCGGAATATTCTTCAGTTTTAATCGAAACTATTTCATCAACATTAGGGTTGTCCGAAATAATTTCGATGGTTGATGGAGCTGCAAAAACGGTCAAATGCGCTGTAGGATATTTTCTCTTTATCTCCCTGAACACCGGCGTGGAACATATCATATCTCCGATTTTTGCGGTCTGTATCACCAAAATTTTATTCAGGCCATGCCGTTTTCTTATGGAAAGGATCAGATTGATAAACGGCAATGCTATATAGGCAAGAAAGATATTTATCAATGCCCCAACACCTCAGAAAAGACTTCTTCTACGCCTGATATATATTTTCCGGCCGAGAATTCTTCTATTGCCCTTTTTTTCGCTTTCTGTCCCATGCTTTTCCGAAGGTGGCTGTCATTTGCAAGCTTCAGAATTGCCGCAGCTATCGCAGCAGGCTGAGATACAGGTACGAGATATCCAGTTTCGTCGTTTTGAATAACCTCGGAGGTGCCTGTTACACGGGTAGCCACTACCGGCTTTTCCATAAGCATGGCTTCAAGTATGCTTCTCGGCAGGCCTTCCTGTTCGGAGGTCAGCACAAAAATATCCATGACGTTTGTATATGAAACGGCATCGTTTTGAAATCCGGCAAATATTATTCTGTCCGAAAGGTTTTTTGCTTGCATAAGTTCTTCAAGTTTCTTTCTTTCAGGCCCGTCGCCAACGATAACACATTTTATAGGCAGGGATGAGTCGTGTGCAATTATGGACATAGCTTTTATAAGGTCTTCCACCCTCTTGAGCCTGATAAGCGAGCAGACGGTCCCGATTAGAATCTCATCTGTCGTGATTTTCAGCTCATCCCTGATTCTTTCGGGCGCTGTCTGAGGTTTCGTTTCGGCATCTATTCCATTGTAAACAACCGTGCATTTTGATGCATCCACGCCTTGGCTGACAAGGCTTTCTTTTATGCCTGTAGAAACGCAGATGATTTTTTTTACGACTCTATTTGCAAGAGCAGTTTCTGCAGAATTCAGTTTGGGTTCTTTTCTGCAGTGCTGCACAGCCGGAATGCCGGTCTTGTCCGACGCTATAATACCCTCAAAATTAGAGGAAAGCTGATTATTCATATAGAGCAAATCCGCATTCATGTTTTTCAAGAGCACCGATATTCTGTTTGCGTCTTCTTTGATTCTGAATCGGTAGTCAATAAGGAACACCAGTTTGCGCAGCATCCCTTTGTTCCAGAAAAAAGTGGCTCGCAATAGCTCCTTGAGTATTTTAGCCGCAGCAGGCTGTTTGTATTGCGGCATAAGCATTACATCAACTCCGAGTTTTTTGAGCTCTGTTTCGATGTCTATGCCACCGCTTTTTTTGTAGTTATGGTAAAAGAGGGCTGTAAAATGGTATCTGCTTTTATCGATTCTTTTGAGAAGCTCGATCAGGCTGTTGGTACCGCCTCCCCACTCCTTGCCGGTATCGAGGATCAGTATTTCTTTCATCGAAGCTTTTTAGCGTGTTGTCTAAATAGAGCCTCTACCACGGGTTCTCGATATCCTTGGCTTCGAATTTATGATTTCTGGTAACCCAGCAGGTTTCTAAGCCCTCTTTGCGTTTCTTTAGACCCATGAAGTCGCCTTTGAAAAAACGATAGAGCAGCGCAATAGGCGTCAATATGAGAAAAAATACGAGGGAAAGTATGATACGGCTGTTGAAGCTTCCCACAACTTCTGCAAACTTCAGCCAAGCATTCGAAATTTTATTCGAAAGTGCCTTGAAGAACAGGCCTATAACCAAGAGGCACAAGGCTGCATAGATAAATAAGTTGCTTTTAAAAAGCAGCGCCGCTACTAGCGAGGCGGCTGCCAGAACAGCAAGCGTCTCCAAATTTTTATTGCCGGTTTTGTCTTTTCGCATTTTTAAAATATGGTGTATATGAACGGAGCTATCGCTGAGCCGCTCGACATAACTATAATTATTCCGAACAGCAACAGCACTATAATCATCGGCAGAAGCCACCATTTTTTGCGCTCTTTTAAAAAGCCCCACAAATCTTTTATTAAAGACATCTTCTCGACCCCCTTGTTATATCCAACCCTTGGATTCTAAATATTTCTTCAATTCCTGCGCCACAAACCTGTTGCCGGACGCTGACATGTGCCAGACAAACAGCTTGCTGTATTGGTCCGGATCGGTTGTTTTCATTTTTGCAAGCGCAGGAAGCAGGTCTAATGTTTCGACATTTGCATCAGAGGCGCATTTGATCAGCCGTGCCGACTTGTCAATATTCTTCTGAGGGGTTTTTGCCTGATACTGCGCAAGCACAAGTGTTTTTACACCTGTTCTAATTGAAAATTCCTTTAATCTGTTCATCAGAAGGCAGGCCACTTTTTCGGGGTCTTCTCCGGTTTTTTTCCAGTATTGGGTTGTCCCATAATACCAGATGGTCGGCGCATTTTTGGACATCACGCGATGCGCAAAAAAACTGTATCCGAAGATATTTCTCAGTGAGTCGAAGATTGGATGCGGATTTGTGACGGCCAAGTCTGTTATATGCGAAGTATTCAATATGAGTTTGTCATCTTTGATTCTGAAATAAGGCTTTGGCGTGTTGGTTCGGTTTTCGAGCTCACACCTGCCTATGCCATCAGCAAAGAAGCTTACAATTAAGATGTCCGGTTTGTATTTTTCATAGAGCATCTCGGCCCTTACGATCATCTGGTCCAGCCCATATCCAAAAACCCCGCCGTTTAAGGTTTTTGTCTTTGTCATGGATTCGAGATATGCAGGCCATGTTTCGTTGTTTTCAACCTCATCCCCGAAGGTGAACGAATCACCCACAGCCAAGATGAGAGGCGCTTTGTTTTTGAGCGGAACATTATTGCCGTTGCTTCTTATCCCGTCTTCGATTATTGTCACTTTTTTGTTCCAGATATTTTCTGAGCTGTCAAAACCCGGTTTAGGAATGTAGCCGAGTTGTCTGTCAAATTGTGCAGGATAGGATGATTTGAGCAGCGACGAATCTCTTTTTATGTAAAACTGCAGGGTGAACTCTTTGTGATAGAGCCGCATTATTATTTCGGTCAGAAAGAATCCGGCTATTATAAAAATCAGGATCAAAAAGGTGGTGGTTTTTTTAGGATTCTGCTCGAACCATGTTTTTTTTGTTTCAGGGATTTCAGTCAAGCTGGTACTCCTCCCGCCAGTCTCTCTCTTCTGCCCATGCCGCCTGATGTTTTTTCTCGAATATGTTGTTGCCCAGAACAAGATAATCCATTTCGGTTCTCATAAAGCATTTGTAGGCATCTTCGGGGGTGCAGACTATAGGCTCTCCGCGAACATTGAAGCTTGTGTTTACCAAAAGGGCATAGCCTGTCCTCTCTTTGAATTTATCTATCAATGCCCAGTAGCGGGGATTGGTTTCCTTGTGCACTGTCTGCACCCTTGCCGAGTAATCAATGTGCGTTACGGATGGGATTTCTGAACGTATGTGATAAAGCATCTCTTTCAATGTCAGAGAATGGTAATTCGGCGGAAGCGGTTTTCTTATGCTGTCTTTCACCGGCGCCACCAAAAGCATGTAGGGCGAGTCGGTCGCCAATTTGAAATATTTTTGCGACTCCTCTGCCTGCACAGAAGGTGCAAAGGGGCGGAAGCCCTCCCTGAATTTTATCTTGAGGTTCAGCTTTTTCTGCATTTCGCTGTTTCTGGCGTCAGCCAGAATGCTTCTGTTTCCGAGTGCGCGCGGACCAAATTCCATACGACCCTGAAACCATCCAACCACATTCCCATCGGCAAGTATTCCAGCTGTTTTTTCGAATAGTTCGTTTGAATCGGCATAATGCGTATAGACTGCTTTGTATTTTTTTGCAGTTTTCTGAATTTCGATATCCGAATATTCTGGACCGAGATAGGAGCCTTTCATCATATCCGCTTTTTCTGTGGCGGTACGGGCGTTGTTGAAGTAAGTGTGATAGGCGCAGTAGGCGGCTCCCAACGCGCCCCCGGCATCTCCTGCAGCCGGTTGGATCCATATCTCGTCGAAAATGCCCTTTAATAACAACTTGCCGTTTGCAACACAGTTTAAAGCAACGCCTCCTGCAAGACAGATGCGCTTTGATCCGGTAATCTTGCGGGCTTCGGCAGCCATTTTTAAAACTATCTCTTCTGTTATTTTTTGTATTGCAACTGCGAGGTCGCAATGCTCGGGCAGAAGTTCAGCCTCAGGCGAACGCCTAGTCATTCCGAAGAGTCCGGACCACTTTTCATCGCTGGTCATTTTTAGTCCAGTCGCATAATCGAAATAATCCTGATCGAGCCATATTGAACCGTCATCCTTTATATCGACAAGATGGGTTTTGATAATTTCGATATAGCGTGCGGTTCTTTCTGAATCTGCATTTCCATAAGGCGCAAGCCCCATGAGTTTGTATTCGCCCGAATTTACCTTGAAGCCCAAATAGTATGTAAAGGCAGAATATAAAAGCCCCAGAGAGTGCGGGAAGCGCAGTTCCTTTAGTATTGATATTTTGCTGTCCTGTCCATGGCATATAGAAGCGGTTGCCCATTCTCCAACCCCGTCTATGGTGAGTATTGCCGCTTCATCAAAAGGCGAGGGGTAAAAGGCGCTTGCTGCGTGGGACAGATGGTGTTCGGGGAAAAGCAGCCTGATTTTGTCTTTGTCAAAATCTTCGATTTCTGCCAACCCGTCTAGAATCATTTTTTTCAGCATCAATTTTTCTTTTATCCATACAGGCATAGCTGCTGTGAAGGATTTGAGGCCTGCAGGCGCAAAGGCATAATATGTTTCTAGCAGTCTTTCGAATTTAATAAAAGGCTTATCGTAAAAGGCCACGGCCGATAGCTCTTCTATCTGCACCCCGGCTTCATCAAGGCAGAACCTGATAGCGTTTGCAGGGAATGAAGCATCATGTTTTTTGCGCGTAAAACGCTCTTCCTGAGCAGCTGCAACGATTTGTCCGTTGTGCAGCAGCGCTGCAGCCGAATCATGATAGAATGCGGCCAGCCCCAAAATATACACAGATATTCACCTATGGTTTTATAAAATTTACAACTGATTATTATAAAATACGAATATATGAATTTGACAGAGCAAGAAGAGGGGAACCTCGCAGCATGAAAGAATGTCGAGTTTGCGGCAACATCCGGAACAACCAAACTCATATCGCTTGTGAGATGATGTTTGGTTCTAGAGATGAATTTAATTATATAGAATGCGCTGTTTGCGGCTGCCTGCAGCTTGATAATATCCCGAGTGATATTTCAGGGTATTATCCGTCGGACTATTATTCTTTGCAGCCGGCTTTTGAAAAGAAGTCCAATAAGCTGGCCGGATATTTTAAACGCAGATACGCCGCGCATATTCTCGGCGACGAGAATCTTATAGGAAAAATTTATCTAAAGGCACATGGTATAGAAAGGCATTTTGAATGGCTTAGTCGTGCTGGCGCAGGATTAAATAGCGGTATTCTTGAGGTTGGGTGCGGCGCCGGGAAAATGCTTTTGAAGCTTTCGGTATTTGGTTTTAAGAATCTTACAGGCATAGACCCTTTTATCGTTTCGGATATATATTATCGCAACGGTGTGAAGGTATTGAAGCGGACATTGAGTGAAGCTGACGGTCTTTTTTCTTTTGTGATGCTGCATCATGCTTTTGAACATATCCTCGACCCGCTTGACGCATTAAAACAGCTAAACAGGCTTATGCTGCCGGACGGTGTTGCGCTTATCCGTATTCCTGTTGCTGATTCTTACTCTTGGGAACATTATGGCATCGACTGGGTTCAGCTTGATGCGCCGCGCCACACGTTTATCCATACGCGCAAAAGCATGGAAATCCTTGCGGATAAGGCCGGATTTAAGATCATGGATGTTCTCTGCGACTCAACCGCATTTCAATTTTATGGAAGCGAGCAGTACATAAACAACATACCTTTGCGGGATCCTCGCTCGTACTCCGTAAGCGCCGAAAATTCTATATTTACGAAAGAGCAGATTAAACGGTTCGAAGAGAAGGCAAAAAAACTGAACTCCGAAGACCGGGGCGATCAGGCCTGCTTTTATTTAAGGAAGGTTACATAGGTTTGAATAAGACGTGATAATATTTTCGACAACATTATCGTAAGTGTGATGTGTTACTACCTGATTGTAAGCATTTAGTGCGATTTCTTTTCTTTCGGCCTCATTCGAAAGATAATATGAGAGTTTGTTCCTGAAATCTTCTAAGTCTTTATAAACTCCGATATGTGTATTTTGGGGCAGTATTTTTTCGATATCTCCTGATTCGTCCGAAAGCAGAAAGGCTCCGCAGGCTGGAGCTTCAAACACCCTAAGCGTCATGCCTCCACGCGTTGAGCCATCTCCCCAGTTGGTGCTGTTTAAAACAATTTTGCTCCGGTTGTACAGCTTTACCAGCTCTTCACTTTCGATGAAATCGGCCTTTATCGAATTGAGCATTTTAGGATTGCCAGAGTTGTTTTTGCGCCAGCGCGGGCCGTAGATCGCTACTTTTTCGGTGAGCGAGACTGCCTGCTCAATAATCCTCTGCCGTTTATCGCTCCAACCACCCACAAAGCAGCAGTCATAAACAGGCTTGATATCATCAATCGGCCGGAACAGCGATGAGTCAACAGCCTGATACATAAGGCTTGTATTTTTATGTCCATGCGCTATTGCGGTGTCAACACTGTTGGAGCTTATCGCGAAAAAATGGTCGTAAAAGGCAATCTCGTCGAGAACCGAGTCGAACTTGTCCTCTTTTTCTATCCACCAGCCCATCACCTTTGTTTTGCGTCTTATGTTCTTAATAGATTGCTCTGTAATCCTCCATCCTCGAATGAGTAAAAACAGGTCGGGTTTAAAAGAATCCACAAGATTTTCTATTAGCTCACTTCTGTAACGGAGATGGGAAAGAGGATGATTATCAAACGCGCTCTTGCCCTTGGCCAAAAGTTTAAGGTTCCACAACTGCTTGTCCACATTATGGATTATGAATCTGTCGAACCAGTGGTTCGTCTCCATAACAAAAGTTTTCACCTCAATTCCTCTTTTCTCGAACGCTATTTTCAGGTAGTCCATGAGCGGCGGGAATTGGTGATATGCGATGAGGACTCGCTTAAGCATTGCATATTATAACAGCACAGTTTCTATCCTTGCCTGCAAACCTTTATCTATGCTATTTTACAGGCACTCAGAACAAGGGAAGGCTCACCAGCTATGGTAAAAAACGATAAATGGATTAGGGAGATGGCGGCCAAAGGCATGATAGAGCCTTTCGGCAATACTCAGAAGCGAGAAGGAGTCATATCTTTCGGAACAAGCTCTTACGGCTATGATATGCGCATCTGCGATGAGTTCAAGATGTTCACCAGCACCAACTCAACCGTGGTTGACCCCAAGAATTTCGATTTCAAAAGTTTTGTTGATTTTAAGGGCAGCGTTTGCGTAATCCCTCCTCACTCTTTTGTGCTTGCGCGGTCGCTCGAATATTTCAGGATTCCAAGGGATGTGGTGGTAATCTGTTTTGGCAAGTCAACTTATGCCCGCTGCGGCATCGTTGTAAATGTTACTCCGCTTGAGCCTGAATGGGAGGGCTATGTAACGATTTCGATTTCGAATACCGGCCCGCTGCCGGCAAAGATTTATGCTGACGAGGGCATTGCGCAGCTTCTTTTTATTCAGGCCGCAGAATTATGCGAAACCTCCTACAAGGATAAGGCAGGCAAATATCAGGCTCAGAAGGAAATAACTTTACCGAGGATGTGATATGGCTTGGAAAGACAAACTCATAATCGCTCTTGACGTTTCGGACGCTGACAAGGCGCTTGGCATTGTTGATATGCTTTCGGAAAGCTGCGATATCTTCAAGGTTGGGTTTGAGCTTTTCGTAACTACAGGGCCGTCAATAGTTGATAAAATTCATGCAAAAGGCAAAAGAGTATTTCTAGACCTTAAGTTCCATGACATTCCGAATACCGTCTCTAAAGCGGCTGTTGCGGCTGCTCGGCTCGGAGTTTATATGTTCAATATGCACACCTCTGGCGGACTTGATATGATGAAGCGCTGCAGGTACGATGTGGCCGGTTTTTGCGAAAAGAACGGAGTACAAAAACCGAAGATGATAGGTGTTACGGTGCTTACAAGTCTTGAAAGCGAGATGCTTAAAAATGAGCTTTGCATTCAGCACACTGTTAAAAATCAGGTAAAGCATCTTGCGCTGCTGGCACAAAAAGCAGGACTTGACGGGGTTGTTGCATCACCTCAGGAGGTTGCTCTCATAAAGAAAAGCTGCGGCGATAATTTTCTTGTTGTCACCCCTGGGATAAGGCCCTCATGGACGCTGCCGGACGACCAGATGCGCACAGCCACACCTCGTGCTGCTTTGCACGATGGTGCAGACTACATTGTTATGGGTCGCGGTATACTGAAGCAGGAAGATCCTGTTAAGGCGATAGAACTCATAGCACTCGAAATACTCACCGCCTAAAAGAAGGCATCTTATGGATAATTTTTGTTCGTAAGATTCGTTTTGAATGCCTAACTCAAAGATTAATATTTCAAAGAAAGATTTTTTGAGTATTGTTTCCAAATGCGGCATTCCACCGCTTTACCGCGAGATTCCATATAGTAATTCGGCCGTGCTCTATGAAGCGTTTGCCCCGAACTCGAACAGTCTGCTTTTCGAGAGCCTCAAAGGCGGCATTCCACCGCTTTACCGCGAGATTCCATATAGTAATTCGGCCGTGCTCTATGAAGCGTTTGCCCCGAACTCGAACAGTCTGCTTTTCGAGAGCCTCAAAGGCGGCCAGAAGATTGCGGGATATTCTTTTTTTGCATTTGAACCGTATATCACGTTTTCGGCTAAAAACGGCGAGGTTAGCGTGGCATCTAAATCCGGCAGCTCGGTCTCGTTCAGGCCGCCGCTTGAACGCTTGAAAGAACTCATATTTTCTTACCCTCAGCTTCCCAACGCCGAATTGCCGCCGTTTCAGGGGGGGGCGGCAGGGATGTTAAGTTACGACTTTGTTAGGCATATCGAGAAGATACCTCATAATGCTGTTGACGATCTGGATTTGCCTGATGCCCATTTTATGCTTTTCGACAAGGTGGCTGCTTTTGATCACAAGATCCAAAAGGCATGGTTTATAATCTGCCCCGGCGCAAGGGAAATGGAACTCGGCTACAGGGACATCGCTCAGATTGACTGGGGTGCCGCCTATGATGAAGCGCTTGATAATCTCAACAAATGCTGTGCTATTGCGGAACAAGCAAGCCGGACTGTTGAAGTTTCACCTGCAAGGCCTTTGCAACGGGCATGTGAGATTAGACATGAAATGGGCAAAGAGCAGTACATGAGAATTGTAAGCAGGGCAAAGGAATATATTTCTGCGGGCGATATTTTTCAGGCCAATCTTTCCCAGCGTATTTCTGCTGATGTGTCGGGTATAAGACCCTGGGAGATTTATAAAGTGCTTCGCTCCATCAATCCATCTCCTTTTGCGGCTTTTATGAATTTTGGAAATTACCAGATTGTCAGCTCTTCACCAGAGCGGCTTGTAAATGTCTGCGAAGGTATAGTCGAGACTAGACCGATAGCAGGCACAAGACCGCGCGGCATAAATACAGGAGAAGATGAGACGCTGAGGGCAGATCTTTTGCTGAATGAAAAGGAGAGGGCGGAGCATATCATGCTTATAGATCTTGAAAGAAACGACATGGGCAGGGTCTGCGAGTACGGCAGCGTAAGCGTTGACGAATTGATGATAACTGAGGACTATTCACATGTCATCCATATTGTTTCAAATGTCAAAGGCATTCTGCGAAAAGACAACACCTGCTTTGACGTTATAAATGCCAGGTTCCCCGGAGGCACTATAACCGGTGTTCCTAAGGTCAGGTGTATGGAAATAATTGATGAGCTTGAGCCTGTGGCCCGCGGCCCTTATACCGGCTCGCTCGGCTACATAGGATTTTCTCAAAATATGGATCTGAATATTATTATCAGGACTTTTGTAATCAAAGACGGTACAGCTTATGTGCAGGCAGGGGCTGGCATTGTTGCTGATTCTGATCCTGAAAGGGAATATTACGAAACTCTCAAGAAGGCCGAAGCTTTGCTTAAGACTCTCGATTCGTTTTCAGGTCAAATAAAAGCCTGAGTTATGATAAACTTTATGGTATGCATCGCAGCCGGACGGCTGTCTGAAATCTGATTTGTTGTAGGAGGTTTTTATGGCAAGGGGAATGAAGATAGCGATAAATACTGGCGGAGGGGATGCCCCCGGGCTTAACGCTGTTATAGAAGCTGTGGTTATGTCTGCCTACCACCGGGGATGGGAGGTTTACGGCATCAAGAACGGATACACAGGCCTTCTGAACACAGACGAGATAATTCCGCTTACGCCCGAAAGAGTTAGGGGAATTTCGAGCATTGGAGGGACCATAATCGGCACCACCAACAAAGGCAACCCTTTTCAGATGCCGATAACCAACATGGCGGGCGAGACCGAGATACGCGATGTTTCGGACAAGGTTGTTGAGAATTTTAAAAGACTGAGATTCGATTGTCTCGTGGCTGTAGGAGGGGACGGGAGTCTAAAAATTGCCCACGACCTTTACAGCAAAGGCATCCCTGTAATCGGTGTGCCGAAAACCATAGATAATGACCTTAAGGCGACTGTTATCACTTTTGGATTTGATACTGCTGTGAGCATAGCGACAGAGGCTATAGACAGGCTTCATTCAACCGCAAAATCTCATGAGCGCATAATGGTTGTTGAAGTTATGGGCAGGCACGCAGGTTGGATAGCTCTGAACAGCGGCATTTCGGGCTCTGCTTCCGTGATATTGATACCCGAAATACCTTTTGACATGGACAAAATCTGCGAGCACATAATGGAGCGCGATATAAAAGGCGAGCGTTACGCGATTGTTGTTGCGGCAGAAGGAGCAGCTCCCAAAGGGGGTAGGGCAATTGACAAGGGCTCAGGAGAAGTCGGCAGACAGGATGTTGTTCTGGGCGGTGTTGGAGAATATGTTGCGAAAGAAATAGCCAAAAAAACCGGCAAGGATACAAGGTCGCTGGTGCTAGGACATCTGCAGCGCGGCGGCTCCCCTACAACTTTCGATAGGCTGCTCTCGCTTCGCTTCGGCGCTGCTGCCGTAAGATTGATCGAAGAAAAACAGTTTGGGAAAATGGTCGCTCTTGTTCCCCCTGACGTTAAAGGCGTGCCGCTTGAAGATGCGATTGGCCATATAAAACTGGTCTCTCTTGAAAGTGATACGGTGAGAACTGCTAGGGATATAGGAATAAGCTTTGGCGATTAAAAAGAGGAAAGACTAAAGGCTGAATTCCATATTCTGAGAGACCGCAAGGCAGGAGAGCGTGGAGCCTTGAGCGGCAGCTATCGAGTTGCAGTCGTCAACCATCTTATCCATAATCTCATCGGTGTGGTCCTGATTGTGGTGGTATAGTCCGAATGTTTTTACTTTAGCTTCAAGCGCAAGACGAAGAGCGTCCGTATAAAGCGAATGCCCCCAAGTCTTCATGATTTTGTACTCGTTCTCCAGGTACTCAGAGTCGTGGATTAAGAGATCTGCGCCTTTTGAGAAGTTCATGTAATCGCTGTAATCAAGACCACCAGAATGCTTGAAAGCAAGCTCGTTGTCAGTAAGAAATACAAAGGTCTTGCCGTCTTCTTCAAACTTAAATCCAAGACCTCTATTAGGGTGGCTGAGCGCTATGGGAGTAATTCTCACAGAGTCTATCTGATAGTGCTCTCTGCAAGAATCATCATTTTCAAATGTAAGCTTTGCCTTGACCTCATTAAAGCTTACAGGGAAATGGGGCGGGCTCATTATATCTCCCAGCAGTTTCTGAAGAGAGCCTTGCGCAATAGGGCATCCGAATATCTGTATGTTTGTTTTTTTCGAGTAAATCGGCTTGAAGAAAGGGAATCCTATTATATGGTCCCAGTGGGAATGCGTAAATATCATAGTAAAGTTGAAACGGCCCTCTTTTATTAGATTATTGCCGAGCCTTCTTATTCCTGAGCCTGCATCAATGATTATTATTTCATCATTCTTTGTTCTTATCTCGATGCAGGGCGTGTCTCCACCGTATTTTACGTATTCGCTTCCAGAAACAGGAATCGAGCCCCTAGCCCCCCAACACCTTATAAGCATTCTTTCTCCATCAAGTTGATAATCTCTGGAATTATAACAGCAACGTGCCTAAAAAAAAAACCGGATGCGGCAGGCTTTAAACCAGGTTTTAAAGACAGAAAAATGTGCTATTTGCCGAACGGGCAGACCGGATACCTGCAGACCTCACAGTTCAGACATAGCCCTCCATGTCCAAGTTCGGCGAGTTCCATTCTCCCAATATGCTCTCCGGCCAGTATTCTCGGCAGTACAAGGTCAAAAACAGTTGTTTTGTGGTACATTCCGCAGGCCGGAATGCCCAAGATAGGAATATTCTGTGTGGTCTCATTTTCAGTGTTAAGGTATGCCACCATAAACATAGCTCCCGGCAGCACTGCGGAGCCATAAGTGATATCAGTCGCACCGAGCTTTCTTATCGCAAACCTTGTAACATCGTCAGGATCCACCGACATTCCACCGGTTGTAATAAGCAGGTCTGCACCGGCATCCAAAAGCTCTCTGAGCCTTGTTTCTATATGTTCCTGATCGTCCGGAGCGTAGTATGTGCCGATTATTTCTCCTCCGAACTCATCGATTTTCTTGGTTATGACCGGGGCAAAGGCATCCTGAATTTTTCCGTAATACACCTCGTTGCCTGTTATTACAACGCCGGTTTTGGGTTTTCGCAGGGCTTTTACATTTATGACTCCGCCCGGCACTTTGCATAAATGCTCCGCCTGCTCAACAACCTCTTTTTTAGCTATCAAGGGTATTGCGCGGGTGCCTGCAACCAACTGTCCTTTTTTTACTACGGTGTTGTCATGTGTGGTTGCGCACATTATGTCTCCGAGCATATTGAAATCCAGCAGGGCGGCTTCGTTGATTTTTAGCAGCCCATCCCTGTCTGCGATTATGTTTATCTTGCCCTCGCGGGGAGAACCCTGCATGCATACGCCTTCGCCCATCAACGCGTTTGCAAGCCTGTATGCGGCTTCATCCTCATGAAGTTCATCCTCAGAAACGCTTAGAACGTAAAGATGCTCCTTTCCAAGCCTCTGCAGTCGGCAGACATCTTCAGCCTGTATGATATGCCCTTTTCTGAAGGCGCAGCCTTTGAACTCGCCTGTCCTGATCTCGGTTATGTCATGGGCCAGAACCGTTCCCACCGCATCGCTTACAGGCAGTGTCTTCATTCCTGAATGATGTTTTTCATTTAGGGTTTCACACATAGATACCTCCGGATATATTCATCATTTGCCAGAAAATATTTTCTCGAATCTCTCGTCAACCATTTCTCGTATCCTATTTTCGAGCGACTCGTATTTTTTTATGAAATGCCTTGCATCATCGGTAAGCGTTGCGCCTCCTCCGTTTTTGCCGCCTGTCCTGCAGTCAACAAGCTTTATCCCAAGCCGTTCTTCCATAGCCTTTATATGGCTCCACGCCTTTCTGTAAGAGATATTCACATCTTTGGCCGCCTGATTTACCGAGCCGTAGCGGTCTATGGCTTCGAGCAAAAACCTGCGGCCTCTGCCGAATACCGGCTCTCCGTTAACCTCAAGCCAGAGCTTTGATTTGATTTCTATATCGTTATGACTTTTCTGCATAGCGCATTTTAATAAAAAAGTTTTTGCTCATTAGAGATAACTTCGTAATAACCTTCCCCGCCGCACTGTTTGCAGACCGTTTTCCCATTGTGGGTTGTTTCTCTCTTGTCCTGAACATGCTCTCCGCAGATTTCGCAACGGATACGGCTTAAAGGCCGTCCGGGCATATCTTCCGGTTTGATATTCACCGTCACTTCCATGCAATCGAAAAGCTCTTTGTCGGACATTATTTTATACGCCTCGGTTTGTGCCGCGTATTTGTTTTCTATCTCAGGAAAATATTTTTTTGCCTCTTCTTTTGAATCTTCTTTTGCGAGAACTCGCACAGCCTTATTTGTTTTTATATTCACAAATGTCGCAGCCATCTTGCCGTAATCCATAAACTTCATTGTCCTGTGGCCGAGGCTGCATCCTGTGACAGACTGGACTGCGTCCGTAGCGCATCTGTCCATCTCCACAAAAACGATTATGCTTTTTCTGTCTTTGCCTTTTGGGTCTTCAACTCCTGCCAATTTAAGGCCGAGCATAGACATCCTGACACCTAGCACCTGTCCGGGGCATAGGTGGCCGTGAATTCTTACAGATTCGTCGAGCAGGGCTTGAAAATCCAATGGATTCATTGAAATATTATATCTCCGAAAAATGTAAATTTGTTGTTAAGAAGCAGAAGGGGCTTTATGCCCCTTCTGCCTAAAAAAACCTAAGCCTTTACAAGCTTCACCTTCGTATCATAAAACGACACGCTTCCGCCTACAGGATCGAGCATGCAGGTATTTTTTAGATGCGGATCAATCCACATAGCAGCATTGGCATGAACGCCTGTTGCCCTGCGCGGGTCCCCTTTAATCACCTTGCCGTCAATCGTAACATCAGCAGCGCCTGTTGCCCAATGGCCGTGTCCGAGCGTAAAGGTGATGACACCCGGCATGATCGTCTCTGTAACTTTCACTTTCCCGACCATAGGTTTTTTGGTGCCGTTTTTCAGATCATAGACGCCATCGAGGTTTGTTGCAGAAACAACCTTCACTCTGTCGCCATCCTTAAGCTTCAGCTTCTTGGCATCGTCTGCGTTGATGATTATCTCGTTTTCGGGCTTAATCGCCAAGAGCCAGTAATCAACGACGGTCCTCGATTTTGTGTGAAGTATGTCCCTCTGTGTAAGCAGGTGCAACGGATAACCGTCTTCAAGACCGGACTCTTTAGGAGTTTTTCCGATTGTGGTACAAACCGGAACATAAGTTGCGTAGCCCGGATTGGACTTTCCGGTGAAGGCGTTTTTTGTGCCTGCCGTCTTTTCCTGATAAAGGTTGATGAGCTTCTTGTACTGGTTGGCAAGGTAGTCGCCCTTGTAAATGTCCTTGTGCTCCTGAAAGCGTCCGCCGCGATTGAGAACATAGACAACCTTTTTCCAGTTTGCGCCTGTTATCTTCTGCCATCTTTCAGGATCAAAAACTGTCTTGGGCAGATGCTTTCTCGATTCAAGGAAAAGCTTGACCTCATCATCGCTTGCATCAGGCACAGGGGTTCCGTCTGTAGCGACATTGGCTACCATTCTGATGTAGAAATCATCCGGTCTTGTAAAGTCCTGCCCCTCGCCAAAGCCATTTTTGCCGTAGCCTTTCATGCCGAGCTTCTCGGCAAGCGCAAGCTGGAGCGCTTCGTATGAGCAGGGCATTTCTTCACCAAAGACCTTAACGGTCTCGGGTATCGGAGCGATAACAGGCTGCCTGACAGGCTGAACCTTAACAGGCATGTTCGGATGCGAGCCGTGCATCTCCCACCTTTCGAGATAGCTGAGGTCGGGGAAGATGTAGTCTGCGTACATAGAAGTTGTGCCTATCAGAATGTCCGAGCAGAAATAAAGCGGGACCTTGTTCACATCCGCAAGTATCTCTATGTTGGTATGCCCGGCAGGCAACGCATAAACTGGGGTTCCCATGTAGCTGAAAAGGGCCTTAACCGGATACGGGTATGCGTCGCCGATTGAAGGTACAATCTCTTCATAGATGTCGCTCGAAAGCGGCCACCAGTTTCTCTTTGCGGGATAGCCGTTGAAGATCGAGGAATCCTCGTATTTTATATCGTGCCTGATAATGCTGATGCCGAACCTTGATGTCTTGCCCGGCTTTGCCTTGCCAAGATCAAAAGGCTGTCCCTCCTTGCCTCCGCCGGTATTGAAGGTAGATGGGGCTATCATCCCGCCCTTCCAGTCGAAGTTGCCGAGAAGCAGGTTAATGGTCATTGCGGATGTGACATTGTAAAAACCATTAGTATGCTGGGCTATGCCTCTATGGACGTCAACTACGGATTTTTTGCCGTACTTTGCAAGATCGGCCGCGACATTCTCAATGTCCTTAACGCTTATACCGCAAATCTTCGACCATTCATCGGGCTTCTTTAAGTTTGCAGCATCAGCGATTATCTGAAGTGCGCTCTTTACCTTGACGTCGCCTATGGATGTTGACACAAGAAGATCGCCTGTTACAGCATTTTTCTCGTCGTTCGGATCGATCGCGACAGGCTTGCCGTTTTTCATTGCCACGAGGTATTCAAAGTCGTGCTCCTTACCGTCCTTGTCTTTTCTCTTCTCAACTTGAGCAAGACCTATCTCATGCGCCCTTAAGAACTTTCCGGGTTTGCCGTCCTTGTCGAGTTTGACCAAAAGAGCGGCATTTGTCCATGTCGGCTCTTTTGCCTCTTTAGCCGCGGCCTTATTCGCGCAGGACAGGTACTTTGCGTCGTATTTTTTGTTGTTTACCATCCATTGAATTATTCCGGTAAAAAACGCTCCGTCGGTTCCGGGTTTAATAGGCAGATACTTAGTCGCTTTTGCCGCAGACTTGTTGAAGCGCGGGTCAACGACGGTCATCTTAACCTTTCCATCTGTAAGTCTCGGCACAAGCCTTACGGTTCTATTAGTAGGACCGTAGTTGGCATCAAAAAGATTCGAACCTACAGAGAGTATATACTCCGCATTCTCGAAATCGCCCTGCCAGTAGAATTTATTGCCGCCGCTGAACTTATTGTAGTCGTACTGTTCGCTCATCGCCTTGCAGGTAAAGTACAGAGACCCCTGGCAGACTGTAGTGTGGCCGTGTGTGTTGGCTGTGCCGAAGTAATCGCCAAAAAATCTCCCTGAAAAATCTCCTCTGCCGCCCTTCTTTCTGCCCCACATATAAACAAGCTGATTGTTTTTCGGGCCGAAATCAGGATGGTCCGGGTCGATAAGATATTTAAGATTAGCGGCATGTTTTGACTTGAACTCATCGATAGCTTTTTTCTTGTCCTTTGCTTTTGCAATTGCACTGGCGTCTGCAGCCATCTCTTTTGCGATCTTTATGTCTCTCAGGGCATAAATATCCTTAAGTCCGGTCACTTCCCTGTTTTCTTCACCCTGCACACTACTGAACAGTTTGCCGCCGTTTACTATCTCATCTATAGCCTTATCAAACGGGATGCTTTTCCATTTTCCTTCTCCCCGTTTGCCGTCACGCTTCAACACCTTCGATATTCTGTAGGGATCATATACCGACTGAATGCCTGCCTGTCCCTTAGGACATACGGCCCGGTCAACCGTATTAACCTCGGAAGGCGAGGACTTATAAGGTATGTGCGGCACTGAAGTAAAGGGGTTATAAGGATTGCCGTCAATTTTAAGGGCAATCGCTTTGCCGTCTTTTCTGAAAAACTTAACCTTAATCCCGCAGCCTGTGTTGCATTGCAAACAGACTGTATAAAGAGTATTTTCGGCCTTGATCAATTCGTATGCCTCCTCAGACGTAAGCATGCCTGCCTCAGCTCTTTTCATCAGGTCGGTGGCCCACTCCAGTTGTGATGCGAGCATGGCGCCCCCTAAAACAGCAGAACACCTGATAAAATCCCTTCTACTGAATCCGTTACCGTTATTTTTAGTTTCTTCCATCAGTCCTCACCTCCTTATGGCAGTATGTAATAAACTCTGGGTTTGGTTTTTGATTTATCCGAGAAGACAGGAGTGGTTCCCGGATACGCTATTGCGGCCGAAATTACCCCCGGGGTTTTTCCTTTAAGCTCATCGTTCTTGAGCTTGGTCTCTCCGGCGCCCTTAACCTCGGACAGCACCTTAATTTTATTGTCTTTCATGACCTTGTAAATTAGGCTTCCCTTATCTTCAGGGTCTCCAAAATAATTTGCCCTCGATATGCAGGTGCTTACGCACATCGGCACCATCCCGTTTTTAAGCCTGTGGTAGCAGAAGTGGCATTTCCTTGCGTTGTTGATAGGGATATGATGTTTTTCTCTTGGCCATTTTTTGCTGTACTCCCATGTGGGGGCCTTATCGTACTCCTGTATCGCTGGTGTGCCTTCGGTATGTAAATAGCCTGCGTCAAGCGCGCGCGCTTTGTACGGGCAGGCGATTACGCAGCGGCCGCAGCCTATGCACTTTTCGTAATTTATCATTACGATGCCGGAACTCACGCCTTTTGAGCTCTTCCATGTGGCCTTGCCTTCGCCCTTGTTGGGGCATGCCTCAACGCATGGAGGATCGTCGCACTGCTGGCATGGCCTCGGAGTAAACAACCGCTTTACGGCAGGAAATTTGCCACTCTCTTCCTCATAAACCGGCCGGTATATAATGCCCGGAGGACTCTTCTGCTCGGCAACGCAGCCTGCGGTGCAGGCCTTGCACGCGGTGCATCTGCGCAGATCGATAAGCATGGCCCACTTAGAGCCCGGCTTGCCGAGGGCCCTTTTTATGTCTTCCTGTATTATTTCGAGTTCATCGCGTCCTTCGAACATTTATTTCACCTCCTTTTTATGGCATACGTAACAGTTTGCTGAGAGGTCAAACGCTTTCTTTCCGTTATGGCATGCGCCGCAAGATGTGGCCTGACGCTTGTGCGACATCCTCAGGCTCTTGTGTTTCTCCCTGCTTTCAAAAATGGATGGATGGCACTCGGTACAGCTAAACCCCATTGTTTCGACATGGGTATCGTGGTGGAATGTCACATTGCCTATGTGTTTGACCTCATAGGTAATGTCGCCTCCTCCAACCCTTGCCGAAACAACAGATGCCGCAATTAGAGCCAAAACAACGCTGATCAACAGATATCTCATATGTTTTCTCCTTTTGTCCGGAATCTATTTCTTGTGGCAGATATAGCAATTGCTGCTGACATCAAACGCGTTTTTGCCGTTATGGCAAATACCGCAGGCCTTCTTTGACCGCATGTCCGACATCTTGCGCTTTTTTTCGGCATCCCTTTTCATCGCAAATATCGAAGGATGGCAGTCATCGCACTTAAAGTTCCTGTCGGTCACATGAGAGTCGTGGCTAAAAGTGACATCTCCCGAATGCTTTACTTTGTAAACGATGTTTCCGCCTCCTACAGATGCTGCATAAACAACAGGAACCGAGATAAGAACAGCCAGCACAACCAACAATAATCGTTTCATCTTTTTTCACCCCCTTGTTTGGTTTTTGTTTTCACAATCAAAAATTAAAAGATATACCGGATTAAGCTGTTTGTCAAATTTTAAAAGCCTACGCACTCCGCGTATTCTGGCTCAACTTTTTTTTTGACACCGCATAGGTCCTCAATCAAGGAGCTAACTTTATCCAGATTAAACGGTTTTTCCAAAAAAACATCTATGCCTGCTGCAGCCAACTCAGAATTAGTTGAGTCGCAACATGCCGACATAAGAATTATTCTGCCATCATAACCTGTTGCTCTTATCTTTTTTGCAGCCTCTATACCGTTAGTCGGCACCATCTTGTAGTCTGTGATTATCACATCAAAAATAGCCGGGTTCATTGCAGATAATGCGTCTTTAGGTGAACTTACAGAAACAATATTGTGTCCTTTGTTTGACAAGTAATTGCTAAGCATTACTCCAACTAACGGCTCATCATCAATGACCAGAATCCTCATGCATCCCCCATGTTTATTGTGATCGTAATCTCCTGATCCCAAAAAATGCCTTTAAGTGGAGAAAGCAGCCCTTTAACTGTGTTCTGAACAAGCTGTTTCGCAAATTCTCTTTCTATAACAATTTTATTGCCGTTTGAGTAAATGCCCGCAAAATTCTCATCGATGTGGACAGTAACAAAATTCGATATATCCCCAAAAGACTTGGCAACAGCCATTACCACATTAGCAATATATTTTTGGGTAAATGCATTAAGCGGAATCTGATTGCCTTTGCATATCAAGACAGTTTTTATTGTATCGTTTTTTGTGGAAGATGTAGTTATCATTTTAAATCTAATAGTATCAACTTTTATGCCATTTGTAGCTTGTTGAAATATAAAGAATTGACCATGAAGTTGCTGTTACCTTAAATAAACAATAGACATGTCATATTCTCTTAACTATGCTTAGAATAAAAGAAATTCAAAATGTGCTTCCGTCAAAAGAAATGTTACGAACAGGTAACACTAATAGATTCGTCTTTCGCCGGTCTATTTTTTACAATATCTTTTTGTTCGTAAACCCCGACCTCTGCAGTGAAATAAAAAATGCTGCCGCTTCCTTCATCGCTGTCAACCCAGATGCTTCCTTTCATAAGCTTGACCAGCTCTCTACAGATGCTAAGACCGAGTCCAGTGCCTCCATACTTCCTTGTCATTGAAGCATCAGCTTGGCTAAAGTTTTCAAATATAATGCAGTGTTTATCGCGTGGAATGCCGATACCCGTGTCACGCACAGAAAAAAGCAGATCTATAAGCCCGGCCTTCTTGCTCCAATCGCTGTCTTCGCTATTCAGCACAGATACGAATATTTCAATTTTTCCTTGCTCTGTAAATTTCATCGCATTGGATATAAGATTGGTCATTACCTGTCTAATCCTGTGAGGATCACCCCTAAGTTTTAACGGAACGTCCGGAGCAATATAATAGTCCAGCGAAAGCCCTTTGTTCCGGGCTTGGGCAGAAAACAGGTGGACGGTTGCCTGAACAATGTCATGCAGGTTAAAGTTTATGGTTTCAAGTTCCAGCCTGCCCGATTCGACTTTTGAGATATCGAGTATGTCGTTGAGCAGACAAAGGAGTGCTTCGGAGGAAAATCTTACAGTTTCGAGTTGCTTTCGTTGTTGCGCCGTCAATTCCGTTTCGAGTGTTAGCTCTGTCATGCCCATTATGGCATTCATAGGCGTGCGTATTTCGTGGCTCATGTTGGCGAGGAAACGGCTTTTAGCCAATGTAGCCTCTTCGGCAATCCGCTTAGCCGCCTTCAACTCTGACTCAGTATCTTTCAGGCGTGTTATGTCTATCAGAGAAACAAGATGCGATGGCTCGCCCTGCCAATCAAGCGCTACTGAACGCATTTCGATTGTATGTCTGGCGTCTGAAGGAAAAGTGATGACAATTTCCGATTGATCCGAAAAAACGAAGCTTTTTCCGATAACCTCTTCTACGCCTTGTTTAAAAAGTGTTTCTGCAGCAGGATTCATGTAGCGCACAATATTTTTCCTGTCCACAATTACTATGCCAATCGGCATATTAGATATCATCGAGATTTTTTCGACTATGTGCTCCTCATCCATCATGGTCTCATGTTTCTTGACAGCAGCTACCATCATATTGAACTTGCCTGATAGTTCGGCAACCTCGTCTTGTCCCTTAAGTTCCAATAAACTGTCCCGTCCTCCTTCTGCGACTTCGGACATTTTGCGCAGCAATCCCATTATCGGATTGCCGACCAGCCGGTTGAAAAGTGTCATGATCAGCGTTGTTGAGATGAAAAAGATCACTATTACTGCGGCTATCATAATCTTCCTGTTTTTGGATATTAGTGCATCCGCGTCTTTCATCGTGACGGCCACATATATTTTCCCCACGAAACGATTGCCTACCGAATGGCATTTGCGGCATTCATCACTGTTCTTGATAAGCCTGATATTCAATAGCGTCCTCTCCCCATTGTCTTTTGTGAACAGAGCTGAGAGGTTTTCTTTTCCGGGCAGCTTTCCGTTATGGCATTTACGGCAGTTCTCGGCGCTGCTTATGTCTGCGACATTTCCTATTTCGGCATTATTTTTTGCCCATTTGATTTTCCCGTCCAGAGACATTATCTTTATGTCTTCGATCATATGCTCTTGGCCTACGGCGTTTACTGCAGCATTCATCCGCCCTTTCTCATCTTTCAGCATGGCCTCAACAAGGCTTTTCTCCAGAACATCTATTATTCTTTTCGACTCATTTTCGGCCATCTCCAAAAGGCCTTTTTCGGTATATGAGAGGGACAGGTGCAAAAACAGGCTCAATACCGCGAAAAGTCCCAGCGCTGAAGCGACAGCTATTTTAAAGCCTATGCTTTTGGTGAATTTTAATATCATAAGAGGCTCATATGAGAGCGTTATAATCCTGCAATTTATCCGGTTGTTCCGCAGGCATTGTTAATGTTACACATGTACCCTTGCCCGGTGCGCTGTCGAACTTTATCTTGCCGCCATGACCTTCTACAATGCCGTTGGCGATAGACAGTCCTAGACCTGTATGAGCGTTCTTTGACTTAGTGGTGAAAAATGGGTCAAGAACCTTGCTCAGGTCTGTTTCTTCAATTCCATAGCCTGTATCGGCAAAGCTTAGTTCTACAAAATTATCCTTTATCTGTTGGAAGCTCACGGTAATAATCCCTCCATCGGGCATGGCCTCTATCGCATTTTCGATGATATTGAAAAAAACCTGCCCCATATGCTTCGTGTCCACTTTTATCATAGGCAGGCCCTTGCCGAATTGCCGGACAACCTTAATATGTTTCAATTTTAGCTGACTATCCACGAGCATCAACACATCTTCAACGAACAATGCAAGATCGATCTTTTCAAGCTTAAAAGATATCTGTCGTGAGAAAACTCTTAAGCCCTTAACTATTCTGTCGGCACGGAAAACCGCGCCTTTTACTTGGTTGATCACATCAAGAAGAGGTGGATTGTCCGATAATGAAGGTTTTAAGAACTCTACGCCCTGCTGTATTATCATAAGAGGATTTTTTATTTCGTGGGCGACTGCGGTTGCCATTGTGCCTAAGGATGCCATTTTTTCAGAATGTATCAACTGTTTTTGAAGCTCAAGTATTTCTCGCAAATCCCTCGCTACAAAAACTATGCCGTTGACTTTTTTTAATCCCTCATTATCTTTGTACATTACGGAAGCATGAAGGCTCACAGGTATCTTTTCCCCTTGTTTGGTTTTGAATGATGTCTGGTGGTCTCTGATAAACCCATCCTCTATCAATTTAAGCAATGTGCCTGTGAGAAATGCCTCATCAACAAGAAGCATGTCTAAAGCAAGTCCTTTCAGCTCATCTTCCTTGTATCCGAGCATTAAGCATAGCGCACGATTAACAGTGTTTATCGTAGCATCAGGATTGACCACAACAAGCGCGTCAGCCATAGAAAAGATTATGCTGTCCGTATAATCTTTCGCTTCTGTTAGTAGCGCTTCCGCTTTTCTGCGTTTATTCGCGTAATACACAAATAGTTGTATGATGATTGTCACCATGCAAATAAAAACAACAGTTGCGGTAGCCATAAAAATATTGATGTTTAAGACAGCCTTATTGTAATTGTTTTTATGTGCATCTAATAGAAGCACGATTTTTTCATTCATTTGGGATGAACTTTTTTCAAGTTCGTTCAGACGCTTTCTGCCTTCATCCAGCCTTTTTTCGAGAAACATTGAATTGATAGAGGTAAGTTTTGCGTAATAGTCAATGTATTGCTGTTTCAGCTTGTCTGCTTCAGCAGGATGTTGTTTGGAAAGTTGCTCAAAGCTGTCAAACAAGATAAGCGAGCGTTTAGCAGCATGAATGGCATACTTGTCATCAAGGGCCAGAATGCCGCTTTGTACGGTACTGTTGATTTCTTTTATGTCACTCTCGATACCGTGCAGCAGCCTGCTTGTCTCGGTTATGCGATGCAGTTGGTAATTATGGAAGAAAAATATCCCTCCAAAGGAGGAAAAAACAAAAAAGGCTATCAACACAAGCGGCAGGATTATTATAGCTTTCTCTGAAAGTTTCATTTGGCCTTTTCTTTTTTTGCGGTAATAAATCCAAACTCTTCGACAACCTTCTGGCCTTGGGCGCTCAGAAAAATATTGATATACTCGTTGACTCGTGTATAGCCCCTTATGTAAACAAGATTAAGTTCGCGGATAATTGGATATTTCCCTGACAATACGGTCTCTTTTGTTGCCGCGATACCATCTATAGTCAACATTTTTATTGGCATGCCTTGTCTTATTAACGACTGGGCTGTGCCCAGAGAAACATAGCCTATTGTATTCGGCATTCCTCCCACCAATGTCGCTGCTTCTAGGTTAGAGCCTATTTCATAAGCATCTCTGGTGATAATTTCATCCGCTTTGAAAGATGTTTTGTTGTTGGATTTAGAAAAATGCCTGAGTCCGCTGTAGTTTTCAAACAACTCTAGAGTTGATCTGCCCGGTTGCTTTGACACAATAACCACCGGCATGTTCCATGTGGTTATTAAACCCCAGTTTTTAATGCGCCCGTTAAAGAGGCCTATCAAAGCATCTTTCTTTATGTCGGTTAGCGGATTATTTTTGCTCACAATTATGGCAACGGCATCGTAGCCAACTGTAGTTTGCTTTAGTCTCACTTTTTCTTCAGGCTTTAAAGCTCTCGAAACCATACCTATATCAGAGGCTCCGGAAAGCCCGTCTTTTATTCCTTTTGCAGACCCGCCTCCGCGAACTACAACTTTTTCTCCGAATTCCTTTGTATGTATTTCAGCAATCTTTTCTGCCAGCGGTTGTATGGTGCTTGCGCCGGATATCCATAAAGTCTGTTTCGCCGCTCCCCCATATGCAACAGGCAGTACAAAAAAGAAAGGCAACGAAAAAAGTAGCACTATAAACAGGCTTTTTTTAGTCATGGTAACCTGTCCAGAGAGTTTCTTATTTTCAATAGCAGGCCAGCGGGATCAACAGGCTTTGATAAAAAATCAAAGCTTTCATGTAAGACTCCCTTTGTTCTGATTATGCTGTCCGTATATCCGCTCATATATAACACTCTCATGTCAGGCCTAATGAGCTTAATATCTTCGTAGGCGTCTATTCCGTTTTTAAACGGCATTATCACATCCAGAAGGAGAAGAGAAATCTTATCAGGATTTTTCTTGAACTTTTCAACCGCTTCCATTCCGTTTTCGGCCTCTATTGTTTTGTACCCATATTCCTGAAGATGCATTTTGATTATTTCTCTGACCTGCTGGTCATCTTCCGCTATCAGTATCGTCTCTCCACCGCCTAAAGGCATAGACTTAGCAGGCTCGTTTGTTTCTTTATAATCAAGTTTTTTTGTTAGCGGCAGATATATTCTGAAAGTTGTACCCATCCCCAATTCGCTGTAAACATTAATGTTACCGTCATGCTGTTTGATTATTCCGTATGCCATAGCCAAACCAAGCCCTGTTCCTTTGCCGACTTCCTTTGTGGTAAAAAACGGTTCAAAAATGTTTTCCCTTGTTTTTATGTCCATTCCTTTTCCTGTGTCCGACACCGTCAGCACCGCATAGTTGCCTACACTTTCGAAAAGATGGGCCTCAGCATAGCATCTGTCAATAGTCACAACAGCTGTTTCTATGAGCAGATGTCCTCCTTCAGGCATTGCATCCCTGGCATTTGCAACAAGGTTCATAACCACCTGCTCTATCTGACCTGCATCAACCTTTACCATTATATCGCTGCTGAATAAATCTATTTTTAGTTCTATGTCCTCTTCTATAAGCCTGCGGAGCATCTTTTTCATGTTGGTGATTATTCTGTTTAAATCTTGTGTTTGTGGAATTATTACCTGTTGTCTGCTAAAGGCAAGAAGCCCATGCGTCAGTTCAGCCGCCCGCTTTGCACTGGCAAGTATCTCTTCTATGAACCCTATTGTTTCTTCATCGTCTTTAATCTTCTTCTTTGCCATCACCCCGAAGCCGATAATTGCTTGGAGTATATTATTGAAATCATGCGCCACCCCACCGGCAAGTGTCCCTACGGCCTCCATTTTATGAGCCTGCCGGAGTTGGTCTTCGAGTTTTTTCTTTTCTGTAATATCGATAACTATTTCTATTGCTGAAGTAACTTTGCCGCTATGGTCTTTAGATAGTGGGTATGCTTTTGTTTCTACATATACAGGATTCCCTTTCTGATCATAATGGGTATGTATGGCTTTTTTGTGTTTTCCTGTTTCAAATACATGTTTCACCGTGCAGGGATGGGATGATGCGTATTCATAGCAGGGTTTAGGGAAATGATGTGATATCTCATAACAATGCTTGCCGATTATATTCTCGATTGGTATCTTGACCATGTTCGAATAAGACCTGTTAGCGCACATAATCTTAAAATCACGGTCTATGATTATAAATCCCTCATCTATGGTCTCGAGAATATGTTTTATTAACTCCTTCATATCCTCAAAGTTCTCGGAGATGGAAATGAAAAAACTATGGGGCGTTGCGCAGTCCTGCTTTGGCAAATTTGGATTCAAATATGAATCGCCTTTCAACTCTTTAGTAATCATTAAGCAACCTCACATTTTTTCAAGATAGCATGATAATAAGACCTGCCCTAAGCAATGCCGTTCTTTAAACAAAAAAATCTCTTGAAATATAATGCAATTTGGATGCCGCTTGTAACATTATGATTTTGTTGGATTTATGTTTGCCGATGTGTTACATAAATGAAACATGTAAGGCTGAAAATAGTCATTGTTTTTAGGTGAATATCAGTGTGTAGATTGGTATTTATAAAGAAAATAGGTAGTGTTACGTTTGCGAAACTGTCACAAAAGGGCGGGAAGCTTTTTAAAAGGCTAAAGGCAAGGCATGTTGTACATGAAATTGCGGTAATTAATCAACGGCACTAGCTTTTAAACGATGAGCTTCCGGATTATCCGATTTGTACGAATTGTTTTTATCCAAAAATATCGGCATGGCTGCCGGTGCGTATGAAAGTAACCGTCTGTGCCTCTTTGTCTATGCGATAGATCAAGACCCAATCCGGCTCAATATGGCAGTCCCTGTGACCTTTCCAGTTGCCTGTCAAAGGGTGTTTTGTATCGAGTGGCTCCTGATTGAACAGCTTTTGCATAACAGCCTGCAACTTAGCATCATCCCATCGTTGTTTTTTTACAAGTTTGTAGTCACGCTCAAACTGGTTTGTAGTTTTGAATTTCAGCACTATGAATTCATCTTTCTGAAAAATTCATGAAGACTATCGTAACTGTGCAGAGTTGTCCCTTCCTCAGCATCCCGCATAGCTTTCAGGGTTGTCTTGTTGGGAATCTTTACAGCAAAAGGAAGTCCTTTCTGCAAACGTACCTGCGTGAGGAAAAGGCTTATTGCGTCGGTTGTGCTTATTCCCAGCTTTTTCAACACCTTCTCAGCGTCAGCCTTTAAAGAAGGCTCTATTCTTGCCGTTATCATTGCCGTCTTTGCCATACAACACCCCCTTGGATAAAACTATTGTATCACAAATGACATACAAATACCTTATCGCACCACAAACCCTATTTCTGCAACAGCGCCTGTACCGTAGGGAACTGGTTCATGTCTGTATGCGGAAGGAAGAGCGCCGACATATACTCGTCCATAAAGTTTCTCGAAACCGAAAGCTCTATGTAGGTCATTTTGGATGCGATATCTTCGGCCTCGCGCCTTAAATCCTCAGAAAGAAGACAGAGGTAAGTACCTGTAACCGATGTGTTGCCCATAAACACAAATCGGTCCAAAGGCATATCAGGCAGCATGCCGAGTATTATCGCCCTTTCGATGTTGATATAGTTTCCGAACCCTCCGGCTATATAAACTTTTTCTACAGAGTCAAGAGTAAAACCCACCTCACCCAACAGCGTTGTCACCCCGGCATATATCGCGGCCTTGGCCCTTAGCAGGTTCTCGATATCCACTTCTGTCAGGACTATATCCCTGTTGAGTTTTTCATCGTGGTAAAAAACAAACTCCGGCCCTTCTTCCCCGTCCTTGATCTTCGATGATTTTTCTTTAACGAATTTGCCTTTTTGATTCAATACTCCGGTAAGAAACATTTCGGAAACCGCATCAATCATGCCGGAGCCGCAGATGCCCATAGGATGGCCGCCGCCTATAACGCCGATAGTTGCTTCATAGGTTTGCGGGTCTATCTTGACCGACTCTATCGCTCCGGGAGTGGCCCTCATTCCGCACCTTATGCCGCTGCCCTCAAAACAGGGGCCTGCAGAACATGCTGCGGTCATGAGCCATTCGTTGTTGCCTATCGCTATTTCGCCATTCGTGCCTATGTCCATAAAAAGCGCAACCTCAGCATTCCTGTGCATCTTTGACGCCAGCACGCCCGCAACTATGTCGCCTCCCACATAACTAGCCACACACGGCACAGTGTAAAGAGGCGCCTGTTTGTTTATCTCGATCTTTGCTGTGCCTGCTTTCCAGAGCGGAAATTTATTGAGGGTCGGAATGTACGGCTCTTCGCGGATGGTCGCAGGATTAAGGCCCCAAAAAATATGCGCCATCGTCGTGTTTCCTGCAACCGCAGCGGTTTCTATTTCGCAAGTTTCTATGCGATGTTTTTCTTTCAGAGAATTCACTATCGTGTTTATGTCGCCGACAACTGCATCGCGCAGCTCATCGAGGCCTCCGCCCTCGGTGGCATAGACTATTCTGGTTATAACGTCATCGCCGTACCGCATCTGAGAATTATAAGTCGAGCCCACATCAACAATCTGGCCTGTCAGCAGATTTATCAGATAAACGACAACTGTTGTTGTGCCTATGTCCACAGCAATTCCATAGCGCTTATAGCAAAACTCTTTCGAAGTGAGAAATATCGCTTCATTATAAATAACATCTCCGGTTACATATGTCAGCTCCACCTTCCAGTTAGAGTATCTAAGGGCCTCTACAGCTGTGGAGGTGAATCCATGCGAAAAACGCATATTGGTGATGCCCTTTTCTTCGAGCGCCCGCTGAATCCTTTCGAGGTCTCCGATGTTGTCGCTTATAGACGGATGGGGAAGGTCGAGCGCAACGCTCTTGATGGTCAAAGAAATATCAACACCGTAGGACCTTAGGTATTCGGCGAGATCTTTGGTTTTTGCTATGGATATTTTATCGCCGACTATTAGCCTCGATTCTTTCGGAATCTCGACAAGAAGATCATTGATAGGAAAGGTGGCGCAGGCGAGAGAAATGCCTGCTTCTTTATCTTTTGCGGTAAGCTTGCCCTGAGACGTAATATTGACGCCGCCTTCAAGCACCTTTACCCTGCACTTGCCGCAGGTGCCTTTGCCGCCGCAGGAAGCGGTCAAGTATATGCCGGACCGTTTAAGAGCCGCATAAATGCTCTCGCCCTGATTAACCTCAATAACTTCGTCTGATGTAAGTCTCAGTTTCATTAAGCACCTCTCAATAATTATGAAGAAACCTATTTGCCTGAATATTTTATCAGCTTTGAAGATTTTGTTGCGATACGCCCAATTTGAGCAAAAAAAAAACGCAACTAGTAGCAATTATAATGATATAATTGTATTTTATACATTAGCACATGATATATGAGGGGAAGAATTTAGGAAATGGCCACATCGGCAAATTCAAACGACAACAAACTAGATCTCTCCAATATTGTGGGCTTGACCTCCGACCTGCTGTGCATAGCCCACACCGACGGATATTTCAAAAAACTTAATAAGGCATGGACCGATATTCTCGGATATTCCATAGACGAGATGCTTTCAAAACCTATTTTTGATTTCATACATCCGGACGACCACGACACAACAGCAAAGGAAATCGGAAACCAGACAAAAGGGAAAACTACGCTGAATTTCATTAATCGCTACCGTGCAAAAGACGGCTCGTATCGATGGTTTGAATGGCGCGCAACGCCTGCCGATGCTGATGGATATTTGTTCGCCGCCGCAAGAGATATCAGCGAGCGGGTCCTCGCAGAAACTGCTTTGCGTGAAAATGAGGCCCGTCTGCGCGTAATATTCGATACATCTATAGCAGGAATTATTCTCGTTAGCCCTCAAGGCATCATAACCCTTGCCAATAATTTTATGTCAGATATGTTCGGATATAGCGCTGAGGAGATAATAGGTTTGCCATATACGGCTCTCATACATCCTGAAGAAAAATCCAGAGGCGACACGAAAATGCGCATGCTCATAAACCGGGAAATAGACTTTGTGAACCTTGAACGGCACTATATACGCAAAGACGGAACAGATTTCTGGGGAAATTTAAGCGGCCGTCGTCAGGAGGACGAGAACGGCAAGCTGCTTAATCTTGTAGGCATTATCACCGACATAACCGAGCGCAAGAAAACAGAAAAGGCGCTCATATCGTCAGAAAAACGGTTCAGAGATCTGCTCGAAAATGTTCAATTAATAGCGGTTATACTTGATGATAAAGGCAACATCACCTTCTGCAATGACTATTTACTGAGACTGACAGGATGGTCGAGGGATGAGGTCATCAACAAAAGCTGGTTCGAAATCTTTCTGCCCCATAATGTCAGGAATTCGGTCAAAACTATTTTCGATTCTGCAATAAAGGCTTCCAATATACCCACTCATTATGAAAATCCGCTAATCACCCGCCAGGGAGCAGAATTAGATGTTGTTTGGGACAATGCTGCTATGCTGGACGGGCATGGCAGATGCATAGGTACAGCAAGCATAGGCATAGACGTGACCGAACACCGAAAGGTCGAAGCACAGCTGAGGCAATCCCAGAAAATGGAGGCTGTCGGCCATCTGGCCGGAGGAGTAGCACATGACTTCAACAATCTGCTGACAGCCATAATAGGGTATGCCGGACTTCTGAAAAACAAAATACTCTCCTCTGACAATACGCTGCATGATTATGTGCTGCAAATCCTTGCCGCATCGCAAAAGGCGGCCGACCTTACGCAAAGCCTTCTTGCTTTCAGCAGAAAGCAGATGTTGAACCCCAAGACTATAGACATAAATGAAATTATTGGCAGCCTGCAAAAAATATTGATAAGGGTGATTGGTGAGGATATTGAACTAAAAGTGAACCGTACGAGCGCTAAACTGATCGTTAAGGCGGATCAAGGCCAAATAGAGCACGCGCTTATGAATCTGGCCACCAATGCCCGTGACGCAATGTCCAATGGAGGAATACTAACGATAACCTCAGAGCTCGGCAAAATAGACAACCTTTTTGTACAAACACACGGATACGGTGATGGTGGTGCATATGCAGTAATTTCTGTTTCGGATACCGGCTCAGGCATGTCCGAAACCGTCAAACAGCATATCTTCGAGCCATTTTTTACTACCAAAGAAGTGGGCAGAGGCACCGGTCTTGGTTTAGCTATGGTCTATGGAACAGTAAAACAGCATAACGGGTTTATCATAGTAAACAGCGAACAGGGCAAAGGTTCCACTTTCAAAATATATCTGCCTTTGGTTGAAAAAGAATCAGAAATATCCCAGAAGCCGCAGGATTCCAAAATAATCTTAGGCAGCGAGACTATCCTTCTCATAGAAGATGACGCATTTGTGCGGGATGTAACCTCAGCCTTGCTGCAAGAGCTCGGTTATACCGTGATAGAAGCAAACGGAGGAGAAGAAGCAAAAAAACTTTTTAACGAGAACAAAGACAGTATAGAGCTTGTCATATCTGATGTCATCATGCCCGGACAAAGCGGGAAAGAAGTGCATGAAGAACTGCTAAAAATCAAACCTGATCTAAAAATATTATTTATAAGCGGCTACGCAGCCCAATTTCTTTCTGAAAAAGGCATTTTAGACAAAGGAATAAGCCTAATATCAAAACCGTTCAGATCCGATACCCTTTCGAGAAAAATCCGCGAGGTATTGGCTAAGTAGGTTAGTCGCATACAAGGGGGGAAAAACCCAAATGCACCTAGAACAGGAAGAAATAAGCGACGTAATCCGTTGGCTTATAAAACTCCGCTGGATTGGATGCGTTGGTGTATTAATAGCAACTTTTATCGTGAGGGATATTTCGGGGCTCGACTTCTCGATTATTCCGGCAATAATAATCTTATGTTTTGTCGCTTCATACAACCTGTTCTTCGATTACCTCTACAGAAGCCGCCATCAATGGCGCAACCGCTTTACCTTAGCACAGATAGGGCTTGACTATATTGCGCTGGCTGCAGCGGTCTATTTCTCGGGCGGAATCGGCAGCCCCCTTCTGTATTTCTATGTCTTTCATGTTGTTATCAGCGGAATAGTTTTACCCTCTAACTGGATATTCAGGGTGGTCATGACAGGAATAGCTCTGCCCTTGATTGTAGAATTTATGTCAGCAACAGGAATCTTGCCGGCATCCCCAGAATTCAGGTTCAGATTTTTTGAAACCAACCCCTCTATTGCTGTTGCCTGCGGAGCTGTTTTTGTCTGCACAATGATTCTAACCGCATATTTCCTGCTTTACCTTGTGACCAGACTTCACAAGAGGCAGGACAAGTTGAACAAATACTACCAGCTTGCAGAAAGCCTCAAGTCCACTATAGTTATGGATGAGATAATAGGCATCATTAAAGAAGATTTTTTGTCTCTGGCCTCCATAACAAATATATGCTATATGCGCTTTAACCACAAAACCATCGCCTTAGAGTATAAGAAACCTGAAGCAGAAAGACAGGCAGGCATTGAAGAAAGTGTAATAAGCATGCCGCTTACCGAACAGAATCCACTCACAGAGACATTCTTATCCTGTATTGCCTGTGTTCTTTATGCAAACAATGCCGAGACCGCTGCAGAAAAACAGCTCTTTGCGCAGATGATGAAAAATGCAAAAGAAGTTGTGGTATTGCCTGTCTGGTCAACCTTTGCAAAAAAATGTTATGAGTTCTTTCACTGCACCTCAGATAAAAACTGTCCCGCTTACAACAGTCCCGACCCGAGATGCTGGACCATGCCCGGAACTATGTGCAAAGGAACAAAAAAAGACAGCCTTGAGGAAAAACTGAAAGACTGCGCAGATTGTGACATGTTTATGCCTGAAGGCTTATTTATTCTGGATGTCACACGCCACAGGGATGATAAAGAGGCCTTTGATTTAGATGTCTGCATAGGCTTGCTGGACACCGCCAGCTTAGCAATATCCAACGCCAAGCTATACGAAAAAACAGTAAAGCTGTCACAAACAGACAGCTTGACAGGCTTTAAAAACCGCAGGACTTTTTTCGCGCTGATGGATGCCGAAATAAACCGCTCGAAGAGGTATGAAAAGAAATTCGGACTTATGATGCTGGATATAGACCATTTTAAAAACTATAACGACACCAACGGACATCCTGAAGGAGACGCTCTGCTAAGAAGCCTAGCCGAAGTCCTTAACTCAGCCACGAGAGGGAGCGATATAATCGGAAGATACGGCGGGGAAGAGTTCATAGTTCTTTTCACAGAAACCACCAAGGATGCGGTTCTAATGGTTGCTGAGCGTATGCGTGCTGCGGTTGAAGCCCATCCTTTCCCCCACAGAGAAAAGCAGCCTCAAGGGAAGTTGACCATAAGCATCGGGGTGTCGGTATTCCCAGAAAATGGCAATGATACTGAGCAGCTATTGCAGGCTGCCGATGCCGCCCTTTATGCCGCAAAAAAGAATGGAAGAAATCGTGTTGTGGCAGCTTAATCCTGAACAAAAACAAAAAAGCGTTTTATCTGCCTTCAAGCAGTCTTCTAAAACAGGCGTACTTTCTAAGGTTGTCGTAGGTCTTTGATGTTTTTATATAGTGCCAATTGTTGTAGCCGTGTTCAATAGCTAATTTAAGCCATTTGCAGGCCTCTTCGGATTCATTCCTAGCGCTAAACAGTTCGGACATGCTGTTCAATGCATAGATGTTGTCAGGGCTTAATTCGAGGGCTTTTTTTATGTCGTTTTCTGCATCTTCGTATTTGCCCATAAGTATATAAGTGAAGCCCCTGTTGTTGTAGGCCATCCCATTTTGAGGGTTAAGCTCTATGGCCTTGTTGAAGTCGACCACAGAAAGATCGTATTTGCCCACCTCCTGAAACACATTGCCTCTGTTTATAAGGGCAGAGTCAAATGAGGGGTTTATCTCTATCGCTTTATTGAAATCATATATCGAGAGATCGTACTCGCCTTTTTTTTCATGCGCGATGCCCCTGTTGTTGTAGGCTCTGTAGTCAGTCGGGTTCTGCTCTATCGCCTTCGTGTATTTGGCGACCGTGGCATCATATTTCCATTTTTTTGACATAAGCTCTTTGTGCTCTCCGGTGAAACGCTTTTGAATATACTAACAGATAACCGGTAATCAAAAAAACTTCAAAATCAGCTTTCAAGCAGTTCGGCAGCATGCTTGAGTGAATTGTCAGTTATATTGCCGCTCAGCATACGGGCTATTTCTGTCTTGCGCTCATCTTTAGAAAGCTTTTTAACAGATACTTTTACACCATCTTTCCCTGTTGATTTCTCGACCCTTAAATGCGTTGAGGCCATGGCCGCTATCTGCGGAAGGTGTGTTATGCAAAGCACCTGATAGGCTTCTGCTATTGCGCGCAGTCTTCTGCCCACATGCTGCGCTGTAACGCCGCCTATGCCCGAATCCACTTCGTCAAATATCAATGTTTTAAGCCCGGCAGACCCTTTGTTTTTTTTCTTGCCGGACATGCGCTGGATTTCGATGCATTTCAAGGCAAGCATAATACGCGAAAGTTCGCCGCCTGATGCCACTTTGTACAGCGGTCTTGCGGGTTCGCCAGGGTTGGCAGAAAAAAGAAACTCCACATCATCCTGCCCCGTGTCCGACACCTCGGTCTTTTCTGATATATCAACACCGAATTCTGCCTTCGGAAATCCGAGCTGGTGCAGCTCTTCAACAGTCGCTGTCTCTACCTTCTTGGCAGCATCCCTTCTTTTTCCCGAGAGTTTGCGCGCCGATGCGTTGAGCCGTTCTTCATAAGCCGCAAGCCTCTCCGCAAGAGATTCAAGCCTGTCTTCTATTTGGGTAAGACCTTCTAATTCTGCCGCAGCCTTTTCGCGGAACGCAAGAATCTCATCAGTTCCGGGGCCGTATTTCTTTGCTAGCTTTTTAAGAAGGTCGAGCCGCTCTTCAAGGATATCGAGTTTCTTGGGGTCAATATCGTATTTGTCCTTTATATCTCTTATTAAACTTGAGGCGTCTTTAATCAAGGGCGCAGCAGCTTCAAGAAGCTGTCTGAATTCAGCAGCATCACTGTCTATCTGAGATATATCTTTAGCGCATGACAGAGCTGCGGCTAGCTGAGAAGAGCAGTCATTGTCTCCGCCGTAAAGCATAACATAAGCATTTTCGGATAGCTCTTTTAATTTACCTGCATTAAGCAGTATGCGACGCTCTTCCTCTATCGACTCTTTCTCTCCATCTTTTAGACCTGCGGCATCGATCTCATTTATCTGAAAATTCAGGAACTCTATCCTCTGACTTCTCTCTTGTATCTTAGTTTTCAGAATTTGGAGTTCGTTTCTGATCTCGGTAGCTTCGGCATAAAGCAGCCGATGCTTTTCCACCTCCCCCAAAATGCCTGCGAATGAATCGAGGAACTGCAGATGCGTCTCTTTTTTGAGCAACCCCTGCTGATCATGCTGTCCATGTATGTCAACTAATTTCCTGCCGATATTCAAGAGGGTCTGAATGCTTACAGACAGATCGTTTGCGTAGGATTTTCCTTTGCCTTGAGATGAAAGATTTCTGCGAAGCGCAAGCCCAGCCTCGCTTTCTATCGATAGTTCCAGAAGTTCCGGAAGTTCGGACTCATCAAAAGAGGCCTCTATAACCGCCTCTTTAGCGCCGGACTTTATCATGTCCTGAGATGCCTTGCCGCCTAAGAGCAGCCCAATAGCATCCACCACAATAGATTTGCCTGCGCCGGTCTCTCCGGTAAGGACATTGAATCCCTCTTCAAACCGCAGAGATATGTCGTCAATTATTGTAAAATTTTTAATGTACAGCTCTCGAAGCATCGAAGACTAGCCGAGGACTCCTTTGAATTGGTCCTCTTTGACCGGGCCTAGCACCGCCGCACTCATAGTTCCTTTATTGATAAGCCTGTCAGCAAGGTTTTTTACCTGCGCAAGCGTTACGGATTCAACCTCCCGCATAATCTCTTCCTGGGTAAAATATTTGCCGTAATAAATCTGCTGCCGTGCTATGCTCTGCATCCTGCTGCTGGTTGATTCCATTCCTAGTATCAGCGTGCCTTTGACCTGGTCCTTTGCTCTTCTTAATTCTATGTCGGTAACAGTATCGCGCAGCCCCTGCATTTCATGGATAATAAGTTCGGTAACAGGCATAATCTTGTTCTTGCCTGTGCCTGCATACACAGCCCAGTACCCGGCATCGTGGTACGAAGATGTAAAAGAGTAAATGGAGTAGGCATATCCTTTTTTCTCGCGTATCTCCTGAAAAAGCCTAGAACTTACGCTTGAGCCGAGTATCGAATTCAGCAATGCGCTTGCATAACGCTCTTCGCTCGCAAACGAGATTCCTTCAACACCAAGGCAAAGATGCACCTCAGACAGATCTTTCTTGTAAACCGCAACATCTTTTCTGAAGGATGACGGATGCAGGGTCTTCGGCTCAGAGCCGCGCCTGAGCCCGCCTAAATGCTGATTGAGAAGGCCCATAACATGGTCAGGCTCAAAATTACCGGCGCAAGAAACAACAGTATCAGCTGTTCCGTAATATTTTTTTACGTGGTTAGTAAGGTCTGTTCTGGTAAAAGTCTTTATCGTCTCGCGCTTTCCAAGCACCGGCTGGCCTATGCCTTTCTCACCCCAAACAGTCTTGCTGAAGAGATCGTGTATGTAATCGTCCGGCGTGTCCTCGACCATCTTTATTTCTTCTTTGATCACGCCTTTCTCTTTTTCGATCTCATCCTCAGCAAAGGTTGAATGCAGGAATATGTCCGTCAGCAGTTCGGCGCCTCGGTCTATGTATTCGTCAAGAACCTTGACATAGAAAGCGGTATTCTCACGGGATGTAAATGCATTCAGGTCTCCTCCGAGAGAATCGATCTCTATGGCGATATCCTTTGCGGTGCGTTTTTTGGTGCCTTTGAAAAACATATGCTCCAGAAAATGCGATATGCCGTTTTTGTCAGGAGTTTCGTGGCGCGCCCCGACCTTTATCCATATGCCTAAAATACAGGAGCGGACATTTTTTATCTGCTCCATCACAACAGGTATGCCGTTATCAAGATGTAGTTTTTTGAACATTTTGGTCCTTTATAAATGAATACCCCTAAATCCGAAAAGATTTAGGGGCTTATTTTTAAAACGGCACAGAGAACAAAATCTATGCTTTTACTGTTTGCCCCCGTCAGCCTGTTTTTCTCTCATCGCCTCTTTGCGGCTAAGCCTGATCTTGCCCTGTCCGTCTATCTCGATAACCTTTACCAGGACTTCATCTCCCATATTCAGAACGTCGGTTACCTTTGCGATCCTCTGTTCCGCAATCTGCGAGATATGAAGCAGCCCATCAGTGCCGGGCATAATCTCCACAAACGCTCCGAAATCGGCAATCCTTACGACCTTGCCAAGATATATCTTATGAAGTTCGGCTTCTGCAACTATCCCGTTGATAATATCTATAGCTTTCTGTGCCGAGACGCCGTCTGCCGAGGCTATGTTTATGGTGCCGTCATCATTTATGTCTATTTTGACTCCGGTCTTCTCGACTATGCCTCTGACAACCTTGCCTCCGCTTCCGATAACCTCGCGGATCTTTTCCTGCTTAATCTTCATCGTGTATATGCGCGGTGCATAAGGGGAAAGCTCAGTTTTAGGCGTTGAAATGGCTTCGTTCATTTTCGAAAGAATATGAAGTCTTCCGGTTCTGGCCTGTTCAAGAGCGGTTTCCATAATCGCACGGCTTACTCCGCTTATCTTTACATCCATCTGAAATGCGGTGATGCCTTTTTCTGAGCCTGCAACCTTAAAGTCCATATCGCCCAAATGGTCTTCAAGTCCGAGTATATCGGTAAGAACAACCACCTTGTCGCCTTCCTTTATCAGCCCCATCGCAATTCCTGCTACAGGCGCTATTATCGGCACTCCTGCATCCATCAGAGAAAGTGTTCCGCCGCATACCGAAGCCATAGACGATGAACCGTTGGATTCGAGAATATCCGAAACTATTCTTATGGTGTAAGGGAAGTTCTCTTTTGAAGGGATAATATACTTCAAGGCCCTTTCCGCAAGCGCTCCGTGTCCAATCTCTCTTCTGCCGGGTGAGCGTAGCGGCTTAACTTCGCCTACGCTGAACGGCGGGAAATTGTAATGAAGCATAAAGGTTTTGTACATCTCGCCATCGAGAGAATCTATCTTCTGCTCATCATCGGCAGTGCCAAGCGTTGTCACAACAAGAGACTGAGTCTCGCCGCGTACAAACAGGGCGGAACCATGAACTCTCGGCAAGATTCCGATATGGCTGTTTATAGCCCTTACCTCATCCGGTCTTCTTCCGTCTGCGCGTTTGTTTTCGTTTATTATCATAGTTCTGACAACATTCTTTTCGTAGTTGTCAAAAATATTCGCAATCTCTCTTGTTAGATTTTTCTGGGGATCCGAGAAAAACTTCTCGGCGTTTTCGGTTGTATTGAACTTTTTTATGGCTTCTTCGAGTATGATGTCTAGAGCTCCCTGTCTCTGATGCTTGCCCGGTATGGTTATAGCATCGTTGACCCTGTCTGCGACAAAGCTGCTGACCATTTTCTTGAGTTCTTCAGACTCAACCGGAGGCGTTACAGGCCGCTTTTCTTTGCCCGCCAACTTCTTCAGTTCATTCTGGAGAGCAACTATTTTTTTAATCTCTTTATGCGCAAAATCGATAGCCTCTATGACAACCGCTTCAGAAACCTCGGCGCCTCCGCCCTCTACCATAATGACCGACTCATCTGTTCCGGCCACAACAAGGTTGAGATCGAGAGATTCGTATTCTGACATCTCAGGGTTTGCGATAAATTCCCCGTTTAATCTTCCTACCCTTACGGCGCCTACAGGGCCGCCGAATGGTATGTCCGATATATGGACAGCAGCCGACATGCCGATAATTCCGAGCATATCCGCTATATTTTCATTTCCATAGGAGAGGACCGAGGCTATTCCCTGTGTTTCATGATAAAAACCTTTGGGGAATAACGGCCTGAGAGGCCTGTCTATAAGCCGGGAGGTGAGGATCTCTTTTTCTGACGGCCTCCCTTCTCTTTTGAAGAAACCTCCGGGTATCTTGCCAGCCGCATAAGTCCTCTCCTGATAGTCTATTGTGAGGGGAAAGAAATCCAGCCCCTCTTTCTTTCTTTTGTCCGCAACTGCCGTGGCAAGCACAACTGTGTCTCCGTATTTTACGATCACAGAACCGCCCGACTGCCTTGCCATCTGCCCTGTTTCGAGTATAAGCTTTCTGCCTTTTAGCTCAAGTTCTACAATATTAGTCAAATTAATTCACTTCTCCTTCTGTAATTTTCTGTTTCGGTTTCAGGTTTGGGGAAAGTAGATTCTACTTCCTGATCTGCAGCCGCTCCATGACGATGTCATAACGCTTTCTGTCTGATTCCTTCAGATAGCCGATAAGTCTTTTCCTTTGTGCTACGAGCGTAAGAAGCCCTCTTCTGGAATGGTGGTCCTTCTTGTGGGTCTTAAAATGCTCGGTAAGATAGGTTATCCTCTCTGTGAGAAGAGCTATCTGCACCTCAGGCGATCCGGTATCCTGCTCATGTATCTTGTATGAGGAGATTATCTCCTTCTTCTTTGCCAAGTTCAGAGCCATGTTTCTTCACCTCCTTAAAATATTTTCTTATTTACGGTCTGTTTCACAGCAAAACCATTCTTTATATTTGGATTTCTGCGAATTACCCTCTATAAAACAGAGTGTTTAGATTAGCACATGCTTTTTGCTTCTGTAAAGGCTTCGAATTGCCTCTTTTTTCAACTTAGCATTATCTGGTTTCGCTAAGCGACAGAGGCATCCGCTACCCGATCCCGTAGGCGTTCATCTTTTCCCACAGAGTTTTCCTGCTGATGCCGAGCAGTTCGGCGGCGCGTGTTTTATTATTGTTCGTTGAGTTCAATACTCTGATGATATATTCTTTCTCGGCCTCTGCAGCAACGACCGAAAGGGCATGTTTTTTTTCTCCGACCGCTTTTGCCGAAATACCCGGCGGCAGGTCGTCCAAGCCTATCACCTCCGACGGGCAGAGCGTTACGCACCTTTCGATGATGTTTTCGAGCTCCCTCACATTGCCGGGGTAGTCGTACTTTAACAAGGCCTCCACCGCATCTTTTGAAAGACGAACATTTCTCGAAGACCTTGAGTTGTACCGTTCAAGGAAAAAACTGACAAAAAGCGGCGCATCCTCTTTGCGCTCGCGCAAAGCAGGCATAGTTATTGGTATTACATTAAGCCGGTAATAAAGGTCTTCCCTGAAAGCGCCGCGCTTTACCTCCTCTTCGAGGTTCTTGTTGGTGGCTGCCAATACTCTGACATCCGCATTTATCGTTTCTACGCCCCCAACCCTTTCAAAGGTTTTTTCCTGTATTATGCGCAGCAGTTTCGCCTGTGTAGAAGTGGGGATGTCGCCTATCTCATCCAGAAATATCGTGCCGCCATTTGCAAGCTCAAACCTGCCGGGCTTTCTTTTCATTGCTCCGGTGAAAGCGCCTTTTTCATAACCGAACAGTTCGCTCTCGATAAGGCTTTCAGGAAGAGCTGCACAGTTGACCTTAATTAAGGGTTTGTCTTTTCTCTTGCTCTGGTAATGAATAGTGGTTGCTACGAGTTCCTTGCCTGTACCGCTCTCTCCCATAATCAGAACCGTAGAATCCGAGGCAGAGACCCTTTCTATCAAAGCAAAGACCTTTTTTATAGCCGCGCTTTCGCCTATTATGTTCGGAAAACCATAGCAGGTTGTAAGGTCTCTTTTAAGCCTTATATTCTCCTCTTTCAGCTTTTTGACCTCCAGAGCCCTTTCAACAAGCAGCAGGAATTCATCGAGAGAAAAAGGCTTGGTTATGTAATCGAATGCTCCGAGCCGCATGGCTTCAACCGCATCTTTTATGGTGCCGAAGGCGGTCATAACAATTACTTGCGTTGTGTTTGTCTTCATCAATTCTTTCAGAATGTCCAGACCGTTCATGTCCGGAAGCTTCACATCAGTGACCACCAAGGCAAAGTCTGATTCGCCAAAGGCCTTAACAGCCTCGGCCCCGTTTTCAAAGGAGGAAACCGCATAACCTGCCGCAATCAGGGCGTCCTCAATAGTAATCCTCATTATCTTTTCGTCTTCTATAAGCAGGATCGTTTCTTTCATAAAGTTTTTTTCACCCCGTTTATCGGAAAGCTGACGGTAAAAACAGAACCCTCGCCGGGCTCGCTCTTTGCGGAAATGTCTCCATTGTAGTTTCTTACAATCTCATAGGTCAACCAAAGGCCGAGCCCTGTGCCTTCTCCTGTCGGTTTGGTCGTGTAGAACGGGTCGAATATCCTTCCTATGTTCTCAGCCTCTATTCCGCAGCCGTTATCTATAACCTCTATTTTAACGGCAGCTCCGGCCTCATACCCCCGCACCTTAAGGACTCCGCCATCCGGCATGGCATGAAGCGCGTTAATGAACAGATTGAGAAGCATCTGCTGGAAATCATGCATATCGACGAATATAAACAGATTCTCGCTAATCTCGGCTGAAAACTCAACCTCGGCTTTTTTGAATTTGTACTCAAGGAAGGCGTAAACACTATCTACAGCGCTCCTTACATTAACCTGAACCGGAGAGTGGTCCGTCTTTTTCGACATCCACAAGAGCTTGTTCACAGTATTTTCTATCCTGTCGAGGCCCTCGTTTATCAGCGAGAGATATTTCTCCCTGAACTCAGGATTGTCGCCGTTTTGCCTGAGCATCTGAATGCAGTTAAACAGGCCGCCGAGCGGATTGTTTATCTCGTGGGCAACGCCTGACGCTAGTATGCCTATGGATGCGAGCTTTTCGGACTGAACGAGTTTTTCATGTGTCTTTCTGATCTCTTCATTTGCCTGTTTGATCCTTTCGATCATGCTGTTGAACCGCTCTCCGAGAACAGCAAGTTCGTCGTCCCCCTTTATCTCGACCTTTGCATCAAGGTAATCCGCGCCGGTCTTTTCCATTGTGTTGGCAAGCTGCGTTATAGGGCTTATAAAACGCCTGCTTAAAAAGAGAATTATTACGAAGCCGAACCCTATCAAAAATAGCGTCAGCAGGAATATTTTTTTTACCGTAGAGATGATTTCATGCTCGACCTTTTCGAGGGAAATTCCGAACTTGAGCGTGCCCCAGCGTTTTTTGCCTATAGAAAGAGGCACTCCGAAATCGAGGGCGTCGTGATCATTTTTTGAAAATTGCTGTACCAAGGTATTATCGGCCTTAATATATTTTTGTGTTAAGGGATCCGTGTACACCTTGCCGTACTCGGTAATATCGTTGTGCGAAACCACTCTGCCCTCTTCGTCCAAAATAGCTATATACAAAAGATCGACATCTTTCCTGTTAAAAACCTCAAGGATATAGTTGTCAATAAGTCCGCCCTCCTCTACAAGTCCGAGCCTTTCATATATCAGGTCATTTATTATGGGTATGGCAAGAGTTTCTCCGAGCAGTTGCCCTTCCCGTTCGACTTCGGCACGCAGGATGTTCTTTTCCCTTTGAACCGACGCGTATCCCATTATGGTCATGAATACGATAATCGCAATAGTTGTGATAAAAACAAATTTTGATTGTAGGCTTAGTCCTTTCATAGTGTTATTGGGGGATGACAGCCTTTTCCGCAGGTCTGCGGCACTGCGTTTATCTTTGCGCGTATCCCCTCATAATCCTTGTCAGAGGCTTCTGTAAAACCGTTTCTAATGTCGTCATCGAACTTTCTTAAAATTTTTTCATGGGCCGGATTCTTAGGATCCAGCTCCAGCAACGCCTTCTTTATATTTTCGGTCACAGAAGAAGCAGTACCCGTATTTGCGGTAATCGGTCCTATCGGTATAATCTCGGATTCTGCCACTACCTCAATTCCCAGCTTTATATATTTCTTAACCACCGAATCCCTTACAGCTCCGGCATTATACTGTCCTTTGAGCACCGCTTTTACAACACTATCATGATAATCAAAGTTCGCGTAATTCCCGAGATCGCTTAGATGTATGCCCGAGTTCGCGAAAAGATACCTTGCCATAAGGTTGCCGGATGTTGATTTCGATGCGGCAAAAGCTACGCTCTTTCCTCTTAACTGGGAGATTTCTTTGAGCGGCGACCCTTTCTTTCTTATGATAACGCTCCGGTAGGTAGCTGTGCCGTCAGCGCCCTTAGGCTTTAAAATGCTGACAGCACCGAACTTTGAGTGGGCTTCAAGGTATGTAAGCGGACCGAGGAGGGCTATGTCTATTTCCCTGCTGCCGATGGCATTCACCGTCTCTTCATAGTTTTTCTTTATCACCAGCTCATAGGCATAAGGCGTCTTTTCCGAGAGGTAATCGAGCAGAGGCTGGTACTTCTCATAAAGAATGCGCGGGTTGTCGCGCGGGATAACGCCGAAATATATGGTCTGTTTGCCCTTCTCATTTTTAGCAACAGTTTGGCCGGACGCAACGGCCCGCTCCATCTTTCTAATAGAGTCGTAGGCTTTATCGGATATCTGCACAAAGCCGTCTATCATCATCGCATCCAGTATCTGCCTGCCTTTGGCAGACTTGTTCATATTCAGAAAAGCGTCTTTTATCTTTTTCTTCAAGGCAGGGTCTATGTCTTTGGTAACAACAATAGGCGGGATGCCGAAGGGTTCGGAGCGTTTTATTACTTTGGTTTGCGATGCGTATGGAGAGCCTTTTTTATACATGTATTTGTAAACAATGCTGTCCACGGCCGCAGCGTCCACAACTTTTTTTGCGACCAGCTCGACCGATTTGTTGTGGCTGTAGCTGTACATATGCTTTTTAAAGAACTTGCCCGAAGTATGTCCCATACCCTTTAACATGTATTCGGGATATAGCTTTCCGGTATTTGATTTGGGGTCGGTGAAGGCAAAAGTCTTGCCCTTCAACTCAGTGAACGATCCCATAGGACTGTCTTTATGGACGATTATGTAAGAGTGGTATTCGGCCTTGCCGTTTACGCTCGGCGCGGCTATGAGTTCGACCCCGAACTGCTCGCGGTTTTTAACATACGGCGCGGAGCAGATAAACGCAACCTTGACCTTGCCTGTTTCGAGCAAAGAGTCCATCTCTTCGTATGTCCTCCTGTGCACCATCTGCACCGGCTGCTTTATCTGCTCGCCGACATAATCGATTATCTCCTGATAGTATTTGACAGCATCGACAGGGGTTATCATAGAGGCGACGCCGATTTTGACAGAGCTTGCGGGTTGCGAGAAAGCCACATGAGGGTTGCAGATTAAAAGGAGCAAGATCAGCAGATACAATAACAAGTAGTTCCTGCAAGAGGATACGATTCCCATCATTCGCTTCATTCCAATTCAATCCTGAAATAAATCTTACGGAAATGAAGCGCCACATTAACCAGCCCTATCAATACAGGCACTTCGACAAGCGGGCCTATGACCGCGGCAAAGGCCGCGCCTGAATTGATTCCGAATACAGCAACAGCAACGGCAATAGCGAGTTCAAAGTTATTGCTCGCGGCAGTAAATGACAGTGTGGCGGTTTTTGGATAGTCCGCTCCGATTTTTCTTCCAAGATAAAACGACACAAGAAACATAACTACAAAATAAATAAGAAGAGGAATAGCTATGCGGACTACATCAAGCGGAAGCCTGACAATGTAATTGCCTTTAAGCGAGAACATGACAAGGATCGTGAAGAGCAGGAAGATGAGAGTAATCGGGCTTATCTTAGGGATAAAAACCTTCTCATACCACTCACGGCCTTTAACCTTGAGCAGGCTGAAGCGCGTCAGCATCCCGGCGATAAAGGGAATGCCGAGGTAGATGAAGACGCTCTCTGCTATCTGTCCCATCGTAATATCCACCGCAACACCTTTAAGGCCGAACCATGCGGGCAGGACGGTTATGAAGACATAGGAATAAACCGAGAAAAATAGCACCTGAAAGATGGAGTTGAACGCTACAAGTCCTGCTGCGTATTCGGAATCGCCGCAGGCGAGTTCATTCCAGACAATGACCATAGCGATGCAGCGGGCAAGGCCGATCATGATAAGGCCCACCATGTATTCGGGATAATCACGGAGGAAGAAGACGGCAAGAAAGAACATCAAAACCGGGCCAATGATCCAGTTCTGGATTAGCGATAATCCCAGCACTTTTTTGTTTTTGAAGACCTCGCTAAGCTCCTCGTACTTGACCTTGGCAAGAGGCGGATACATCATCAGAATAAGACCGATGGCAATAGGAATATTGGTTGTTCCGATTTGGAATTGATTGATGAACGCCTCGGTGCCGGGAATGAAATAGCCGGTTCCCACGCCGGCCGCCATCGCCGCAAATATCCATAGCGTCAAATAGCGGTCGAGAAATGAGAGTTTTTTTGAAGTTTGATTCATGGTCAATTTCTCCTAAATATAGCTTTTAGACGGCAATTCTCATTACGTACGCTTGTGTTGCTGCATCTTATTTCAATGCATCACCGTATAAAATCGTATCACAAAAAGCACAAAATGCTAAAATGTTTTTATGGAAAAACTGATCTTGCGTCCGCAACCAAACAGAGAAAGCTTTTACAGATGGGCGAACGGTCTTGCGCTGATCACGATTTTCTATAACATGATTGAAGGAATTATTTCAGTATGGTTTGGATATGAAGACGGCACGGTCGCGCTCTTCGGCTTTGGTGTTGACTCGTTCGTTGAGGTCATATCAGGGGTCGGCATCTGGCACATGATACGCAGGATGAGAAAAAATGGCAGAGAAGATCATGATGCGTTTGAAAAGACCGCGCTTAAGGTTACAGGCACAGCATTTTATATCCTGACCGCAGGATTAACCGCCACAGCCGCGCTCAATCTCTACAAAGGCTCAAAACCGGAAACTACTTTCTGGGGCATTGTTGTGGCAGGCGTTTCGATACTCTCCATGTGGCTGCTGATTCATTACAAACTGAAGATCGGCAGACAGTTTAATTCTCAGGCCTTGATCGCGGATGCGAATTGCACAAGGGCCTGCATGTACCTTTCGGTGGTGCTCCTCGCCGCAAGCATAGGCTACGAACTTACCGGCTTGGGCATGCTCGACTCAATCGGCGCAATCGGCATAGCAGCTTTATCTTTCAAAGAAGGGCGCGAGGCGTTCGATAAGGCTAAGGGCAAGGAATGTTGCTGTGCGGGGAACTGCGGAAATTAGTCAACGACCCTCACCTTGGCAATAAAAGACTGCTTTCATCTGCCTGTTTTTACCGATGCAGTTTCCTCAACAAACTCCGAAATCGAAGCGCTTGCTTTGCTTCCGGATTTCGCTTTAAGTTTAACTCCTCTTGATTTTGTGCTTATATCCTTGGCGCTTGTCTTTACCTGATAAACACTGCCCTCGTCCTGCAAATCTATTTCTCCCAGCGACGCGGTGCTTGCATACACAATCACATTTTCTTCACCGAAGGGCGGGCTTACCTCGAGTTCAAATCTATCGTTGCCGGAAGGTATTTCATAAACCACGCCGCCGTTGAAATAGTTGTCTGTCCTATAAGGATTGGGCAGCAACTGCACCATGCTTCCCTTAACATCTTTATACAGCACACGGGCATAGAACGGTTTGTTGCCCTTTATATAAACTTTTATTTTCTCGTTTTTTGTATATTCTTTCTTGTCGGTCCAGAGCTTTACTGTCAAAGGCGCGGAAGGATCATCTGTCGCCTGCTCTGCTTTTGATATTTTTGCTATCGCTTTTTCGTCAGGCAAAACCTCTGCCTTGATCTTTACTTTGTAGCAGTCACCTGTTGAGGCCTCCTTGTACCAGCCTTTTTCTATCTCCTGAATTACTTTGACCGTGGCGTTAGCGTAAGCCGATACAAGGTCTTTCTCAAGCTCCATGTCTTTGATATGGGTCTCGCTCTTAATGTAGGTAACGGCAAATTCTGTAGCCTTTCGTTTTGCATCTGCCATAGCCAACTGCTCGGTCTGCTTTCTGGATTTGTCATCGCCCATACATGCATATCCTTCAGATTCGGTTATGGTGGATTGTGCAGCGTATAGATTGGTGGAGGACAAAAGAAAAATAAAAAAACATACAAGAAGATAGGCCATAAGACCTCCTTTTTATGAAAATTATGCACAAACACACGCTACTATGCAAGGTAATTTTCACATTATCTGTTTGCCTTTTTCTATGCTGTTGTTATGTTTGACAAACTATTTTCTGAAATTTTAAAATTTAGGTTCAAATTTTTCCCATTTTATTGGCAAAAGAGGTTTACGACTATGTGCAGACTTGCTGCGATAACATCCGGAAGTTATTTTTCGCCTATGGAGCCGGTTCTGGCGCTCGAAACAATGAAAGAAGGGCATGACGGATCAGGCCTCGGCCTTACCATGAAAGACCTTGGCGGCAGCTTCGAGTCCCTGAAAAAATACCCTATTCTTTCGGGTATAAGCTCAAAAGCAGGAGCAAAGGTTCTTGATGCCTACATGAAGCAGGCAGGCTTTAAGCTGAAACATCTCTGGACCCCGAAAATAAAAGCGGTAAAAGGCATTGAAGCAAGAGAGCATTATTTTGCTCGGGCTTACGAATATCCTCCCGCTTACAAAAACAGCAGCATGGCCGAAAAAGAAACTCTTCTTATGAACACACGCTTGGCAATTAGAAAAATTGGAGAGCCGGACCAGTCGATATTTGTGTTCTCTTTCTATCCGGATGTGCTCACATTAAAAGAGGTTGGGGACCCGCTCGAAGTGGCAGAATTTTTCGGCCTCGACAAAGACAATATCAAAGCAAAGATTATTTTAGCGCAGGGAAGGCAGAACACAAACTACGCCATCTACCTGTACGCCTGCCATCCTTTTTTCATTCAAGGTTACTGTACGATGACAAACGGCGAAAATACAGCCTTCGTGCCTATACGCGAGTTCCTCTCTGGCCGGGGCTTTCCCGGATACATGGGATACAACAGCGATAGCGAGGTCTTTACTCATATACTTCACTACACAGCAAGGCAGCTGAATTTCCCGCTCAAATATTATAAGGATGTAATAACCCCGATGAAGGATGCCGAAATCGCAAAACGCAGCGATGCCGAGGCTGTAAGGCTTATAAAGAAAACCATGCGGCCGCTCTGTATTGACGGCCCCAACATGGTGATAGGCTTTACCCCTGACGGAACCTGCTTTATGGTTCAGGACTCGAAAAAACTCAGGCCCGGCGTAGTGGGCGGAGTAAAAGGCAAATATGCGCTGATGTCCGAAGAATGCGGGGTTGACAGCGCAGTGCCTAAGCGGGACAGGGCAACAGATATATTCCCGATGAAATACGACATGGTTATAATTTCCCCGCAGGCAAAGGAGGTCAAGGTATGGAATCAGCTGCACGGTTAGACAGCAACCATAAGCTCACCCTAAAAGAGCTTCCATATATAATCCGCTGGCGCGACGACAGGTGCAAACGCTGCGGCAGATGTACTGCGGTGTGTCCTGTAAAAGCGATCGCCCCGGCAGTAAGAGTGCAGCGCTCTGTGCGCTCAGAAGGCGCAGTTCCCACACCGACAGCAAAAAGGACGATAGTGCATGTAGTGGAACAGGTTGCGGATATAGAAAAATACTGCACCGGCTGCGGAACCTGCAGCCTTGTCTGCCCAAACGAAGCCATAGAACCGGAATACAATCCTAATAATAAATTCCTTCATTTTAAAAACAAAGGCGGCGACGCCTACAAAAGAGGCGGCAGAAGAAACGACCCGCTGGTCTCAACGCTGGACAAACTCAAGTTTACAAGAATATCTATGCTTACAGACCCTGCTCTTGATGCTGGCAGGCATGAGTTCAGAGTAAGGACACTTCTCGGCAGGGTTCTACCTCCGGAAGAAATGCCGCTGACCCTCGTTAACGGAGAGCTTGTTGTGGATAAAAACAGCGGGAAGTTCATTCCTCCTGTGCGCGAGATTTATCCGATAATGATAGGCAGCATGTCGGTCGGCGCGCTTTCGCCTCCGATGTGGGAAGGGCTCGCAATGGGCATCTCATATCTGAACGAGGTTGAGGGCATGCCTGTTGTGATGTGCTCGGGCGAAGGCGGAATGCCGCCGAGACTTCTTAGATCAAAGTATCTTAAATATTTCATCATACAGATCGCGTCGGGCTATTTCGGCTGGGACGAAATAATCCATTCGCTTCCGCACATGGTCGAAGACCCGGCAGCCATAGAGATAAAATACGGACAGGGTGCAAAGCCGGGAGACGGCGGACTGCTTATGGCGCAAAAAGTGCTTAAGCTCATATCCGGAATCCGCGGTGTGCCGCAGTTTGTGGATTTGGCATCGCCACCTACGCACCAGACCAAATACTCGATCGAAGAAGCGGTTGCCAAGATGATACAGTCCATGTCTATGGCATGGGGCTTCAGGGTTCCGGTCTATCCGAAAATTTCGGGCACAAAAACAGCAAAGGCTGTTCTGAACAACCTTGCCAGAAACCCTTATGCAGCGGCGCTTTCGATTGACGGAGAAGACGGCGGAACAGGCGCGGCCTATAATGTTTCTATGGACAAGATGGGACATCCGATAGCATCAAACCTGCGCGAATGCTACCTTGACCTAGTAAAGCAGGGCAAGCAGAACGAACTTCCTCTAATCGCGGCAGGCGGTGTGGGCAAAAAAGGGAATCTCGCTGCTAATGCGGCGGCGCTCATAATGCTCGGCGCATCTGCGGTATCGATCGGGAAATACATAATGCAGGCGGCGGCTGATTGCTTAGGCGACGAGCACAACCGCTGCAACCTCTGCAATACAGGCAAATGTCCGCGCGGCATAACCACTCAGGATTCGAAACTTTACAGAAGGCTTGACAGCGACAAAGTGGCCGAGCGGGTAGTAGAAGTGTTCAAGTCCGCAGACGTTGAGCTTAAAAAAATATTCGCTCCTATGGGTAGAAGCACCGAACTGCCTATAGGCATGTCAGACGGCCTGAGTATTGACGACAAGGCCATAGCGGAAAGGTTGGGTATAAGCTATGCCTGCTAAGAAAAAACAAGTCAGAAGTCAAAAAGCGGCAGTGAAAACTAAAAAGAAAGAAGAACAGATTATAGAGATAACTGGAACAAAGGCTGTTATTCGCGGAAATGTCAACGGCAGCAGAGTGCCGTCTCGCATACTTGAAGAGCATATTCAACTGGCTGTGCAGGAAGGCGCAAGAGAGCTTCACATTCAGGCTGCCGGACAGCACGGGATAGGCGGAAGAATATGGCCTAAAGATGAAACCGTAAAATTTTATGTTGAAGGCCCTGCAGGGCAGAGGCTCGGAAGCATGGGCATGCCCGGAACCGAGATTATACTGAAGAACAGCGCTTCGGACGATGTGGGCTGGATAAACTGCGGGGCAAAGATAACAGTTTTGGGAGATGTCACAAACGGCGCCTTCAACGCGGCAGCTCAGGGAACCCTTTATGTTCAGGGCGGCGGCGGCGCAAGATGCGAAACAATGACAAAAAGAAACCCTCGCTTTGAACCGCCTCAGTCATGGTATTTCAGAAACGTGGGCGATTCTTTCGCTGAGTTCAAAGCTGGTGGCATCGCGGTTGTATGCGGTGTTGATTCTAGAAACCCCGAAAATATCCTCGGTTATCGTCCTTGCGTCGGAATGGTCGGCGGCACAATATATTTCAGGGGACCGATTCAGGGCTACAGCGAGCGCGACGTAAAACTGCTCGAACTCACTCCTCAGGATTGGGAATGGCTCACAACTAATATGAAGCCGTACCTCGAAGCAATAGACAGAATGTCCTATTACAAAGAGCTTACACGCTCCATGGACGACTGGAAGAAGCTCATAGCATACACGCCGCAGGAAAAAGCAAAGAAAAAACCTTTAAAGATAAGCGCGACAGAGTTCAGGAAGAACCACTGGGAAAAGGCTGTAGGCCAAGGCGGTATATTTGCAGAATACCTTGACCATGACCTGACTGTGCTTCCATATATCACGACCGGCAAATTCAGAAGAAACAAGCCGGTATGGGCGAATGAAAAATATGCACCCCCCTGCGCTTACGCCTGTCCGACATATATACCGTCGCACAAACGAGCAACGCTTATCAGGGAAGGCAAGCTGAATGAGGCGCTCGAACTTGTGCTTCAGTACAGCCCGCTTCCTGCAACGGTTTGCGGAGAGATATGCCCCAACCTCTGCATGAATAGCTGCACGAGAGGTCAGCTCGACAGGCCCCTTGCGATAGACAAATTAGGAAAGCTCTCGTTAGATATGCCCGCCCCTAAAAAAGCAGCAGCAACAAACCATAAAATCGCCGTAATCGGAGGCGGCCCCGGCGGCATGAGCGCTGCGTGGCAGTTGGCGATAAAAGGACACACCGTAAATCTTTACGAGGCATCAGCCAAACTCGGAGGCAAGCTCGAACTCTGCATCCCGCATGAGAGGTTGCCTAGAGAAATTATAGACAAAGAAACCGAAAGGTTCCGGCAGCTAGGAATTAATCTTCATCTGAACACAAAGGTCACAAAAGAGCTGTTCGATAAAATATACAAAGACCATGAAGTGGTTGTTCTTGCCTGCGGCGCGCACCAGCCAAGAAAGGTTTCGTTCCCCGGCTCGGACGAGATAGCTTCAGCTTACGAGTTCCTCAGAGACATAAACCTCGGCAAACACCCGGATTTAAAGGGCAAGAAGGTTGTAATTATCGGGGCAGGTAATGTGGGCATGGATGTCGCATCAGAAGCGTACAACTACGGCGCCGAATCTGTGACTGCGGTGGATATTCAGAAACCGGCCGCCTTCGGCAAAGAGATGGATATAGCAAAGGCAAAGGGCACACAGATAGCTTGGCCTAAATTCACAGACAGGTTCGACAAAAAAGAAAGAAAGATCATCTTTAAAGATGGATCATTCCTCGATGCGGATGTGGTGATAATGTCGATAGGCGATGTGCCGCAGCTCGATTTTCTTCCGGCAAGTGTGCATAGCGAGCGCGGCTGGCTGACTGTAAATGACGAATTCCAGACCTCCGACGTAAAGGTTTATGCGATAGGCGATGTCACTGGACTCGGACTTGTAACGCATGCTATCGGACATGGGCGATTGATGGCCGAAAACATACATTATCAGTTGATGCACGCGCCGAGACAGCCCGAAGCAAAACAGGTTGTGCCCTACGAAAAAATAAAGACCGAATACTACGAGGCCTGCAAAACAGCCTTTACTCCACAGGAAGAAGGCAACAGATGCATGTCCTGCGCAACTTGCCGCGATTGCCATATGTGCGAAGTCAGTTGCTATTGGGGGGCAATAACCCGCAATGATCTCGGCAACGGCAGGTACGAGTATGTTACTGACGATGAGAAATGCATCGGCTGCGGCTTCTGCGCCGGAATCTGTCCTTGCGGTGTTTGGGAGATGACAGAGAATATTTAATTTTAAAGCGATTTGATTTTAAATGGGCGGTGAATTGGATATTCACCGCCCATTGTTTATTATGGTGCCGGTGGGGAGGGTCGAACTCCCACGAGAGAGGTGTCCGGGTTTGTTTGGATACTTTGAAACGATTTTTAAGTGGTAAACTGCTCTGCCTCATGCCGCTACCTCTATCTTCGGTAGTGTAGTCCAGTAAATCTCATTCGGCGTTCTGCCGTCAAGTCCTTGATGCCGTCGCCGACTGTTGTAAAACTCAAAATAAGTTGCAAGCCCAATTCTGGCCTCTGATATAGAAACATAAGCCTTTAGATAAATATCTTCGTACTTCACACTACGCGAAGTAACAGAAAGTCTCTCGACCGCGCTGAACTTAGTGTTGATCATTTAAAACTATGCTTTGCGGGATGGCGACAAATGAAATAACAACAAATAATATTAACAAATACATCGACAACAGGCAGAAAAATGGGGCAAATGCCACAATAAACCGTGAACTTGCTGCACTCAAAAGGATGTTTTCTATAGGTTTTAACCAGACACCACACAAAATAATACGAATTCCTTCTTTAACTGAACACAATGTTCGCACAGGCTATTTTGAGCATCATGAATATCTTAAAATGTGTGATGTTTTGCCTAGCCATATTAAACCGGTATTTATTATGGGTTATCGCACAGGTATGAGGATTTCAGAAATTCTTTCTCTTAATTGGGAAACAGTAAATATATTTGATCGGAGGATAACGTTGGTGAATACAAAAAATAATGAGCCACGGATTATACCTCTTGTTGGGGAATTGTTTGATACGATTCTGAAGCAGAAGGTTCTCTGTGATAGTAGTTATTCAAAATTTCCATATGTTTTTTCCAGAAATCGAAAGCAGATTAAAGATTTCCGAGGGGTTTGGAACGCTGCATTTGAGAAAGCCGCGATAGAGCGCAAATTGTTTCATGACTTGAGGAGGACTGCTGTTAGAAATATGGTAAGGGCTGGGGTTGCTGAGAAGGTGTCAATGCAAATCTCAGGACACAAAACCCGTGATGTTTTTGAGCGATACCATATTGTAAACGAAGATGATTTGAAGCTTGCTTTTCAAAAAGTTGACAGCATGCATGCTGAAACTGAAAAAGCTGTTGAGAAAGAAAACAGCGGGCACAAAACAGGCACAATCGGATAAAGGAGGAAATTTATGAAAAAAACAAAACAAGCCAAGTCTCTGTTTTTCAATGGTGCCGGTGGGGAGGGTCGAACTCCCACGAGGTTGCCCTCACCGGATTTTGAGTCCGGCGCGTCTGCCAGTTCCACCACACCGGCTGTGGAAATTATCTTAGAGCATCAACGAGTTGCAGAATATTGTAGCCTATCACAAAGTATTCGTTAGTGTCAAAACTAGCGGTATGCTTTAATCTCTGACAATGCTTATTAATCAAAAACGTACTTGACAAGAATCAAAAACTTACTTGCTTGACAAGAAAATAATTTTGTTTTATCGTTTTAGTCAAAGGGGGTTAGCTGTAACGTTTAATAATTTTTACACATCCATTAAAGCTGGAAAAAAATACTATTGCGGAGGTGTTTTATATGGCCCCAAAAGGAAGTAGCCTGTCGGATTTGTGGAAAAATGAGGACTGGCTTGCTGTCTGGATAGGTTTTTTCATAATCGCTATGGTACTCATTTTTAACCAGTGGAGCATAATAGACTTAAAAAAGGTGTCGCCCGGGCACAAATGGGCAACTGATGGTCAGATAGCCTCGCGTGTTGAAAAATGGAATGCCGCTATAGACCCTCTAATGAAAGATGCCGAGGCAAAAGGTGAACAGGGAGCTGTGGTGCGCTTGCAGGGCTTGAAAGAGACATTGCAGAAAGGCGATAGGAAATCGATTGCTGAAGCTGCAGGCAGAGTTGAGCGTATGGGCGGATTGGTTGGTGAGCTTGGCAAGGAGGTTGGTGCACACGCAAAGGCAGAGCCGGCTAAGCTATTTACTGCTGACAATCTAACAAGAGGTTTTAAAATATGCGTGGCTTTTATGATTATAGCTACGATTGGCCTCAAGATGATGGGTAGTGTGAACCTAGGCAAGTTTGTTTTAGGTTTCCCAATTGTATTTATTCTTGCATGGCTTGCCCGTTTAATTGCAGGCAATGCAGCTCCGGGTGATTGGGGCATAGAATATGTGGTATTTTCACTTGCAATAGGCCTGATACTCAGCAATCTCATAGGGCTTCCAGCATGGCTTATGGAGGCTGTGAGAACCGAATATTACATCAAATCAGGGCTTGTTATTCTTGGCGCCGGGCTTCTTTTTTTCGAGATATTGCAGGCTGGCGCGCTTGGTATAATGCAGGCCATAGGTGTAGTTTTTGTGGTGTGGTATGCCTGTTATTGGCTTGCAAAGAAGCTTAAGGTTGATGATGAATTTGCGGTTATGCTGTCAAGCGCAGTGTCGATATGCGGAGTTTCAGCCGCAATCGCAACATGCGGAGCAATTGAGGGCGACAAGAAAAAACTGTCTTATGTTACTTCACTCGTTCTGATAGTGGCTGTGCCTATGATGGTGATAATGCCTTGGGCTGTAAAGGCCTTTGGAATTCCGGATATAGTCGGCGGGGCATGGCTGGGCGGCACGCTCGATACGAGCGGTTCTGTTGTTGCTGCAGGCGCGCTGATAAGCGAGGCTGCGATGAAAACAGGGGTTATCGTTAAGTTTTCGCAAAATGCGCTCATCGGTGTTGCTGCATTTATACTTTCGATATGGTGGACATGCAAAAAAGGAGCTGAATGCGGCGAAAAGCCTACTGCTCGTATAATATGGGATCGTTTCCCCAAATTCGTGCTTGGCTTTATAGTCGCTTCGGTCTTTTTCTCTTTCTTTCTGCATATAGATACGGTAAACGCCACTAAAAGTCTTCTCGGAGACTTAAGGACATGGTGGTTCGCACTTGCTTTCGTATCTATCGGCCTCGAAACGCGCTTTGTAGATATAGCTAAGATGGAGGGCGGCAGGCCCGCACTGGCCTTTATTGCTGCGCAGACGTTTAATGTTATATGGACTCTGATTTTAGCGTACATACTGTTTGGAGGGTATATATTCCCGGTGCCTGATATAAAATAACAGGACCCCGGCAGAAAAAAATAAATACTATCTGGAAGGAGGTGAACTATCGATGAGTAAACGTTTAATCGCTTTTGTTGTGGTTGTTTTCTTCATCGCAAGCGGCAGTATAGTTTTGGCTCAACAGTACTCTGCCAATGCTATGAAAAAAATCGAAGAGCTTAAGATTATGAGCAGAGATAAAAAAGATATGCCCGAGAGCATGCCTGGAGTCAAAAAGATCACTGCTGAAGAGCTAAAGAAATGGCTAGAAACAAACAAGAAGTTTGTGTTTCTCGACAACAGAGTGCCTGCTGATTTTGAAAAGGAACGGATTGCTAAGGCTGTTCGGCTTTCTCCGGATGACCTGCTTGAAAAAGGGCCTAAAGCAGCAGAACAACTCGGGCTTAAAAAAGACGATACGATTGTCTTTTACTGAAACGGCATTAAATGCTGGAGGTCTTCCGGCGCAATAATTCTGCTTCAGGATCTTGGGTATAAAAACATTTACTGGTATCGCGAAGGTATTCCGGATTGGATAAAGAAAGGCTATCCGACTACCGAGGGCAAATAAGCAGCAATCGGAATCGCATAAGAGGGGTATGTCTTACACACATACCCCTCTTATGTATCTATTTTTTATTTGCGAGGGAGACGATGTTTTTGATTGAGAATTATATAATGATAAGACAGGAACAGGCATGGATTTAGGAATACTCGGCACTATAACTCTTGACTGGAATTTTGCATCGGCATTATTCAGCATAATTATTATAGACCTGATTCTTGCAGGCGATAATGCTGTTGTAATCGCTATGGCGGTGCGCTCTCTGCCCCATGAACAGCGAAAGAAAGGCATACTTTTTGGTGCCGGAGCCGCGGTGTTGTTGAGAGTTATTCTGACCTTTTTTGTTGCTCAATTGCTTCAGGTAAGCTTTATCAAGCTTGTCGGAGGCATTTTGATAACATGGATCGCGGTGAAACTTTTTATGGAAGGCGTGCCGGATGAGAGTATTGACAAAGAAGCCACAACCATCGGGCAGGCTATTAAGCTGATTGTTATCGCGGATATAACGATGGCTACAGACAACATGCTTGCTGTGGGCGGGGCTTCGCAAGGCAACCTTTTTCTTTTGTTGTTTGGACTAGGGCTCAGCATTCCGTTTGTCGTATTCACAAGCAACCTGCTTTCTATGCTTATGGATAAATATCCGGCGATAATATATATAGGCGCTGCAATTCTCGGTAAGGTGGGCGGAGAGATGATAATTACGGACCCTTTTACCGAAAGACTGCTGGCTCCGGGCAAGGCTACTATTTATATGGTTGAAGCTGTTTTTGCAGCAGGAGTTATCGTTACCGGAAAACTTTTGCTTAAGTGGAAAATTGTAAGGGCTGCGAAAAAAGAACATATCCATGATGCTGATAAGCCGGAGGAGGATTAATGGCTATTTTAACCATATCGAGAGAGATCGGAAGCGGCGGGCGTGAAATAGGATATAAAATTGCCGACCTCATGGGATACGAGCTTATAACCAAAGAAAGGCTTCTTTCAGATATTAAAGAGTGGGGCGCTAAATGGGAAAACTGGGGAAAGATTCTGGATGAGCACCATCCCACAGTATGGGAAAAATACGACTGGTCTTTTAAAGGTTTTTGTGCACTTATGCAAAACCAGATGCTGCAATACGCATTAAAAGACAAAGTTGTCTTGTTGGGAAGAGGCGGCAACTTTCTGTTTAACGACATACCTTATGCTCTCAGAATACGCATAATTGCGCCTGTAAAATATCGAGCAGAAAGAATAATGAAGCGTGATTCTGTTGATATAGAGACGGCCCGATGGATTATAGAAAAAACCGACAAGGAAAGGTCGGGGTTTATCAGAGCCCTTTACGGAGAAGATTTGAATGCTCTGTCCGAATATGATATTACATTCGATACAAGCACGCGTCCGCTTGAAGGGATAATAGCTTCGGTTAAAGCTGCGCTAGCAGACAAAGAAAGGTTTAATACACCTAATAACTGTGAAAAACTGCGCCTGCACGCACTCGCTGCAAAGATAAAGGCGGTGATACTTACGGATCCGACATTCTTTATTCCCACGCTTGATATTGACGATGACGGAGAAGGCTTGATTCTTAAGGGCGTGATACACAATCCGAAAGAACACAAGCGCATCGAAGATACTGTGCAAAAACTGGCCGGAGATACAAAGGTTAGGTGCAAACTCCATTACAGGAGTTAAGTTTTTATCCGTTTTTTTCGATTGCGCGCAGTATCCCATTCAATATGGCTGCAGGATTGGGCGGACAGCCTGAAATGAAAACATCAACAGGAATTACCCTATCTACTCCCCCGAGGGAAGCATAGCTTTCTCCAAAGATGCCGCCGTTGCAGCCGCAATCGCCAACAGCCACCACAAGCTTGGGGGCTGGGGTTGCATTGTAAGTCCTCTTTAACGCTACCTCCATATTTCTTGATACCGGGCCGGTTACAAGAAGCATATCAGCAAAGCGGGGCGATGCGGTGAATTGAACGCCGAAGCGCTCGCAATCATATATAGGGTTGTTTATCGCATGTATTTCAAGTTCACAGCCATTGCAGGAGCCTGCATCCACTTCCCTAATGGTAAGGCTCCCGCGAAAATATTTCTTTACAGCTTCTTCCAGTTTTGCGCCGACAACTGTTATTTCATCTTTAACCACCTTAGGCAGCGGCTCAGTAACAATGCCGGTTCTGAATATCTGATGCAATATTCTCATCATAGGTCATGCCCCGAATACGATTGATTGAAACTTTTGTTGCACAACGGGAAGTCGGGGACAATGTTTCCGGGAATCGCCTGTTCGAGTCCCAACCAATTAAGGCTGGAGGGGTCTCGAACCATGCAGCGGTTTATTTCGCCTTTAATGCCGGCCTGAACCCAATAGATAATTTCGCCTCGCCAACCTTCAACTGCAGCAAACCCGGAGGTGTCGGAAGCTGGGCGGCCAATAGCAATAGAAATTTCTCCTTCAGGGATATTTTCAAGGATAAAGCGGATAATACGAATCGACTCTCTTATCTCTTCCACCCTAACCCATGCACGCGCATGCACGTCTCCTGAAATAAGCACAGGCACTTTTATCTCAAAACGGTCATACGGAGGGAATGGATTCTGGAGCCTGCAGTCAAGGTTTAATCCGCTTGCACGGGCGACTATGCCCACAGCACATAGACTCCTCGCTTTTTCAGGACTAAGCTCACCCGCATCCCTTACCCTATCTTCTAGCGATGCGCTTTCATCATAAATAGTTGCGAGTTTTTCAAATTCGGCGGATAGAATATCAAGCTCTGCTTTTATTTCTTCTTTGCCTTTTTCGTCTATATCAACAGTTACTCCGCCAGGAAGCACTCTGTCCATAATGAACCTATGTCCAAAAAGCTTTAGGTTTGTGCGAACGAGCATCTCCTTAAGTCTTGTTGTCTGATAGAGCATGAATGCAAAGGCCACATCGTTGCAGATTGCGCCTATGTCGCCAAGATGGTTTGCTATGCGCTCTCTTTCAAGGAACAAAGCTCTTAGCCAGTGCGCGCGCTCAGTAATGACAGCTTGGGTTACAGATTCGACCGCCAGAGAATACGCTATGCTGTGGGCTACGGTGGTATCTCCCGAAACCCGCCCTGCAAGCTTTGCGCCTTCTTGCCACGAGAGGGATTCAAAGCGCTTTTCTATTCCTTTGTGCACATATCCAAGGCGTTCTTCAAGATTTATTATCATTTCTCCAACAGCCTGAAAACGGAAATGTCCGGGCTCGATTATTCCTGCATGGACAGGCCCTACCGGTATCTCGTAAACCCCCTCGCCTTCAGCCTTTATCCATTTATACTTTCCATTTACATGCGGCAAAGGTTTAGAGGAGGCAAAACTTTTTCTCAAAGGCCATGAGTCTTCGGGCCAATCTTCAAATTTTATCCACGGCCTCAAGTCTGGGTGTCCTTCAGGAACGAGCCCCATTAAACTATGTATCTGTCGTTCAAAGCGATAAGCGGGTACGAATTTTTTTGTGAGACTCGGAAAGGTCGGATCGTCAATCGGAATCTCGGTCCTTACAATCAGGTATTCGTTCGCAAAGCGATAGCAGGCATACACCGCAAACCCTCCTCCGAACGGTGTTTCGTCAACAGCCCATTCTGCGGCAAGCAGTGCATAAGCTTTTTTCATAATTTTTGCCGCGTCAGCAAATCTGTTTCTCGGCACGGTGCAAGAAACCACCGAAGCCGGAAACTGCCGTTTGTTGTAAGTCGCCGACGTGCCTAAAACATTGTCTATAGCCTCTTTGAGCATCTCTATTTAATCAACTCCGCTGCGGTGATAAACCACTTGCTTAAAAAATCGGGCAGATAAATCCCGATTGCGAGCACTATCGCCATATGAAGCATAACCGGAACATGAGCCGCTTTAAGCGGTTTCTGGTAGTCAGGAATCTCTCCCGAAACCATCGCCTGCACCTTTCTGAATATGGCCGCAAACGCCACTCCAAGCCCCAAGAGAAGAAAGGGTGTCATAAGGGGAGCGCTTTTCATTGTTGCTGTAAGAATAAGAAACTCGCTGGTAAAGACTCCGAAAGGAGGCATTCCGACAATAGCCATAGCGCCGAACATAAGCCCCCAGCCCACAAGGGGATTGCCTTTGAAAAGGCCTTTTATCCTGTCCATTTCCTGAGTGCGGTGCATTTGAGAGGCATGACCTACAGTAAAAAATATTGCAGACTTTGCAAGGCTGTGAACAAGCATATGCAGAAGGGCCCCGAAAGTTGCGACCGGCCCGCCGAGCCCGAAGGCGAAGGTTGCGATGCCCATATGCTCTATTGAAGAATATGAAAACATTCGTTTTATGTCTTTCTGCCTAAGCAATGAAAAGGCTGCTACTAATATTGAAATTATTCCGAAGCCCATCATTATATTGCCTGCATGATGTGAATGTGTTGCGCCGTCAACAAGGACTTTGCATCTTACAAGGGCATAAAGCGCGATATTGAGCAGCAGGCCCGAAAGCACCGCCGATATTGGAGTAGGGCCTTCGCTGTGAGCGTCCGGCAGCCAGTTGTGGAGAGGCACAAGCCCCACCTTTGTACCGTAGCCCACCATCAAAAAGACAAATGCAAGCGAAAGTATTGTGGGTTCAAGTTTGTCGCTTACAAGGCTCAGATTTGTCCAGAGAAGGGCTTGCCCGCCTTCTCCTAAAACTCTTTCTGCCGCAAAATAAAGAAGCACCGTTCCAAAAAGCGCTTGCGCTATCCCGACGCCGCAGAGTATAAAATATTTCCAAGCAGCCTCGATTGCTGTGGGAGTTCTGTAAAGTGACACAAGAAGCACTGTGGATAAAGTTGCAAGCTCCATCGCAATCCATAATACGCCTATATTATTGGTCAGCAGGCAAAGAAGCATCGCAAAGATGAATAGCTGGAACATAGCGTGGTAGAAGCGCATGCCCCAATGTCCGACCCTTCCGTGCTCCCGCTCTCTCCGCATGTAAGGGCGGCTGAAGATCGCGGTGGTCATAGAAACAAAGGATGTTAGAACCGCGAGATAGACGTTGAATGCATCAACAAAAAAGAAGTTTTCACCGGCCAACATAGAACCCTGCTCATATACCTCTAAGGCAAGACCGATGCCTGCCACAAAGGTTGCGGCAGAGCCGGTGATGTTGACTTCGGGCGCGAACCGCCTGTCTCCCACAAAGGCGAGGACAGCCGCAGCAAAAAGAGGCGTCCCTAGCAGGATAAGCAGTACAGCGCTGTTTTGCATTAGCTCAACTCTCCTCTTTCAGACGCGCCATTTGGTCTACATCGAGGCTGTCAAAGGTTGTGTGTATCTGAAAGAAAAACATGCCGAATATAAACGCGGCTATAAGCACATCAAGCGCAACACCTAGCTCAACAACGAGAGGCATGCCATATGTTGTACTTGTGGCAGCGAAGAAAAGGCCGTTTTCCATCGCAAGAAATCCTATTATTTGTGTAACAGCATGTCTGCGCGTAATCATCATCAAAAGGCCTATCATGACGGTAGCAAGAGCTATCGCAAGGGTCGAGCGTGTTATAAAAGTGGAGAGTTCTCTCACAGGAGCGGTAAGGTGATAAGAGAATATTACGAGGACGATGCCTATGAGCATTGTTGTAGGTATGTTGACAACTGTTTCTACATCTTTGCGATGTTTTAAACGAGCAATAAGGACATGAAGTATATAGGGCAAAAGAATAACTTTTAGAGACAGGGTAAGTATTGACGATATGTAAAGGTGGTGTCTGCCGGCCACATAACCAACAATTGCTGTGTTTATCGAAAGGAAAAGCCCCTGCCATGTAAAAAGGTGAATAAGGCTGCTTATCCTTTTTTGTGAGAGCATGCCAAAAGCTGTAAGAAGCACCAAGGCGGCAAGAAAGCTGTTTATCTGTGTTATGGTTTCCATATTTATAAAATCACTCCAGCATAAAAAACGACAACATCCCCAACGTGGCCATTAAAAAAGCCGCCCCAAGAAATTCGGTAAGCCTGAACAGCCGCATCTTGGCAAAACCGGTCTCTATTAAAACTATTACAATGCCCGAGAATCCGAGCTTGAGCAGTAAATAAATAAATGCGAGCGAAATACCTGCCGGGGTTGCATAAACAGCAATCCCCATCGGCGCAAACAGGGCAACTCCCAATGAAATATAAAGAAATAATTTCATCATTCCGGCCCACTCTATAAGCGCCAAATGTCTTCCTGAGTATTCGAGAATCATCGCTTCATGAACCATTGTAAGCTCGAGGTGCGTGGCTGGATTATCGACCGGCACCCTTCCTGTTTCGGCCAAGGTGATAAGGACAAAAGCGATGAAGGCAAAAACCAAAGAAGGCTTGATTACGCTTGCGGGGCTGTAAATGGTCTCGACGATTCTCGCAAGGGAGGTTGACCCGCAGGATAGTGATACCGTAAATATCGCCATGAGCATGGCAGGTTCGGCAATGGATGCGATCATCATCTCACGGCTTGAACCCATTCCGCCGAAGGCCGTGCCTATATCCATTCCCGCCAGAGCCGTGAAAAAACGTGCGGTGGCGAATAATGCCACCAAAACTATTACATCCGCGGTAAGAGACAGCGGCAGGTCTGTGGACAAGATAGGAATAATAGCGCTGACCATCGCTCCTGTGCCGAACACCAAATATGGCATGAAACGGAATATCCAAGAGGCGTTTTCTGCCAAAATAATATCTTTCGAAAACAACTTCAGCAGATTTCTGTAGGGCTGCAATATGCTCGGAGACGAGCGCCCCTGAGACCAGCATTTCAGCATCTTGACCCATCCAGCAAAAATAGGGGCAAGCCCGATTACGAGCGTAATCTGTAATAGTTCTATAATAAATCCTGCCACCATCACCTCACGAAGAGCAAAAGAAATATGATAGTTATGAAAGAATATATGAGATAAGTATTTATGCGGCCTTGCTGCAATCTGCCAACCTTTCTCGAAATCCAAAAGCTTGTGCTCGCAATAGGCTTGTAAATCCAGTTCCAGAAGCGATCTCTTATCCTTAGAGAATAAATCAATTTTTTCGGGAAGGCAGAATGGGCTTGTTGAGGAACGAGCCTGACTTCCTCTTTCAGGTTGAATATAAAGCCGAATATTCTCCGCAGCGGCATCGAAAAAGAGGTGGCGTTATACTGCATCCTGTTAGTAAGTTTTTCAAACCCGCAATCCCAAATAGGTCCTCGATGTATCTTGCCCGGGTTAACATGGAGGATTATATAGACGATTGCATAAATCGCAATGGTGCCTAAAAAAACCACAAGCCCGGAATAAGATGCACGCTCAGGCGCTATAGGCGTGAGCCATATCCAGCCTAGCGCGTTGGCCGAAGTCGTGAGCTTTCCGCCTGTCAAATGCTCTGCTACAACATCCATACAGTTTATAAATACGGTAGGCAGTATGCCGAGAAGCAGACATGAGAGTGCAGCCATTCCCATCCCGATACGCATAGACCAGCATACCTCATGAACTTGTGGCCGGTTATGGCCTCTCCATTGGCCGAGAAAAGTTACGCCAAAGGCCTTAACAAAGCAGGCAGCGGCCAAGGCCGCAGTCAGGGCAAGGAGTGCGGCACCCAAAGGCATAAGGAGCTTCATCATCGGACTTGGAAGTGATGGGGAAAGAAGAAACGCCTGAAAGGTCAGCCATTCAGAAACAAAACCGTTAAAGGGCGGCAGCGCAGAGATTGAAATACAGCCGACTAAAAAAAACACTGCGGTCCATGGCATTTTATGTATCAGGCCGCCCATTTCCTCCATGTTTCTTTCATGGGTGGCGTGGAGCACAGCGCCGGCCCCCATGAATAACAGGCCTTTAAAAAGGGCATGGTTCATAGCGTGATACAAAGCGGCGATAAGGGACAGTGCTGCCAAAATTTCCTGACCGAATGCCTTGAAAACCATAGTCATACCGATTCCAATCATTATAATGCCGATATTTTCGACCGACGAATACGCAAGAAGGCGCTTTATATCTTTCTCCATCATTGCATAGAGGATGCCTATCAAAGCAGATATGATGCCAATTACAATTACAAGCGCGCCCCACCACCACGGAATGTTTTTTATAAGGTCAAAAGCAACTCTCAGTAGCCCGTATATTGCGGTCTTAAGCATAACGCCGCTCATAAGCGCAGAGATATTGGATGGGGCAACAGGGTGTGCTTCCGGAAGCCAGACATGCAAGGGAACAATACCCGCCTTGGCCCCAAAGCCAAAGAAAGCGAGTAGAAAGGCAACTGTAGCCCATTCAGCCGGGAATTCAGCCTGACGCATCGCATCAAAGGTAAAGCCGCTGAAATCGTCAAATCCTGCTGCAAGGCCTGCCATAACACCGAATGCAAGAAGGATTGCCACCGCGCCAACATGCGCTACGACAATATAAAGGAATGCCGCGCGTCTGTTTTCAACTTGCTCATCTTCAAACATGACAAGGAAATAGGATGCTGCCGCCATAGTCTCCCACGATATTAGAAAGAACAAGGCATCGTCCGCAAGCACCACCATAAACATTCCAGCGAGGAACAAGTTATAAAAAACACAAAGCCGAGCTACAGGTCTGCGTCCGAGAAATCCCTTTACATACCCTATCGAATATATCGAAACAAAGAAAGATAAAAGGCCTATGAGTACAAGAAAATATCCTGAGAGCGGGTCTAACCGCAAATGAAAAGGCAGGCCCGGCAGGCCGAGTTCCATGATCGCACTGCGTGCGGTGCCGAGGCTTACCGTCCATACACCGGCTGCTGTTGCTGCAAAAGAGGCTATCGCTGACAAGCAAAAACAGACTGTTGTCATCAGTTTTTCGTTTTTTATTAATATGGATACTACGGCAGTCTGCGCTATCAACAGGATAACGGCAAAAGAGGCAAGACTTAATGGGGTCAAAGTCACCTGTGTCATTAAAGAACGTTTTTCATGCTTAGAAAGTTTATTCGGATTTTGGATAATAATTCATTGGGGCTTTTTTGTCAAATATGCTCTTTTAACTACTCATCTCTATAATTCGCTTGCTTTTCATCCGGCAATTTGCAGAAAATAAAGCTTCTATGAAACATTTGCTAAGAGGGATTGTCCTAAAAATTTTTTACCCGCTGCTTATGCTGCTCGGAGCATTTTTTAAAGATAAAAAAGAGAGCCTGCAGAGATTCGTAATTAATCTTAACAATAGCCTTGTTAAGGCTGATATAGCCCGCCTGAAAACAAAACGAATTATGCTTCTGCTTCCGCACTGCCTTCAAATCAATGACTGCGATGTGAGAATTACAAATGATATTTACAACTGCAAACGCTGCGGCCGCTGCGAGATAAAAGATTTAATACAGATAGCGGATGACAATCAGCTTAAGATGTTTGTTGCAACCGGCGGCAACTTGGCAAGGAAAATCGTAAAAGATGCACGGCCCGAAGCGATTGTTGCGGTCGCATGCGAACGGGATCTTAGCAGCGGCCTTGTTGATACATACCCTTTGCCCGCAATCGGCATACAAAATGAGCGGCCTTTCGGCCCATGCGTCAATACCCGCGTTGATCTGCAAAAGGTTAGGGAAGCAATAGAGCTGTTCGGGAAATAGAACAAAGCATATAAGGCTTTCAGAATTTGTAACCGGCCCCGCAGAAAGTTATCACGCTGCGGCTGTCGAAAAATTTTATGGTGGAGCCTGTTTTGGAGGCTATAGCTCCGGCGGTTGCAAAGTAGTTTTTCATTCCAAGTGGATTGAGAAACGTTGCAATAGCGGAGCCTTCATATGTTTTGTCTTCGCGGGTTTGCTGATAGAGCGGGTGGGTTTTAGCGAACTCCGAGATTTTTGCCGAAATTTTTGCGTTAAGAAAAATATCTTGCTTCATATAGTCAAAGCCTAAAAAGGCTTCATATCTTTCGTAGCTGCTGCTTTTGCCATCATATGCGCCTTTTTCATAAACCATTCCGGGAGTTACACCGTATGTTTTATTGATCATCTGCTGATAGCTTAGGCCAGCCGTATGTGCTCTGCCGCTTCGTTTCAGCTCCGAGAAGAGTGCGCCTATATCGTCGTTTTTAAAATCGGTTTGCGTTATTTTGTAGGACAACGAAAGGTTCTTGTACTCAAATATGAATTTTGCGCCGTACTCTCTGATATCGGTTGTTTCGCGGTTAAGCGCGTAAGGATTTTTCCATCCGCTCTCTTTTAGCGAATAAAAACCATATATCTCGAGATAGGTATCATTATCGAAATCTTTGCCTCTGCCGAGCGTAAGCGAGCCGGGCTCGTCCTTGGATGTGCCGAAAAAATATTCTGTGCCGGATGCATTATCAATATGCCTTATGTCCAGAATCGGGAATGGCAAAATCTTGGTTGCAGCTTTCGGTCTCTCGTAGATGCTCTGAATCTGAGGCTTTCCTCCTGTCCAGAGATTGTCCGCCCTGTTAATCACCACAACCGCCCCGCCTGCTTTGGCTGAGAGTTCCCCTGAATAGGCCGGCATAGCGTAGATGGATATTAATAAAAATATGAAGATAAATAGTCGCATTTTCCTAGAGCATCTTAAATGGTGATGGGATAAAGGTTATTATGAATATTACAAGAGACGATAAGGCCGTAATTTTTCTCCTGCGGTCGATCATGTCCCAGTATATCACAGGCGGGTGTTTAATCCCGAGCACCAGCAGGATTGCTGCCCACAACGCCCATCCTTCCCATCCGCCAAAACCCAGTATTGAGGATATGCCGAGCAGCGCCAGCGTTGAGACAAGCAAAATCGAAATGCGTTTGTGCTTGTCTCCGAAAACAGCATAGGTTATATGCCCGCCGTCAAGCTGCCCTATCGGCAGCAGGTTCATCGATGTGACGAAAAGCCCTATCCATCCTGCAAAGGCAACCGGATGAAGAAGTATATCAACATGGTCAGGCAGGGACCCAAACATAATCCATGCAAGAAACGAAAAGAGCAGAGAGTCTCCGAATATAATCACGTCCGCAGTTTTAGGTATTGCGGTTACTACTGACATGCTAAGGCCAGCTATCGAGGCGATTACGGATATGATAAAACCTGCTATGGGCCCTGATGCTCCGATGTCTATAAGCGCAGTGCGTGTTATTATTGGCGACTTCATTTTTATAAATGCGCCGAAAGTGCCTATAAAAGATGGCGCAGGTATGAAATACGGCAGCGTAGCGATGGTATGATGTTTTTTTGATGCGATATAGTGAGCCAGTTCATGGCAAAGCAGTATGGTCATTAAAGTCCCTGCAAACGGCAAACCCTCTATAACCCTCGCCGGAGAGGAGATTATATCAATACCTTTTTGAAACGCCCCCGCAATCAGGGTGGTTAAAAAAGTTGCTGCAAAAAGAATTATATGAAGATAAGGGATTTTTCTCATGATAGAGGATTATTTTACATTATACGTCATCAGCACGGCGAATTTGCAGGGCAAACGCACTATGTCGTTCCCTGAAGGTTAAGAATTTCAGATCTGTAATTGTCATCGTAGCCAGCCCTTAACCTTTTGTTTTTAACTCCAAGCTTGCAAGATTT
>PEAD01000043.1 GCA_002753335.1 Nitrospirae bacterium MYbin3
TCAGAATGTCATACCTCCTCACGGTGATTGGCCCTTTCATATTGCCCACATAGATCACACCCTTATGGACATTGAGCTATGCTCTCCAAAAACAGACAAAGTCCTTGGGCGAATGTGGATAACAAAAATGATAGATGCCTATTCGCGTCGATATCTCGCGTTTTCAATCAGTTTTGACCCTCCATCTTATCGCTCTATAATGAATGTGATTCGCGAGTGCGTCCATCGCCATGGCAGGTTGCCACACACGATTGTGACGGATAATGGCAAGGAATTTGAGAGTGTCTATTTCGAGAGTCTGCTTGCGCATTTCCGAGTGCTTAAAAAACTCAGGCCACCTTCATTGCCTCGTTTTGGCTCTATCATAGAAAGATTGATTGGAACTTTCAATACATCATTTCTCTATAACCTGAGAGGGAACACCCAGGTCACAAAAAATGTTCGTCAGGTCACAAGAATGGTTAACCCTAAGAATTTGGCTATATGGACTCCGCAACAGTTTTTTGATAGGTTATGTGAATGGGCGTATGAGGTTTATGACACAATGGATCACCCTGCGCTTGGCATGTCACCCAAAGAGGCTTTTGAAAAAGGGGTCGCCCTTACAGGAAACCGGGAACACTTACTTATCCCCTATGATGAAAAGTTTTATATGCTGACATTGCCGAGTACCGCCAAGGGTACAGCTAAAGTGCGTCCGGGTCTCGGAGTTAAGATCAATGGAGTTTACTATAATTGTAAGGCATTCAAAGCCCCTGAAGTTGAAAACACCAGCGTTGAGGTTAGGTATGACCCCTATAACTTCGGCATAGCTTATGCTTTCGTTAAGAGCGCCTGGGTTCAATGTCGCTCGCAGTATTATAATGTATTCAAAGATAAGTCCGAACGGGAAGTAAACTTTTATACTGAAGAATTAAGACAACGCATGCGTTTACAGCAGAAAGATTTCACAGTTTCTGCCAAAAAGCTCGCTGAATTTATCCTCAAGGTCGAAGCCGAAGAAAAAGAAATGTATGAACTCAGACGTCTTCGTGAAGCTGAAAACAACAAAGTTCTGAAACTTAATGACATATTAACTCCCTTAAACGAAGAGAAAGATGAATCACAAATACAATCGGCTACCTATGATAATGACGAGGACAATCTAACAATTTATGATGAGGTCATGTCATGAAAGAATCGCTATTCCCTAAGCATCTTCTGAAAACAAGTACAGATGATCGTGTCAATTATTTCAATCAGTTCGTGATTCAGCATCCTTTGTTTGATAACGTGCTAAATGATCTTATCGACGCGATAGCAAGTCAGGAAAAAGAACCTCTCGTTTTCGTGTTCGGGCCAAGCGGTGTAGGCAAAACAACCCTCAAAAAGACTTTGGAAAAAAAACTTGTTACCGATTCGCTTCCCACATTGGAGAAGGACCTCGAAAAAATACCCTTCGCAAGTGTTGAAGCAGTTGCATCGGGATTTGGAAACTTCAGATGGAAGGATTATTATGTGCGAGCGCTTACAGCTCTAAAGGAACCCCTAATTGATAAAAAGATCTTGTACGCTGACGAATGCGGTCTCTCTACACATGGTGCGCGAGGTAGTACTGCCGCACTCAGAAGGGCACTTGAGAAAACATTGGGTTACAGAAGACCTTCTGTGTTTATTATTGATGAGGCACAGCATTTGGCAAAAATTGTTACTGGTTCCAAAATCGAAGACCAGCTTGATTGCATAAAGTCGCTTGCTAACCTTACTGGTGTGAAACATGTTCTTCTTGGCACATATGGTCTCCTATCTTTCAGAAACAAAAGTGCGCAACTAAATAATCGCAGCAAAGATATTAACTTCAGGCGATACGACGCGCGTATAAAGGAAGATCGTAAGGCATTCAAAAGTATTGTGAGGACCTTTGAGCTTTACCTGCCTTTGTCTGAAATTCCCGATTTAGTTCAGCACTGGATGTTTCTTATGGAACGGACTGTTGGCTGTATCGGAACTCTTAAGCTATGGCTTACCCGCGCATTACGCATTGCCCTTATAGACAAATCTAATACCATAACTGCAGAGCATTTAAATAAAACGGCTCCATCTATTGAAAAAGCCTTTAAAATGGCGGAAGAAGCTTTAAAAGGAGAGGCCTCTCTAATTGATGATGAAAAAAGGAAAGAGGCATTGCTTATTCTTCTGGGTATGGCACTTGAAGATGAGCAAACACCTAAAGGCACAAAAAAACAAATAAACAAAAATAAGAAAAAAGGAGTCTGGCGCCCAGGGAAGAAAAAACCTAAGAGGAGTCCTGTAGGAGAAAATAGTGAGCAAGAGTCAAAATTGGACGCAGCATAAATAAAATATGTGGATGGCCCCGAGGAATGCATACATAGGACTTAGGTGAGTTTTCTATAGAGGTATAAAACATATCAAGAAACATCTCGATAACTCACAGGAACCCTTAACTGTAAGGGTCGCTTGAAAAGCACCGAATTGGGAAGTGCCGGCGCCGACGGCGAAACAACAAAGTAGCAGCATAGTTTTTAAAGCCAGCCTTTTTCGATCAACATAAGTATTTCTGAATATCCAGCAACTACAATGATTACCTCTACAAAGGAATGGGAGGTAACTATTGTCCAAGCGATGCGAATATTGCGGCCGGTATTTTACGCCTGACAGGCGAGTGGGTAATCGGCAGCGATGCTGCGGCAGTGTTGAATGCAAGGGAAAGCGGAAACAGAGTTCCCAGAAGTCGTGGGTACAGAAGAATCCAGGATATTTTTATGGCCGGTACGACTATGTAAAGGAATGGCGCACAAAAAGGCGGCAGGCAGACGATATTGAGATAGCTAAAAACGTGATACAAGACAAGATACCCCATGCAAACCCAATACAGCAGCTGACTCTGCTGATACCGGAGCGGCTGACAGGGGTGATACAAGACGAGATAAGGCTCAGAAGGGTTGGCAACAGTACATTTGCGGCTTATGGATAATGATACAAGACAAGATGGAAAAGCTCCGGGATAGGGTATAGACTTCAAGGCGACAGAGGAAATTCAACCAAGGAGGCAGTTTGCAGATGGAAGAGACCTTACAAAGCCAAGCTCGGCAGCTATACGAAGTGGAGAAACTGAGCCTAACGCAGACATCGGAAGTCTTGGGGGTATCGAGAAAGAAAGTCACGAGACTGATCCGGCAGGACGACCTAAAGCGTAACACAGGGGACGGGATAATCAAGCCATATGAGCGGCTCATATGTGAATGGTATAAAGAGCGGCCATTTTTGCAGGCGATACAAGTACTGCAAAGGCTGAGGGAATACGGATACAAAGGCGGCTATACAGCGGTAAAGAGATACACCCGGCAATTCAGGGGCAGGACAAAGAAAGAAGCCTATCATGAGCTTGAGTTTTTACCCGGAGAAGAAGCGCAGGTGGACTGGATGCAGTGGCGCCTGCCGTTTGGGATAGTCTACGGGTTTGTGTACATACTGTCTTACAGCCGGTATGTGTATATAAAGTTCTATCCCCGGAGCAGCATGGAGTTCTTTTTAGACGGACATGTAGGGGCATTTACGGAGATACAGGGAGTGGCGCAGCGGCACCGGTACGATAATCTGAAATCAGTGGTGGTAAAGAGGAAGCCGGAGATACAGTACAACGCGAGGTTTCTGGACATCAGCCGGCATTATGGTTTCAGCATATTGGCCTGTACACCGGGGAGGCCCAACGAAAAAGGCAGAGTAGAAAGAGTGATCAGGGACATAGAGAACTTTATACGGTCAATGGACTTTGCAGACATAGCGGCCGTAAACAGAAAAGCGACAGATTGGAGGACCTCAAGAAACCAGAGGATACATCGAAGCACGGGTAAGCCTCCGGCGGAAATGCTCAAAGAGGAAAGGCTCAGGGCCCTGCCTCAGATAGCATACAAAGCATATAGACATGAGCCGGGAGCAATAGGGAAGACCGGATTCGTGACGGTAGAGACGAACAGATATTCGGTGCCTTCATCATACTGCGGGGAGAGCTGTGATCTTTTGCTTTATCCTGAGCGGATAGAAATCGTAGTGAACAAAGAGAAGATAGCGGTACACCAAAGGAGCTTCAGCAAAAAAGAAAAGATCGAGCATCCTCTACACAGAAAGAAGCTTCTCAATAGGACACCGCATTATAAACAGCAGCGCATATACCAGCTGATGAAAAACATGGACAAAAGCATAGAGCAGTTCATAAAGAGAGGCGAAACAGAGGGGCGCGACGGCCTCTGCATGGCATACGAACTGTTCAACCTGTTAAGAGGAAGCGCAAAGGAGACTCTGATATCTGCGGTAAAGGAGGCAAACAGCATGAACATATCCAAAACAAGCTACATACAGGGGCTGATGAGGCCCTCGGAGCATAAGGCCAATCCTGTACAGCCTCAGGATGCGGGCTTGTTGAACATAACATACGAATGGAGGAACCTGAACGACTATGATACCCTTATCTGAACTGTGCAAACACTTCAGGCTGCTGACGGCGCCGGAAGGACTCAGCAAACAGGAGAGTGAGTTTCTGCACCGCTTTCTAAACGAAGAATATCAAAAGAGAGAGCAGCGTAAGATACAGCATCTTATGCGGATGTCCGGAATAAAAAGGATAAAGCTGCTCATCGACTTTGACTGGAAATTCAATCCCAAAGTTCCCAGAGACAAAATCATGGAATACATGAACACCGACTGGATAAAGAGGCCGGGCAACTTAATACTGATTGGGCCGGCAGGAGTGGGCAAGACCCACATAGCCACGGCCTTTTGCCATGACGCCCTGAGCAAGGGGCATCAGACCATGTTTCTGAGCCTCTTTGACCTGACCGCCAAGATGTCAAAAGCGAAAAATCTCTACAACCTCATCGAATACTACGGAAAGATACCGGTGCTCTGTCTTGACGAACTCGGCTATGTGATTCCGTCAAAAGAACAGGCAGACTGTATCTTTCAGATAATCTCCAGGCGGGCCGAAGTCGGAACAACAATAGTCACGACGAATCTTATCCCCTCGCAATGGGGCAAGGTCTTTGATACCGTCACAGCATCGGCAATACTGGACAGGCTCAGCATGAACGGGAAATTCATAACATTGGAGGGGAAATCTTATAGAAGCAAACAATAGCTTTCAAGAAAAATACAATGAAACAGAAAAATAAAACAGCGCAACCGCTGGGCCTACAGACTCGTGCTTACACCGACAGTCATCTGCAGAGCTATGCCCTGCATGGCACCGACAGCGCCGTATTCGGTTCCTCAAGCTCCAGATTCGGTGCTTCTCCAGAACCGCCTACAAGTGGCAAGCCGGAGACGGTTAATTTATCTTGTGAGCTTATTTCAGCTCCTGCAAATATATATACAATAACTATCAAATTCATCGTTAAAGCAAAGCGGCGAAGCTTAGCAGTTTTGTTTTCTTTTTCTTCTTCTATCATTTTAAGTTAGATTTATTGGATTTATAATTGCATATTTTATTATTGTTCTTTGCACTTAAAAGCAATACGGAATAAGTATCAATTCTGTTTTGACAGCCAAAGGATTTAGAGAATTAGAGTAGCTTTAGAATCCCACAAACTAAGCTTAAGAGCAACTTTCTTAACTAACTTATCAATGTTATCAAGCCTTTCGTTTTTTTAACTAAGCTCTTTATTTAAATTGAATAGTCCCTTAGATGAACGCATAGCAGCAAATCCCGAGTTCACAGAGCTTAGTAGTATCGATGTATTAGCTGAAAAAGCTAATATGGTATCTGCTGTATCTATAAAGATGTATGTTTCTCTTAGTTCTTGAATGTATGCTCCAATCCACGCTAGAAGTAAAGCATAAATAAAGCTAAGAGTGGCTGATAAAAAATGTTCTCCCGCAGTAATAATATTTTTTTTATCGTCATCGTTAGAACCACGAGCGTATGTAAAGCAAACAGAAGCAAGCGATAAGCAGAGGCCAATTGAGGAGAAGAAAATAACCAGTGTTGGTGTGCTTATATTTTTATCTTTGATAATATTGATTGTTTTAGCAGCTAGAATTGCTAAAGCGGAGTAAATACAAATTTGAGGGAAATATGTCATAAACAGAGAGTTTGTTTTTAAAAGGAATTGTAATAATTTTTTTATAGTGGAGGGTATCATTTATTGTTTCGACAGCCAAAGAATTTTTCTAACCAAGTCTTTTTTATGAACAACATGAACTTGTTTTATTTTTGTTTTTATATCTATTTCGACTTCTGCATTTGTGAATACGATTATGGGTATCACGAATTTTTTTATGCCCGTTTTTTCTTTTAGCTGGTTGCTTAGCCATACAGCATTGCTTGTTGCTTGAGATATGAAATTTTTTTTGTTAGGATATTTATTTATATAAAGCGTTGTTCCGTCGCTGGTAACGGTTCCTTTGTGTGATTTTGTTTCGATTGCAAATATTTTCTCTCCTTTTTTGTATTCTACAACGTGATCAATGTTGCCATGTTGATATTCTATATCGTGAAGAATGGTGTAATCACATGAAAGTTGTTTTAGAAAATTCCCGATTTCTTCTTCGGCTTCAGCGCCTTGTTTATAATTTTGTTCAGTTTTTATTAATTTGTCGATATTCTTTCCGGTACTTTTTATAAAGAGCATTATTGCACCATAAATTGTTAATGCTCCCAGCAAGTAAAACAGGTTTATTTTGCCGGTAATAAAAATGGTTATTATATATGTGCAGATAATTAATATTACAGGTATGATCGTTAAGATAATCGGTATAGCTTTTTTTCTTCGTTCTTGAAATAGTTTTTCTTGGATTTCTCGAACGGATTTTCCGGCTTTCCCGATCTCAACTGCCACTAGATTTTTCCTTTTTTACTTTTTCACTTTTTTCGTTTTTTGCGCTAACCATTCGGAATTCAGCATAAGATAAGCTTTCATTTATAATGTGCTGCAAGCCTTTTTCCTTTGCTTCTCTCGTAATTAAAATGCACCGTCGTTCTTCGGCTGATGATACTATCGGTGTATCATTTTCAATATAAAACTCGTAAGGTTTTATGTTAAGAGCCTCGCATATTCTTAGCATAATGTCTTTTCCCATTCCTTCCCTGCCTGTTTCGTATGCGCTTAATCTTGTCCAAGGTGTTTTTATTAATTCAGCAAGTTGTTTTTGAGACAAACCTTTAGCTTTTCTTATGCGCTTGAGATTCGTGCCTATTAGCTTATCAATATCCATACTTAATTATTAAACAAATCGCTTGTTTTTGATAGTTGACTATTATTGATTATTATATAATCATAAATAATCTAAATTAGATTATAAGAACTTTAAATATCCATTTCAGATGCCTTTTATTGACAAACTAATCCGATTCTGATAACTTAATTTTCATGAACCTCTCAGACAGACTTGCTCGCATAGAGAAGGCCCTCGATCTAAAAGCAGTCCCAGAGACGGCTATCGAGAGGATCGCTCGAATAGAGGTTCATATAGGGCTGTCTGAGTTGGTTCATCGATTTTCTATGCGTTCTATATTTTCCGAGGTTCTCTCATGACCCGCATCGAACGCAAACTCAGCGCCCTTGAATCCGAAACCGCAACACTCAGACAAATGCTGTCCGATCTCATGGCTCATATGGGCGTCAGACAAGATGGACGCCGCACAGTTGCCGAACTCGGCATGCTTGCCCGTGACAAAGCCCGAAGGATTACCGAAAAACAACAGGAGAAAGTATTATGACGGTCAAATGTTACTGCTGCACACGACCCCTCGATCTCTCCGAAGCTAATAAGACCTTTTTCCTCTGCACTGATGATTATGTTTTCTGCTGTGATGTCTGCTCTCCCTTCCGGATCGGAGCCGACGCAATCGAGGCGGCACTATGAACAAATCACTGCTGGAAGCTGTAACAAATAGTAACGTGCATAGTACTGAGATATTTGAGTCTAAAAAAGGGTCAATTTTAAACGTCCGGTGCTATGTAACACCGGACGATAGTCTCATGGGTGAGACTCATTTTAAGCAGCTTATAGGGTCTAAATGATTGATACTTTAGGGTTTTTCGTTCTAATTGACCCGCAAATGTACGATTTTCTCGTAGAAAGGTCAATTTTCACCCAAAGAATAGACAAAGAAACAGGCGATATTGAGTTCGAATATAACAATTTTCACATGACGCAATCTTGGAACTATAAAGTGCTTTTTAAAATTGATAATCGTATGTACGTCCATGATATCGAGAGCGACACGCCGCAATTGGTTAATAGTCTGCCTTATATTCGTTTTGAATTTTCGGCTCCTAAAGTTTTATGGGGTCATAATCTTGAATCTTGTTCACTGTCTGACGCATGGTTTGCAGCCCATAAAGTTCGTGAAGCTTTTATGAGTGCATACGGTGTAACGCTTGATGAGGTTCTTGATTGGTATTGTTATCGAATAGACACATGCGCGAATTTTATTCTTGAAAGCGAAGATCAAGTAAGGGCTTATATTCGTTATCTTCAGAAATTTGATTATCCTCGGAAAATGAAAAATCTTTACGAAGACACCGGAATTTATTTTGCATCGAGACACAACACGCTAAAAGTTTATGCCAAAGGGGAAGAATTCAAAAAGCATGACAAGTGTAGATTTGTAAATGAGGTTGAAGCCCAGAAATTGCACAATGACGCCAAATTAATTTTAAGAATCGAGGTTGAACATAAAAGAAGACTGCGTTACATCATGGAGCAGTTACAGAAAGAAAAAGTGCTCGTGAAATCTTTTGGGGGTTATATGACGTTCAATGACACTGTACTTAATTTTAAAGCAAAGGAAGAAATGACAAGAATCATGAATAAGTTTTTAGTAGGCAAGGAGACCAAAGCCATGAAAAGTTTAGATGTGTTGCGGATGCTTAAACAGTACCACTCGGATAAGGCAGCGCGGTCCTTTTACGCGATCTATATGCTTTTAATAACGCAGGGGCAGAAGGAAGTAAAAAGACAGGTTTCAAAACCGACATATTATCGCGCATTAAAGGTGTTTCGTGAATTGGGAATATCTATATTCGCATCTGATGTTCAGAAAATTCAGGAATGCGTAGATCAAGGGTTTCCGCAAGATTTTTCACTAACCATTGACGATGCAAATAAGTATTACCAGAAATTGAAGGCGGCATAGATGAACAGAAAAGAATACACATTTACAGGAAGACTATCTGATTTGAAAAAGCTGGCTTATAAACTGTATCCGAAACTGAAAAAAGAAGCATTAGAAAAAGGCCTAAATAAGCCGCATGGCGGCATGGGAAAAATAAAAAAAAGGAAGGTAAAAGAAAATGGAATCAAAAAAAGATGATTTAAGAAAAGACGATGTTGTGGTAAAAGGCGTTGTTGTTGAGAATCGCGAGCAGAGATCCGAGAAGACCGGCAAGATTTATTTAAGCTGTGTTGTTTACACAACCGCAAAGTGGGCTAATCAGCTCAAGGTTACCGAGGTTAAAGGCGTACAGTTTCCTTTAATGCAGTTTGTTGCTTTGGACTGCGAACACTGGCACGGGATAAAAGACGGAAAGTATAGGAACGATATTAATTTTGTAAAAGACCTGACAGCCTCATACGTTGGCAACGGCGACAAAAAACCGGAGCCTGTCGCTGCCGGCAAAAAATAAAGGGGGTGGTTTCGTTGTTTGTAATGCTTGCCTTTCTTCTTACGTGGACACCGCTGGTTAGTACTGAAATGTTCGATGGCATAAGGGCTGACGTTCTCGCTGCAGGTTCTGGCGTATTGAGCGTCGTTGTAATAATAGCGGCCATTGCTGCTATTGCTCGGGTATTTACCCGCTAACCATGTCGAAAAACAAAGGGGGTGAAAAAGAATGAAAACATTATTTCTCGTGTTGGCTCTTCTCGTAGTTTTGGCATCAAGCGCGTTTGCAGTTGATCCGACCGTAGCAGACCTGTTTACCTCTGCCGGTACGCAGATTACTACTTTGACCGGAATGGTTGTAACGATGCTGCTTGTAGGACTTACGCTCGTGGGCGTAGGCGTGGGCTACAACTGGATTAAGAGAGGATTCAAATCCGCAAAGTAACTCTATATGTGGGCGGGCAGGAAACGAAAAGTGCCTTGCTCGCTCACATAGCAAATTAAAGGGGTTTTATGGAGTCTTTATTTACAAGATGGTCTGAAATTTTAGGTTATATCACAACGGATTTTTTAACACTAATTCTTGCATCTATCGGTATTTCGATACTGCTTTATGCTTTTGCATTGATTATTCAGGCGTTCATGCCTTTCTTTAAAAGTAAAGAAGACGAGGAAGAAGATGGAATTTAGTTTCGGATGGTACAAAGTCGGTCTTGGGCTGGTGATGGCTGGTTTTGCAGCCGGTCAAATAGTTGCGGTTGTTTTCGATGTTTTAAAAGAATTCAGGTATAGGACATGACAGCCCTCGAAGCTTCCGAGATAGTTAGTTTTTTTGCTGGCTGCCTTACATCTTTGGCTTTTGTAATGGCATTTACACAAAGGAGATAAACATATGTTTTCACTTCCTATAGAGTTTAGCTTTGATTCGTATCTAGGAAGCATAGCCGCGCTAATGTTGCCTTTTATTACGATTGCTATAGCGATTATGGCTTTTAGAATAATTCGGGATATATGGTACTCGGCCAAATGAATAATCGCACTGCATGGAGATTCCGCAAAGGTGCGCTGCTGTTGGCATTGTTGACGTTTGTGTTTTTAGTCGGTATCGTTAAAAGGCTGGTGCATAATTGAACCGGGCTTTCTTTCTATTGATTTTTTTGTTTTTCTGCGTTAATTCTGAGGCTTCTTACGTTTATAACGTAACTGGTCAAGATATGTATTTCAAAAGTTCCTCTGATTCTTATACATCCTGTCAGATGGCTCAAGACATGATACAGTCTGATTGTAATTGTAATAATGAAACTGACTGCTGCGGTGTTCTTGAATATTGGAATTATACGGATTCGTCGTACAAAATATATTCGGATCAATCTTGTAATAATGAAATAGCTGCGTTTTCAAATGCTCAGCTTGAATCAGTCAAATATCAGCCATGGAATGAAACTTATATTGCTAATATTAACGGTTCATTGGTTTTAAAAAGCTGTACGTCATTTAATTCACAGGGTCAATGTTTTTCCGCAAACGATGTAAAAAACTTTAGTGTTGCTGATTGTGGCAGTAAGTACGATATTTCTTTTGGTGCTGATAATCTCTTTTCTGGTGCGCCTTATATGTATTCTAATAGTGTTGGTTCAAGACAGTTTGATCATACTGGTACATATAATTTCCGTGGTTATAAACCATCATCTGCGCCATTTGCTTATTTTTATCCGTGGTGGGGTGATAATAGTTTTAATAAATGGCCTTCTGAGTATGCAACCTGCACGAATCAAAGTAATCCTGATATAACTGTTACTGATTCAGCTAATCCGGTTGTTAATTATAATATTCCGCTTGATCAGAATGAAACTTTGACATGGGTACAAATATATGTTGACGGTGTTTTGTATCATCAAAGCAATAATACATCTGGGGCTATCCCGATAACTGATTGCTTAACAGTCGATAATCATACTGCACAATTAAGGTTTCAGACAAGTCTGGGCTATGTTCAAATGAATAAGGTTTTTTATCACGCATCTAACGAGGGCAGCACCCTTGCCTGTCCTTATGTTCCGTTTGTAACTTTGTACGCTATTTTTCTTGGTGCGCCGAATCCGGTGGCACGCTGGAATGCTTCTATTGACGCGGCGCATGGTGATGCGCTGTTGTCATTAGCCGTTTATGTTGATGATAATTTAATATTTACTGCGTCAAGTGGTAACTATTACGATATACCTATAAATTATTGTTTGATTGTTGGTTATCATACTATCCGCGCGGTATATCGTACAAAATATTTTCCTACTCAAACATATGATTATGTGTTCTGGATGAATTCACAAACAGAAGTGGTCTGGAAAAACTGAACTAGGACATAAGTGATAAAGCTGCTCTAAAATAATTAGAGAAAGGAGCAGCGAAATGGCAAAAAGACCGAGAAGGAATCA
>PEAD01000016.1 GCA_002753335.1 Nitrospirae bacterium MYbin3
GTTAAAAACAAAAGGTTAAGGGCTGGCTACGATGACAATTACAGATCTGAAATTCTTAACCTTCAGGGAACGACATAGTGCGTTTGCCCTGAGTTTAATTACATATCCGCTATATGCTATAAGGCAGACGTATTAAACACTATCTTTAACATAAAGAGAGTTTTAAACAAAAAAAAAGGTGGGATTTTCATCCCACCTTTTTTAAACCATGTTAGAACTATTTATTGTGGCATACCAAGCAAAGCTTACTTCCGGCAGTTGTAGCTCTAAGGAAGTATGAAGATGCTGAAGTATGCGGATCATGACAGCTTGTGCATTCAACAGTTGCGCTACCGCTAGTTCCCTGACCCGTGGTATCAGAGGTAACCCTTACTACACCAGTTCCTGCTGTAAGAGTGTTCAAACTGCTCTTAGTAATATCATAAGTCACCGAAATAGGATGGTCATTTGAAAGGTTTGTTCCAAGATTGTATCCACTAGCAGCGTCAAGCTTGTTTCCAGAAAGCCTGCCTGCTACATCAGGCATTGTGAATGTTCCTGCTACACCGGCAGTATTAATTACGGCATTAATAGCATTATTTCCATCATGGCAGGAGAGACATGCCCTTGATGCAGGATTAGGGTTACTTACAGTGCTGTTGCCCAATGTCTTATTACCTGAACCATAAAGGGTGTAGCCACCTACTGCGGTAGCATTGTTTCTGTTCCAAAGCGATGGACCTGAAGTTGTATCTGCCCTGTGAGGGGTGTGGCAGAAAATACAAAGCTGGTCTGTAGAGCCCGCGCCGGTTGATTTAATAGTAGAGTTAGCGCCTGCTGCAGAGGACAAATTGTGCTTAGTGAGAGCTATGCCAGCGAATGATACACCGGCTGCCAAGAGTGTTACTGCTACGATTGTTAGTATTACTAATCTTGTTTTCATCTTACTTCCCTCCTTTTTTTACTTTTCTATATTTTTTAATCTTATTTAACCTTTTTCCCTCTTTTACTTCCCCTTTACCCTTCTCTTTCCTCACCTTCCTTTTAAATTTAGTTTCAAACTGATTGTTTATTAACTTGCAAATATTATGCCATCAATAATTTTTCTTGCCTGCTATAAAAACATATGAATTTATTTTCAGAAAAAACCGTTTTAATCTTTTGTTTTCTGTGGGTTACATATAAAAAACAAAAACTGATCTTCATATTTAATTGGATTTTAGTCATAACCTAAAAACTCCCACTGCGCAATTTAACACACCCAAAACAGAAAAAATACATTGCAGGCTGTAAACATTTGTCTTTTTCATAAATTATCTAGACAACTCCTCTTTAGCCCTTCTCGAATAGTATCCGGACGGCTCAAGCCTTAGATACTCTTCCCAGTTTTTCCGCGCCAACTCCAGATTCCCATATTTTTTGTAAACAAGAGCGATCCCGTAATATGCGTTTGCAAAGCGTGCATCTACAGCAGCAGCCTTTTTATGGTATTCAAGGGCCTTGTCATAAAAACCTATATCAAAATAAATATATCCAAGATTGCTGTAAGGCGCAGGGCTGTATGGATTAGCCTTTATAGAATGCTCAAACTCCTGTATAGCTTCTTTATGCCTGCCGTCCATTAAAGCCTGTGTGCCTTTCTTAAAATGTTCTTCGGCTTTGCTGTCAACCCTTGCTCCCTTGCATGCTATCAGAGCTTTTTCGGCATCCTGCGACATGCCGAGCTTTCCGTAAGAAGATACAAGCGCATCACAGGCCTCGATAAAATTAGGCTTTTCATCAAGCGCAATTTTTAGATATTTAATTGCAGGTTCAATCTCTTTTTTAGCTAAATACAGATTCGCGATATTGTAATAAGTGACAGCATCTTTTACCTTGCCGGCAGACCGCTTGTAATAATCAATCGCGTCATCCCACCTGCCCAGCTTTCCGTTGGCAAAGGCCAAACCGTTATAAGCCCAAATCATATGACTGAAAGCAGAATGGTCCTTAACCTTTAAAAACGCTTCTATGGCATCATTGTATCTCCCCGCCTCGTTATACAGAAACCCGAGGAATGCGTATGCCCTTGATGAGCCGTTTTCATTAATGCTTCTCTTTAATTCTTCTTCCGCAGCCTTAAGAAGATCTGCATCTGCAGCATTCTTCTTCAATGAATATTCCCCATTGGCAGGCTTAATAAGCCAGTATGAGTCCTTCTGTATTATTGAATCATATTTGCCGCCTTTTTTCAGATAAACTAAAGATATGTCGTCCCAATAAACAAGCGCCCATTTATGACTTGAAAGAGCTATATCCTGTTCGCCATAGATTTCGGGCGTGCCCTCCTTCGGAAAGGTATATTCCAGAAGCACAGCATCAAACCTGAACTCATCATCCAGTTCATCAAGAGCAATATCGTTCCACCGTGCCTTTCCCATCTTTTCAAGCAAATTCTGAGATCCCACCCCCCTGCCGTCAACAAAGGCGCGTCTTTTAGGAAAATCCCTCCATGTTATATATCCCCCCCAGTGAAACTGATTAAATATCTTCCCCTCTATGCCCCGCCTATCCATATATTTCAGAGCGCCTTCCGGCACAGTGCTATCATTGATGCCAAATCCAAAAACCTTTTCAGAACCAACAAAAGGTTCTACACCAGCAACCGTAAGAGCAGAGTAAGCAACAACCCACATTATCACAAAAACCTGAAAAGCCTTATGGCGCAAAATTTTTACGGTTTCAGGATGATCAAGAAAGCACGAGAGATTTCTCACTATTAATGGTCCGGCAACAACCGCAAGGATAAAAACAAATCTAACCGCGGTAAGCGAGAGATAAACAAAAGGAACGACAAAAAGTAAATGCATCAGAGAAAAGCGCCTGAAGTTGAGGGCAAAAGAAATGGCTAAAAAAATAGTAAGTATGTAAGGGGCCTTCATGAGCTCCCACGTAGGTTTCTTTAACTCAACAATCTCCTGACTCCACCAGTCAGAAGATAACACCGTAGCAGCGCCGGAAGAAACCTGTCCTGATGATGATGGAAATATTACGGATAGGACATAACTTATTGCACCCTTAATCTCTCCCCATACAGGATTGGGCGTTATGAATGATGCAGCAACAGACAGCAAAAATATTCCGGCAACAGTAATGATCTGTCCTTTCGAGGGCGTATCATGAAAAATCGAATATTTCTTATTTGCTAAGCCCTGCATTAAACCACCAAAAATAAAAGCAGCAAAAGGAACAAACATAAGTATAACGCTGGGGTGTGAATTTGCCCATAAAATAGCCACCACCGGCATTGCATATAAATATTTTTTGCCTTCATATAAATACGAGTTCAGCGCAAAAGCAGTAAAAGACAAAAATACCATGAGAAAAGTATCCGGACGCTCAACAAATCTGTGCCTTGATACCAATACAATAGAAGTAAGAATGACAACTGCTGCCGCATAATTTCTATGTGGCCTTAGAGCGTCAGCAAAAAGAATTGCAAAGGCAAGGGTTACGATCGCAGCTTTAAGCAATATAACCCCGTATAGATTGAACGCATTATAAGCAAGATAATAAATCAGTTCGAACAACCAAGCATTCGTAGCAAGCGGTTGACCGTGATATGTGTATAGGAAAAACTCTTTATCCGGTATGCCTTTGCTCTCCCATATCAACTTGCCAATAGAAAGATGCGTCCAGGCATCTGTGTCTTCAACTTTATTGAGGGCAAGAAAAAAAACAGAAAGCAGAAATAACGCGGTCAGGATATGATTAAAGTTTATTTTTTTCACCGCTGCCCTATCCTGCTCTCGGTCCCCTGAATAAGCCTTTTTATGTTGGAGGAATGTCTGATAAAAAGCATACCAGCCAGTGCTATGGCAATATAAAACTTTTCTGGCGACATATCAAGCATATAAATACTTATCGGCAAGAAACCGAACGCAATAAGCGCGCTGAGAGAAGAATACTTCGTAAACTTTGCCGAAAGCAGCCAAAGCGTGGCAGTAAAGAGTCCTACATGTGGTGAATAAGCGAGCATAACTCCGAGGCTTGTGGCAACACCCTTGCCTCCCTTGAACTTAAGAAAGATCGAAAAGTTGTGGCCCAAGACAGCACAGAGTCCTGCTATCCCCTGTCCGAGGACATCCAAAGAAAATGACATCGCAAAAACCACAGCCACTGCGCCTTTTCCGATGTCGCCCAAAAGCGTGAACAAGGCCTCTTTCTTGCCAACAGCTCGCATAACATTAGTAGCCCCGATATTTCCGCTGCCCACATTTCTAAGGTCTATACCCTTTGTTCTGGCAATAAGAAGTCCTGTCGGAATGGAGCCTACAGAAAAAGCGACTAAACAAACCGCAAATATCACTGAATCCTCTTCCAGAAAGACACCGTGTACTTGACTCCTGACACAATCGCCAAAACCATCGCGATGTACATAAGAACGAGCCCCATGTCATAAAAGTCAATATCAACAACGCTTCCGGGCAATAGCAAAAGTATTATGGCTATCATCTGAGCCGCAGTCTTCAGTTTTCCTCCGGTCTCTGCAGGTATAACAATGTCTTTTGAAAGAGCGACTGCGCGAAGCCCTGTGACAAGAAATTCCCTAACTGTAATTATTACCGCAATGAATACATCCAGTCTCGACATATCTACCAGAAGAAACAAAGCCGAAATGACCAGAAACTTATCGGCTATAGGATCAAGTATCATCCCGAACTTGGTTATCTGTCCTGAACGCCTCGCAAGATATCCATCAAGAAAATCGGTTGCGGATGCTATCAGGAAAATCGCGATGCCCACAAGCGGGCTAATAGGCGTGACAAAAAGAAAAAACGGAATTAAGATAATCCTGCTGAAAGTAAGAATCGTCGGCAGATTAAACTTTACTGTACTCATCAATAATATCTTTCCAGAGGCCTTTTGCCTTGAGGATAAGCTCGCAGACTTCGCGCACCGCGCCTTTGCCGCCGGCATTCTTGGTCACAAAAGCTGCTGCAGACTTAGCCTCATCAACAGCATCCGAAACAGCTATAGACAATGCAACACGCCTGAAAATAGGGATGTCAACGATATCATCACCTACGCATGCAACTTCCTTCACAGAGAAACCTGTCTTAAAAATAATGTCTTCAAGCGCAACCGCCTTTTTATGACACTTCTGATAGACTTCAGTTATCCCCAATTCCTTTGCTCGTCTTTCAACAACCTTAGAACTTCTGCCGGTTATAATGGCCACCTGCACTCCATGCCTTTGGAGCATCTTTATCCCATGTCCGTCACGCACATTAAAGCACTTGTACTCTATGCCATCGTTGTCGAGAATAATCCGTCCGTCCGTAAGCACCCCGTCCACATCAAGTATAAGAAGCTTAATGTTTTTGGCGAGAGCCTCTATCTGTTTTTTAGTTTTTTTCAAACCTGTCACACTATCCCCTTCTTTAAGATATCATGCAGATGGATGATGCCTTTTGCGCGGCCCTCTGCATCAGGCACAACGATAGAAGTAATAGAATGTTTCTCCATTATGCTGAGCGCCTTTGCCGCCAGCTCATCTTCCTTTATCATCTTGGGGTTGCGCGTCATAGCCTCGCCCGCCTTCATATCGAAGAAGTCCCTGCCCCATTTTTCTATGCCTCGCCTTAAGTCTCCGTCAGTAAGAATCCCTAAGACTTTCTTAGTCTCATCCGCCACTACCGCAATCCCCAAACGCTTGGAAGAAATCTCGATCACAGCTTCAACCATAGCCGTATCCGGACTAACCAACGGAAGTGAAGCGCCGTAATGCATAAGGTCAGACACCTTAAGAAAAAGCTTTTTACCCAAGCTACCGCCCGGATGAAAAAGCGCAAAGTCCTCCTCTTTAAATCCTCTCTTGCTGAGCAGCGCAACCGCAATCGCATCACCCATAGCCATAGTCGCGGTCGTGGATGCGGTTGGAACTATGCCTAGCGGGCAGGCTTCCTCCTTAACACCAACATCGAGATGCACTTCCGAGGCTTTAGCCAAAGACGAACCTGCATTGCCTGTCATGGAGATAAGTGTTACATCAAAACGCTCCAGAAAAGGAATAAGGCCGATAATCTCCTCAGTCTCTCCGCTGTTCGATATTGCTAAAATCACATCATCAGCAGTTACCATGCCCAAGTCTCCGTGGCTGGCTTCTGCCGGATGCATAAAAAAAGCGGGGGTGCCTGTTGATGCAAGAGTCGCAGATATCTTCTTTCCTACAAGGCCGGACTTGCCCATACCCGTAACTATCACTCTTCCCTTTGAGCTAAAAATCAGATCTATAGTTCTTTCAAAACTATTGTCAAGCCTCGACAATAGCGCATCTACAGCATCAGCCTCTGTCTTTAATACCTTTCTGGCTATATCAAGAATGCTCATATTATTCAAACTGGCATCTGAGCCAGCCGGGGGGCACGCCTTTTCTATGTGCTTTCTCTTCAAGGTCGTCCAGTTTTATCTGCGCCTGTTTTTGCTTTTTCCTGATGACAGCAACTTCTGTTTTTTCCTTTTTCATCTTATTTGCAATATTCTTTCTCGCAGCTCCGGTCTCTTTTGCAGCAGATTCGTGAAGTTCAGCAATATGCTTCTCTTTCTTTTCGATATCTGCTTTAGCTGAATCCAGCTGCTTTCTCAATCCGCCGCCTTTTTTGCACCAGTATTCTTTATCGTTCTTGCCTGCATCTTCATTCTTTTTGGTTTTTGTCTCTCCAATACCTTGAGCAAAAATCAAAGCGCATACAATAACCGCAAAAACAAATAATATTTTACGCACCCTGATCACCTCACTTTAAAATATCATCCACAATTTCTGATGCATTGAGCATCTTTTTAAGATTGTCGAACGACTTTAATGACATCAGCATTCTTTCGACCTCATCAAGCTTTATCATATTGGGGCCGTCACAGAGAGCCTTTTCAGGATCGGGATGAACCTCCATGAATACACCGTCAACACCTACAGCCACCGCCGCACGCGCCAAAGGCTCGGCAAACTCGCGCTGTCCTCCGGAGCAGGAACCCTGCCCGCCCGGAAGCTGCAGGCTGTGCGTCACATCGAATATAACAGGAAAACCGAAAGACCTCATAACAGCAATTCCTCTGAAATCCACAACAAGATTATTGTATCCAAACGATGTTCCGCGTTCGGTAAGCATCAGGTTTTTATTGCCTGTAGAAGTGAACTTATCTATTATATTTCTCGCGTCCCACGGCGAAAGAAACTGGCCCTTCTTCACATTCACAGCCTTGCCGGTCTTGGACGCAGCAACTATCAAATCTGTTTGCCTGCAAAGAAAAGCCGGAATCTGAATCACATCCAGAACTTCTGAGGCAGGCTTCAAATCTTCTATATTATGAATGTCAGAAAGCACAGGCACACCAAGCTTCGACTTAATATCGGCCAGTATCCGCAAACCACGCTCAATACCCGGCCCCCTGAAAGCGGCAACCGATGTCCTGTTCGCCTTGTCGTAAGAGCATTTAAATACCAACGGTAGCCCTAAAGATAAGCATATCTCCTTGAGCTTTAACGCTGTATGAAATGTGATATCTTCGTCCTCTATCACGCATGGGCCTGCGATGACCAAAAGAGGCTCGTAATCCTGTGGGGTTAAATTTTCTATCTTGATTCTCATTTTGGAATTTTAATTTTAAACCATAAAGAACTATTTATCCAACGCCGAATTTATCTTGTCCGCCAAATCATCCGGGGTAAACGGCTTTTCAAGGCAGTCGGCTCCGCACATAGCTTCGGGGGGAATCGGATTTTCGGATGTGTCATAGCCGGTCATCATAAGAACATTCTGATTAGGACTCAGCCTTTTTATTTCTTTAAGAAGCTGAAGCCCGTCTATACCCGGCATTTTTATATCTATCAGCAAAAGATCGTAAGACTCTCTGCCGAAAAGCTCGAGAGCCTCGGTGCCGGAAGAAGCCAAATCTACTTTGTATCCCTCGGGCTCCAATGTTCTCTTGCAGCTTATCCTCACTATGTCTTCATCATCAACTACGAGTATGCGTGTTCCTGACATCAATAAACCTCCTGCATCGCTTCATTAACATTCTCTCTTATGTACTTGAGCACAGCCGGTTCGTTAAGCGGCACGCCCTCAAGCTCCTTCCTTAACTCTCTAGTGGACAAGACAGAATCAGCAACACCATTTTTCTCGAATCTAAGCTCAAAGTCTATTTCAGGATGGCCTCCAATAAGTGTCATCATCGTTGAGCCCATGTCGCCCAAGGGCTTGCGGTCTATATGGCTTTTCCTGAATCTGGCGTTTATCGTAGTGCCCTTGCCTGCCGCTGATTCTATATGCAAACCGCCGCCCGATTCCCTGCACGACTGCTCAAGCAGAGGTATGCCAAGCCCGAATCTCCTGACCGTCTTAGTTGTGAAAAATGGGTCCAGAACTCTTTTAACCATTTCTTCATCCATGCCTTTTCCATCATCCTCTATCTGCACCGAAAAGCTGTCCTCTTTTTCATTCTCCGAAAGTGTGATAACTATCAAGCCTGCGCCTGCATCTATCGAGTTCTCGGCAACATCTAAAACATGCAGCGACAAATCCTCCACCTAAAAGTCCCAGACCATGCTTCGCTCGCCTTTAAACGCCTTAACAAACTCCTCAAACGAAGGCGTCTCAAGGGAAAATGATGTATATCTTCTGCCGATATTGTCAAGGCTATGCGAATCCGAAGAGGTTATCCACGGAAAAGATGCATAGTCTCCGAACACAGCCTCCGCCTTTTTGCGGGAAGTAGCCGCAGATATTTCGAGTCCGTCAAAAACCACGTCCGGCGGAATAAATCCAAGCTGAGAAACCACGCTAAAATATTCCCTGTCAATATGGCTTGCTACAGCAATTCCTCCGAACGAATGTATCTTATCAACAAGCTCTTTTACCGGCAGTCCTGTTGCGCCGAAAAACATCCGCTTGCAAAACTCAAGAATCTCATCATTCTCGTTCACTATAAGCTGATAACCGAGACGCTCCTCATCATGATACCCTTCCGGCAATGTTCTGTAAATAACCTCCTGCATCGCTAACGCGTCCGGAACTTCTCCGAATATCGCCAGCACATGAGCTTCCTCGCTTGTAGTTATTTCCATGGCAGGCAGTACCGTCAGCCCTTTTTCGATCCCGATCCTTACAGCAACCTGAGTATTTTCGGCAGAATTGTGGTCAGATATCGCGATTATATCAAGCCCCTTATTAAGCGCCGCATCAACTATTCTCTTGGGCGTAATATCGATCTCGGCGCAAGGCGAAAGACAGGTGTGAATATGAAGATCAGCTCTGTACGCTCTCATCTAAGGCATGCCTCCCTGCTTAAAACAGGTGGAGATCCTTTCAACTCTTTAAAAGATTGTAAAGAAGGCCGGCTATCTCGAAGGTGGTCTTGCTTGAAGATAAAATAACCACATGCTCTTCTGCGGCTTTGGCTGCAGTAGCCGGCTCGGGGCTTCTGCCGTTTGATAAAACTATAGCAGGGAGACCTTTGATAACCGAAACAGCCACAATATTAGGATGCGTCTGGAGCGTTATCCAGAGCTCATGCTCGTTGCTCCGGGCCATGACATCAGAAAGCAGGTCGCTTATGTAGCAGCCTTCAACAATCTTGTTTAAGTCTCCACCGACCTTTATTTCAAAGCCGAGCTTATCGATCAATTCCGTTAAAGCGAGTCCCATAATTCTCTCCTAAACTGACTTTTTAGATAAAAATTGTTATCTGCAAAGTGGTGCCTTCACCCACTACCGTATCTATCTTAAATTTATCCGAGTTTTTCTGTATATTCGGAAGCCCCATTCCGGCGCCCCAACCCAACTCCCGCACCCAAGCAGGAGCTGTGGAATAGCCCTCCTGCATCGCAAGGTTTATATCCTTAATGCCGGGCCCCATGTCGGTAATGGTTATATTAAGCTCTCCGTCGCTCACCGCATAATGAAGAGTGCCTGCAACGCCATGTATTATCACATTCATCTCGGCTTCAAAAGCGGCAACCCCTGCCCTTCTCACCGCATCGTCAGCAACGGCAAGGCCCTTGAGCACGTTTCGCAGTTCGGTTGAAGCCTTGCCTGCGTTTGTGAAATCGCCCTCAAAAAGCTGAAAAGAACCCTCAATAGGTTTAGATGTTTTAGTTGTCATTTAACCTTCCGTAAAGAAATCATGGCACATTCACCCAGTCATCACCTTCACCCAGCGGCAGCCTTATAAAGAAATCGGCGCCTTGACCCTGCTTGCTCTCGGCGAATATCTGGCCTCCATGCTTCTTGATTATTCCATAGCTGACAGCAAGACCAAGACCTGTGCCCTTGCCAACAGGTTTTGTTGTAAGGAACGGCTCAAACAGCCTCTTCTGCACCTCTTCCGAAATACCCGGCCCTGTGTCAGAAAATTCGAGCTCAACAAATTTTCCGGCTGACGATTCATAAACCCTAGATTTTATGGTAACCTTGCCCTTCTCCTCCATCGCATCCGCAGCATTAATAAGCAGATTTACAAACACCTGCTGCAATTGGCTCGGGTCAACATGAAGCAGAGGAAGAGAATCCCCAAGTTGCATGTCAAAAACAATGTTATGAAACTTTGCCTGATTTCTCATGATGAGCAGCGTGTTCTCGATAAGCATATTTACATTTACCGCAACCTTCTCCGACGCGGTCTTGCGCGAAAAACCTAGCAGTCCCCTCACAATTTTGGAGCATCTCTCTGCCTGATCAATAATTATGTTCATGTCCTCAATGTCCTGCTTGTTTTCTGGAGGTATGCGCCTAAGCATAAGATGAGCGAAGGTAACGATACCGGTAAGAGGGCTGTTCAGCTCATGCGCAACGCCTGCCGACATCCTGCCGAGAGAAGCCAGTTTTTCGGCATTCAGAAGACTATCATGCGCCTTTAATCTCTCTGCCGTATTCTTCTGTACCTCTTCCTCAAGCCTCTTTGTCCAGTTCTCCATCTTCATTTTGTAGAGCCTGAGTTCCTCGGCCATGTTATTGAAAGAATTGGCAAGAGAACCTATCTCGTCATCATTCTTCATCTCGATGCGATAGTCCATATTGCCGCCAGATAGCTTCTCCATGCCTTCTGCAAGCATGCTTATAGGCTTTGTGACAACCTTATAGAGTATAAGCACGAGAACCACCGAAACAAATAAAACGAACGGCCCTCCAAATATAAAGAGCTGCTGAAGAGTTATGTCTGGATGATCGGTCTTGATAAAAATTATCGAAAAGATCAGACCCATCAGAAGCATCGTGCCCCCGATAGCTATAACCAGCTTGCCGGTAAGGGATTTATTCATTTATAAATAATACATATACCCGAGAATGAGAGTCAATTTTAATACCTTACCGCACAAGCCTCTTTCTCATAAGCCTGAACGGATAGGGAGATAAAATCGCGGTTACTACTGTCAACCAGAGCAGGTCTTCCCATACTGTGAGCGGCCTGCCTGCCGAAAAGGCCCTGCAGATATTAACGAGGTGGTAAAGCGGCGTGAAAAAAGCTATCTTTGTCGCAACAGCCGGAAGACTGTCGATAGGAAAAAAAATGCCAGAAAAAAGAAACATCGGCGTCATAAAAAGCGTGTAGTAATAGTTGAAGGTTTCTATTCCGGGCACAACCGCCGCGCATATCATAGAAATCTCTCCGAACAGAAGCCCGCTTATAAAAAGCACCGGCAGCGCAAACAGTATAACTGCCGAGTCAACAAGACCAAACAGCGAAATAACGATGATTATTATCGTTCCGTACAGCATGCTCTTTGTGGCTCCCCACATAAGTTCCCCTGCTATAAGATCATCTGCATTGACCGGAGTGGCAAGTATCGCGTCAAAGGTTTTCTGAAAGGTCATCTTAACGAAAGTTCCGTAAGTGCATTCGTAAGCGGCCGCAAACATCGAGGACGAGGCTATCATGCCCGGCGCTATGTAGTTTATGTAAGGCATGCCCTTTATCTCTTGTATGAAAGCACCGAGCCCTATACCCATAGCAAAAAGATAGAGCACAGGCTCGACAAAATTCAGTGCTATGCTAGATTTGTAAAGCTTGGTAAAAACCTTAAGGTTACGCTGCCAGACCTTAGATGCCCGCTTAATACTGAACATTCTTGTCTTCCTCTTAGGCGTCAAGTCCCCTGCCCGCAAGCTTCAGATAAACATGCTCAAGATTGCCGCCATGCATCTGCATTAAGTTTTGCGGCGTGTCGATGGTGATAATCTTTCCGGAACTCATTATAGCCACCCTGTCGCAGAGCTTCTCTGCCTCTTCCATATAATGCGTTGTAAGTATCAGAGTCGTGCCGTTGAATTTAAGCTGGTTAAGGCTGTCCCAGACAGAACGCCTGCTGTGCGGATCAAGTCCGGTGGTGGGCTCATCAAGTATCAGCAGTTCGGGATTATTCATCAACGAGCGTGCAAGCACAAGCCTGCGCTGCATACCGCCAGAAAGCGCTTTAATGTTCACATCTGCCTTTTCTGTCAGCTCTACAAACTTCAATAATTCGGATGCTTTTCGCGAAGCCTCTTTCTTTTTGATATCGAAATATCTGGCATATACGATAAGATTTTCGAGAACCGTAAAATCAGGGTCAAGGTTGTTGTCCTGCGGCATCACACCTATGCGGGCCTTAATCTCGCTCGGACTTGCGGTAACATCCATGCCGAATACTGTTACTGTGCCGGAAGACGGTGGTATAAAACAGTGAATCGTTCGCATGACCGTTGTTTTGCCTGCACCGTTAGGGCCGAGAAAACCGAAACATTCTCCCTGCTTAATATCGAAACTTACGCGGTCAACAGCCTGCAAATCCCCAAAATTCTTGCTGAGTAATGATGCGGTTACGATATTCATTTGTCCTGACATTGTAACCTAATGAAAAGAATGTGTGCGACACTCAGTTTGGCAGCAGGTATAAGTCCATGTAGTGAAGACTGACGCCGAATCTAAACGAAATGTCGGCAATGGTGAGATTATCAGCAAATCGGATGAAACGAGAAAAAATCTCGATTAGAGAGTTTTGTCTCTTGACAGGTGCCCTCTAAATGGGTGTCCAAAACGCAGCCCTGAACTAAAGAAATTTATCCCTATCGCAGTTACATCAACTACTGGCTTCTGCGTTTTGCCTTAAACTCTTTCAGGCAGGCAGGGTCAAATACAAGATTTCTTCCAATCCTGCTGAATTTTATAGCGCCGTCTTTTACCCACCGACGGACGGTTATTTCGGCGACTTCAAGATATTCCGCTGCCTCCACAATCGTGAATGGTGCATGCCTGACATCATCGAACACTTCGCTATGCGTATAAAGGTCTTTCTCAAAACCTTTTTTAGCAATAACCGAAAAGAGCTTCTCGCGCTCCTTTACCGGCATTCTTACTATTTCATCATAAATCTTTTTTGCAGTTAGCATGCCCCTATTCCTCCGCTTTTATGTATCTTTTTAGTTCACGATAAAAATTCTCATGCGTATCAATCATGTAAAAAACAAGCACCCGGCCTGTCTGCTTATAAGCTATAAGATATTCCTGTTTGTGAAATGTGAACTTATGGACATTCATCCCTGCCAAATCCTGTTTCTTTGATATTCCTATAGAGGGGTTGGCTTTTATTAGATCAACTTCATCTTCAATCACAAGCTGAAAAGGTCGTGCTTGCTTCTTAACAAACTTTTTGAATGGCGTTTTATACAACAATTCCATGATTACTTATATGATAAATTAGTTAATCATATTTGTTCAAGAAAAAAGTACCACATCACCAATTTTATGCAACCGAAAGGTTTATTGTATAATCTATGATTCATGTGGATATTTACCGGCATATCTAAATTTATGAGGAACATATAATGGCGGAACAGACACCGCTGATGAAGCAGTATTCAGGCATAAAGGAGCAGTTTCCTGACGCAATTTTACTGTTCAGGTTAGGCGACTTTTATGAAATGTTCGGAGATGATGCCAAACTCGCGTCCAGAATACTCCAGATCGCGCTGACCAGCAGAGACAAGAACAAGGAAGACCCTACTCCGATGTGCGGCGTGCCTCATTTTTCTATAGACGGCCATATCACAAAGCTTATCAAAGCTGGGCATAAAGTCGCGGTCTGCGAACAGATGGAAGACCCCAAAGCCACAAAAGGTATTGTGCAGCGCGAAGTGGTAAGAGTCATAACTCCCGGAACGCATATACCGGAGCATCCGAAAGAAAACTCATATCTGATGAGCGTCTTTCCTTACAAGACCAGCCACGGCATCACCATCGCAGATTTATCAACCGGAGAATTTACGGTATTTGAAACATACAAACCTCTCGAAGACGAGATCGGAAGGTTCGAGCCGCGAGAGATAGTCTGCCCAAGAAGCATAGAAACAAATCTGCATTATCAGGAGCTTTTCAGCGGCATGTGCGTGTCGTATTGCGATGATACCTTATTCGATTATGCCGAAGCCTACCGCGCACTGCTGAATTACTTTAAGGTGAATTCGCTCGACGGCTTTGGATGCGGAGAGATGAATCCCGGCATTTCGGCTGCAGGCGCTTTAATGCGATACCTCGAAGATACGCAAAAAGTTCTGAGCTTCAGAAAAATATCTGTTCTCAATCAGTCTGGCTTCATGTTCCTAGACTATGCGGCCAAGCGAAATCTTGAACTGACCCAAAACCTCAAAGACGGCTCTCCTGAGGGATCACTTCTTTGGGTGTTAGATGAAACGCTCACGCCTATGGGTGGCCGACACCTGAGAAATGCCGTGGTCAAGCCGTTTCTTACTACGCAGGAAATAATCAAAAATCAAAACGCTGTCGAGGCCTTGATAGAAGACTATGAGCTGATGGAAGAGCTGCGCACCACCTTGAGAAAAATTCAGGACATCGAAAGATTAGTTTCAAAAATACTCCTGAAAAGCGCCGGGCCGAGAGACCTTGTTGCGATAAAAAATTCTACCTCATATCTGCCCGAGATAAAAAAATTCCTAGTTTCGTCCAAAGATGCTTACATCAAAACGCTAGGCAGAAACATAATGGAATTTGCAGACCTTAAAGAGCTTATAGAATCCTCGATAATCGAGAACCCGCCTATAAGCGCACGCGAAGGCGGCATAATAAGAAAAGGGTACAGCACAGAGATTGACGAGCTGAAAAACATATCGGTCAACAACAAGGATTACATTGCTAGGCTTGAGCTTGAAGAAAAGCAGAACACCGGAATATCCTCGCTAAAGGTTGGATTCAACCAGAACTTCGGCTATTACATCGAGATAACAAAATCAAATCTACACCTCGTTCCTGCCCATTATATCAGGAAACAGACGCTCGTAAACGGCGAGCGCTACATAACCCCTGACCTAAAGGAATACGAAACCAAGGTGCTAGGCGCAGAGCAGCGGCTGAAGGAAATGGAGTTCACAGCGTTTCAGGGAATCCTCGAAAAGACGAGCAAATACACCGAGCACCTGCTCGATACCTCGGCGAATCTTGCGGTCATAGATTTTCTTTCCTCGCTCGCCACCGTTGCCAAAAGATACGATTATGTCAAACCGCAGATAACCGACGGAGATTTGATAGAGATCACTCATGGCAGGCATCCTGTGATAGAGAGGCTCATCAACACCCGCACCATCTCGTCATCAGACGAAAAATTCATCCCGAACAATCTGGTCATGGATAAAACAGAGAACTGCCTTCTCGTGATCACAGGCCCAAACATGGCCGGCAAATCCACATACATGAGGCAGGCCGCACTGATAGTGCTGATGGCACAGATAGGTTCTTTTGTTCCTGCGGCAAGCGCGGAGATAGGCGTGGTTGATAGGATATTCACAAGGATCGGGGCTTCCGATTACATAACGCGCGGACAGAGCACCTTCATGGTTGAGATGATAGAAACAGCAAATATACTTAACAACGCCACTGAGCATAGCCTGATACTGCTTGATGAGGTGGGAAGAGGCACCAGCACCTTCGACGGTATAAGCATAGCGTGGGCGGTTGCCGAATACCTCATAAAACATACAAAGGCGCGCACGCTGTTTGCCACTCATTACCACGAACTCACAGACCTTTCGGTTCTGCTGGACGGAATTAAAAACTACAATGTCGTTGTTAAAGAATGGGGTGAAGAGGTAATATTTTTACGTAAGATCGAGCCGGGGCCTGCCGACAAAAGCTACGGCATACAGGTCGGGCGGCTCGCAGGACTTCCTGATGCGGTCATCACCCGCGCAAAAGATGTGCTAGAAGAGCTCGAGAAAAAAGAGTCAGGCAGGATCAGGAGAAAGCCTTCACAGATGGACCTCTTTGCAGTAGCCGATCCTCTCACCAATGAACTTTTGAATATAGACATTTCTAATCTCACACCGCAGAAGGCATTAAAAAAGCTGGCTGACCTCAGGAAAAAGGCTGAAGACAGCCTATGATTACGGTGGGGTTAACAGGCAACTACGGTATGGGAAAAAGCACAGTGTCCGACATATTCAGTGAATTAGGCGCTTCGGTTATCGACACCGATAAGGTGGTCTCTGAGCTTTTTGAAAACAACGATATACAGAAAGAGCTGAAAGATAATTTTGGCGACGATGTGGTAGAAGATGGCAAAGTTAATAAAAAACTGCTCTCTGAGCTTGCATTCAGCGCTCCATCAGCCAGAATAGCGCTCGAAAATATACTCCACCCGAAGGTCTTTCAGAGAACAGAGCAGATTACAAAAGAAATAGCTGTATCTAAACCTAATGCGATTGTGATAATCGAAGCAACCGTAATTTTCGAAAGAGGATACCAGAACAGGTTCGACAAGATAATTACGGTTTACACCAATGAAGATACAGCAATAGAGAGGCTTGCGGTTAAAGGAGTGGCCGAAGACCAAGCGAGAAAACGGTTTGCGAGCCAGTTCCCGATAGAAAAAAAATTGGATTCCTCTGACTTTACCATTGACAACGGAAACAGCCTACAAGACACAAAAAAACAGACCGAACATATTTATCAGAAATTGCTTGGATATGCAAATAATTGAAGGCCTTCCTGACGAACCATTAGGAGAAAACCCTGTAGTAACCATCGGCAATTTCGACGGCGTGCATATCGGCCATCAAAAAATTTTCAGGCTCGCGGTAGAGAAGGCGAAAGAACTCGGTGGAACCCCTATTGCTATAACCTTCAACCCGCATCCTGTAAGAGTTCTCGCACCCGAAAGAGGCATGAAGCTTATAACAACACTTGAACACAAACGAGAGCTTATCGCAAAAAACGGAATTAAGGCGTTAATATGCCTGCCGTTCGACAAAGATTTTGCAAAGACAGAGCCTGACGATTTTATCAGAAGAATACTGGTAGAGACTATCGGTGCGCACTGGGTCATAGTTGGCCACAGCTATTCGTTCGGAAAAGGAAAAAAAGGAACTACCGCCTTGTTGAGAGCGAGCGGAAGAAAATACGGCTTCGGTGTCAAAGTCGTCAGATATGCAAAGGTTTATGACGACATCGTTAGCAGCAGCAGGATACGGAGCCTAGTACTCAGGGGAAGGGTTTGCGAAGCAGCGCGAATGCTGGGACGGGCCTATCACATAGACGGAACAGTAATTAAAGGAGCGGGAAGAGGAGCATCACTGCTGAACATCCCCACCTGCAACATAAATACAAAAAACGAACTGATACCCAAAGAAGGCGTTTATGCAGTAAGAGTTTCTTTTGGCAGCTCTATTTATGATGGGGTCGCCAACATCGGCAAAAACCCCACATTCGGAGATGTGCCGATGAGCTACGAAGCACATCTGTTTGATATGAATGAAAATCTTCTGGGCAAAAACATCAGACTGCATTTCATAGATAGAATCAGGGATGAGAAAAAGTTTTCAGGCGTCGTAGAACTTATAGACCACATCAACAAAGACATAAGCAAGGCAAAACAGATTCTCTCAAAAAGAAAAGACCTGCTGTTTCTTTAACCTATCTATCCAGCACCGTCCGTATCTTTCTCAGAAGAGCATCAGGGTCTATCGGCTTTGCTATAAAATCAACAGAGTCCTGTAATACGCCCTTCTTCGCGATTATGTCATCGGTATATCCGCTCATAAAAATCGCCTTAATGTCAGGCCTGATCCTTTTAATCTCTTCGTAAGCATCCCTGCCGTTTTTAGAAGGCATTATCACATCCAAAAGGAGAAGGCTTACCGAATCATTGTTCTCGATAAACCTCTTCACCGCAGTATCCCCGTCTTCAGACTCAATTCCCTTGTATCCATGCCCTTCAAGAGACATCATTATAATTTTCCTGACCTTATTGTCATCTTCGGCTACGAGTATCGTCTCCCCCTTGCCCAAGGGCAGTGGCAGGGCTGTCCTTAAACTATCATATACAGATGCATTTGCTAGCGGCAGGTATATCCTGAAGGTTGTCCCTTTGCCGGGTTCGCTGTAAACACTAATATTGCCTCCATGCTGCTTTACTATTCCGTAAACCACCGCAAGACCGAGTCCGGTGCCTTTGCCAACCTCTTTTGTGGTGAAAAATGGTTCAAATATATTTCCTCTCGTATTCTGGTCCATCCCATAACCTGTATCGGATACCGTAAGCACCGCATGAGGTCCTTTATTTTCAAAAAGGTGGGCTTCAGGATAACTACCGTCAATATCAACAATATCTGTCTCAACAGAAAGCACTCCTCCGTCAGGCATTGCATCACGGGCATTTGTCGCAAGGTTCAGGAGGACCTGATCAATCTGGCCCCTGTCAACCATAACAGGAATATCGTCATGAGCCAGTTTTGTCTTAAACTCTATTTCCTCTCCTATAACCCTTCTGAGCATCTTTTCCACGTTATATACAATGTCATTAAGGTTCTCAGGCTTTAAAGCTATAGTCTGCTTGCGGCTAAACGCAAGCAGGGCATGCGTGAGCTCGGCCGCACGATTGGCAGCAGCAAGCATCTCTCCTATATATTCACCTATAGATTCCTCTCCCTTTAGCCTCCGCTTAGCCATAGTGCCGAAGCCTATAATTGCGGTCAGGATGTTGTTGAAGTCATGAGCAACCCCTCCGGCAAGAGTGCCTATCGCCTCCATCTTATGTGATTGGCGGAGCTGCTCTTCAAGTTTATGTTTCTCTACCTCCGCCTTCTTGCGCTCTGTTATGTCCTTAACCACGCCATCGTAGTACATAAGATCTCCAGAGTCGCTTTTGTACAGAATTATATTATCGGTTACCCATCGCAGCTCTCCGTCTTTGCGAATTATTCTATGCTCAATAGGCGGAATATCCTCACCCTCCATTATATGCCGCGCACGCTCTATTATAAGCTCACGATCCTCTGGCGCCACCATGCGCAGCCAGAGAAAAGCATCAGCAGCAAATTCCTCAGCCGTGTACCCGGTTATCACCACACAGGCCGGACTATGCTTCGTCTCCACAGCACAGCCTTTCTCAATACGCACCGTGTATTGATAGTCCGTGAGTCCTTCGGTAATCCGGCGGTAGCGCGCTTCGCTTGCCTGCAGCGCCTCATCGCTTTTTTGTCTGGCCTCATTCTCCCTTTTTAAATCTTCCATCAGGTTTATAGTGGCTATGTAGCTTCGTTTCAATTCACTGGTCTTTTCTTCGACCAAGGCGGCAAGCCGTTCTTTTTCATCCCGCCTTTCGATATGCGCGGTCTTAATTTTTACCATTGCACGTATCTGGGCGGTAAGCTCACTCTCATCAATAGGTTTGGCAAGAAAGGCATCGGCGCCTACTTCAAGTGCAAGTATGCGGCTCTGTTTGTCGCCTTTAAGCGCAGTAACAAAAACTACCGGGGTGTCTCTCAGGTTTGGGTCGGCTTTAAGTTTCTTGCAGACATCAAAACCGTCCATATCAGGCATTACAATATCAAGCAGAATAACATCCGGGTCTTCGGATGCCGCCAGTTCAAGCCCTCTTTTGCCATTCAGGGCCGCAAGTATGACAGCTTCAGGAAACGCCTCTTTTATCAGGGCGTTCAGGGTGATCAGATTATCCTGATTATCATCAATCGCCAGTATTTTAGTTTTTCTGTTTGCCATATCAGGACAATACCATATTTGTCACAGCATTCAGCAGTTCTCTGCGATTCACATCACCCTTCTGTATAAGCTGGTGAATATTGTTGCGCGTTAAAAATTTAAGTTCATCTTTCGTTAAATGTTTTGCTGTAAGTATTAGAACAGGTATGTGGGCTGTTTGCTCTGCTTCCCGCAGGGTTTTAAGCACCTGAAATCCATCAACCCTGGGCATCATAAGATCAAGTATCATGGCATCAGGAATTTTCTGAGCAATTATTCCAAGAGCCTCGCCCCCATCGCGTGCAACCAGAATGTTATACCCGCTTTCCCCCAAAATGTCCTTCATCTGGATTATGGCAGGTTCGCTGTCTTCAACAAGCAGAATTGTTTTGGCAATTGCATCCGAAACTGGCATCTTCGTCGCTTCTTTTATATCATGTTTTAAAACACTCTGCGCCCCGGATTCAATAATCCTATTTTCGTGTGCATATCGCAGCGGCAGAGAAAGAACAAATTCAGAGCCTTTGCCGATCACACTCTTAACAGAAATGGCACCTCCGAGGATGTTTGCATATTTTTTTGCGATGGCAAGTCCAAGTCCGGTGCCGCCAAAACGGCGTGACGTGCTGTTGTCGGCCTGTCGGAACTCATCAAAAATATGCGGCAGATGGTCTTCGGCTATCCCTATTCCGGTATCGGCAACCGTTACCTCAAGCTTATTATCGGTCTGCCGCGAGCTGACATCAACTTTTCCCTTTTCGGTAAACTTCACAGCATTGCCGATCAAGTTCTGAAGAATATGGCGGCACTTGTTTGCATCACTATCGATAAACAATTCAGGATCATTCCCGGTTTGCAGCAGTTTAATGCCCTTCTGTTTTGCCTGTGGATGTATCATGCTCACAACTTCAGCAATCAGGTTGCCGGCGTTGAACTTCGTAATTTCTATTTCTTCACGTCCGGACTCGATCCGGGCAATATCCAGGATGTCATTTATCAGCGACAGCAGATGCTTTCCGTTGCGTTCAATCACCTCCAGATAGCTGTACTCTTCTTCCGGAATTTTATTACCAAGACGACGGTTCAGAACCCCAGACAGCGCAATCACCGAATTGAGCGGCGTTCTGAGCTCATGGCTCATATTCGACAGGAAATTGGTTTTAAGTCGGCTGGCTTCGTCCAGTTGTTTTTTCTGTATTTCGAGTTCAATGTTCTGCTGAGTCAGCTCAACCGACTGAGATTCCAGCTCAGTTTTCTGTGCCTCCAGTTCACGGTTCTGGCGCTCGAGCTGTTCAGAAAAAGCGCGGATTTTTCTGATCGCCAGCACGCCGTTCAGCCGCGCGGTCAAGACATCCCATATCTCGTCAATCAGCCGCAAGGCAGCGGCAGAATAGGTTCTTACGCTGGACAGAGAAATCACGGCCGCGATACTCTCCCCTGAAGAGACAGGAATGGTGATAATCTCGCGCGGCCGAAAGTCACCGCTGACGGTCGCAAAACTAAAACGCGTATCTGTCGGGATGTCCTTGATATGCTGTATCTCACGGGTAGACAATGCAGCGCCGAATTCACCTTCGTTGCCCAAAGCCGAAAAGGAAGCACGGTTCGCAGCAGCAAGCCCGATCGATTCAAAATGCACAAAATCGGTTTTCTGTTCATTCAGTATGTAGATCGCGCCTATCTGAGACTCTGTCTGTAGCAGTAGGTCCTTGAGCAAAGCCTGACAAAATGCACGCAGATCATCCTCCTTCAGCATTATGTCCGCAATGCGGGCAATCGATTCCTTGCGTTTTATATCCGTCTCGATTGTTTCTGCCAATTCGTTAAACGCAGCAGAAAGGGTTCCATATTCATTCCCTGAAACGTAACGGCTTCGGGTGCCAAACTTGCCTTGGCGGTAATGCTCAACTGCCGACGTCAGTTCTCTCAATGGTTCATGAATGTTTTTCAAAAGCAGATAACTTACAGCGATTGTCAGCACTAAAATAAAAGAGACCAGCAGCACCATAGAAACAAATATATTATGTTTTTTCAGCTTGGCAGCAGCATAAAATTCATCACTTTTTCTTATGGCGAAATCACTTATGTCTTGGAGTTCCTTCAGCAGCGTTTTTACATGCTCGCCGCCGATGCCAGAAAACCTGGTGCGCTCAATCGCTTCAGCATTTTTGCCTGAATGCAGCAAACGGATGGTATCATCGCGGATAGATTTCCACTGAACTAATTGTTCATGGGCCTCGTCAATGTCCTTGCGGGGGCCTAGATAGCGCTCATACAAGACATCAAATTGATCGTGGGCGTCGGCTTCATGTGAATCAATATCCTGAATAATGGATTGTCTCTCACTATCATTTTTTGCCAGCACAAGGTCTTTCATACCCTTGTGCATTATCAGAACGTCAGCCTTTATGTCACCCAAGGCCCGGCGCACGGTGAGCGGATGCTCATACAATTTTTTTGTATCCTGCCACAGACTATCAGCCTGAAACCAAGACGCAGCACCAAGGATTAGCACAAACATAAAAATAGCTCCAAGGCCTATTCGCATCTGCGTAGAGATTTTCAGATCCATAATCTTCATCACTTAGCCCCCTTTGGCTCATGCGAGCAGAATATTGCGGACTGAGGAAACAGTTCATAATAATTACAATTCATTATTGCTTCTCTCTCGGCCTCGCCGGCAACCAAATATCCTCCGGCAGCAAGACAGGCGGCTATTTTTTCGATAATGATTTTACGGAATTCCGGTCTGTAATAAAAAAGCAGATTAGCGCAGACCAGCAGATCAAAGTCTCCAAAGATGCTTGTGGGCGGACAAGCTAATTGATCGCCAAGCAGGTCAAAAACCGAAAATTCGATATTCTCTTTCAGCTCAGGCTTGACCGTATAAACATCATCCTGTTTCGAAAACCACGCCTCCTCACGTTTCATGCTCAAATTGCTTAAGGAGGATGAAAGGTATTGGCCTTTCTGCGCTTTATTTATCATTGATTCGCATTGGTCAGTAGCAAAAATACGATAACTGAATTTATCATCACCGTTTTTGAGTTCTTCAAGCAGTATTGCCAAACTGTATGCCTCCTGTCCTGCAGCGCAAGCAGCCGACCATATACGTATCTCTTTGTGCCTAGCGTTTTTCTTCTTCAGAAGCAGCGTCGGCAAGACAATACGCTCCAATCCCGCGAAGGTTAACGGGTTGCGAAAAAACTCGCTGTAACTGATTTGCAGCGAATCAGAAAATATTTTGACTTCCTTTTCATCTTGCTCCAGCAAAGCGTAATACTCTTCTACCGAGCCGCAACAAGTTTCTATGATTCTTTTCTGGAGAGATTTGTTCAGGAAAGTTTCATCGTATTTTGAGATGTCAATGCAATGGGACTGCATAAGGATATCGGCAATATTTTTATCTATTTCTGTCACCCGACTATCCTGTATTTTTCTTCCTGTCCTGATTTTTTCAGAAGCTCATTAACTTCCCTCTTCAATTCTATGATAGAAAGTTCACGGTCAACAGCTAAATTATGGAACCGCTGCAGTTCGTCATTTCTTTTCTGCAGCGCCTCTTCCGCATACTTGTGCTTAACAATCTCCCAAGCAACATCGGCAAGATAAGAAACAATGCTTACGTCAAGCTCCGTATAATCTGCAGGTTTATTACCCACCCCAAGTATCGCAACAATGCGCTCATCGCGAAAAATAGGGACTACCAGTTCACGGGCCACATGCGCATGGCCTTGAGGCAGCCCTTTACGATGAGCAAGCGACGGATAATCATTATGAATGACCGGTTTGCGCTGGTGGACGCAGTCAACCCAGACACCGGCGTTCTCTATGCTGTAATGCAACCCTTTGCCTTCGGCCTTGCAGAACTTTTCGAGCGTCAAACTGGACCATGCCTGAAGAGAAAGAGTCTTCTGGTCATTTTCCACAAAATGATAAAAACCAATGGGGCTGTCCACGAGCATGCCGACCTCGTCCAGTGTTTTGCGCAGCAGTTCCTCCAGAGTATGTCCCGGAGAAAATTCCAGCAGCCTCATGCGAACCTGTATAATTTCTTCGGTCAGCATGCGTTCCGTAATGTCACGTATAATGCCCAATGCCGCTTTTTGTCCGTTATAAAGAGGGATAAAGCTGCCGGACATTTCAACAGGGAATACCGACCCGTCTTTTCTTTTGTGGTAGCGCACCGGAATGCGCATGCACTGTCTCGATTCAATCTCTTTTATGGAATTATCCGAAGCAACCTGCTCTGTGGCTATATCATTAATCGTAAGCTTTAAAAATTCATGCCGGCCGTATCCGTACATTTTCTCGGCCGCCCTGCTTATGTCTATAATCCTCTTGGTCGTAATATCAAATAGAATGATTGCATCCATCGTTGACTGCACTATCTGCCGGTATCTTTCCTCGCTATCCATTTGGGCGGTTACTTCTGATTCCAGCTTGCTAACCCGCAGGCGCATTTGCGCCAATTCTTCCAACAACTGATCTTTTGATTTATTGTCGTCGTTCATTGCCTGTCCAGCATAGCCCTTATTTTTCTCAGCATATCATCTGGGTCTATAGGTTTTGGTATAAATTCAAAACCCTCCTGAATTATGCCTTTATTTGCAAGTATATCATCAGTGTAGCCGCTCATAAAGATCGCTTTTATGTCGGGCCTGCTGGTTTTAAGATCATCGTAGGCATTTTTCCCGTTTTTTACAGGCATTATAACGTCCAGAATAAGCAGTGCTATTGAATCCCTGTTTTCAAGATACACGGTGACAGCTTCTTCCCCATTTTTAGCCTCTATTGTTTTGTAGCCGTTGTCCTGAAGGTACAGCCTGATTATTCTTCTTACATCAGCATCATCCTCTGCTATAAGAATAGTTTCGCCTTTTCCCAATGGCACCGGCTGCTCGGTCCCTGCCTCTTTGCGCTTCTCAACCGCAGCCATTAAGGGCAGATATATCCTGAAGGTTGTGCCCTTGCCCGGTTCACTATCAACCGTGATATTGCCTTCATGCTGTTTGATTATGCCGTACACCATAGCCAGGCCCAGTCCTGTTCCCCTGCCTATGCCTTTTGTTGTGAAGAATGGTTCGAAAATGTTTTCCCTTGTCTTCAAGTCCATGCCCCTGCCTGTGTCGGATACCGTAAGCACAGCATACTTTCCTGGTTTTTCGAACAGATGGGCTACGGCATAACTTTCGTCAATATCCTCGATACCGGTTTCTATTATCAGCTCGCCTCCATCAGGCATTGCATCACGGGCATTCGTGACAAGGTTCATCAATACCTGATCTATCTGGGCCGCATCAACATTTACTATGATATCTCTGCTGCCCAGAACTGCCCTGAACTCTATGTCCTCTCCTATAATTCTGCAGAGCATCTTTTCTATGTTGAACACTATGCCGTTAAGGTTCTGTGTTTTGGGCATTATCACCTGCTTCCGGCTGAAGGCAAGCAGTCCGCGCGTCAGTTCCGCGGCCCGGTTAGCTCCGGCAAGCATCTCTTTTACATAGTCATGTGAAACCTGATCGTCTTTGAGCCTTTTTTGTGCCATAGACCCAAAGCCGATAATCGCCATAAGTATATTGTTGAAGTCATGCGCCACGCCTCCTGCGAGAACTCCTATAGCCTCCATCTTCTGTGACTGGCGCAGCTGCTCTTCCAGTTTCTGCTTTTCTTCCTCTGCTCGCTTGTGATCTGCTATCTCGGTTTGAAGCTGTTCGTTGGCTTTAAACAGCACCGAAGCATGCTGTTTGATCCTGCTTTTCATTTGATACAGTTCCAGATGGTTTTTTACGCGAACCAGCAATTCTTCACGCTGAAACGGCTTTGTTATGAAGTCAACTGCGCCGAGCTTCAAACCCTCCACGCGTTTCTCTGCTTCGGTTAGCGCACTAAGAAATATTACCGGTATATCTCTGCTTTCTTCCCGCTCTTTGAGTTTCTGCAGCACATCAAATCCGTCCATATCAGGCATGAATATATCCAGCAGAATCAACTCCGGAGCATTCACAGCAACAGAGGCTAGTGCAAGAGATCCGCTGTCTGCCGAAAGCACCTTATAGCCTTCCATCCGCAGAATGTCGGTAAGAAGCTTAAGGGATTCATGGGTGTCGTCAACAACTAAGATAGTATTGTTATCGCTCATATAAAGTTCCTTATTTATGAAGGGTCTGAAGTATCTTAGTATAGCTAAGCCTGTCCGCATAATAAAGAAGCGTTTTGCCAAGTTCTGGATTCAGCTCCGATATACGGCCGATTACCTCATTTATTCTCGCAGCTTCAAGACTGACAACAGCATCGCTCAGCTCAATTTTCAGTTCAGGCGGCAGTGCTGCCAATGATTCATAACTGAGATCTGCAGCAGTCTTATTGCCGGAATCCGGCAAAGCATCTTCATAGAGGAATTTTACCTTCAGATGGCGCTCCATACATTCATAAATTTCCTCCGGCCTGTATGGTTTACGAATAAAGTCATCCGCGCCAGCAGCTAATATATTGTCACGCTCTTCTTTGAACACAGATGCGGTGAGGGCGACTATCTTAACCTCAGAACCGCCATCCAGCTTGCGAATGCGGCGTGTAGCCTCCAAACCGTCCATGATGTCCATGCGTATGTCCATCCAGATAAAGTGAGGTCGCCATGCCTCGAACACCCCAATACCCTCCGCTCCGTTCTTGGCCAAGCGCACCTTAAGCCCGGCATTTTCGATCAGCCGCTGCAGCAGAATCCAGTTTACAACCTCATCTTCAACCACTAAAATACGAAATTCTGGCTGGCCGGGCGCAAGCCCCAAAACCTTTCTGTTCTTTTTGGCAGTATCAGTTATTTCATCACCCTCTTCTGCCTTAATGACCGGCAGCTCGACCCTGAATATCGATCCTCTGCCCTGAGCACTCACTAAGCTGATCCGGCCGCCCATAAATTCAACATACTGCTTTGTGATGGCCAGCCCCAAACCGGTGCCTTTCTGCAGACCATGTGTGTCAACCTGAACAAAAGGGCTGAATATCCTGGACTGGTCCTCAGCCGAAATGCCTATACCGGTGTCCTCCACCTCTATGATCAACAACTGGCTATCAATTGCTTCGGCAGGCCGGGATGACAGGCGCAGAATAATAGAGCCCTTTTCTGTATATTTGACCGCGTTGCCCACAAGATTTATCAGCATCTGGCGCAATTTGATGCCGTCAGTTCTTACAAAGCGTGGAAAGTTTGAAGACTGGTCCAGCAGCAGCTTAAGGTTCTTTTCTTCGGCGCGCATGCTCATCAGATCAGTGATGTCGCGAACCATTTCACCAAGGTCTATCGGCGCTATATCAATACTCATACGGCCTGACTCAACCTTAGCCATGTCAAGCACGTCGTTGATAAGGTTAAGCAGATGCTCTCCGCTGCGATTGATTATATCCAATGTTTTGCGCTGTTCTTCGGGGATGCTGCTGTCATTGCGCATAAGGCTTGAAAAACCGAGAATCGCATTCAGAGGAGTTCTCAATTCGTGGCTCATGCTTGCCAAAAAATTGCTTTTGGCCTTGTTGGCCGCTTCTGCTTCTTCCTGCGCTTTCTTTGCACGAGTCTTGGCGCGGCGCATAGCCTCTGCAACTCCTGAGATCATAGTGCAGTTCAGAAAGAAAACAGCCATGCCCAGCCAATCAGCATAATCTTTGATAAACGGTGTAGGGGATAATACCGGCCATAGAAAAAATATAATTAGACATGCCAAGACCGCTCCCGTAAGTCCTGCAAAAATGCCGCCGTAAAGCGCCGCAATCGTAACCGCAGGATAGAAGGTCAACCATGCAATCCTGGATTCAAGCGCATGCAAGGGCCATATTCTGAGCGCAGCCGCCGTTATTATTAGGGCTACTGCGACCATATAGGGCTGCAATTTAAAGTGTGTTGTCTTATCTTTCATTTTTTATTTAGCACCCGACGCATAAAGAGAATAACCGGAAAGCTTTTTGTTTTAGTATATACCTTCGCCGCACATTATAAAAAATGGAGCCTGACCGGGGAAATCAGGCTCCAAAAAAAACTCTCCTCTCTTCAAAGACAGGATGTGGGGGTATCCCGAAAAAAGAGAGACGAGAAAAATAAGCTGCACAGATACTCAATTGACAACATGATGCGCTAATCGGCTTATGTAAACATGGCTTGTTTTCTCATCAGTTCCGCTCTTTACTATCAAAGGAATTCTCATATCATCCGAATGTTCGATGCATTTGTTCAGCAAATCCCAATAAAGCCGGCCAGAAAAATTCAGATCACCTGCATGAAGTTCGCACACTTCAACATCCTGTAATTCTTCAATCATACCTTGGAGTCTCATAATGCATTGAAAGCAAGAGGCATGCCTGATGCTTCTCGCTTGATTTTAAGAGTTTTTCAGTTAAACTGTCGGGGATAAAGCAGACAGATAAGACAAAATATTATAACAAAATGTCATACTCCTTCATTTTTCTAAGAAGTGTTCTATAAGTGGTTTGAAGCAAAAGAGCCGCCTTTGACTTATTTCCGCCGGTGGTCTTTAGCGCTTTTTTTATCATATAGATTTCGGCCTCTTTAAAGCTCATCACCGGAAGTTCAAAAGATTTAGACTCTCGTTTATCATTTTTAAGCAGCGGAGCAATCTCGGAAGCATTTATAGTAAAGTCTTTAGAAAAAAGGACCGCACGCCTGACCACATTCTTCAGCTCTCTTACATTGCCCGGCCATTTATAGGCTTTAAGGAGCTGCAAAGCTTCTTCGCTGAAATGATGTTTTTTTCTATCCAACTCATCGCAGGTTTCTGACAAAAACATCTCGCAAAAATACTCTATATCTACAGGCCTCTCTCGAAGAGGGGGAATCTCGATGCTGACCTCATTCAGCCTAAAATATAGGTCCCGCCTAAAACCTCCGTCTGTCATTATCTTATCCATGTCAGCATTGGTTGCACTTATCAATCTTACGTCAATTGGAATCTCTTTTTCACTTCCGATTCGGGCTATCTTCTTCTCATCAACCGCCCGCAGCAGCTTTGCCTGCACAGACGGGGGTATGTTCTGGATTTCATCAATAAAGATTGTGCCGCCATTGCCAGACTCAAACAGTCCTGATTTTCTTTTTTCGGCTCCTGTGAAAGAACCTCTTTCATGGCCAAAAAGCTCGTTTTCAACAAGTGTTTCGGGAATAGCGCCTATATCCACAGTCACAAATTTTTGTGCCGCATGCCTGCTAAGATTGTGCACCACCCTTGCAACGAATGTTTTGCCCACGCCTGTTTCGCCCTTTATCACAAGTGAATAGTCCGAATGTGCGATGCGCTTTATCTGCTCAATCACAGATTTCATCTGCGCGCTCCTGCCAAGCGTAGATTCAAGGGAAGAATTAAGTTCGGAATTCAGCTTATCCACCGATCCCTTCAAACTCTTTTTTTCTATTGCGTTTCGAACAACAAGAAAAAGATGCTCAAAATTCGGCGGCTTCATAAGAAAATCAAAAGCGCCAAGCTTTGTGCATTCTATAGCGGTGGGGATATCACCATGGCCCGTTATTATTATGACCGGCAGTTCAGGATCAATTTTTCTTACCTCTTTAAGCGTTTCTATGCCGTTCATTCCGGGCATTCTCATATCAAGCAGCATAACGTCAAAACTTTCTTTGCGCATCATATCTAAAGCTTCGGCACCACTGCCCGCTCCAGAAACAGAATAGCCCTCGTCTTTAAAATTTCCTATGACAGTATCTCGGACAAAGCTGTCATCATCAACAACCAAAAGCTTGTACATAAATTCTCCTATTTTTATTCATGCTTCATTGAATTATACATGATTATGACATTTTGTTATAACATTTTATCATACTACGGCTAATCACAATAAAATTAAGCTTAAAAATCAAGCTATTAAATATGGCATCCTTATTGCTCTTTCTAATAGTATATCCAAGGAGGTACAAACATATGGCAACAGTTTTAGTTGTTGATGATATGCTGTATGCACGAGAGGCATCAGCAAAGATATTGCAAGATGCCGAGTATGATGTGTATTCATGCAAAAACGCTGACGAAGCGCTGACCTCGATCAACAACATTAGATTTGACGCTGTACTGAGCGATATAAAAATGCCCGGACTCTCAGGCATCGATTTTCTGGAAAGGTCACAGGTACTTTGTCCTGACCTGCCGGTTATTCTTATGACAGGATACGCAGAACTGGATGCCGCAATAAATGCGGTAAAAAAAGGGGCCTTTGATTTTATAACAAAACCGTATGATCCGGATTACCTTGTTCATTCAGTTAAGAAAGCGATTGACCACAAAAAATTTAAAGATCTCGAAAAAAATTACAGGAACCTTCTTGAAGAAGAGATAAAAAGCAAGACACGCGAGCTCTCAAGCTCATTAAGCAAACTAAAAGACCTGAACAGGGAGATGATTTACAGACTAACTTTTGTGGCGGAGCACAGAGACACCGACACAGGTGCGCATATATCGAGAATGGGACTCTATGCGAATAAACTTGCTGAGCAGCTCGAAATGCCTGCCGATTTTGTTGATATGATAACCCTATCAAGCCCAATGCATGACATAGGGAAAGTGGCAATCCCTGACAACATACTTCTCAAACAAGGGGCGCTTACCGCAGAGGAATTCGATATTATCAAAACACACACAACGATAGGCGCAAAGATGATGAGCGCTTCATCCCACAAATGCGTCCAAATGTCCGAATCAGTTGCACTCTACCATCACGAGAGATGGGACGGAACAGGCTACCCTAACAGGCTCAAAGGAACGGATATCCCGATGGAGGGAAGGATAGTTATGATATGCGACCAGTACGACGCCTTGAGAAGCGACCGCCCCTACAAAAAAGGCTTTACCCATGATGAAACTTTATCAATACTGACAAAAGGAGATGGCCGCACCATGCCGCATCATTTCGATCCGGATGTATTAAACGCTTTCACTCAAATAGAGCCTTTGTTCGATGAACTTTTCACAAAAAACAGTGGTTGATTCTTCGAGGGTAGTGACAAAAAAATCTATTTGATATTCTCGTCAATAAGCTTCTTCAGTTTCTTTTGCTCTTGTAAAAAAGCTTCAGCCATTTTCGTATCTCTTATATTCTTTCGCCTGTCTATGGCTTCGGCAAGAACAGGCAAAAGCAGCATGCTGCCCGGAAGAAAAAATACAACCAATCCGGGAATATAAACAGACAGGTGCTTTAGATGCCTGCGCAAAAGCCTTAGCTCTTCATCCGTCCATTTTTCTGAACTGTTCCGTTCTTTAAAAACAAGTTTAATAAAATCATTAAAAAACCTGCCCTCGCTCAAAATCAGGTCCCTGTTGCTTTCGACAATCCTTCTGAATAGAAAACTTACCATATTAAATACTCTTCTGAAGAAACTACTTATCATCAAGGCTTATTGCGAATAATGTTTTTTGAAACAGGCGGGGCATATCGAATGAGAACACATAGCATCAGTATGGTCCAACAGGTAATTCTCTATCGGGGTCCATGACGTGTCTTTCTCATAATCCTCTTTAATTCTTATCTTCTTGCAATAAGAGCATATCGGCAGTATGCCTTCCAGCCTTTTAATGTGGTCCAAGGCATCCTGCAGTTCCACCACATGCTTTGCGATTTTCTTACCGAGAAATAATGTCACCCCGACAACAACTGTAAAAAATAGCAGGTGTATAACAAACACCTGTGTATTGTGAACAGCAAGCGCTTTGTGAAATGGGCTGTAGGGAAAAGATATGCTTATCCCTCCCCTTACATCTCCCACCTTATACCCCATTTTAGAGTGGCACTTAAGACAGGACTCTTCAACAGTAAGCGCCCCTATATACCTGAACATGGCTCCCTCTCCGGAACCGATCATCTCAAAGGTTTCTTTTTCGCCTTTATCCAGACGTTCAAGAGCCAGCTTTTCCCAATCATCAGGCTTGTTCTCGGGCCTGATGTACTTAAGGCTGGTGATCTTGACTCCAAAGCCTTTTATAAGTTTCAGCTCCTCAGCTATCAAACGCGTCATGTAGGCAGGATTCACCTTCGTCATTTGAACGCCCATCTCGGTTTTAACGTCTCTCATAGGATCTTCTAGATAGGGATTGGGCTGAAGCTTATCGCTCAAAGGCGCATATAGCCCGCCATGTTTTGCATTCCAGATTCTGGCCGCCACGAACGAATCAAAAAAAGACCTTCCCGATACGGCCGCAAGTTCACGGTATTGCTCGCCTGCATTATGCAAATTCAGAAATAAGGATATTGAGGTGACGAGCACCAATAAAATAATCAGACCCGCAATAAGGTTTCTGACCTGAACAGGAACATTATGGGGAATATCAACATTCACCTTGCCAACACCTCTATGAGTTTTTGTTTTAAGGATTAATTATACTACGGCGGCGGGCTCTTCTGCATTTTTCTTTGATGAAAACTTCTTCTGGATTGCATCTAGATAAACATAAACAACAGGTGTTATGTAGAGCGTCAAAATCTGCGAAAATAAAAGGCCCCCAACAACAGCAAGCCCGAGCGGCCTGCGAGATTCGGCCCCTGCTCCCAATCCCAAAGCTATCGGCAGAGTGCCCATAAGCGCCGCCATAGTGGTCATCATGATCGGCCTGAACCTCACAATCGCCCCCTCAAAAATCGCGTCCATAGAGCTTTTGCCGCCCTTCCTCTGCGCTTCTATCGCAAAGTCTATCATCATGATCGCGTTTTTCTTAACTATTCCGACAAGCATAATGACGCCCACAAAACCGTAGATATTGAGGTCTTTGCCGAAGATTATAAGAGTAAGCAGCGCGCCCACTCCTGCTGATGGCAGGCCCGAGAGGATAGTGATAGGATGCACGAAACTCTCATAGAGAATACCGAGCACTATGTAGATTACGAGAATCGAAACTATCAGCAGAATCCAGAGGCCTTTTGTGGAAGACTGAAACGCCTGCGCCGCGCCCTGAAAACTGGTGCTGATAGTCGGGGGGATAGCGGTTCTTGCCAGCTTATCCACAATCGTCACGGCATTGCTCAGCGCCACGCCTTCCTTAAGATTGAACGATATAGTCACAGATGGCAGCTGTCCCAAGTGATTGACAGAAAGAGGGCCGATGCCCTGACTCAGTTTTGCCACTGCGCTCAAAGGCACAAGTTGCCCTGAAGATGAACGAACATACAATTTAGAGAGCGACTCTGGCGACATCTGGTGTTCAGGCAGCAGTTCCATTATCACCCTGAACTGGTTGTTTGGAGCATAGATGGTAGAAACCTGACGAGAGCCGTATGCGCTGTAAAGAGTGTTTTCTATCTTGTCCGCAGTTATTCCGAGAGCGATAGCTCGGTCGCGGTCTATCGATAGTTTCACCTCAGGATTTTTTATCTGGAGGTCGCTCGTAACATCCTGGAGTTCTGACAGCGAACGCATCTTAGCTTCAAAGTCAACAGCAACGCGGTAAAGCTCATCAGTTTCGGGACCCTGCAGCGTAAACTGGTACTGGCTTTTTGTAAGCTGCCCTCCTATGCGAATAGGCGGAAGGTTCTGCATGAACATCTGTATGCCCGGCACCACCGCAACCTTAGGCCGCAAATCAGCCATAATATCATCAGCACTCATCTTGCGGTCATGTCTGGGTTTTAACCGCATAAATATTCTGCCTGAATTGCTGGCCACGTTAGCTCCTCCGGCCCCTACGCTCGACATATATGCTTCTATATTAGGGTTCTGCCCGACGATAGCAGCCAATGCCTGCTGATGCCTCTTCATATCTTCAAAGGATATACCCTGCTGCGCCTCTGTAAATGCGAATATCTGTCCGGTATCTTCTGACGGAAGAAATCCCATCGGCATACGCTTGAATAAAAATATCGTGATGAAAAGGAGAAGAACAGAAATTATCAGCATTGTCAGGCGATGTTTTAATACGACTTTAAGACTGTTCTCGTAAAGTCTAAGCATGCTGTCAAAAAAATTTTCTAAGAACATGTAAAGCCTGCCGTGCTTCTCTGCACCGTGAGGCTTAAGAAAACGGCTGCAAAGCAGCGGCGTAAGGCTCAACGAAACAAAACCTGATATTAAAATCGCCAGACTGATGGTTACCGCAAACTCATGAAGAAGACGGCCGAGCAGTCCGCCCATAAAAAGAACAGGTATAAATACAGCAACCAGAGAAAGGGTCATAGAAAGTATCGTAAAGCCTATCTCTTTTGAGCCTTTCATCGCAGCTTCAAAAACCCCTTCGCCTTTTTCCATGTGCCTGACGATATTTTCGAGCATGACTATCGCATCATCAACCACAAAACCGACCGACAGCGTAAGCGCCATCAGCGAAAGGTTGTCAATGCTGTATCCAAGAAGATGCATGCCCGCGAAAGTTCCGACAATAGACATAGGAAGAGCAAGACTCGGTATTATAGTTGCCGAGATGTTGCGAAGAAAAAGGAAAATGACCATGACTACAAGCGCAACGGTGAGAACCAGCGTGAATTTCACATCACTCACAGACTCGCGTATCGAAACCGAACGGTCGTAGAGAACATTAAGATCAACCGAGGCCGGCATCTGTGCCCTGAATTTAGGCAAAAGCTCTTTTATCGCATCCACCACCTCGATAGTGTTTGTTCCGGGCTGCCGTTGTATTGCCAGAATAATAGCGCGCGTGCCTTTAAACCAGCTCGCCACCTTGTTGTTCTCAACAGCATTGACAGCCCTGCCTATCTCATTAAGCCTTACCGGATTGCCGTTTCTGTACGCTACTATAAGAGGGTTGTATGCTGAAGCATCAAGCAGCTGTCCATCCGCCTGAATCGTATAAGCCCGGTGAGCGCCGTCGAGTATGCCTGTAGGAAGATTCACGTTTCCGGTCTGAATCGCGCTCTGAACCTCATCTAACCCTATGCCCCTTGAAGCAAGGGCGCTCGGATCCAGCTGCACCCGAACAGCAAACTTCTGGGAGCCGAACACCTGAACCTGAGCCACACCGCTTATCATCGAAATACGCTCCGCTATCATGGTTTCGGCATATTCATTAACAGATGATAAGGGAAGCGTGGGAGAACTTAACGCAAGATAAAGTACAGGCTGGTCAGCCGGATTAACCTTTTGATACGTAGGCGGAGTCGGCATATCCTGAGGCAGGTTGCGGCCAGCCTTTGCTATCATCGACTGAACATCCTGCGCCGCACCATCAATGCTGCGGTCAAGATTAAATTGAAGAGTTATTCTGGTATTTCCTATCGCATTCACCGAACTCATCGAATCAAGTCCGGCGATAGTAGAGAACTGTTTTTCGAGCGGAGTGGCAACTGCCGACGCCATCGTCTCGGGGCTTGCGCCCGGAAGCATCGCGGTAACCTGAATCGTGGGGAAGTCAACATTAGGCAGATCGCTGACCGGCAGAAACATGTAGCTGAACATTCCGAAAATCAGAATCGCGAACATGACCAGCGTGGTCATGACCGGTCGGCGGATGAAGTTTTCTGCTATGTTCATTTTGGCTGTTCCTTGCCCTGAGCCTTTGAATCGTCCTTTATATCAACGGTAACACCCGGCACTATCCTGAGCTGGCCGTCCGTAACAACACGCTCACCGGAGACAAGGCCTTTATCTATAACCGACACGCCATCAGCAATGCCTCTTGCCGTAACCTGCCGCATCTCGACCATAGAATCCTGCTTTACCACAAACAGGTACTGTCCCTGCTGTCCAGTAAGCACAGCCCTTGAAGGTGCTGTGACAGCCTTTTGCTGCACCGTCAGCTTAAGCGTGACATTCACAAACTGCCCCGGCCAGAGCTTTTTATTTTTATTCTCAAAGGTTCCCTTCATGCGAATAGTGCCGGTCCCCCTGTCAATAGCGTTGTCAATAAATGTAAGGGCGCCAACTTCTGCCGCAACTTCATTAGCAACTACAGCAGCAACGGTCAGCTTGCCCGAAGCCATGTATTTCTTTATCTCGGGCAGATGCTGTTCAGGAAGCGCAAATGCCACAAATATAGGCTGAACCTGATTTATGGTCACTATCGTCTTATCGTTCTCTTTAATCAAGTTGCCCTGATTTAACTGAAGGCTGCCTGTAATCCCGTTTACAGGGGAGTCAATGTAGCAATAGCTCAACTGCAGCCTAGCATTTTCTACAGCAGACTTGCCGGCATTAACAACCGCCTGCAATGCATCGGCATTAGCCCGAATCTGGTCATAGTCAGCCTTAGACACATAACCCTTTGCAAGCAGTTGTTCATAGCGGCGCGACTGCTGTAATGCATTTTCCATCTGTGCCGTATCCCTTGCAAGAGCGGCCTCGGACTGTTTCAGAGCAGCCTCAAAGGGCCGGGTATCGATCGTAAGCAGCCGGTCTCCCTTGTTAACAGCCTGTCCCTCCTTAAAATGAACCTGCATCAACTGTCCCGCCACCCTTGAATTAACAGCCACTGTAGAATAAGGCTCGACATTCCCTACCTCCGTCAGCTGCACCGGCACGTCCTTCTCGGCAGCAACAGCAACCGTTACAGGAACTGTTTTAGGTTTCTGCTGCTTGGCCTTGTTATCCGCAGAGCAGGAACTCAGAAAAATAAGAACTGCAAGACAAACCGACAGCCTCTTCATTTCGTTCCCCCCATAGCCTTGTCTATTGCAGCCCGCGCTATCTTATAATCTGACAGAGCCTGAATATATGCGGTTTTGGCATTTGTATGAAGCGCCTGCGCATCGGTCACCTCTATTGGATTTCCGACGCCTGCAGAATATCTCCCGTTTGCGATATCCAAATTTTCTATCGCCTGTTTGACCGCAAGCTCGGCTGTTGGTATCCTTTCCTCAGCCTCCTTAAGATTTATAAAAGCCTGCTGAACTTCAAGAAACACGCTCTGTTTTACAAGGTCCTCGTTGGCCTTAGCAGCCTTGTGGTTTGCAGCAGCTTCATCCACCTGATGCTTGGTAAGAAATCCGCTGAAAACAGGCACCGTAAGAGTTACGCCAGCATTCCAACCTTCCCGAAGCGGAAGCTTTTCTGCAGACCGGGTATAAGCTGCATTTCCTGACAGGCTGGGATAATAGCCTTTGCCAGCAAGTTCGAGAGCCTTTTCTGCAGAGAGCCTTTTGGCAGCGGCAGATTTCATATCGGACCTACTCTCCATCGCGGTCTTTAAAGCTGCCTCAAAAGTTATATCATATTTTTTGAAAGAGAGATCGTCCTCGATAATGTATTCAGGCGCACCAGGAAGCCCCATCGCATTATTCAGCGCTGCAGTAGCGGTCTTTATCGCATTTTGGGCTTTTATCAGACTAAGCCGGGCATTGCTCAAATCAACTTCGGCTTTCGTCACATCAAATTTAGGCTTGGTCCCGACGCTGAAAAAACCTTTCGCCTGCTCAAGATGGTGCTGGAACTGCTTTACATTCTCCTCAGCCACAGCCCTGTTCTTCATCGCCTGCAACAGTCCATAATAAGACTGCCTAACATTCAAGGTTATCTGCTGCGACAGATTTTCCAGATCCGATTTTGCAGCCTCTGTATTTAGTTCCTGCACTTTTACCTGCGCCGAGGTCTTGCCAAAATCATAGATATTCTGTGAAACGCTTGCGCTGCCTGAGTACTGGTTGTATGTGTTGCCTGCAGTGGTCGCTCCGGAATTAATCCTGCTGTATCCAGAAGATAAATTAAGCTGAGGGTAATAACTTGATTCCGCCTGCCCTATTCTGCTCTTGCCGGCATCAAATGAGCTTTTCAAAGAAACTATGCTCGGATGTGTCTTCAAGGCAATGTTGACGCACCTTTCAACAGTAAGCAGATCGCCTTTTTTTATTATGCCGTTATCCGCAGCGCCGGCCACCCCGCTTAGAAATAACAAACCAATAACAAAAACAACAAATAATTTTTTCATAGATTGACCTCTCTTAATTTGTTTATGCACATATAAAAACACAGCTCTGAACGGAAGAGGCTCAGACTTATCGACAAATATTGTCTATTCATACCTCAACGCCTCTATCGGATCAAGCAATGATGCTTTATATGCCGGATAAAATCCGAAAAATATTCCTACGATTCCCGAAAAACTGAAGGCCGAAATCACAGACATGGTCGAAACAATAGTAGGCCATCCCGCAAACATAGAGAGCAGCTCAGAACCTGATACTCCTAAAATTATCCCGAATATACCGCCGATCAAAGACATTATCAAGGCCTCAATCAAAAACTGAAGCCGTATGTCCCACGTCCTTGCGCCCACAGCCATCCTTATCCCAATCTCCCGCGTCCTTTCTGTGACCGAAACGAGCATGATGTTCATAATGCCTATCCCGCCCACAAGCAGCGACACCGAAGCGATAGCGCCAAGAAGCAGAGTCATTACCTTTGAGGATTGCTCTGCCGCCTGCAAAGTTTGTGTCAGATTTCGGACTGTGAAATCATTGTCCTGCCGAGGCCCTATACGATGGCGCTGCCTCAATAATTCTGTTATCTGCTTCTCGGCAGCATAAAGCTGTTCAGCGTCTTTTGCCTTGACCATTATAGTTCTCACCATCCCCGGAAAGGTGGTGCCGAAAAGCTGTCTCTGCGCTGTGGTGACCGGAACATAAATTGTATCGTCCTGATCCTGCCCGTTCGGCGACTGGCCTTTAGGTTCAAGTATGCCTATTATTGTAAAGGGAACTTTCTTTATCCTGATAGACTGCCCGATAGGATTAGCGCTGCCAAAAAGATTGTCCACAACAGTTTGGCCGATAAGGCAGACCTTGGCCCCGCTCCTTACCTCATCGTTAGTAAACGGCCTGCCTTCAGACAAGCCCCAGTCCCTGACATTAAGCATCGAAGGCGTTGTGCCGACAACCGCGGTGGACCAGTTCTGACTGCCATAAATCACCTGACCTACACCGTTCAGCACAGGCCCCACATGCATAACAGCAGGGCATTCCTTCTGTATCGCCTCCGCATCTCCAAGAGAAAGCGTAGGCTGCGTGCCTGCTCCCATCCTGACGCCTCCGGTGGTTGTAGAACCCGGGAGTATTATTATTAGATTGCTTCCTATGCTGGATATCTGCTCGGAAATCCTGCGCTGCGCCCCTGTCCCGACCGCAAGCATTGTTATAACAGCACCCACGCCGATGATAATGCCGAGCATAGTGAGCATAGAGCGCATCTTGTTTACACGCAAAGCCCGCAAGGCGATTTTTATTGTTGAAGGAACATTTATCATACGGCCTTAGCCTCGTCGCTTATTATTACGCCGTCAAGAAATCTTATTATCCTCTTGCTGTAGGCCGCTATATCAGGCTCATGCGTCACAAGGACTACGGTTATGCTCGATTCTGCATTGAGCTTCACGAAAAGCTCCATAACTTCGGCGCTGGTTCTGGTGTCGAGATTGCCGGTCGGCTCGTCCGCAAATATTATAGGCGCCTCGTTCACAATAGCCCTTGCTATCGCCACTCTCTGCTGCTGTCCGCCGGACAGCTGGTTGGTATAATGATTTTCCCTGCCTGACAGACCAACGATTTTCAATGCCTCCATCGCCCGAAGCCTGCGCTCCTTTGCAGGCATGCCGTTGTAAAGCATCGGCAGTTCCACATTCTCGATGGCCGAAGTCCTCGAAAGCAGGTTGAAGCCCTGAAACACAAAGCCTATCTTCCTGTTTCTTATATCTGCAAGTTCATCCCTGTTAAGCGTCGAGACATCCACGCCATCCAGAAGATAGCTTCCTTCGGTTGGCTTGTCAAGGCATCCGAGAATATTCATGAAGGTTGACTTGCCCGAACCTGACTGTCCCATGATCGCCATAAACTCGCCGAGTTCGATATTAGCAGACACGCTGCGCAGGGCATTCACCTCCACATCACCCAACTGATATGTTTTGGTTATGCCCTTAGCTTCTATCAGCGCCATCTTTTAGAACATCCTCGGCGGTCCGGCTGGAGCAGACTTGTTTGTATTTTTAGAAAGTGATTCAAGAATAATCTCCTGCCCTTCCTTCAGGTCACCTGATACGACCTCGGTAAAATTGCCGTCGCTTATGCCTGTCACTATCTTGAGCATTTTGGGAGCATTGTTTTCGAGCACCCAAAGGCTTCTGCCTTTATCCGGCTGGCCTTTTTCTTTACGCGCATCTTTTTGAGGCCCTGCCTTTTTATCCTGCATCTTAAAACGCAGCGCTGCATTAGGTATCTTCATAACATCTTTGGCGGTAGTTATTATAATCGCCACATTAGCGGTCATTCCGGGCTTCAGCTTCAGCTCCGAATTATCGACCCTTATCACAACATCATATGTAACAACATTCTGTACGGTTATAGGCGCGTTCCGTATCTCAGAAACCTTTCCCTTAAAAACAATGTCAGGATACGCGTCAACCGTAAATTCCACATTCTGCCCTACCAAAATCTTTCCAATGTCAGCCTCGGCCACGTTGCTGTCTATCTGCATCTTGGTAAGATCCTGCGCTATATTGAAAAGCGTGGGCGTCTGAAAACTCGCAGCCACCGTCTGTCCAACATCAACATTGCGCGAAACCACAATGCCGTCAACAGGAGAGAGTATCCTCGTGTATTCAAGGTTGGTGTTCGAATACCTGAGCGCAGCCTTGGTCTGAGCCACCTGAGCTTTAGCAGCGCTCAACTGCGCCTTCGCAATCTCGTAGTTGGACTCGCTCGTATCGAGATCGCTCTTGGCGATATAGTTTTTCGCAAACAGCTCTTTATTTCTGGATGCAGCCCTTTGCGCATCCGCAAGCGATGCCTCGGCCTTCTCGACATTGGCCTCGGCTGCAAGAAGGTTTGCGCGTGCCTGATCAGCCTGCGCCTCTAAAGTTGTTGGATCTATCTGGGCTATGACCTGCCCTTTTTTAACCCGCGAATTAAAATCAACAAAAAGCTGCTTTATGGTGCCTGACACCTGCGTGCCGACCAAAACGGTCGTCACCGCATTTACGGTTCCGGAGGAGGTGACCGAAGCAATGATATCGCCTTTTACAGCCTTTTCTGTTCTATACTTGGCATCGCCGTCTTTGCCTTTAAAGAAAAAAACCGCAGCAGCCGCTATAACAAACGCAATGGTAATGCCGGCTATTAACTTTTTCATTTTTTAACTGTACCCCCTGCAAAAATATTTACATACTCCTTTACAACCAACTCAAGATCGGCCTTCCGGTACTTCTTGCCCAAAAGTATTTCCTGTGCGCTGAAAAATGAGTAGAACATCCCCATAAAGGCCCGGGCAGCATATTCCGTATTAAACTCTTTAAGTGCCCCTGCATCCTGCAGACTTTTGAAATATAAGGCGAGTGTTTTTATTATTCCATCCAAAAATGAATTGTATATCTTGTGAATTTTTTCTGGATAACGGGACATCTCTGACTGCATGATCCTTATCATCTCTATCCTCGACTTCAGGGTTTCGAGAAATCTCATAGCTATGAGCGCCAAAGCTTCTTCATAAGGCAGTTTTTCTATCTCGGGTATCAGGCTCTTTATTTTCGGCAAAAAAGAATAGGTGTTAAGCACTTCTTCAAAAAGCTGCTCTTTGGATGAGAACTGCCTGAACAGCGTTACTTCGGCTATTCCGGCCAACTTCGCTATCTCTTTTGTGGTGGCGCCCAGATAGCCTTTTGCAGAAAAAAGCTGCAATGCCGCTGCCAGTACCTTTTCCCGTGTCGTAAATGTTTTGTCTTCAGACCCCATTTATCCTCGCATTAAAATGTAAGTAAGCGCTTACATTTTAAAACAAAGCGCCATGTTAGTGTCAAACTATGCGTTTGAATTTATTTGCAGAATTTGCGTAGTATAATTTTTGAGAAATGAAAACCCGAATGGCTCAAAACGATAAAATAAGACTCGGCCTTATGCCGCCCCTCTCCGGAATAGTTCAGCTTTATGGGCAGGAGATATCCAATGCAGGACTGATAGCGTGCAGTGAGGTCAATGAAGAGGGCGGTGTTCTGGGCCGCGAACTCGAACTTATAATAGTTGACGACGGCAGCCTCCCGGAAACCGCAGTGCCGGCTGCTGAGCGGCTAGTTCGCGACTTTGGCTGTTCGGCCATAATAGGAAATCTTCTTTCAAATTCCAGAATATCTGTTTCGAATTTTGTTTCGGAGCCGCTCAAAATCCCATACCTGAACTTCTCTTTTTACGAAGGCAGCATATTCGGAAAATATTTCTTCCATTTTGCTGCGCTTCCAAACCAGCAGATAGATCTTATGATTCCTTATATGCAAAAAAATTTCGGGCCTAAAATGTTCTTTGCCGGAAATAATTATGAATGGCCGCGCGGTTCTATTGAAGCTGCAAAAAAGACCCTTCTCGACAACTATGGGGAAATAGTGGGTGAAGAATATCTGCCGATAGGGACGCCAATCAAAGACATAACCAGTCTTATCGAGAAAATTGCTGCTTCAGGTGCTGATGTATTGGTCCCTTATTTTGCAGGAACAGATCAGATAAATCTCCTGAACGCATTTGCCGAAAAGGGCTTAAAAAAGAGAATGGCTGTTGTTATGGGCCATTATGATGAAGCTATGGTAAGCCTTCTTGCGCCTGAGGTGCGGGAGAGTCTCTATTCCTCCAACACCTATTTTATGTCCATAAACACAAATAAGAACCGTGAATACCTTGACCGTCTTTCCAGACTTGAAGGGATTAACGGCATCTGGCCTTCTGGCAACGGTGTAATGACCAATTTTGGAGAAGGCACTTACCTCTGCGTAAAAGCCTTTGCCAAGGCTGCAAATCTGTCAGGCTCACTTGATTCTAATAAGATTGCAGACGCCCTTGAAACCATCGAAGTTGAAAGCCCTCAGGGCATTGTTAAGATGAACCCATCCACTCATCATGCAGCGGTCAACACTTACCTGGCGCGCTGTGAGGCGGACGGTGTTTTTTCGATTATCGAATCCTTCGGACAGATTCAGCCTGTTATTCCCGAACGATATAGAGAGGCCTCAAAAATCCTTACGCCTGTCACTTCGGATACTGCCACTCGTTTTCTTGAAAAGAGGGCGATAAGCGCCATGAATGCCTGTGGAGTCACCTCTCAGATACTGCAGACGCTGGATGTTGTAATAATCACGACAGATATAAACGGCATAATTCTTGAAGCTAACAGCGAGGCCTATCGTCAATTCGGATATGCTCCTGATGAATTAAGCGGCAAGTCGGTGCATTTTCTGGTTCCGCCAAACCTGCGCATGCGTCATACGCAGCTCTTCAAGGAATTTGTTGAAGGCGATGCCATGGAAATATCATTGGGAAAGCGCGGTGAGATACAGGGCTACAGAAAAGACGGAACTTTCTTTCCGGCAGAAGCAAGCGTATCAAGGTTTTTTCATGAAGACCAATGGATATTGGTTGCTGCACTTCGCGATATAAGCGAGCGGAAAAAAACTGAAGAAACCCTTGTCTGGAGAGCTACGCACGACCCCCTTACAAAGCTTCCCAACCGTACGCTGATAAAGGAACGACTAACCAGCGCCCTCACCCGCACTACATATAACAAAAAAAATGTGGGACTGATCTTCATTGACCTCGACAGCTTTAAACTGGTCAATGATACTTACGGACATGATGCCGGAGATAAGCTTCTTATTTCTGTGACCGAAATTCTCACAAACGCTGTCAGGCCGGGAGATACTGTGGCGAGAATCAGCGGGGATGAATTCGTGGTGCTCTGCGAGCAGATAGATTCTGAAGAAAAGCTTATAGTGATTGCAGAGCGCATAAATGAATCTATGCGCATACCTATTATCGTAAATGAACACAAAGTTTATATCAGCGCAAGCATTGGAATGGCGATAGGCCACGGCACAACACATTCGGCCGAAGCGCTGCTTAGAGACGCCGATGCAGCCATGTATATGATAAAAGAGCATGGCAGGGACGGTTGGCATCTCTTTTCGGAGAAAACCCGCGATAACCTGAACCGAAAACTGACTGTTATAAACGGATTGCGGACAGCAATAGAACTAAACGAGTTTAGGCTGGTCTATCAGCCTATAGTTGCTGCCAACAGCAAGACAATAAAAGGCACAGAGGCCTTGCTGCGCTGGGACAGCGCGAGCGGTCCGGTTTCCCCTGCCTATTTCATTCCTATCGCCGAATCCAACGGTGCAATCATCCCGATAGGCCTCTGGATCTTCCGTGAAGTCTGCAAAACCGTTGCCCTCATCCAAAAGGAATGTGGTACTGATATTCCATACACATCATTCAATGTATCAACACGACAGCTTAATGAAGAAACGCTGGTGACCGAATTTGCGAATATACTTAAAGAAACCGGCGCAAAACCTGAAAACCTGATCATCGAAATTACCGAAACCTCTCTTATGGCGGATATACACAACAACATAAAAGTCCTTAACAGGCTCGCTGAACTCGGAATGCGGGTTGCGGTTGACGATTTCGGCACCGGTTACTCGTCATTATTGCAGCTTATCAGAATGCCTGTAAGCTTCATAAAGATTGACCGTGAATTTATCACCGAACTGGATAAAAAACATGAAAGCAGGGCTATAACCTCCTCGGTAATCAGAATGGCAAAAGTAATGGGCAAAAAAACCATAGCCGAGGGAGTTGAAACCGAGGCTGAATTATTTGAGCTTCAGACGCAGGGCTGTGACAATATACAGGGATATTATTTCTATAAACCAATGCCTCTGGATAATTACATCAGCCTTCTTAAAAATAATAGTGTTCAGGACATAAATACAGCACAGGGAGTTTATACCGTCATTTATGTAAGCAGGGCTGCCGAATCTGTTGATGAAGGTGAAATTTTTAAAATCCTTAACACCGCGCAAAAATTCAATGCCGAACAGGGAATTACAGGTTTTCTCCTTTTCAACAACGGCTATTTCATGCAGCTGCTGGAAGGACGCAAAGAGTCTGTTGATGCCCTTTTGGAAAAGATAGCAAAAGATGAACGCCATAAGGATTTTAAAATAATTCTACGCACAACAAATCAACAGCGGCTTTTTCAGGATTGGTCCATGGGATACTGGAACATGAAAAACACAGGTGCTGACATAGATTTTTCAAAATGGCAGGAGCGAACCTTCCATCTTACAGATATATCAAAAGATGCAAAACTTTGCTACGCATTCTTCGAGGCGCTTTCTTCAAAAAATTTATAGAGAACTTAAACCGCAATTATTTCGTTAAGAGTGATTTGAAGTCTGTCAATATCGTAAGGCTTTTTCAATACAGCCACAAATCCCTGTTTTTTATATTCGGCCAAAGAAGCGTCCTCAGAATAACCGCTCGAAACTATCACCTTGACTTCAGGATCAAGCTCTTTCAGTTTATTTAAGGTTTCAGCACCGCCCATACCGCCGCGTATTGTGAGGTCAAGAATAACAATATCAAACGGTCTGTCCGAATCCTTTGCCCTCTTATATTTTTTAAGAGCAGCTTCTCCGTGCTCCGCAACCTCGACTTCATGTCCAAGCGAGGATATCAACTCTCTGACAACGGTTCTTACAACATCCTCGTCGTCCATTACAAGCACCTTGCATGTTCTAGTTGCCGTTAAAACAGCAGCCTTTGTTTCATCTTCTGCAAAGTCAGTTATTGCCGGAATATAAATAGTAAAGAGAGTGCCTTTGCCAGCTTGAGACGACACATCAATGAGCCCTCCATGGTTTTTGATTATCGAGTATGAGGTGGCAAGACCGAGTCCGCTCCCCTTTTCTTTGGTCGTAAAATAAGGATCAAATATTCTTGATAAATATTCCGCAGGGATTCCTATACCCACATCCCGAATAGATATCGCAACATACCTTCCCTGTTCTAAAATGGCCGGAATAGCATTATTATCAGCCTCCAGATTTCGGGCCGCAACCTCTATCGTACCGCCAATAGGCATAGCCTGCACAGCATTCAATACAATGTTCTGCAGCACCTGACTGATCTGCCCCTCGTCAGCATCAGCAGACCATAGTGTTTCTGTGATGTCCAGACTGCAGGAACAATTTGATCCGCTCAAGGCAAATTTTACAGAGTTTTCTATCACTGAACTCAACTTGATAAGTCTCTTTTCGGGCTTGCCACCCTTTGCAAAGGTCAGCAGCTGTGATGTGAGTTTGACCGAAAGATGCAGCGCCTTCTCGGCCTGTTCGATCATCGATAGGGCATTCGCATGATTATTTATATTGATTCTGGCCATAGAAAGATAGCCGAAGATTCCCTGCAATAGATTATTGAAATCATGCGCGATGCCGCCGGCAAGGGTGCCGACAGCCTCCAGTTTCTGTATATTACTAAGCTGTTCTTCGAGCCTTCTGTGTTCTGTTATGTCTATGCCTAAAGAAGTGACTCCTATTATTTCACCCTTTGCACCAAACATATGCGAATTAGTCCATGCAATAAGCCGTTTCTCTCCTGCTTTGGTCAGAATATCATTTTCGTATTTTTTAACAATACCTTTTAAAATAATGTTCTCGGCATGGATATCTCTGATATGTTCACGAATGGCATCAGGTATAAATATATCCATCCAGTTTTTTCCGATAATCTCTTTTATATCCCAACCCGTCAGTTCTGCAAAAAAGTTATTTGCAAATGTAATTAGGCCTTCATTATTTAACTGCACCGCAATAAGATTCGCATTTTCGAGGGTTTGCCTGAACTGCCGCTCGGACTCTTTCAATGCTTCTTCAACCATTTTGCGCTCTGTAATATCAGTAAACACAACAGCAAACCTGTGCTTTAAAGGGCTAAAAGCCCAAACATCATAGTACCTTCCCAGTTCTTTTGAGTAATTCTGGTAGGCTGTAGGCTCGCCGGTTTGCGCTACCTTTCCATAAATATCAATCCAGTATTGTTCTGTGCTAGGCATTACCTCTTTTATGGTTCTGCCAATCAAAGCTGATGCCGAAGCTCCGGTGAGCTTTTCAAAGGCAGGATTAATCTCAAGAAAACGATAATCTACAGGGCGTCCCTGCCCATCGTATATCATTTCGTGCAGAGCAAAACCTGCGGTCATATTTTCGAACAACAGACGGTATTTTGTCTCGCTTCTATGCAGCACTTCATCCGACCGCTTGCGTTCGGTTATATCGTGTATAACTCCAAAAATCTGTTTAGGAGAGCCATCCTCCTGCCTTTTATATATATGCTCGTTGCTTTCAAGCCATAACCAATCACCGTTCTTATGCTTCATCCTGTATTCATGAGAAATCATCTCACCGTCTTTTGCCTTGCTGTATTTTTCGAGAATTGCCGAAACATACAGATTAAAGTCATCAGGATTCATCAGTGTCTGGATTAGATGGTCGCCCATCCCTTTAATTTCATCCACCGAATATCCGAGGACCTTCTGTATGCCTTGGTTGCTGTATATATTTTTTTGGTCTACCAGATCATAAATATATATGACATCGGGGCTCATATTCATAAGTGATTCGATGAACTTGTTTCTTTCGGCAAGCGTGCCTGCTGACTCTCGCAGTTCATGCTCCATGCTTCTGCGACTGCGGATGTTGAATAGAAGAAAGGCTATAAGTATGGATTCACTTATAAGAAATAAGATTAAACCCCAGTGCTCTCCCCAGAAACCGGGCTCAAAATTTAACATTTGATATATTACTACAATTTTGCAAAAATGGGGACAGTGACCATTTTACTACACCTCATGCCTTGGATGATGAAAGCAGACCGCCTCTCAAAACAAGCTCTTTCTCTCTATCGTTAAGATCGGACACCACAAAAAAGGATGTTCCTTTTGTAGCATTCTCAACCTTATATTCCTGCCCTTCTTTTATAGCTCCAAGCAATCCGCTTATCGAAAGCCTGTCGCCCTGCTCAACCTTATCGTAATCTTCGGAAGATTTGAACAGCAGCGGCAAAATCCCGAAATTAACAAGATTCGCCCTGTGGATCCTTGCGAAGGATTTTACAATTACGGTCTGCAGCCCAAGATACATCGGGGCCAAAGCCGCGTGCTCCCTTGAAGAGCCCTGCCCGTAATTCTCACCGCCGACAACAATCGCGCCGCCTTTTGCCTTTGCCTCATTCGCGCGGCTGCTGAATGTTTTATCTATATTCTCAAATACAAAATCGGATATGGCCGGGATGTTCGACCTGAACGGAAGCACCTTTGATCCGGCAGGCATGATGTCGTCAGTGGTAATGTTATTTCCGACCTTAAGCAGAACCTCGGCATCAATTCTATCTTGGAGAGCAGCTTTCACCGGAACTTCTTTTATATTCGGGCCTTTTAAGATTTTTATCTCGGTTGTGTTGCTCTTGGGCGATACAAGCAAATTGTCATTTATCATAAATGTTTTAGGCTCTTTCACCTTGGCGATTTCTAAACCGCACTCTCTCGGATCAACCATCTCGCCCTTGAGAGCAAAGACAGCGCAGGAGATAGGGCTGGCAAGATATACCGAAGCATCCTTTGTGCCTGACCTGCCATGAAAGTTTCTGTTGTACGAACGCACCGAAACATGGCCGGTTCCGGGCGCACCGCCCATGCCGATGCAGGCGCCGCAAGAAATTTCCATAATCCTCGCGCCTGAAGAGATCATTTCTGCGATAACGCCTTCACGCGACAGCATCTCATAGACCTGCTTTGAGCCGGGATTGATAAGCAGATTCAGATTCTCGGCTATTGTGCGGCCTTTGAGTATTGACGCCACCGTCTTCATCGCATGATACGAAGAGTTGGTGCAGCTGCCTATGCAGACCTGATTCACCTTTTTGCCTGCAAGCTCGCGAACAGAAACCACATTGTCAGGACTGTGCGGCTGGGCTATCATCGGCTCGATGCTGCCAAGGTCAAGAATTATAGTTTCGGAATATTCAGCGCCTTTGTCAGCCTTAAGCTCTATCCAATCTTTTTCCCTGCCCTCTGCCTTAAGAAATTTAAGAGTATTAGCATCACTCGGGAATATTGATGTTGTTGCTCCAAGCTCTGCCCCCATATTTGTAATTGTTGCCCTTTCGGTAACATTGAGGTCTTTGACTCCCGGCCCGCCGTACTCTATAATTTTTCCGACCCCACCTTTTACGGTCAGCATTTTTAAGAGCGTAAGGATCACATCCATCGCCGTAACCCATGGCCTGTTGAGCTTTCCTGTCAGCTTTACCTGAACAACCTTGGGCATATTTATTTCAAAAGGCGCTCCGGCCATGACAGAGGCGGCCTCAAGCCCTCCAACACCAATAGCTATCATGCCCATTCCTCCGCCTGTAGGCGTATGGCTGTCGGTGCCTAGAGCTATCTTGCCGGACGCGGCGAATCTTTCTAGATGCACCTGATGGCAAATGCCGTTGCCCGGCTTTGAAAAGTAGGCTCCGAATTTAGCGGCAGCTGTCTGAAGAAATGCGTGGTCATCGCTATTCATAAAATTTGATTGGAGCATATTGTGGTCAACATAAGAAACGGCCAGCGGAACCTTTACCCTGTCTATTCCTATCGCCTCAAATTCGAGCCAGGCCATCGTGCCTGTGGCATCCTGAGTATAGACCTGATCAACATTAAGCGCTATCTGGCTTCCAGCAGCAACATCTCCTGAAACTTTGTGCACATCAAAAATCTTCTGGACTATGTTTTTAGCCATGTTTTTTCTCCGAATTTTTTTTTAGAAATTTGAACTATAAATAACCGAGGCTAGCAGAAATTGGCTTTTGATTTTTACAATCTACTTCGCCCCGCAGCATTTTTTGTATTTCTTGCCGCTGCCGCAGGGGCAAGGGTCGTTTCTGCCGACCTTGTTATCGCTGTGGGCAGGCTGCTTAAGGCCTTCCGATCCCCTATTGAAAACAAGCCTGTGCTCCCGCTCACGCATCTCACTTTCGGTCTCGCTCTTTATCTGGACCCTGAAAAGCCTCATGAGCGCTTCGGAATTTATTCTCTGGGACATGTCAGAGAAGAGATTGAAAGCCTCTTTCTTATATTCAACCAGAGGGTCGCGCTGTGCGTAGCCTCTCAAGCCTATGCCTTCCTTGATATGATCTATGCCCAAAAGATGGTCTTTCCACTGCGTATCTATAATCTGTAAGAGCAGCACCCGCTCCATGTACCGCATCGCATCCGAGCCGACCTCTGCCTCTTTTCTTTCATAGGTTTCTTTGGCCTTTGCAGCTACTAAATCGTAAAGCTCTTCGGCGCTGCCGGTATCAGGAATATCCATGCTGATGCCGAATGCTCCATAAATAGCATCGCTTAATCCCTTTAAATTCCATTCATCGTAGCCGGCGTCTTCGCTGCAGAATACAGAAACAAGAGCGTCAGCCTCATCCTCTATCATCTCGAATATTTTGTCCCTAAGATTTTCGCCTGTCAGCACATCCCTGCGAAACTTATAAATCTCGCTCCGCTGTTTGTTCATAACGTCATCGTATTCGAGCAGATGTTTTCTTATATCGAAGTTGTGCGCCTCCACCTTTTTCTGCGCGTTCTCTATAGCCTTTGTGACCATTTTGTTTTCGATAGGCACCCACTCGTCCATCTTGAGCAGATTCATCAAGCTGTCTATCCTGTCCGAGCCGAATATCCGCATCAGGTCATCAGTTAGAGAAAGATAAAACCGCGATGAACCAGGATCTCCCTGCCTGCCTGACCTTCCCCGCAGCTGGTTGTCTATCCTTCGGGATTCGTGCCGCTCTGTGCCGATAATCCTCAAGCCTCCGGCTTCAAGCACCTGTTCACGCTCTTTTGCGCAGATCTCTTTGGCCTTGTCATATGCTGCCTTATATTCTTCTTCGGTAAACTTGGGCTTATCGAGCAAAAGCTCGCGGGCTATTCCGTCAGGGTTTCCGCCAAGAACTATGTCGGTTCCTCTTCCTGCCATATTTGTGGCAATCGTCACCGCGCCGAACCTTCCGGCCTGAGCAACTATCTCGGCCTCCTTCTCATGGAACTTGGCGTTGAGCACAGCATGCCTGACACCCTTTTTCTTGAGCATCTGTGCAAGCAGTTCGGACTTTTCTATCGAGATTGTTCCTACAAGAGCGGGTTGGCCTCTCTTGTGGCACTCCTCTATCTCCTGAATAACCGCATTGTATTTTGCCTTCTCATTTTTATACACAATGTCCGCTGCGTCGTCCCTTATCATCGGCCTGTTGGTAGGGATTACGACAACCTCTAGATTGTATATCTGCGCAAACTCATGCGCCTCGGTATCGGCGGTTCCTGTCATGCCCGCAAGTTTGTTGTACATCCTGAAATAGTTCTGGAAGGTTATCGTTGCAAGCGTCTGGTTTTCGCTCGCTATCTTCACATTTTCTTTAGCTTCTATAGCCTGATGAAGCCCGTCGCTCCAGCGCCTTCCGGACATAAGCCTGCCTGTAAACTCGTCAACTATTATGACCTCGCCGTCCTTTACAACATAGTCAACATCCCTCTTGAACATATGGTGGGCTCGCAGGCCTTGCAGCACATGATGAACCCATTCAAAATTAGCAGGTTCATACAGGTTGCCCACTCCGAGCAGATTTTCTATCTTCGAGTTTCCCCTGTCGTTTATAACGATATTTTTGAGCTTTTCGTCGGTTTTAAAATCTTCGTCCTCTTTTAGATAAGGTAGTATTTTATTGACGCGATAATATTTATCGGTTGACTCTTCCGATGGCCCCGAAATTATCAGCGGGGTCCTCGCCTCATCAATCAGGATGCTGTCAACCTCGTCAACTATCGCGTAGTTCAGCTCCCTCTGCGCATAGTCCGAGAGGTCATATTTCATATTGTCCCTGAGATAATCGAAGCCGAACTCGTTGTTGGTTCCGTAGGTCACATCAGCGCCGTAGGCCTCCTTTTTCTCGCAGGGGCGCAGGTGGTTGTATCTTTTGTCATTTGAAAGATATGTGGTGTCGTACAAAAACGAATAATCATGCTGTATCACCCCTACCGACAGGCCTAGAAAATGGTAGAGAATTCCCATCCATTGCGCATCTCTTTTTGCGAGATAGTCGTTTACGGTGACAACATGAACTCCTCTGCCGTCAAGAGAGTTGAGATATACAGGAAGAGTTGCCACAAGGGTCTTGCCCTCGCCCGTCTTCATTTCTGCGATCCTGCCGTCATGCAGGGCAATGCCGCCGATAAGCTGCACATCGAAATGCCTCATGTTCAGGCAGCGCTTTGATGCCTCGCGCACAACCGCAAACGCCTCGTTCATCAGGTCGTCAAGGGTCTCTCCATCAGCGATGCGGCTTTTAAACTCGGCAGTTTTATTTCTGAGCTGGTCATCGCTCAAAGAAGATACTGAAGGCTCAAGAATATTGATGGCATCAATCCTCGAAAGAAGCTTCTTCAGCTCACGTTCGTTCTTAGTCCCGAACAACTTATTTAGTATGTTAAGCATAACTAATTATGTTAGCCGAGCGTTCTGTTTTTATGCAAGAAATCTGCGCGTCGATCCAGGGCTAATGCTCTATGCGGTTAGTGGTATTGTGCCTTTTGTCCGATTCAAAAAGGCCTTTGATTTTTTGGAGAATAAGCCTTAAAAATCTGCTCTTTGCAAAAAAACAGTGATAGGTAAATGTAAAATCAGCTCCGAGATACGCCTTTACCTCAGGGTCTGTCCAACCCGCAATATATGTCTTAAACCCTCTTTTAATGCAATACTCAAGATTGTTAAACCAGCTGACAAAATAAAGATTAAGCTCCATAGAGTCGGGATATACAAAACCCACATACTTATCCACCAACGCATTTCGATAAACAAAGCAGAGATTAAAGCCGATGATTTTATCTTTGCATTTATAAACAAATACTATACCGCCGTTTGAATCCCTGAACACCGTTGCAAAAAAGTCTCTGCTCAATTTATCAAAATGGATATAGCTCTGCTCATAAACATTACTATAGAGCGAATACAGAAGATCTATAGTATCGTCACTAAAAAAAGCGTCTCCTGTTTTAATATCTTCAACAGACAGTTCGGAGCGCGAACGCAGTTTTCTTTTAAAATCTTTTCTGCGCGAACGAGAAAATCTTTGCAGATAATCCTCGATCGAGGAGAAGTTAATAGGAACATAGCTCAGCGCCTGTCCTGATAATCTGGTAAAACCTGAGTCTTCAAGATGCTTGATGATATTTAAAGAATGACTGTTTTCATTTACTGACAGAAGCGGAGATTCAAACGGGATGTCTTTAACTATTAAAAAAGGTAGCTGCATCTTAGAAAACTGTGCGAGCAGCTCATCCGCAAATTTCTTTGGAGAAGCTTCATAAGGCAACGGAGAGTACTCGGTTACGGTTGTTCCTATAAAAAGAACTTTCGGCCTGAACAGCTTGAGTATGAACCGCGGGAAAAAACGGACACATCTAATGTAGGCCTTCTTAGCCCATCCGTCCACTGTGGTAAAGATATCGAACTCAGTGACAAAACCATAAGCGGTCTTATTACCGCAGGCGATTTTAAAAGGCTCAAACCCATCAGGAGGAAAAGCTAAAAAAGCTTCGGCAAGCTCCTCAGGCTCAAGAAGGTTAGAGGCTGCCTGATTTTTTTCATCGTTATCCTGCATGCTCATTGAAAAACCTGATCGTCTGCGCAGCAACTTCGTCTTTTTGAAAATCAAGAGTCAGCATGTGGTATGAGTTATCAAGAAAAATTTTCCGCACATCGGAAGAGCCTATATTTTTTTCAACATAATCCGCATTCTTCGTGCTCGCAATATCATCTTCAAGTGCGTGCAGCAAAAGCGTCGGAGTTTTTACTTCAGGCATTATTTTCTTTACCGCACTGATATGCTTGAATAGTTCATGCATCGCCTTTGACGGGAATTTAGAATAAGCAATGAGATTGTCATGCAAAGCAGATGCAATGTGCTTTCTCATCCTTTCATCTTTTATGCCGTATGGCTCGCGCTCTTCGTAAGAATAAAAATATTTCAAAGGAGGATAGTATGAGACCGGCAGCAAGAACTTGTACCAAGGCAGGCTCCAGCCGTCATAAGAGAGAGTTGTCGAAAGCATCGCTATTGCGGACATATCATCCTTGACCTCATAAGCAAGGTAAAGCGAAAAAAGCGCTCCCATGCACAACCCTCCCGAGAAAACATTCCTGTGGTTCTTCTTCATTTCATCAAACTCTTCACGCACAGTGCCGTACCAGTCCTGCCAACGCGTTTTCGATAGATCGTCTATAGTTGTTCCATGTCCAGCAAGACATGGCCCCTTGACAGTATAGCCTGCTCGGTTGAGATGGCGGGCAAGATTTTTCAGTTCAAATGGACTTCCGGTCAAACCATGGATAAGCAATACTGCATCGTCTCCGCCCTTAAGGTCGATTATGTGATTTTTCAAACAGCCCTCGCTACAAGAACCGCATTGGTTCCTCCAAAAGCGAATGAATTAGCCATTATCGTCCGAACATTAATGCCTGCTCTGCCTTCATTAGGAACATAATCGAGATCGCATTCAGGGTCGGACTGCCGCAGGTTAGCGGTTGGAGGCACTGCCTTATTTTTTATCGCAAGCAGAGCAATCGCAAACTCAACAGCGCCTGCTGCGCCAAGCAGATGGCCTATCATCGATTTGGAAGAGCTTATTGGAACCTTATAGGCATAAGCACCGAAAGCTTTTTTTATAGCCTGAGTCTCGGCTATATCATTGGCAATAGTCGCGGTGCCGTGCGCGTTGATGTAATCAATTCCATCAGCATTTATGGACGCTTCGCGCAATGCCTGATTTATAGCCCTTGCCTGTCCGTCAGGGGATGGGCTTGTTATATGATGAGCATCGGCTGTTGAACCGTATCCGGCCAGCTCAGCATAAATAGTTGCTCCTCTTTTTTTTGCGCGCTCCATTTCTTCAAGCACAACAACTCCAGAGCCCTCGCCAAGTGTCATGCCTGTCCTGTCTTTTGAAAACGGCCTGCAGGATGCCGCCGGGTTCTCTGTATCCTCTTTTGCAAGCACGCCAAGCGATTCCCAAGCCTTGCATGAGCCGTATGTAATCACGCTTTCAGCGCCTCCGGCAAGCATCACATCCGTAAACCCATACTGTATCTGCCTGTATGCCTCGCCTATTGCCAATGCAGAAGATGAGCAGGCATTTGAATAAGTGACACATGGGCCTGCAAATCCGAATTTTGTCGATATATGAGAAGCAGAGGAATTGCACATGATTTTTGTTACAAAAAGAGGGCTGACCCTCGAAGCCTCTTTTTTGTAAAGATTAAAATACAGGTCGTTGATTGCATGGCCGCCGCCAAGACCTGTTCCGAAATAGACTCCGGCCAGTTCTTTTTCGAATTCCAACAACTCTATGCCGGAATCTTTCCATGCGTACGAAGCCGCAATCAAAGAAAGCTGTGTAGTACGATCATAAATATTAAGCTGTTTTTTCGAAAAATGCTGGAGAGGATCAAAAGAAACTTCGGCCGCAATTTTTACAGAAAGGCTATCAACAAAATCGGCAGAAATCCTTTTGATTCCGGCCCTGCCTGCCATCAACGATTCAAAGAATGGCTTAGGTTCCTGTCCGAGCGCGGTTATAAAACCGAGTCCTGTTACAGCTACCCTTCTCAACCCCGAATTACGCCTTCCCCTGCTGTTCTGCTACAAGGCGGTTTATGGTCTCAACAAGGTCTTGAACCGTATCAATCTTGACATCTCGCTCAGGCACTTTTATCTTAAACTCATCCTCTATAGCAAAAATAAATTCTATCCTGTCGAGTGAGTCCAAGCCTAGGCTTTCGAGTGTTGCATCAAGGGTAATAGAGCCTTCTTTAAAATCGAGCTTGTCCGCAAAAAGCTGTTTTACCTTTTCGAATGTACCCATGCCCCTATCCTGCCTGAACAATAAGCCCGATGCCGGCGGCGGTGATGCCTATGCCCCACCATTCAGCGCGGCTAACCTCCTCTTTGAGCACAAGCACAGAAAAAAATATGATGAACACCTTCTGCATGCCTGTAAGAGGAAAAGCTATCGAAAGAGGAATTATTGAAAGTATAAAAAGCCATATTATATTGTCTATAAGGTAAGTCAACAATCCCACTATAACCCAGCGGTTTTTGAGCAGCTGAATATAATAGGCTATACCATCCGACTCGCAGTGTGCTGACGCACCTTTTTTTAAGCAAAGATGCGTGACGCCTTCCATTGAAGCGCCTATCACAAAAAGCGGCGCAAGCTTTAACAAGGTCATATTATGCTCCGCACCTTTTCACCAAAGACTCGAACAGTTCGGCAAACAGGTCTATCTCTTCATATGTTATGGTCAAGGCGGGGGCAAGTGTAAAAACATTCTTGTAGTATCCGCCCACATCAAGTACAAGCCCGTATTTCTTGCCTCTCACATCGATATGGCCCTTCATGCCCTCTTGGAATATCGCGTCGGTCAGTCCTCTGTCAGGGGTATAACCGTCAGCCTTTGTCATCTCGATCCTTAAAGCAAGACCGATACCGTCAACATCGCCTATGACCGAATATTTTTTCTTAAGCTCTTTTAAACGGCCGAGCATGTATGCGCCTTTCTCGGCCACCATCTTTTCAAAATCATTTTTCTTCACATACTCCATCACAGCAAGTCCCGCCGCTGTTCCGAGCGGATTGCTCGAAAATGTGGAGTGCGTGCAGCCTGCCGGAAATACCGAAGGGCTGATCAGTTCTTCCCTCGCCCAGAGTCCGGACAATGGGTTCAGCCCGTTTGTGAGCGATTTTGCAAAGGTTACCACATCAGGCTTAAATCCGAAATGCTCAGCAGCCCAAAGCTTGCCGGTCCTATAAAAGCCCATCTGTATCTCGTCATCAACAAGAAGAATATCGTATTTCTTTAAAATAGCTGACATCTTTGCAAAATATTCGGGGGGCGGCACAATATATCCGCCTGTTGCCTGCAGGGGCTCCATATAAAAAGCGGAGTACTCGACTTCGTTGTCCTTCTTATCTATAACACCGTAATACTCGGTTTCGAAAAGTTTTTCGAATTGGCGTATGCATTCATACCCGCATTCGGTCCTCTTTAACCCGTAGAAGCAGCGGTAGCAGTATGGGAAGGGGATAAAGTTTGCCCTGTTGCTGAAATGGCCGTATCTCTTTCTGTATCTAAAACTGCTAGTTATCTCGGTGGCAGCAAGGGTGCGGCCGTGATAACCGCCCATGAATGCCAATGAAAGAGACTTGCCATGTTTAAAATTGCGCACAAGCTTCATGCTGTCCTCAACCGCTTGAGAGCCGCCGACATTGAAATGAACCCTGCCTTTTTCGCCGAATCTTTTTTCGGTCTCTTTTGCTATCGAAGCCGCAAGAAGGATTTTCTCTTTGTGAAGATACTGCGACGCAACCTGCGGCAGAGTCTTCATCTGAAGATCATGAACCGCCTCTATTTCCCTGTTTCTGTATCCGAAATTTACGGCCGAATACCACATCTGAACATCAAGGTAAGGCGTGTCATTCATGTCATAAAGCCAAGAACCATCACACCTTGAAAATATATTGGGATGCTCAAGATAATGCACCGTGTCGCCGTAAGAGCAATACTTAGATTCAAGTTCGAGCAGTTCTTTTTCGGTCATAGTATCAATGCTCCTGAGTTAAAAGATGGCATTATTTTTTCAGTTTCTACAGATTCAAAGCTTCCTCTTTCGATAAGCACAGCCAAGCTGTTTTCGATGGTCTTGAAATCAAAGAAGGGGGTGTGGTTCAGATTCTTTGTTCTGCAATAATCTGTAAGCTTCTTTTTTGAAAACACATGCGCTGCATCTTCCGCCAAACAAAAATCACTCCTGCCGTCGCCTATATGGATCACCGGCAGACCGCCAGAATTAGCTCTGGCAACACTGCATTTGCAGACTCCGGAAGAGCATCCGGTCTTGTTGTATGGAAACGAAGTCATAAGTTCGCCGTAAATTTCTGTAATCCTGTTTGAGTAAACCGGAATGTTCGATAGGCCGGACTTAGAAAGAATTTTTTTGATAATTAGATCAAACCCGTCGCTTATAATCGCAAAAGGCATTTCATTTTTTCTTAAAAAATTCACAAAAGCAGAAAATGTTTCGTTAACCGAAAATTCGCCAGCATACTCCAGTATCTCGGCAAGAGAAGCATCTATAAGCGCCATCTGCTTAGAGAGGCATTCCATAGAGCCTATAGCGCCAGCTTCCCAAAGCCTTTCAACAGCCTCCCATTCGGGCCGCGCAAACTTTTTTATAACCGCGTCGGTGATATCGCTGTCGGTGATAGTACCGTCAAAATCGATCGAGACAAAACAATCAAGTTTCTTGCTTGAAACTGAACGCTCCGACTCAAAAGTCATAAAAGCATAATTAGGTTTGATTGGCATTTGTTTTCCCCTATCTTTATCTACTTAGCAGAATAACATAGCAAAGACCATACCAAAATATTAATCGTTATTTTACAGCACATTATACAAAGACACAAGGCAGACAGCGCAAAAAATGTATACCAGAAAAGTCGGAGTACAACATTTCATTTTCTAAATTTTTTTAAGGATAACCTCCGAAACATCCTTGCGTAAAGATTTTCTATTGCCAGAAGCAGGCCTCCCAACTGCAAGCACAGCCATAAGCTCCATAGAAATCGGCAAATTGAGCTTTTCTCTCACCCCGTCCCGGTTATTCAATATTTCGCCAAGCCAGACAGCCCCAAAACCAAGCCCATGGACAGCAAGAAGCATATTTTGAATACAAGCGCCAATAGATTGATGGTCTTTCACATCGTTGTACATAGCCTCCCTATCCACAAATACAACTATGCATGCGGCAGCACCGTCTATTATTTTTTTATACTTGGTAAATTTTGCAAGCTCTGCAATCATATTTTTATCTTGAACAATTACAAACCGCCATGGTTGATTGTTCAAACCTGACGGCGCCCATGTGCCGGCTTTAATGATCTCGATCAAGTCTTCAAGGGTGACAGGTTCCGGTGTAAACTGCCTTACACTTCTGCGGTTGTAAATTGCCTCAAAAATATCCATAAACTTACAGACCTCCCAATCAGATAGATTTACATATATTCTGCACCATTAGCACAAATTTAGCACAGGAGATTTGCTCATAAGCAATGATTGATTTAGGTATGATTAGATGACACTTCACTGATGGTTTTTGGGGCAAACCATCAGTATCAACCTATTGAAATACAATGAGAAAAAATGGTAGGCACGAGGGGTATCGAACCCCTGACCTCTTCCGTGTCAGGGAAGCGCTCTCCCACTGAGCTACGCGCCTTTATAGGCCTTACCATAAACGAAGAGACAATTTTGTAATGTACCATTTTCTTTGCTGTCTGAGCAAGGCTCATTTCATGTAAAAATTATCAGTTATATCCATCATGAAGCAATTCGGGCAATTGACATCACAATTCGGTTTAAATTAAAGTAAGTAAGCACTTACATTCCATTCGGATTGATTAACCTAAAGGCGCATATGAACAGAAAAATAAAAAAACATCTTGCATCAATTTTTGCCTTCATGTTTTTTCTCTCGCTACCCATATGCGAAGCTCAGGAATATACTCTCGATCGTCTTTATCCCATCGCGTTGGAGTATGCAGAAAAGATAAAACTTTCGGAAGAAGACCTTATCATCTCTGAAGCAAGCCGCGATAAGTCGCTCTCATCATTGCTTCCTAAGGTATCAACCTATGCAGGCATTACAAAATATACAGACGATAAATATACCACCACAGGCGTTCTGTTACAGTACAAAGAAACTTCAAACTGGGGAGTTCGACTCGACCAATCAATATCGCTCGGAGGCAAAGAAATAAAGGCGCTGAACATGTCTCAGGAAAACATTCAGAAAAGCCGCTTTGATCTGGCTTCGATGCGCGAGGAATATCTCTATACGGTTTCATCAGCTTTTTTTGATGTACTCAGGGCCAGCAAGGCGGTCGAGATAGCCAAATCAAATCTCGAAAGATTAGGCAAGCATAAAACAGCAGCAGAAACAAAACTACGCGTAGGAGAAGTTACCAAAACCGCGCTGCTCAGGGCTCAGGCAGAATTTTCGGCTGCCAAGTCCGAGCTTGTAAAAGCAGAAAATGGGCTAAAGCTCTCCAAAGCAATACTTTCAAGACTAACAGGCATCGAAAGCGAGTTCAATTTAAAAGAACCGGATGAAGATTATAAAAACAAATCCGCTTTTGCAGAACAGGGACTTGAAGCTCTGAAGCAAAAAGCTTTGAGCGAGCGGACCGAAATAAAATCGGCTATGGCCCAGAAGAAAATAGCGGACGGGCAGCTTTCATTCGCAAAAGGCGGGCATTGGCCATCCCTCGGAGTTGAAGGCGTTTACTCAAAAATGAACGCTAAGCCTGATTCGGTAACCCTAAATAAATCGAGCGTTTACGGGGGGCTGAAACTTACCCTGCCGATTTTTGAAGGCGGGCTTAGGGTGGCTGAAGTAAAAGAGGCTACTGCAAAACAGAAACAGGCATCATTGAACTTTAATGACCTTAAGAAAAGTATCAATATAGAGGTTGAAAGAGCATATCTCGACTTCTCAACACAGAAAGACATGATGAACTCGAATCAAGAACAGGTTGTCTTCGCAAAAGACAACTACAATGCGGTGTCCAAGCAGTTTGAGTTCGGCCTCGCCAACAGCCTCGACGTTATGGATGCCAACAACCTGCTCGTCTCTTCAGAAAAACAGCTTGCAGAAACACGCTACAATATTGACCTCTCACTTTTGAAGATAAAACGGTCTGTCGGAATTCCGCTGTATTCTGGCAAATAATAGTTGGTATTTACTGCCCGATTAATATTTTTGATTTATCCCCTATGATTTGAGGGGTTTGGATTCTTCCATGCATACGTTTTGCATAATATGGGATACCTTCATTTTCATCCGTAATCAGCCTATAAAAATCATCAGCGGTAACTTTATCCTTGCCACGAGTTAAAAGGTCTTTAACCGATTCAAGAAAGAAATAGGTGAACATGCTATGTTTTTTATCAGGATACCATGAACTCACTTCTGTTCCTTTAGAAGAGGTCATTATTACAGCATTGGGTATATTTGCAACAGCATTTTTGACTTCCATGACAAGGGGGCTCATATTCTTTAAAAGAGAACCTTTCTCTGAAACACCGCTAAAGCAGGCATCAACTAAAACGTAGATATTAGGAGAACTCTTCTCTTTTGATATTTGGGCTATTTGTTGACAACTGTCACGCTACGCGTTACAATCTATACAGATGATAAAAACATTTGCCGACAAACACACGTATGAGCTATATGCAACCGGCAAATCAAAGCGATTGCATAAAGATATTTTAAAGAGGGCTTTGCGACGCATGGAATATATTGATAATGCTACTTGCATTGACGACCTAATAGTGCCTCCAAGCAACAGGCTGCATAGCCTCAGGGGTGACAGAGAAGGACATTATTCCATATCAACAAACGAGAAATGGAGAATATGTTTCCGTTTTATTGACGGAGACGCATACGATGTCGAAATAACAGATTATCATTGAGAGGTGTGTTATGAGTATAAAAAATATTGAAGCAAGACAGATTAAACCAACGCATCCCGGCGAGATGCTGATGAAGGATTTCATGCCGGACTATGGCCTTACTGCAGCGGGTCTTGCTGCTAAATTGGGGGTTTCCCGCCAGACAGTAAATGAAATACTCCGCGAGAAACGCTCCATAAGCCCTTCAATGGCCTTACGGCTTTCACGCCTGTTCGGGAATACGCCGGAATTTTGGCTTAATTCGCAGCGTGCAGTTGATCTATGGCTAGCAGAGAAGGAAAATAGAAAAACGCTAAACAATATAAAGCCGCTAAAGGCGGCATAAACGCTTCTTCAAAAATTGTCCGGTATAAGATTCAGCGCATAACGCCACTTCTTCGGGAGTGCCTTTAGCCACAATCCTGCCGCCGTTATCTCCCCCTTCAGGCCCCAAGTCGATAATGTAATCCGCAGACTTTATGATGTCGAGATCATGCTCAATCACAATAACCGTGTTGCCCATATCAACAAGCCTGTTTATCACATTAAGCAGCCTTTGTATATCAACAAAATGAAGGCCGGTCGTTGGTTCATCAAGTATGTACATAGTTTTGCCTGTAGATTTTTTGCTCAGTTCCCTCGAAAGTCTTAGCCTCTGCGCCTCGCCGCCAGAAAGAGTGGTTGCGGATTGGCCAAGCCTTAAATAACCGAGTCCTACTTCGTCAAGCATATCGAGCCGTTGCCTTATATGGGGAACAGCTTCAAAAAAATCTATCGCCTCAGATACGGTCATATCAAGAACCTGAGCTATATTTTTGCTTTTATAAAACACTTCGAGAGTCTCACGGTTATAGCGCTTACCCTTGCAGTCATCGCAGGTAACATAAACCGAAGGCAGAAAATGCATCTCGACCTTTTTAAGACCGCCCCCCTCACACGCTTCGCATCTTCCGGAAGCTACATTAAAGCTGAACCGAGAGATATTGTACCCCCTGACCCGCGACTCAGGAAGCTGCGCGAACAACTCACGAACAAAATTCAAAATACCGGTATATGTTGCAGGATTTGACCTTGGTGTCCTGCCAAGTGGAGACTGATCCACACAGATAACTCGGTCAATCTTCTCGATGCCTTCTATCTTTTTGTGTTTGCCAGGAAGCATATCGATATTATTAATGCGCTGCCATAGAGACTTGTACAGGACTTCGTGAATAAGCGTGCTTTTCCCTGAACCCGAAACTCCGGTAACGCATACAAACTGGCCGAGCGGCAGCGACACATCTATTCTTTTTAGATTAAATGCTTCAGCTCCGACTATCTCTATGCAATCATTATTGGCCCTTCTGTTTTTAGGAACAGGTATTGTTGACTCCCCGCAAAGATAGCGTCCGGTTACCGATGATGGGTTGGCCTCTATGCTTTTCGGCGATCCCTCTGCAATCACCCAACCACCATTTTTCCCTGCGCCGGGCCCCATATCTATTACAAAGTCGGCTGCCCTTATGGTATCTTCATCATGCTCGACTATTACAACCGTATTGCCTGCATCCCTTATTTCATAAAGACTGTTTAAAAGATTTTTGCAATCTCTCGTATGTAGTCCGATGCTCGGCTCATCCAAAATATAAAGAACTCCGGTAAGAGATGATCCAAGCTGAGTAGCAAGCCTAATACGCTGGGCCTCTCCGCCAGAAAGCGTTAATGAATGCCTGTTGAGCGTAAGATAGCCAAGCCCAACCTTATCTAAAAAAGATAACCTGTCAGAGACCTCTTTCAGCACTTTCTTTGCAATAGACTGCTCGCGTTCGGTCAGATTAAGGTTCTCGATAAAATTTTTAGCCGCTTCAATATTCATCGCCGAGAATTCGCCGATGCTTTTGCCCTGAAGCTTTACGCTCAACGATTCGGGACGCAGCCTCATACCGCCGCATTCGCGGCAGTCCGAAAAATGAGCGTTACCTGCGTCTAAAACGCTGTCATCAAAAAAATCGTTTGACATTCCTTCGATTCCGAGGCCTTTGCAGCGGCTGCAGGCTCCGTATTTGCTATTAAAAGAAAACATCATAGGCTCTATCTCAGGGTAGCTTATACCGCATTGAGGACAGGCAAGGTTTCTGCTGAATGGAATATCACGGTCTTCATCAACAAGATTAATAATCACAGTATCGGCGTATTTTAGCGCAGTATCGATGGCATGTTTTATCTGTTTTTCGATCGAACTCTTAATGATAAACCTGTCTATAACTATTTCTATCGTATGGCGCTGCTGCTTTTTGAGCTCGATATCACCTGTAAGGTCAAACATTTTTCCGTCTATGCGTGCCCTCACAAAACCGTCCATGCGCATTCTGTAAAGTTCTTTCTTGTATTCACCCTTGCGCTCCCGTACTATCGGCGCGAGAACCTGAACCCTCGTTCCGGCAGAAAATGAGCTGACCGCCCGAATTATATTGTGCAGATCCTGCGTAGATATTAAAGAACCGCAGCCGTAGCAATAAGGTACGCCTATCCGAGTGTAGAGAACCCTCATGTAGTCGTATATCTCGGTTATAGTTCCTACGGTTGAACGCGGGCTGCGGGTGACGGTTTTCTGGTCTATCGCGATTGCAGGAGAAAGGCCCTCGATGTAATCCACATCAGGCTTCTGCATCTGCTCCAGAAACTGTCTTGCATAAGCGGACAGGCTTTCCACATATCTGCGCTGGCCTTCAGCATAAATCGTGTCCATAGCAAGCGATGATTTGCCCGAGCCTGATGGGCCTGTGATTACGGTAATCCGATCCCTCGGTATCTTAACCGTAATATCTTTAAGATTATGCTCACGCGCACCTTTTACGAATATGAATTCTTGCATTTAGAGAGCAGGTTCTGTCTATTCCGAATCTACAAGCAGAGAAGAATATTTTATAGTATCGAATGCGAACAATATTCTCTGCTCCTTTTCGACTTTTTGAGATGGAAACGGCACAAATTCTTTATTGTTTAAAAGCTCCAAGGCCTCAGCCTTAGACGGTATGCTTTCAAGGCCTTCGGATATAGGCCTGCCCTTGACCGTATCGAGCAATTTAGCGTATTCACCGTCAGTAACGACCGCGTAAGGTATTTGATAAGCGTCCGCCACCCGGCAAAATGCAATCGAATACCTTTCCCATGAAGCCGGAGAGTTGAGTACGCATTTAACTGACAGGAGCCTTCGGGAGTTAAGAACTATTATTATGTCTGCAGAAACTTCGAAGCTTGCATCCGGAAGTTCTATCTTGAAAAAAATATTCTCCTGCAGATCGATTTTGCAATAACCTTTCTGAAACATGAGAAAATCTATCATCCGGCTTTTAATACGCACAATCTCTTCATTCGCCAGAGCATCTTCACTACTCACCTTTTCGCCGATAAGTCTTTTCCGCTCTTCGGGACTTGCCGGGTTCTTTCCTAACGGTATATAAGTTGACATGATACGCTCCGTTCAGTTTTCGGTCTGCATTAAAAACAAGAATTTTAATTATCCCATAATACCGTAGGTCAGTTCAATTGAATTGATGCGTATTTTCGCTATGAATTACAGAGCATCTTTACTGGCAGATTAAGTTTTGACTACGACAATAAGCTTTGCGCTTGCCTCGGCAATTAACACATAATCGCTTTGTCTTCGCATTTCTGCCGAGGCTTCTATAAGTTTTCCGCTCCTCTTTTTTACTGATGCCGCCACCATAGTCTTTTCAGCTACATTAAGGGGATTTTTGAACCTGACTTTAATCTCTGCAGTAACCGGAGTGCTCCCTTCAGACATAGAGGCGTGAATCATAGCTTCATCAAGAACCGCCGAGATTATTCCTCCGTGCACAATACCCGAATAGCCCTGAAAATATTTTGATGGTATGAATTCTGTTTTTGCAGCGCATTCTGTGCGGTTAAATGAAAGTTTTAGGCCGCTCGTGTTGTTCTTTCCACACACAAAACAATTATCGTCGTCCTGAAGTTTTATTCCCATGCTTAAAAGAGAGTCAAGAACACCTAAAGGCTAAGGTTATTTATTCATCATGTCGAGGAATTCTTTGTTGTTTTTTGTGCCCTTAAGCTTGCTTAAGAGGAATTCCATGCTCTCGACAGTGCTGAGAGGGTTTAGAACCTTTCTCAGTATCCACATTTTATTGAGCACGTCTTTGTCCACCAAAAGCTCCTCTTTTCTTGTTCCTGAAGCATTGATGTCTATTGTGGGGAATATTCTTTTTTCGGTCAGTTTTCTGTCGAGATGCACTTCCATATTGCCGGTGCCCTTGAACTCTTCAAATATCACGTCATCCATTCTGCTGCCTGTATCCACAAGCGCGGTTGCAAGAATTGTAAGACTGCCGCCTTCCTCGATATTTCTCGCTGTACCGAAAAAAGAA
>PEAD01000044.1 GCA_002753335.1 Nitrospirae bacterium MYbin3
TCGCTGTGAATCTATTCGGTTATGTAGAAGCGGATCCCGTGAATTGGATTGATCCATGGGGATTGGAAACTTGTAGTCCTGCTACTAAATTACTCAATCTTATAAATAATTATATAAACAAATGGAAAATGTTTTTAGATACCAAGGATAAAGTTGAAAAAGCAAAAGAGGGTAATGATTTTGCAGAAAAAGCTAATAGTACCAGAACAGACTCACAGCGAATGAAAGCACAATATGATAATTTATCTAAGGCATCGAGTAATGGTAATGTCGATGCAGCAATAATGTTAGATCAAAAAGATCATAGACTATACATTGACCCAATGATGAAAACAACGAATAAAGGTGGCGAATTAGCCAAGCCGTATTAGGTAAAATAATGGGAATTGGTATGATTAACAAAAAAAAAGCTTATTTAATCATAGTAGGAATTTTAGTAAGTGGCGTTGCTTTGTTTTTCAAAAAAGATTTAAGTGCTATTTATTACAAAGCGACCCATTCAGGGGTGGTCCAATGGCATAACATTCAGATAGACTTGCCTGAAAATTATATATATGAAAAATTTACGGATGCAGCTAATAAACTCATTATTTATAACTCAAACGGTAGTGGTGGACAACTAAATATACTTCAAAGAAATATAAAGGACAGAACTGTTCATGATATATTGGATCTCTATGACAGGGCTTTCCCGGGCAAGGTTCTTGAATCTAAAGAAATAAATTTTAGAAATCAGAAACGTCTTGTAATTACACGTTTATCTGGGAATGATTCTTATTTACGCGAGGAAACATTCATATTCTCATATAATTTGTTGTTACAAGTAGCATGTTCAGAAAAAGCATACTGTAGAGAATTTGATCGGATATTGGAACATATTTCATTTAAGGAGTGAAAACACGTTGAATTTAAATAAGAAAACAAAAAAACTGCTTTTGCTATTACTATTTTGTGCGGCATTACTTTTATTGCTAGGGGAATTATTGCACCCATACCTCTGGGGGAAATCATATCCAAGCCCATTGCGATGGAATGGTATTTCTATAGATATAGCTTATCCTTATTACTATGAGGTTGATGCCGTATCAGGTGAATTATTTGTGTATGTATATAATGCGAAAGCACCCAAAGATTGTAAATTTGCCATGACAAGTTTTGGCAAGCGTGATATAACCCTCGAACATCTGACTAAGAAATTATCGCAGTGGGATTTTGAGAATATCATCCATAGTTACGAAGAAATAGATTTTAAGGGGTATCAAAGTTTATTAATAAAACTAAAAGATTTTACTACTAACAGAGAAATAAAGCGGTATTGTATTTTTCCTAAAAGAATTTTTATAGAAATATTTTGCACAAAACAAGATGACTTAAAATATTTCGATCCTATAATTGACAACATAAAATTTATGGATAAATGAGTAGCCACAAAATGCACCGCCTCACCTCAATCACCGACCGTTTCGGCAACACAACAATAATCAGCAGAGACGGAAGCGGCAATCCAACATATATCACCTCACCCGATGGCATAGTCACCGGAATAACAGTCAACTCAAACGGACATATCAGCAAAGTTACCAACCCAGACGGCACAAACTACACCTTCGCATACACAGCCGATGGTTTGATGACAGATGAGTATAAACCAAGAGGCGATAGATACAGACACACATACGATGCAAACGGGAGGATCATCAACATCTATGACCCTGAAGGCGGAAGCTGGAGCTACACACGCATAGTTGACGGCACAGGAACAATCCACACAACCGAAACTACAGCGGAAGGCAATATAACATCTTACACAGACAACAACACATCAACCGGCTACGCATCGATACAGACGGATCCGACAGGCAGAATAACCCTTATCACAAGATCAAACGACAATATGCAGGAAACCATAGAACCAGCCTGCGGCATCAAACAGACAAAGCAATACGACCTCGACACACAATACAGACAGAGATACCTCAAACAGACAATATCCATAACTCCGCAGGGGATCACACAGACAGGCCTGACAGCGAAAACCTATCAGGATATAAACGGAGACAAGACCCCCGACATCATCACAGACACAATAACCATAAACAACAGGAACTGGGTCAACACCAACGACACAATAACCGGAACTATCACAACCACTAGTCCATTGGGCAGAACGACCACACTGAAATACGACCCGACAACACTTCTAACCCAACAGAAAACCACACCCAACCTTCTGCCAACAAGCTATACATACGACATCAAGGGCAGGCTGACATCAGTAACCACAGGAAACAGAGCAGCCAATATAGGATATGACACAAGCGGCATATCGATTACATGGTCAGCCCCGACGGAAAGACAACAAGTTACAGCTACGACCTAATGGGCAGGATTAAGAAGACCAACAGACCTGACGGCACGGCCATAGCCTACACATACGACGGTAACGGCAACATGACAATACTGACCAATCCTCAAAACACGAACTACACATTTGGATACACAGCCAACAGTCAGAGAAAAGCTTACACAGCCCCTATATCAGGCAGCTATCAGTACACCTACGACAAAGAGCGAAAGCTGAAAACAGCACACTTCCTACAGGCAGACTTATCACAAACACCTACACAAATGGCCTGCTGACAAGCACTGCAACGCCTGAAGGCATAACAACATACACCTACGACTGCGGAGACAACATAGCTGCAATCACAAGAGGAACAGAAAAAAATACATTCGCTTACGATGGCTCTTTACTGAAAACAGACACTAGAACCGGACTACTGAATCAGACTGTCAGCTACGCTTACAACAATGACTTCAGGCTAACGGCGATGAGCTATGCCGGTAAAACGCAAACGCTAAACTATGACAACGATGGACTTCTCATAACCGCAGGGAACTTTACCATTGCGAGAAATACAGCAAATGGACTGCCTGAATCAATAACGGACGGCACTCTGACCAATACTAGAGTTTTCAGCGGATACGGGGAGCTTGACGGGTATTCGTACAAAGTCAATTCCAACGGGGTTTACACGGTGCTTATGACAAGGGATAGCGCCGGACGTATTACGCAGAAAACAGAAGCAATAGGCGCGGAAACGAATATTTATGATTATACCTATGACACCCTCGGCAGATTAACCGAAGTCAAAAAGAACGGCATCATCTCTGAACACTACACTTACGATGCTGACGGAAACAGAATGACAGATGGCAGGCGGTCATATGTCTATTCAGCTGAAGATCATCTGATAACCGCTGGAACAGACAACTATCAGTATAATGCTGACGGGTTCTTGTTGAGCAAAACGACATCAATGGGAACTACGACATACAACTATTTGACGCGCGGCGAACTCCTTGACGCATTACTGCCGAGCGGAACATCCATCAGCTATGACCACGACGCAACAGGTAGGCGGATTGCAAAGAGAGTCAACGGTTCAATCACCGAAAAATATCTCTGGCAAGATGCGATAACGCTTCTTGCAGTCTATGATTCAAACGACAACCTGAAAACCAGATTCAACTATGCCGACGACCGTATGCCGGTTTCTATGACACAGAACGGGCAGACCTACTATCTTGCTTATGATCAGGTGGGGTCGCTCCGCGTCGTTACCGATGCTTCAGGAAATGCAGTCAAAAAGATTGACTACGATTCATTCGGAAATATCATAAACGACACAAACCCACAAATGTCCATCCCGCTTGGCTTCGCAGGTGGCTTGCACGACAGAGATACAAACCTCGTCCGCTTCGGCGCAAGAGACTACGATCCCGCAATCGGCAGATGGACGGTGAAAGACCCAATAGATTTCAGAGGGGGGTTAAACGTATTCAATTATGTCGAAGCGGATCCGGTGAATGGAATTGATCCGTGGGGCTTGGCGGGGGTTGGTTTTATTTTCCCGGGCGGATCAATAGAAGGTGGCCTTGTCGCAGTAGGTGCTGGGGCAACTGGTTCCGCAGGCGGCGGCGTTTTTTGGGGCGGACCACAGGGCACGAATGTAGGCGGCTTTGCATCCTTTGGCGCGTTCGCAGGTGGTCCTAATTATGGTCATAGTTATCCGAGTGGAAATAGTAGCAATGTAGCAGGCGGTGCTTTTGCTGGTGGAGGTGGCGGTTTTTTTATTACTAATGCTACATGTGCAAATCAACTAAGCGGACCATTCGATACTTATTCTTTCAACATAGGTGTCGGTCCTTTTAAAGTTTCGGTTCAGGTTGGGGTAAGTAATGGAACATGGATTGGATCAGCAACATTTGGTCCCGGGATTGGCATCAGTGGAAGCGGTTATCAAACTAACACATGGACGACAAAATGACAAATATAATTCCCATTGCTGGTTTTGTTTTGCTGCTACTATTCACAGCACTGCTCTTTCAATCTATGGCTCGTTATGTTTATAACTATAAGATTGGAAAGACTGGTATCGAAATTGCATTATTTGGGAAAATCCCCTTAAAGCGAATACCCTTTGACAACATTTCAGAAATCAAAAAAACGTCTTATAAAGAAACTTTTTTCACTAAAAGCACGGAGATGTTTCTGGCGTTGAGATTTGGGAATCGCATCTGGGGGGAGATCGTTCTGGTACGGCAGAGAAAAGGGTTTATTAAGATTGTTTTGATCACGCCCGATAATGCGGATGGCTTTATACAGGAAGTTTTACAGCGACTGCAAAAATGAGCTTGCCTAGACTTGAATAAATCAAGAAATAAAGGGATGGTTCTGTTTAAATTAAATGCTATCGACTACAACCCTAATGTTAAAGGCATTCTACAGCCATGTCTATGACAATGACGGCCTGCTAACAACAGCCGGAACATTCACGATCAACAGAAACCAGCAGAACGGATTGCCTAGGAGCGTAACTGACGGCACACTGACCAATACCAGAGTCTTCAGCGGCTACGGAGAGCTTGACGGGTATTCATATAAAGTCTGAGCAAGCGGAGTTTATACAATCAGGAGAAGGTTTAAGCACACAATAAGCTCCAGAAAAAGGGGATGGGAAAATGAATAAAATTATAATTGTATTTATCCTGCAATTTGCTCTTGCAATTCCAGCTTATGTGGAATCCTATACGTATGGAGATTCAAAGTTGCCAACTTTAGTTATAAGAAAGATGCTTAGCAATAAGGATTTTGAAAAGCTAAATATAACCTTGGCGGATTATCAAAAGGCTTACGAAAAGGACGTCCGTAATGAAGATGATCTGCTAGATGCATATCTTGCCTTTTCTGTTAACGATCTGCACTACGAAGCATTATTGAACGAATGGGTCAAAAGTCATCCAAACAGCTATCAATCCTATCTTGCAAGAGCTTCCTATTTTTTTAATCTTGGATGGAAAAGCAGGGGCACCAAGTGGGCAAGTGAGACTACCGACAAACAAATTGAAAAGATGGAAAGTTATTTTTCTAAGGCCAATCAGGATATTGAGAAGGTCTTAATAATAAAAACGGACCACATTGTTCCCTATTATTTCTTAATACATATGTATAAGGCATCTGGCGGCGCTGGCCAAGTAAAAGCAATTGTTAAAAAGGCTCTGGAAAAATGCCCGGACTCTTTTAAAATCAGATCGGCATACCTTTTATCAATTACCCCCAGATGGGGTGGAACGTATGAGGAGATGGATGAGTTTGCCACGGAATCTCAAAAATCTGCATTTAAAAACCCGCGACTAAAGGCCCTTAAAGGGTATGTTTTTTACGATACCGGTAATATGGAGAAACAGTCAAAAAACTATGGGGTAGCTCTTGAGTTCTTGAACAAGGCATTATTATTTGGCGATCTGGCACTGTTTTATAATGAAAGAGCGACAATTTACGAACATCTGGAGAAGTTAGATGAGGCGTTAAAAGATATTAACCTTGCTATCGAGATGAGTTCACAAAATGCTGATTTTTATTCTACCAGGTCGAGGATTTTGAGCAATAAAAAGATGATGCAAGAAGCCCTCAAGGATATCGAGATAGCAAACCTGCTAGACCCAAATGATGAATACATAATCAAACTAAACAAGTGGATCGCGGACAAGTTTATGAGTTCTGGACATTCTAAGCAAAAGGCTAAGGATTTTTCAGGGGCTATTAAGGATTATACCGCTGCAATACAGGCTAATCCTGAAAATTCTTATTCATATTATAGTCGGGCGCGAGTATTTGTTGACAAAAAAGACTTGTCATCCGCCTTCACCGATTTAAAAAAGGCTATCAAACTTGACCCAAATGTTTTTGATTTTTATCAGTTGATGGATTGGCTGTTGACCCAAAAATCTGACTGGGGCGGCATAATAAATTATTGGAGCAGATATATAGCTTTAAACCCCAAGAACGATAGGGCATATCTTGAAAGAGGAGGCGCATATTTCCGTAAGGGAGACCTTGCATCCGCTGTAGCTGACGCTAAAAGAGCAGCTGATTTAGGAAATGCCAAAGGCCAAGAGATGTACGACAAATTAAAAAGCCGCGCTAAGAAATAGAGCGATTTTTGCCTGACAAGTCGCCAGTCCAGCACAGGTTCCTACATATTGCATAACTGCTTGAAACAAAAGCTCATTAATTTAATTGCATGAAGCATGCACCAAAAGCATTAGATGAAATTGTTGACAAGGTGCTTGCCTATCGACCAGCAGCAAAGAATCCTATTATTAAAAATAAGGCCTTGGTTGAAACGTGGTCGGTTCCGCTGGCAGATATCTACAAAAATGAAAATATGCGCCTCGATGCAAGTCACTATGATAGGCAAACGGAAGCCATACTAAAAGAATTAAGAAACACTGCCTTCCCACTGAAACCATTGTCCGATTTAGCTTCTATTAATCTTCCCGGACAATTCAGTCGCATATGGGCTCAGGATGAGAATCACGGAATTCGATACATAAATGCGACCGACTTGATGAGTCTAACTGGAATCGGATTGTTCAGCGCAGATGCACGATTTCTATCACGAGAATCAGAGGTTGATATTGAAGAATTGATTATTCACACAGGATGGATGCTCTTGACCTGCTCCGGTACTATTGGGCGTGTTTTTTATGTGGCAGAGAGACTAGATGGATGGGTAGCGACTCATGACTTAATCAGGGTCATTCCGCATGATGATATTCCGGTCGGCTTTTTACATGCCTATCTATCTTCACAGTTGGCGCAGAAGCAAATCATCGCCCATACACATGGTGGCCAGATTGATCATGTAACACATCATCAGGTGGGCGGTATCATGGTGCCCATGCTTGCAAGAGAAAAAATTCTAGAAATACATCGGCGCACCATGCGAGCATTGAACCAAAGGGAAGAGGCAATAGCAAGCCTTACAAGAATATCTGATGACATAGAGGGGATAGTTACCCCAAATCGTGGATCAAAACATGGCAAACGCTAAAGTAACTTATCTTATTCCCCCTGGAAGTATTCGTTGTTTCATTACGGGGAAACTTCGCAAAGATACACCAGAAGAAAATGTTCGTCAGAGATGGGCACGCAGCCTTGTGGAAGAATACGGTTATCCGAAACAAGATATCATGATTGAATTTCCTATCCGCATGGGGACTGCCAAAAAACGCGCTGATATAGTGATCTTCAAGCCGGGTGCAAATCAAATTCAAAATGAAATAACAATTATAGTTGAAGCCAAACGCGACGAAATAAAAGCCTCCGATAGAAGCAAGGGGGAAGATCAACTAAAGACTTATATGGCTGCATCTTCATCTTGTAAATATGGCCTATGGGTCGGGAGAGAGCGATCAGCATTTGAGCGACTCTCCCATGGAGAAATTGCCTCTATAAGTGATATTCCACGTGCTGGTGAAGATAGACCGCGACGCCCGCAAAGAACTGATTTGCAAGTGGCACATGACTTAACTTCAATCCTTCGCCGCTGCCACAACTATATTCATGCTAACGGAGGATTACAGAAAGCCGAAGCCTTTCACGAAATGTTAAAGCTTATATTCTGCAAAATATATGATGAAGAAGAGAGCACGTTAGAATTAGAGTTTGCAGTTGATCCAAAAGAACAACGTTCAGAGAGCGGCAGACGGCGTTTATTGGAAGATAGAATCCAGCCGTTATTTGAGAAAGTCAGGGAGCGTTATCCATATATATTTGAAGAGGATGAGCATATCAAGTTAGAACCGATTGTACTTGCCTATATCGTTGCGGAAATGCAGTATGTTTCTCTGCTCGATACAGAGACAGATGTAAAGGGTGCGGCCTATGAAGAATTGGTCGGACAGAATCTTCGGGGTGATCGTGGTGAGTATTTTACGCCTCGAAATGTTTGCGATATGACTGTAAAAATAATTCAATCCATGTTTCCAGAACAGGAATTGACGAATTTAAAAGTATTGGATTGTTGCTGCGGAACAGGCGGGTTTCTTGTATCGTGGATTGATAATTTACGCCATATAATTCGTACTCAAGAGGAAAGACGCCGGAGTAGAGATTCAGAAGGCAAAGTTAGGAGTAGAATCAGGGAAACTTGCTCTCGCAATCTTTTTGGTCTTGACGTTAATCCGTTTCTTGTACGGACGGCGCAAATGAACTTATTCATTCATGGCGACGGCTCGACAAATGTTTTCCGTGTTGATTCTACCCGCTCACTGGGAGAATGGTCAGAAGAAGCGCGAAAAAAAATCCCATTGGGGAAAGCGGACATTGTTTTAACAAATCCTCCCTTTGGGGCAGAAGTAAAAATAGACGATGCGCACATACTCGATAGGTATGAACTTTCTAAGTGGGAGTCTCAAAACATAAGGGCATCAATGCCAGCGGAACAATTATTTATAGAAACTGCTATGACGTTTTTACGGGGGGGAGGGATATTAGGCATTGTGTTGCCAGATGGTATTCTCAATAATCCAAGCCTTCGCTTTCTTCGTTCATGGCTTTTACGTCGCGCTCGCATTATCGCTTCAATTGATCTTCCAAAAGAAACATTCAGCGTTAGCGGTGGTGTAAACAACCCAAGCGTTTTGATAATGCAGAAATTTACAAAAGATCAGATACAAAAAGCGGAAGCTGGCATCATAGATGAGAACAGCATGGTATTTATGGCCGCACCTCGAACTGCGGGGATAGACAAAAGAGGAAAATCGATATTTCTTCGACACCCAGATGGCAGGGAATTGATTGATGAAAACGGCAATCGTTTTTTAGATGATGGAATCGCGGCTGTGTCCGATCAATTTATCAACCGTTAGGGCGTAAAGTATATAATTCCCAAACATATTTTATTGTATTTGGTTCAGAGAACTCTGTAAATGCGTAATTTTATTATCATTGCTTGTATATTGTTAGCGATTTCTTATTCTGTAGCAACGCAAATCGGTGCTGATTTTGACGTTACCGTTAATGCAGTTGTGTTCACATTAGGAGCGATATGTGTATTTTTCTTTTTTAAATACGTGCTGCCTATAAACAATGCATTAACTTGTCTAATAGCGTTTATTATTTTAATGTTTGGATGGTTTCCTGTGATAGATAATATCAATCTACAGTTAAGCAAGCCAGAGTGGTGGACGCCTAGCCTGATTAAAGGAGTATGTATATTTATCGGACTCTTGTTTTCATACAGCCAACGGAATTCTTAGCTGAAATAGCGATAAAAGTAGAATTTTATATCAGTATTTATTTTTTGATAGCAACCATTCGAAATATGTTAAAACAGGAACAATAATCAATGCAGGGTAAATTACCATACTCAATACATCGTCGAAAGATTTTTTCAATAGCAAAAGATAAGATATGCTTATTGAGGCAAATACAAATGATAGCAGCATTGCAAGCGCAGCCAATCTTTTCGTTTCTGTAATTTTCATATATACTGCCTCCTTTTGTGTCGCCTGCAAAGCAGGACGTTGATAGTTATATTACTGAGGTGTCGTATTAGTACGGATGTCGAGAGGTGGACCCCAGAAATCGGACAGTCGTATAAGGTGTAAAATATACGACAAACGAAAGAGGGGAAAACAAGATGAGCAAGACAAAAAGGAAGCGGTATGCAGCAGATTTCAAAGCGAAGGTTGCCATTGAAGCAATTAAAGGGGAACATACGACAGCGGAATTGGCAATAAGATACGGTATTCATCCTAACCAGATAGGGGAATGGAAGAAACAAGCCTTGGCTGGGATGGTGGGGGTATTTACCGGTAAATACGAACGCAGCAATTCTTCACATGAGACTCAGGTTACAGAACTTCACGCCAAAATCGGGCAATTAACGGTGGAACGGGATTTTTTGGCAAAAGCCTTCGGTCGATGAGCCGCGAACGAAGGAAAGAAGTAGTGGAACCGGAACATCCGGGGCTCAGCATTACAAAGCAGTGTGATCTGCTTAGCATTAGCCGGTCATCTTGGTATTACGAAGCATTAGGGGAATCAGCCGAGAATCTTAATTTAATGAGACTTATCGACAAGCAGTTTATGAAGGAGCCGAGTTACGGAGTCAGACAGATGTCAAGGTATCTTAGGAGGATGGGGCATCAGGTCAATCGCAAGCGGATACGGCGTCTTATGCGGCAGATGGGATTAATGGCTATATATCAGAAACCCAATACCAGCAAGCCAAACCCTGAGCACAAGATATATCCTTATCTGCTCAGAGGCGTAGATATAACAGAGCCAAACCATGTGTGGTGTTCAGATGTCACGTACATACCGATGAGGAAAGGATTTCTGTATCTTGTGGCAATAATGGACTGGGCCAGTCGAAAAGTGTTGTCATGGCGGCTGTCCAACACCCTTGATGCCGATTTCTGTGTATCAGCTCTCAAAGAAGCCTTGTGCAAATACGGTAAGCCTAAAATATTCAATACAGACCAAGGAAGCCAGTTTACGAGTGTAGCTTTTACCGAGACGCTCAAGGCTGCAGGGGTAAATATTTCAATGGACGGCAAGGGTAGATGGATGGACAACATTATGATTGAAAGGCTATGGAGAACACTGAAGTATGATTGCATTTACCTAAATGCTTTTGAGACCGGCAGCGAGGTAAGGAAGGGCATTGAAAAATGGATCAAACGCTATAATGAAGAGCGTCCACATTCTTCTCTGGACGATAGGACGCCTTATGAGGCATACTTTAATTTGCAAAGGCCGGGATGTCCGGTAAAACTGGCGGCATGAGCGCTGGTGGTTTCCACCTTAACTCAGCCCTAAAGCTGTCCAACCTCCGGGGCCACCTCTTATTTATAAAAAAGCGGTTACCAATTAATCAATACTGTTTTTTTCTATCACCCTTAGGCTCATAAACGAAAAAACTTCATTATATAA
>PEAD01000045.1 GCA_002753335.1 Nitrospirae bacterium MYbin3
CGGCAAAAATATCAAAGACAATATCGATGTCTATAGTCTGGCCTGTCCGCTCTTTGTTCCGCTTGTAGAGGAGGGATGGACGGATGGTGAAATCGCCCGTCTTGTGATCAAAAAATATCTGTCAGGTTTTAAAAAAACAGGTATTGATACTCTCGTTCTCGGATGCACCCATTACCCTCTTTTGAAGCCGGTTATTCAGTCTGTTATGAAGGATGTTGCTCTTATTGACTCTGCGATAGAGACCGCAAAGACGGTCAAGGATATGCTCGAGAAAGCCGAAACAAAGAGAGAGACTGCAGAGGATGCGCAGCACAATTTTTTTGTGACAGACTTGCCCGAAAAATTCATATCTGTTGGAGAAGGTTTTTTGAACCAGAAAATAAAAAACATAAAAAAAATAGCTTTGCCTATGGAGGGATAGATGCGGCCTGATGGAAGAAAAAATGATGAGCTGAGACCTGTAAAGGTTTCAAGGGATTTTATCAAGAACGCAGAGGGCTCGGCCCTTATCGAAATGGGAAACACTCGGGTAATATGCACCGCTTCGATCGAGGAGAAGGTGCCGCCTTTTCTGAAAGACCAGAAGAAGGGCTGGATTACCGCCGAATACGGCATGCTGCCGAGGTCAACTAATACAAGAACTTCGAGGGAATCCTCTCACGGCAGGGTGGGCGGCAGGACGCATGAGATACAGAGGCTTATCGGCAGGGCTCTGCGTTCGGTCTGCGACCTGAGGCTTCTGGGCGAAAGGACCATCTGGCTTGACTGCGACGTTATACAGGCTGATGGCGGCACCCGCACAGCATCTATAACAGGAGCATACATCGCAATATCTGAAGCGGTGCATTTTGCGATAGGTGCTGGCAAGCTTGAGCGCTCTCCCATCAAGGACTTTCTTGCGGCAGTAAGCGTCGGAATTGTGAACGGGGAGCCACGCCTTGATCTTTGCTATGTTGAGGATTCGTCGGCCGAAGTGGATATGAATGTGGTTATGACCGGCGACGGAAAGATCGTAGAGATTCAGGGCACTGCAGAATCAGAACCGTTTTCGAAAGAGCAGCTTAACAGCCAGCTCAAGCTGGCCGAGAAAGGCATAAAGGAGCTTATAGCCATACAGAGAGAGCTTGCTGATTCGAATATGTTAAAATATTAAATTAAACAAAAAGAGGATTTAAAAGAAATGAACATGTATAAAGGTTTATTTGTCTGGCTGCTTATCGGAATGGCGATGATTCTGCTGTTCAATCTTTTTAATGTGCCCCCCAAGACCGACAAGGAGATGATATTCTCTGAGTTCATGTCCAAGGTGGAGTCGGGCGAGGTTGAAGAGGTGGTCATAAAGGAGAATCTTATTTCTGGCAAACTTAAGGACGGCTCCAAGTTCAAGACTTATATGGCCGAGTATCCTGACCTTGTTAAGGAGCTTAAAGCGGGAAAGATAAAGATAACCGCGAAGCCCCCGGACCAGAACCCGTGGTATATAAACTTTTTCTTTTCGTGGGGACCGATAATTTTTCTTGTGCTCGTATGGGTGTTCTTCATGAAGCAGATGCAGATGGGCGGAAACAAGGCGATGTCTTTCGGCAAGGCCCGCGCAAAGCTTGTCTCTGACAAGGCTGTTAAAACCACCTTTGCTGATGTGGCAGGAATCGAAGAGGCTAAAGTTGAGGTCGAAGAGATTATAGATTTTCTCAAAGACCCGCAGAAATTTTCGAAGCTCGGCGGCAAGATTCCTAAAGGTGTATTGCTTGTAGGTTCTCCCGGCACAGGGAAGACCCTGCTCGCAAAGGCGATAGCGGGCGAAGCGGCGGTGCCGTTCTTTTCGATATCAGGCTCGGACTTTGTAGAGATGTTTGTGGGCGTGGGCGCATCGAGGGTCAGAGACCTTTTTGAGCAGGCCAAAAAAAGTTCGCCCTGCATTATTTTTATCGATGAAATCGATGCTGTCGGCAGGCACAGGGGTGCTGGGCTTGGCGGTGGCCACGACGAAAGAGAGCAGACGCTGAACCAGCTTCTTGTTGAGATGGACGGGTTCGAAGGCAACGAAGGCGTTATCATAATAGCGGCCACCAACAGGCCGGATGTTCTTGATCCTGCGCTGCTTAGGCCGGGGCGTTTTGACAGACAGATAGTGGTGCCGGTGCCTGATGTTAAGGGCCGCATAGAAATACTGAAAGTGCACACAAAGAATATCCCGATCGTCCCTGAAGTTGATCTTGAAAAAATAGCGCGCGGAACTCCAGGATTCTCCGGTGCAGATCTTTCGAATCTTGTGAACGAAGCGGCCCTGTTGGCTGCGCGCAAGGCCAAAGAGAAGGTCGAGATGGTCGATTTCGAATTTGCGAAAGACAAAGTATTGATGGGTGTTGAGAGGAAGAGCATGGTTTTGAGCGATGAGGAAAAGACGAATACCGCCTACCATGAAGCCGGACACACGCTTGTTGCCAAGCTTACGCCCGGAACAGACCCTATCCACAAGGTGAGCATAATACCGAGGGGCAGGGCGCTTGGCATAACGCAGCAGCTTCCGATTGATGACAAATATACATATTCCAAAGACCATTTGATGAAAGTGTTAAAAGTTCTTATGGGCGGAAGAGCGGCAGAGGAGCTGGTTTTGCATCACAAGACCACCGGAGCCGGCAATGATTTGGAGCGGGCCACCGACCTTGCGAGAAAAATGGTGACCGAATGGGGCATGAGCGAGAAGCTTGGACCGCTTACATTTGGGAAGAAGGACGAACAGATATTTTTAGGCCGCGAAATAGCCAAGCACAAAGACTACAGCGAAAAAACCGCGATGGACATAGATGAAGAGGTTAAGCGCATTGTTACGAATGCTTATGAAGACGCAGCGAAGCTTCTTAAGGACAATTTAGACCTCGTGACCGCGCTTGCCAAGACCTTGCTTGAAAGAGAGACTGTTGATGGGAATGAGATAGACTTGCTCATCGAACAGACAAGGACTGCTCAAGCTCAGGCGTGATTGTCAACTTTAAGAATTTTTCTTTAGACCTCGATAAAAAAACGCATATCATGGGAGTGGTCAACACCACTCCCGATTCATTTTCTGACGGCGGCCTTTTCTTGGATAAATCCAAAGCTGTTGAACAGGCGTTTCGTCTTGTTGAAGAAGGCGCAGACATAATTGATATTGGCGGCGAGTCAACAAGGCCGGGCTCAGAGCCGGTTTCTGTTGAAGAAGAGATCCGGCGCACCGCCCCTGTAATCGAAGAGATAGCGGCAAAAATAAAAGTTCCGGTATCCATAGACACGTTTAAATCAGAAACTGCCCGGGCTGCTCTTGAGGCAGGGGCTTCTATAATCAATGACATCAGCGGATTAAGATTCGATTCCGAAATGGCTGGTGTTGCTGCGAAATACGGCGTGCCGGTAATCCTTATGCACATAAAGGGCAGGCCGAAAGATATGCAGGACAATCCGGTATATGAGGCGCTTATCCCCGAGATAATGGATTACTTGCGTGAAAGCATAGACATAGCCGTAAAGGCAGGGGTTCCTGAAGGTCTTCTTATCATAGACCCCGGCATAGGCTTCGGAAAAACCTTTGACCACAATCTGCAGATACTTAAAAATCTCAAAGAATTTACCTTGCTGAACAAACCCCTTGCAGTCGGAGTTTCGCGCAAAGCCTTCATCGGCAAGATATTAGGAGGCCTGCCTGCTTCAGAAAGGCTGGAAGGCACAGCATCAGCGGTTGCTATCGCGATAATGAACGGCGCAAACATTGTACGAGTTCATGACGTAAAAGAGATGTCACGAGTGGCAAAAGTGGCAGATGCCATAAAGCGCGGAAGCGTTTGAAATCTACCTAAAAACCTAAAGCAAACCATGCTTTACTTTAAGTTCGATATAAAGTAAACTTAAATGGCCCATGAAAATAAACGATACTATTTTTGAAAGAAGCGTCGCTAAGGAAATAAAAAAATATCTCTATACCGACGACATTATTGTTTTGCATGGCGCGCGTCAGGTAGGAAAAACATCCATTCTCTATAATCTTGATAGGTATCTGCAATCTCAAAAAAGGAGCACCTATTTCATTGATCTTGAAGACTTACGATTTGTAAAAATACTTGATGCCGGAGTAGATGCCTTTATAAATCTTTTGCGTGAAGAGGGTATGCTTTCTGCTTCAGGAAAAAGAATTTTTGTTTTCATAGACGAAATTCAATATCTATCTAATCCCTCATCTTTCTTGAAACTGCTTGGAGACCATCATAAAAATATCAAACTTATCGTCTCGGGTTCATCAAGCTTTGCGATTAAATCGAAATTCAAGGATTCCCTTGTCGGCAGGACGGTGAATTTTGAGATTTTTAATCTTTCTTTTAGCGAATTTTTATTGTTCAAACATTATTTTTTTGAGAACGGCAAGGTCTTTACCTCCAAGAAAACGGATGAACTCAAAACGCTGTTTAAGGAATATACCCTATATGGAGGCTATCCGAAGATTGTTCTGGCGCCTGAGCTTGGGAAGAAGGAAAAATATCTCCAGCAGATTATTGATACCTATGTTAAAAAAGACATCAGGGATCTTGCCGAGGTTAAAGATATAGATAAATTCAACAAGCTTCTTGAGGCGCTCGCGTCCCAAAGCGGACAGCAGTTAAACATTGCTGAACTCTCCAATACAACAAGGATAGCAAAGCAGACCATAGAAAAGTATCTTTTTATAATGGAGAATACATACATAATTAAACTGGTAAGACCTTTCAGTAAGAATATCCGCTCCGAACTTTTTAAGCTGCCAAAGGTTTATTTTTATGATACGGGGCTTATGCAGATGCTCTGGCTGAAAGGGTTGCAGAGGGAGATAATCGGAAATGTTTTTGAGACCGCAATTTTTGCGGAGCTGATAAAAAAATATGCGCAGGATGCTGTGCTCTACTGGCGTACAAAGGACAAGAAGGAGATAGATTTTGTCCTGAAAATAAAAAATGATCTGCTGCCTATAGAGGTAAAGCTTAACTTCAAACAGTTTAATCCGTCCGCGATTCAGTATTTTAATAAACATTACGGAATTGATAAATACAGGGTCGTTTCTTTAAACGGTGAGCCTACAAATAAGTTTTATGTTTATCCATGGGATATATAGGAATTATTTTTTTTAATGTACGCTGATATAGCATTCCCTCTTAAGCTGCATTCCCTCACCTACAAGATACCCGAAGGCGCATCAACGTATATAAAAGGCCGGATTGTGAAGGCGTCTATCGGAGGCAGACCTGAATTAGGCCTTGTTGTATCGGTCAGCGCAGAGCCTCCTGTTGCCAAGAAGAGGTTCAGGGAAATTGAGGAAGTGTATGGTCTCTTCGGTTCAGAAGGCGCTCTGCCGCTGATTTCGTGGCTTGCCGATTATTATGTTTCAACTATCGGAATGGCGCTAAAATCCTGCTTTTTTGAGGAAGTCGCGCAGTTGATACTGTCAGGCATTCGGCCGAATGAAGATGTGGAAGCGGGCGTCATGCAAGGCTCTTACGCCGCTATGCTGTATCATGCAGGCTCAACCAAAGAAGAATTGTCTTTGATTAGAGATACGATATCGGATGCAAAGGGAATCTCCAGAGGCATTATAGTTCTTGTTCCTGAGGCTGGATTTCTTGAGCGCGCGGCTTCACCGCTGCTTGATATATGCGGCGAAAGGCTCTGCATTCTGCACAGCAAGCTGACTAAAAAGAAGCGGATGTCTGCCATAGAACGGATAATCTCGGGTGACGCAGATATTGTCTTGGGAACTCGGTCGGCAATATTTGCGCCGTTAAGGCAGCTCTCGTTCATTTCTGTTGCAGCTGAGCACAGCCAAGCCTATAAAGGCGAAGAGGGCATAAGGTACAACAGCAGGGACGCTGCGGTGATGAGGGGCTTTATCGAAAAATCGCCTGTCATGCTTTCCTCAATATGTCCTTCGCTTGAGTCTGTCTATAATTCGATGACCGGCAAGTATGCTGTTCTGAGCGCAAAAGATTTTAGGGTAAAAGGACTGGAGCCTCTGTTTGCAACGGCTGTGCGTTCTGCTGTCGAGAAGAAGCAGGAGGCGCCACGGCCTGCAATAGAAATCGTAAATATTCAGGGCAAAAGTGCGGTTTCGCCATTTATAACCAAGCAAGCAAAAAACATTCTTTCTGCTGACGGCAGATTTTTGTTTTATGTGAACCGGCATGGATACTCGCTTATACGATGTGAAGAATGCGGCTATATGCCGCGATGCAGCCGCTGTCTGGTGCCGTTGGTGTTCTCAAAGAGCGGCCGCATGTTGAAATGCGGCTATTGTGCTGCTGCAGGGCCGGTTCCGACCGTATGCCCTGATTGCAAGAGTTTAAAGCTCAGCTTTTTCGGGGCCGGCACCGAAAAGGTCAAGGAAGAGGTCGAAAAAATTCTCGGCACCGAAGCCCATGTCCTTGAAAAGAAGCCGGGGCGCTTATCACCAAAGGACGATGCATCAGGCTTTTCATTTGTTGTTGGCACCGCTTATGCACGAAGAAAGGTGAAGGAACAGATGTTTGATGCCGCCGCATTTGTGAATATAGATGCGGTTGCATTGCAGCCTGACTTCAGGGCGCATGAAAAGGCGTTTCAGGAAGCGATAGAGTTGTGCCAGATTCTCAAACCTGACGGAACACTATATATACAGACAGGTGACATGAATAAGCCGGAATGGAAAATGCTGCGCAGCTACGATTTCCGGGCCTTTTACAATCATGAGTTGGCCCAGAGGAAGTCGCTCGACTATCCTCCATTTTCCCGAATAACCCTTCTGACTATTAGAACAAAAAAGGTGGTGGCCGACTTATATGGCAAGCTATACGCCTTAATCACATCCATCGAGGCGCTTGGAGTCGAAATCCTTGGACCTATAGAAAAGCCTGCTGCTAAAGGTTGCAGGCAGCAGTTCCAGATTCTGCTCAAGGGGAAGGACAGTCGTACCATCCAGTCTGCTGCGAGGGACATTCTTGAAAAAGCTGGCGGTATAAAAGATGTTGAAGCATTTGCTGACACAAATCCCTATAAAATCTGATTGAGACTCAATGCCGAATAGTCAGGTAGCCCGAAAATAAAATCATTGCGCCGCCTAATATGGTGTTTAGTCCGACAGCCTCGCCGAGCATCAAAAAACCTAGTGTTATAGAACACAAGGGTTCAATGTATCCCAGTATAGCTGTGTTGTTTGCGGTTACGTATTTCATGCCGCTCACATACAGGAACGGCGCGAAAGTTGAGTGCAAAAGCCCTATTGCCAAGAGCGCCCATATTGTTTCCTGATTCAGGTTGAACGCACCATTAAGGGTTATAGGCATCAGCAGAATGATGATAATAGAGTTCTGAAAAAAAATAGTGGCCAGCGTATTCAGCTCCTGCGCCAGTTTTCTCAGGATAAGGATTATAAATGCGTAGGCAAGCCCCGAAAATAGTCCCGCCATAATCCCGATTGTATTGCCGTCTCCGGCCATCATCAGGGCACGGAGTTCCATCGGATTTGAGCCGATCATTATCCAGAGGCCTGCCGTTGCGATTGCCACAGAAAAGCCCGCCCTCAGGGTAAGCCTTTCGCCGAGAAGGAGAGGCGCCAAGAATGCCACAAAAACAGGAGCGGTGTAGTGTGTTAAAACCGCATTTGCTATGGATGTTTTCTGATATGCATAAAAAAATGAATAAGTGTTGAGGAGGCTTAAGATTCCGAGCCCTATAAGGGGAATGGCCCATCTTTTGTAAGAGAAGCCTGACAGGCTATTTTTTTTGTAAAGAAGCGATCCTAAAACAGAGGCGGACACGAGTGATGAAAAAAAGATGACTGTGGCGACAGGAATTGCGGTGATTTTAAGTATAACCCCCCATGAACTCCATATAAACATCGAGGCGATAATGTAAAGGTATGGACGCATGAACCGGCAGGTTTCGGACGCTATCGGTTGATGTTTTTCTGGATAGGCTGTTCCAGCTTGATAAAATCTTCTTTTGGCTTTGTTCCGGGCTTTGTCTGGGTCTGCTGAGCAGGCTGCGCTTTAGGCTCGGGAGGCTCACTTTTTTTAACGGGGGGAGCGACTCTCGGAGCAGAGGACTCTATCAATTTTGATCCTTGCTTAGCAGCAGGCGCGGTCTGGGGCTTTTGCTCGCGTATTCCCATAATCGGTTTGTCCATCTCTATAAAACTTTCTCTCGGCTTTGTCTGCGTCTTTTGAGCAGGCTGGGGCTGGGTTTTAACAGCCGCAGGAGGTTCGCTTTTTTTAGTAATATTTTCCTGCTCGGAAGCAGCTCTAGGCACCGAAGGCAGAATCAGTTGTACTCCAGGCGGAGGCGGTGCAATTTCGGGTTTTTGCGGAAGTATGCCCATGATCTTTGCGGGCATTATAAGTACGCTGATCCTTCTGTTGCGTGGATCCTTCGGGTCGTCCTTTATCAGCAGTTTTTTGTCCGCATAGCCGACTACGCGGGCTATTCTGTCCGGATGAAGGCCGAAGCCTTCGAGCTCCTGCCTTGAGGTGGATGCCCGTGCTGATGACAGCTCCCAATTTGTGTTTCTTCCGACCTGATAGCCGGAGCCGTCTGTATGGCCTTCCACCGCTATCAGATTGGGCATATCTTTTATGTTGTCCGCAACCACCTTGAGGATCTGTTTTGCTTTTGGTGTTGGATGAGGGCTTCCGGGAGTGAACAGCGTTCCATCAGGGTCTGTTATCTGTATTCTCACGCCGTCCTCGGTGATGTCAATTTGTATGTTTTTTTCGAGCGCTCCCAGCTTGTCTTTTACCGACTTGCTGAGCTTGTCTTTCAGGTCTTCGGCGCTAAGCTCCATAGCTCCCTTGGACACTTTTTCGTGTTCGGTTACCGAGCCCCCCGCTTCCATTTTAATCTGTGACGTTTGTGCCATAAACGAGGTGCCGCCCTGATCGAATATGCTGAAGTTTTTGAAATACTCCGCGAGCCTGACCCGTTTTTCATCCGAGGTCATAGAAAGAAGCCACAACAGGAGGAAGAACGCCATCATTGCGGTGACAAAGTCGGCATACGCCACCTTCCACGAACCACCGTGGTGCCCCCCGTGTCCGCCCTTTTTCACCTTCTTTATGATTATGGTTTTGCCTTTATCCATATATCCGACATGATAAAACAAAAACTTTGTTTGAGACAACCAGAAGCTGTCGTAAAATAATGAACCACAGAGTCCACAGAGTTTTTTCTCGCTTAGAGTGCCTACTTTCGGCTGTGTTCTCAATGCGTTCAGGAAAACGACTAAAAATTTTAAGCAACACAAACTAGGGCACAGAGATATATCGCTGAAGAAAGATATTTTTTTTGGAATATATCAGTTGCTCTGTGGTTATAGAGTGTTTTTAAAACAATCGTTCTTCTTGCAAAATTATCATAAAATGCTACTAAATATAGGGTATGGCCACTACATTACGCCGAATAAGCGATGAGCCTCACATACAGGTGCCCAAAGACAAGCTTATCGAGGGAACGCGCCTGACCTTCAACGTGTTTATCAAGGACGGCTCGATGCTGGTGCCGTTTTTCAACAACGGCATGGTCTTTACCCGCTTTGCAACACAGGTGCTGAATGAAAGAAAGATAGCTGATGTTTTTGTTTCGCCAGATGAACGTGAAGCTCTACAATCATATCTTTCCCAGAACAGGGACAAAAAGACTTCGGAATATGAAGAGCTGAAGGTCTTTAAAGAGTACACTCATTTTAAAGAGCAAGTTTACCAGGTTGACCGCGCCCTGCTTGTTTCGGGCACTGACATTAATTTTGGTTTGTACCTTCTCAACCGGTTCAGTCTTGTTCCGATAGTTGAAGCTACTGAGTCTGCGCCGGCTAAGATACCGGATAAGATAATAGAGGCGCATGGAGACATCGTAATAAAAAAACAGGACCTGCCGCTTTATAACGAATACCTGAAACACTTTAAGATACCTGACGGGTTGCCTGATGTAGAAAAATCCAAGATAAAAGCGATTTCGATAAAAGAAAACTCAAAGGTCTTGATGAAGGATTTATTGGACGATCCCCGGAGCGGTGAGAAGATGAAGCAGTCGGCGGCGGTCGTAAACAGCATGGTTGATACTATGCTTGAGAACCCCGAAGCTATTTATAATCTGCTTTCTTTGAGAAGCTATGACTATTACACCTATACCCATTGCGTGAACGTGGCGGTTATGTCTGTAGGGCTTGCCAACGGTATCGGCATGAAGCGGAGCGAGGTCGAGAAGCTTGGCGTGGGCGCCATGCTCCATGATGTCGGGAAAAGCGCCATCCCCCATGACATACTAAACAAGCAGGGCAAGCTTACCGAGCAGGAGTACAGGATAATTCAGTCGCATGTTATAGAGGGCGAGAAATTGTTGAAGGGCCATCCTGTCTTCCCTCAGGAGGCGATGCCCGCTGTTACGCAGCATCATGAAAAACTCACAGGAAGGGGATATCCCAACAGGCTCAAGGGCAGCGAACTGCATATCTACGGCAGGATCAGTTCGATAGCTGACTGCTACGATGCCTTGACAACCAGAAGGCCTTACAAGCAAGCGTTTACGCCTTTCTATGCGCTTTCACTGATCGCTAAAGAGACGGGAGACTATGATCCTGAGCTGCTCAAGGTTTTCATCAGGATGCTCGGCAAGATAAAGTAATGGATCTTTTCGGCGAAGATCCTGCATTGTCCGAAACCCGAAAGCCCGACTCTGCCTCTCCCCTAGCTTTTCGCATGTTCCCCCGCAGCATAGAAGAGTATGTGGGGCAGGAGCATATTTTGGGTGAAGGCAAGCTTTTGAGAAGGGCGATAGAGGCCGACAGGATATCGTCGCTTATATTTTACGGCCCTCCCGGCACAGGAAAATAT
>PEAD01000046.1 GCA_002753335.1 Nitrospirae bacterium MYbin3
ACCCCTCTTGCAACTGTCGAGATGCGTATATGCATGACGCTAAATGCCCCTGAATGCAGGGCCAGCAGCTCTCTGATGAGCATACTTCCTGTGGAGCAGAAAAAGGAGCCTGCCTTTGTTCCTGCCAAGAATTTTATCGAGGCACCTCCTGTAAAGGAAGCGCCGAAGCCTGAAGCTCCGAAGCAAGAGCCGGCAAAGGCAGCTCCCAAGGTAAAGGTCGTGTCCTACGATTCGAGCAAACCCGTTACCGGAGTGGTGTTCAATTTAGAGGGACAGCCTTTTGAGAGAGAGATGCTGCCGGTTGTGGTTACCGCCGGCGAGGACAACAGCTATATGACCGTTTATTCTGCCAAGAGCGTAAAACCAAATGTAATCCGCACCTACGGAGTTGTTCGTTACGCGGACAATCTTGATCAGGCGGCTAAAAATCCGCAGCTTGGCAATAATGTGATGACCATTTCGGCAATAAGCATAACCAAAGAGAATATGCTTTTGATTAAACTAGAGGGTGCAAAAGCCCTAAAAGAAACAACCCGGTATGGAAACGACTATCTGGGTGATGCCAAAGTCTTTATCAGCGCACAATGAAGGAGGATTGTATGGCTAGAAAAATATTTTTATTTGTGCTCTTTTGCTTCTCGGTTTTGAGCATTACTGGATGCGGGCCGCAGCAGGCTGCAAGATGCACCTCGCCCGAGGACAATCCGAACCATCACTATCTGCGCGGAATGGAAGCGCTCGAAAGGGTTCAGGATGCTATTTTCAGGGGCAAGTTCGATGTATCTGGAGACCTCGAAACCGCGCGCGAAAAGTTCGAGAGGGCTTTGTACTGCGACAAGGAATTTTATCCTGCAAACGGCGGTTTGGCAATAGTATCTGCGCATAAGGTCAGAATGCAGAAAGACAAAGCATACGCGGATGTTGACAGGAAGCGCGCAATAGATTATGTGGAGAAGGGCGGCAGGGATGCACGTTCGGATGAAGACAAGTTTGACCACTATCTTTCTGTCGTTCGTGTTGATACGCTTATGAACGGCAAGAACTGGCTTGAAAAGACCGAAGAGGCCTACAATTTAGGCAAAGAAGTCCGTCCTGACGACAGGAAGCTTTATTACTATCAGGGTAAAGAGGCTTTGCAGTATTACATGGGGCTTGCCTACTGGGAGGCTCAGGAGTTTCAGCGGTCGCGCGACATGTTCAGCAGCGTTCTGAATTCGAGACGTGACGGCAAGTGGCACGAAAAGGCTGACAAGGCATGGAAGCGGGTTGACAAGATAGTCAGGGCGATGGCAGGAATTACCGTAGGCGATGTAGGCAAGAGAATCGCTATGAAAGAGTCCGTAAGCCGAGGAGATCTTGCAGCGCTGCTTGTGGATGAACTGAAGATTGATAAGCTTTTCGCGGGTCGCATTCCGGTTCAGTCGGAACTGGACAAAATGAAAGCCGAATTCAATCCTGCGGATATGGCAGGGCATCATTTCAAAGAAGAGGTGATGACCATACTTAAGTGGAAGGTGAGGGGGCTTGAGCCCAAGTTTGACGGAGGCTCGAACTCTTATCTGTTCAAGCCTGCTGATGCAGTTACAAGGGGCGAGATAGCATTAATCATGGAGGACGTGTTGATTAAGCTTACCGGAGACGAGAAGCTTGCCCGCGCATTCTTGGGCAACGACAGGTCGCCGTTTCCGGATGTTAGAGCCACCTCGCCATTTTTTAATGCGGTAATGAATATGACCACGAGGAATATTATGGAGGGCGAACTTTCTGGAGAGTTCAGGGTAAACGCCCCAGTTGACGGCGCAGAGGCGCTGTTGGCTATAAGGGTTTTAAGACAGAAAATGAATATGTATTAGCTTTAAAAAACTTTTACCACAGAGGGCACAGAGTAATACTATGATTTTTAAACTTAATAAAGGTCACAGAGGGGTAGCCCCAAAGAAATCTCTGTGTGCTCTTGTTATGGAGGCTGTTCTCTGTGTATTCTGTGGTTTAACTTTAATTAAATAAATTAGGACAGGTTAAGGAGGAATTTATGAGCAAAAGAATTTTAGCAGCGTTGTTGATCGTTCTTTGTCTTACCGGTGTTGCCTTTGCAGCGGACGGCGGAACCGCACAGGTTGATGCACGTTTTGCCGCTGCCAACGAGTGGTTGAACAAGAACAACCTTTCGGTAACTTCAGCTCCGGAGCAGGCCTTTGTCAACGATTATGTTCTTGTGTTTGCTGAAGGGTTGCCGTTGCCTACGGCCAAGTCTCCGGCACAGAGAAGGCTCACCGCTACAAGGGCGGCAACTGTTATGGCTTACAGGCAGTTGACCGAGTTTTTGGAAGGTGTTGCTATTGTGGGCGATACGCTGGTCAAGGATGCGGAGCTTCAGTATGATGTTGTGAGGGCTGCTGTTGCCGGTGTTGTAAAAGGCGCGCAGATAGTGCATCAGGAGTTCAATGATCAGGAAGGCTCGGCCATAGTATTCGTAAAAATCGGAATGACCGGGCCGCAGGGTTTCGGACGGACTATGTATGAGAAGATGCTTGGCGATCCAAAGATTAAAAAGGCTGTTGTTGAGCCTGAGCCTGTGCCTCAGTTCAAGCAGAAGCCTGTGCCCCTTGATAACAAATACGACGGACTTGTAATAGATGCCACCGACCAGAACTTCAGGCCTGCTCTCATAAACAGGATATTCACAACAAAGGGCGAGGTGATCTACGACCCTTCGAAAATCAGCCAGAAGGTTCTGGTGGAGCAGGGCTGTGGAGAATACACCAACAGCGTTGACAAGGCCAAGGCCGCTCTCGAATCCAGAGGCGTAAAGAATCCTCTCATCGTGAAGGCTTCCGGTACTGTTTCAGCTTCTGATCTTCAGGTCTCTGATGACGATGCCGTAAAGATTTATTCGGCTAACCAAAAGGGAACCTTCCTTGCAGGTGCAAAGGTAGCTTTCGTTCTTAAATAAAATATTTTTTTGCGGGGATGCGGTCGTAAGGCGGCATCCCCTATTTTTTTAGGAGGATCCTATGCGCAAAATTACGGCAACGCTGTTGTCCGCTATTTTAATTCTGATTTTTACGTCCGGAGTTTCCTTCTCATACGAGAAAGAGTTGAGGAGTCTTTCCACGACGATTGTTTCTGCTATGGACAAGGTTGGAAGCCGCAAGAGTGTGGCTATAATGGACTTTACCGACTCAAAGGGCAAGGTTACGGATTTAGGCAATTATCTGTCTGACGAGCTTACCCAGAGCTTAAAGAATGCGGCTCAGGGCTTTGAGGTGCGGGAGCGTGAAGATATGAGAAGCGCTTTTAGCCAGAACAATCTGACAATTACTATACCTTTCAACACCGAAACTGTGAAAAAGATAAATCAGGATGCGAAATTAGGCGCCATAGTTCTTGGCAGTTATACCGCTTTTAGCGACAAAGTTAAGGTTTCGATAAGCATTGTAAATACATATCAGGCTAAGGTTGTAGGCTCTACAAGCGTAGAAATTCCGAGGACGAGACGCATCAATGAGCTTCTGGGCGCAGGGCAGGACAGCTATTATAACCTTACCGGCGTCTGGCGCTCCGATGACGGCGGGCTTTATTATATTCGCCAAATAGGGAATAAGGTTTGGTGGTTCGGTGAGTCTTCGCCTAATAATCCTTCATGGTCTAATGCCGCTTATGGCGAGATTATAGGCAATGAAATGAGGCTGCAATGGGCTGATGTGCCTAAGGGGTATAGTATGAACAGCGGTTCTCTGGTTATAAATATAATCTCTAATGGCGGGCTGACCGCGATAGATAAGAGAGGCAGCTTTGGCGGGTCTGATTGGATAAAGCAGTGATTAAAAATCACCAGTCTTGACAATCAAAGCGGATATAGCAAGAATGTATGTATCATGCTAAATAGCACCAATGAGGGGAAATAACATGCACAACCGCCTGCTTTATTGCCGCATCCTGTTTGCTTGTTTCTTTTTGCTCTGTTTCTGCGCGTCTATTGAAGCATCCAAAGGCACCGAGGTTGAGGCTGAGGGCTATGCTGACATCGTGGACGGCAAAAAGGGCGAGGCGAGAGATATGGCCTTGCAGGATGCCTTCCGCAGGGCGGTTGAGCAGGCTGTAGGCGTGATGGTAGAGTCCGAAACTTTGGTAAAAAATTTCGAGCTGATAAATGACAAGGTTTATTCAAGAAGCAAGGGCTTTATTAAAAAACACACGATTATAAAAGAGAAGATAGAGGCCAACGCCTTCAGGGTATCTATTAAAGCTACGGTGCTTGCGGTCAAGCTGCATAAGGCCCTTGATGAGATAGGCATGATAATTAGAAAACTGGGCAAACCGAGGGTCATGCTGTTGATATCGGAGCAGAGCATTATGAGCGATAAGCCTTCTGCGTGGTGGGCTGATGGAAGCAGCGGAGTGGGAGTTGCCGAAAACACCCTTCTGTCCAAGCTCATGGACAAAGGTTTTAATGTTGTTGACAGGCAGTCTGTAATGAGGGCGGTTAAAGATGACCCTTCTTTGTCAAAGGGCATAACCAATATAACAAATGATATTGCTCTTAAGCTGGCCTCGGAAGGAGAGGCCGAGGTTGTTGTGATAGGACAGGCTGTGGCCAAGTCAGGCGCTGGCATGATGGGCACGAGCATTAAGTCGTGTCAGGCTGTTTTCTCGGCAAGGGCGCTTAATGCTGACAACGGAGAGCCTTTGGCGAGCGTTACAACAAACGGATCTCAGCCGCATGTGGATCCTGTTACCGGGGGCTCCGAGGCTGTGAAAAAGGCCGCAATAGAAATGTCAGATAAGCTGGCATCGCAGATAATCGCTAAATGGAAAAAGAAGGCCGGAGGTGAGCACAAGGTAAGGCTTGTGGTGCGCGGCATATCTTTTGATAAAGTGAAAGGTTTTAAGGAATTGCTGAAAACCAAGTTCGACTACATAGAGGATATTTTTGACAGGGGTTTCAGGGACAACATGTTAAAGCTGGATCTTGAAACTACAGAAGCGGCAAAGGAAGTGGCAGAAGACATAAGCGAGTTGAAATATAAAGGCGGGGCGATAGAGGTCAGCTCTATAACCAGCAACATCATAGAGATTACGCTGAAACAAAAATAAATTTTTTGGAGGTCTGTATGAGGAGAAGTTTTGCGGTTGTTTTTGCATTGCTTTTGGCGCTCGTCTGGGGATGCCAGTCAACAGAGAGCAAAAAAAGCTTTGATCAGGGCAGGGAACTTTACGCACAGAACAGAATCGAAGAGGCTGTGTCGCTTTATGAAGATGCGCTCAGACAGGAGCCTGACAATCAGGAATACAAAGACGCTCTTAAGAAGGCCAAAGAGCAGGTGGTGGGAAAAAACATGGACAAGGCCAAGTCCTATCTTGATGCCAAGCCAGCGACGTTTGATCAGTTGAAGAAGGCGCAGGCCGAGCTGGACAAGGCGTTGAAGCTGTCGCCTGATAATGAGAATGCGGCTAAGCTTTCGGGGCAGGTGAAATCTGAAATGGACAGCCTGAATAAAAAGGCCGAGGGCTTGTACTCAGCAGCTGGCAAGGCTATGGATACTAACGAGTGGGGAACAGCTATTACAAAGCTTCGTGAGATAAAGGCTTTTTATCCGAATTACCTTGACCTTCCGATAAAGCTGGCTATGGCCGAGACGAACAGCATCAACTACTATATCAAAGAGGCTGACAAATACAAGGCTAAAGAGGATTGGGAGAACGTAGCAAGGACTCTCATGTTCGCTAAGGATATAAAACCGGGCGATGCTGATGTAGCTGCTCGCATAAAGGAAGCCGAGTCGAAGAACACGCCCGATTATTATGTTGGAAAGGCAGAAGTTGCTGCAAAACTTAAGGATTGGGACACCGCGATGGGTTATATAACAAAGGCCAATGCTTTAGGGCCACGCGGTGCTGTTGCAGAAAGGATAGAAAAACTTCAGAAAGATTCAACATCATATTTTGTTGGCAAGGCAGAGCAGAGCTTTGCGGAGCAGCGCCTTTACACCGCATATGTGAACCTGGCGTCAGCAATAGAGCTGAGGCCTGCGGTAAAGAAAGACCCTAAGGCTGTTGAGCTTATGCAGCAGCTTGTCACAGCCATGGTGGCCAAAGGTGAGACTTACGAAGCGACCGATCTGCTCGGCAACGCCTTTGTTTGGTATGACAAGGCTTTAAAGCTTTCGTCAGGCAGCAGAGAGCTTTTTACAAAGACACAGGGTGTTAAAGACAAGATACGGCAAAGAGTGGTAAAGAAAATAGCTATCATGGACTTTACTCCGCCGAGCAACAGCGCTGATGCCGGAAGACTCATCACCGACAGTCTCCTATCGTACCTCACAAAGAACACAACAGGAGATGTGAAGATACTTGCGAGGGACGTTCTCGGTTCGATACTTAAAGAGATAGAGTTGGGACAGGCCGGTCTTTCGGATATCGTATCGGCTAAGAAGGCAGGAAAACTCAAAGGCACAGACGTATTCATTTTTGGGAATGTGCTTCAGTACAATGTCGAGAAGAATGTTGGCCAAGGGTTTAAGGTTGTAAATGCTGTTGTTGGCAAGCGCTCTATCCCAAATCCTGCTTATCAGAGTTGGATGGCTTCCAGATCCAGATCTGGTGATGAAGACCTAAAATCAGCTCCTCCACAGTTTATAGAAGAAGAAATTAGGGAAACACATAAGTATAAGGTCGGGGTGCATAAAAAGACCGCGAGTGTAAAGGTATCTTTCCGCGTTATTGACGTTGAGGAAGGCGAAACCGTTATCGCAAAAACCCTCAACAATAAGAAAGAGGCTGAAGACACATATTCAGAAGGAGTTGACTTTGCAAATATTTCTTACAAAGCTGTGAAGCTGCCTTCGGATACTGACATGTTTGAGCAGGTTGTCGATGCTACGGTTGGGGAGCTTGGCTATGCTGTTCTTTCACGATTCCAGAATCTACAGGTGCTTTACAGCAATTCTGCACAGCTCTTGAGAAAGAAGGGTGATCAGGAAAGGGCTGTCGAGAAATATGTGGATGCGATTCATGTAGAGGAGCTCAAGAATACGTCCAGCCCGGTATCGGACAATGCAAAGAAAGAGATAGAACAGATTCTTAAGGGGATGGCTCTATAAGGTGAAGGGGATGCTGACGAGTATAGCATTATTTCTTTTTGCGGCTTTGTTGATGGCTGCGCCGGTTTTCGGCATGGACGTCGGCATGAAACAGAAGCTTGCTGTTCTGCCCTTTATTCCCAAGAATATGGAGGCTATGACCGTTACAGAAAGCCTGTCCTCGCTTCTGCTGTCGAATCTTGACAGGACAGGACATTTCGAGATAATTGAACGCAAAAAAATCGAGGGTATGATAGAGCTTGAAGGCCTTAGGTTCGAACACCTTACGAGGGATGATCTTATCAGGATAGGCCGAAAGAACGGGATAGATTTTATTCTCTCCGGTAGCGCCATGAGCGTGGGCAGTTCTATCGCCCTTGATCTGCAGCTTCTCAGTGCGCAGAGGGAAAAAGTCTGCGCTTCGGATACTGTTCGGCTTTCTCAGACCGAGCTTTCAACAAAGCTTTACGATACAGCAAAAGAGCTGGCCAACAGCTCAAGAGAATGTTCAGCCACAGCATCGCAGATTGCACAGCCACAGCAGGTACCACCTCCTTTTGATATGAAGGCTAGTGGAACTTCCAAGAGCATCAGGCTTTTCTGGTCCCATCCGGATATATCCAAACTGATAGGCTTCAAGGTGTTCAGAGCAAACAGCGATACAGGCTCTTACAGCTCTTTAGCAACTACGACAGAAGCGGCTTATGTTGACGACAACCTGAACCTGAACGAAACTTTCTATTACAAGGTTCAGGCCATAGGCAATACAGGGTCCGAGAGCGAACAGTCGCCTCCTGTTGTGGGCAAGACCTCGATAGCCCCTCATCCGCCCATTTTTCTGGGGGTTAAGCCCGATATAAAGAGCGCGCATCTGCAGTGGCGTTCAAGGCCATCAAAAGGCAAGGAAGCAGGAACAGAAGAGGCCGGATATAAAATCTACCGCAAAACAGCGCAGGACAAGGATTTCAGGGAATCTGCATCCGCTCCTGCCGATGCTTCATCTTATACTGACACAGGATTGAAAGATGGTACGGCGTATCTCTATACACTCACCGCTTTCAATGCGAGTAAAGCAGAGAGCGAGTTTGCGACTACGCTAGATGTTGTGACGGTTTCGGGCATGGACGGCTTAAAGGCAGAAGCCGGAAAGATACGGCATGCACCTCTTTCATGGAGCCCTCATATGAACGATACTGTGGATGGGTACAATATTTACAGGTCTGCGGACAAAGACGGCGAATACAAAAAAGTTGGCTCGGTGTCAGGCAGGATGACGGTTTTATTCACAGATTCGGGGCTTGAGGATAAAAAAACATACTGGTATCGGATAGCTGCTTTTAACAAGGCGCATTCCGAGACCGATAAATCGCAAGCTGTATCTGTAGAAACACGCGATGTGCCTCCGCATGTGAAGGGTCTTTCTGCAAAGAGCGGGGAGGTGCGCAAGGCCACTCTTACTTGGGAACCTGTGAACAGCCCTGCTGACGAAATCAAGGGATACAGAATATACCGTTCGACAGAGGAGAAGGGCGAGTTTAAAAAAATAGGCGATGTGGACTCGGACAGAAAGACGGCTTTTGTTGACGATGACAAGCCGCTGAAGGACAATACAGCCTATTATTACCGTATCACATGCTATAACTCAGCAAACGCCGAAAGCCCTGTATCTGGCGTAGTATCGGCCATTACAAAGGCGGTGCCTAAAACCCCTACCGGACTTAAGGCTAAATCGGGCGAGGTCAAAAAAGTGAGTCTGGACTGGAATAAAAATAATGAGCCGGACATCAAAGAGTACCTGATTCATCGTAAAAGATCTGACGAGAAAGATTATGACAAACACAAGACTGTGCGTGAAGGCATAAGCTATGTTGATGCAGACCTGAAAGACGGCATCGAATACTCATACAAAGTTCAGGCTCTGGATAAAGACGGCTTGGTGAGTGAGATGTCGGATTCGGTTTCAGCAAAGACAAAACCCCTGCCGCATAAACCTGTGGGGCTTAAGCTGTCCGAGAAGGACGGCAAAAAAGCGTTGATATGGGATGCCAACGCTGAGAAAGATATAAAGCATTATGTTGTGTATAAAAAAGGCTTCTTGGGAGCCGGACAGAACCTCGCTTCGGTGCAGGCTACTGTTTGGGCAATTGATGAATTGAAGGACAAAACCGAGTTCTTCATCACCGCAGTTGATGAAACCGGGCTTGAGAGCGAACGTTCAGAGGTTGTGGTTGTAGAGAAAAAATAGCAGTAAGAGATACAGGTACTATTTTAGTAAATTTAAGTTGTCCCAACCTCCTCTGGTCTTTGCCGCAGAGGAGGTTGCTTACTGAAAAATTGGTCGGGGCGAGCCGATTCGAAAGGATATGTTTGATTTGTTTTATCAGTAATTATCAATGAGTTGCCATATGTAAGACCCCCAGATTTAGGTGCGTGGAGCTTTTTTGTCATGTATCAGTATATCAAAGTCGAGTCTTAATTGGCTGATATAAAGTTGCTATCATAGATTACGAATGGACCGATGGGAAAAAAGAATGTCTTCATCAAATGTCTCCGTCCAGAGTGTGAGAAATTATGTTAAACTTGTTAGTGACAATGCAGCAAATGCTGTAATTACATGCGATTACCAGAAAATCATGGCTAAAGATAGGAAAATTGTCATTATTGCAGGGCCTAACGGTGCAGGCAAGACAACATTTGCACTTGAGTTTTTGCCTAACGAAGGCGAATGTCCTGCCTTTGTGAATGCGGATCTTATTGCAGCTGGTATTTCACCATTTCTTCCTGAGCAGGTTTCTTTTCGCGCGGGCAGGCTTATGCTTGAAGAAATAAAAAGGCATGCACTCCACGGTGATAATTTTGCTTTTGAAACAACTTTGAGCGGCCAAAAGTATGCCTTGATGATTCCTCAATGGCAGAGAAAAGGATACAGCATAAAATTAATATTTCTCTATTTGCCTGATGTGAAGTTGGCTGTTGATAGGGTAAAATATCGTGTGGCACAGGGAGGGCATGATATTCCTGAAAATGTTATCCATCGGCGATATGAAAAAGGATGGCAAAACTTTCAATCCCTTTATAAAGGGTTAGTTGATAAATGGATTCTTTATGACAACTCCGGCGTAAAACCCAGATTGATTGATGAAGGAGAAAAAACATGAATACAGCAAAAAAAGAAATTCTCGACAAAGACTTTGCTGGAGTTGAAGCTGCGCTGCGGCGAGCTGCTAAAAAAGCAATAGCGATTGCAAAACAGACGCACACCCCTCTAGTTGTGTACGAAAAAGGACATGTTGTCAAAAAATTCCCTTGGAAGGAAAAAATCTGACACCGTCTAAATTCAAGCCACAGTAGCTGAAGTGTTACTCCTTTGTGGCGAAGCTCTTCGTGGATATTCCTTAGGTCCGGAAATGGTCGTTTAGGATTGTTTCGAGCAGTATCGCTTGAAAATAGCAACGATTCAATTGTGGTGTCATCCATAATGTGTGGTCGGATTACTCCGAAATCACTGGTCGACTTGGTCCGAAATTAGCAAAAATAAAGGGCATCGCTTTCTTAACAGCGACAGCTATAGTGTGAGGTCTATGCTAATAGTCCTCTTGTTTTTTTAAGTTAAGATGACTATTGACATTTAACAACCAATTGGTTGTATCATTCATAATGAAGTTGCAAATAAATTACTTCAAGACAAAATCCGGCAAGTCTCC